>CAMIYC010000032.1 GCA_946402905.1 uncultured Prevotellaceae bacterium | reverse complement strand
GCTAAGGGATTGAACTACTATGCTTGCGCTGAAAGCAATGTTCTGATAGACCCAACAAGCGATTATAATGGCGTGCTCTATCCCCAAGACCTCTTCGATTACATCTATGCTGTGCTACATAGCCCAAGCTATCGCGAACGCTACAAGGAATTTCTAAAAATAGACTTCCCTCGCATACCTTATCCAACAGACTGGGAGAAATTCCATGATTTAGCGGAGCAGGGAGAAGAGCTGCGACAACTGCATCTGATGGAAGAACTGCCCTCAAAGACAGGCGTTACCTTCCCCGTTGCTGGCTCGTTGCAAGTGGACTGCTATCGTTGGCAGGACAATCGCGTCTATATCAATACAGAGCAGTACTTCGACGGTGTGCCAGAATCTGCTTGGCAGTTCTACATCGGAGGCTATCAACCTGCTCAGAAATGGCTCAAAGACCGCATGGGTCTCACCCTCAGTTTCGAGGACGTGAAGCACTATGCCCGCATCATCTACGTGCTCCAGCAGACGGAGCGCATTATGCAGGGGATAGATGAGATTTTTAGTTTCTAAAGTGAGAATATCATAGCATTATTATTTTAACAGAAAAAATGAAGTTATATCACTATACTACATTCACCAATTTTTGTTCAATCTGGATTCAACAAAAGCTAATGTTTTCAGAATGGACAAATTGTAATGATGTTTATGAAAGGGAGAAAACCTATAAATATACACAAATGAGCCTGGAGTATAATGGTAAAAGGTATCCACTAGGAGTATTGAGGCAATTCTCGACAAAAGTTTTCGAAGAAGTTGAGCGATATCATCAATTAAGTTTTTGTTTGGATTATGAAGATATTAAAGGCTATGCTTCTCCTTCGATGTGGGGACATTATGCGAGAGATTATCAAAGAAGTGGTGTTTGTATAGAATTAGAAAGTACGAAAGTCATTCCATTTCCAAATGGAGCAACAGTATACGAAGAAAAAGTAGATTATAATAATATTCTTGCTCCAATACATGTTTGTGGAGTCGATGCAGAAAAAGAAAATGCCGAGCAAGAATTTGTCATAAATAATAGAATGCAACTTTTTTTTCAAAAGCATCCGCATTGGGAAGTAGAAAATGAATATCGATATGTTAGTAAGGATTGCAAATATCTTGATATATCTGATGCTGTAATGTGTATTTATGTTTTAGGAGAGGATGATATTACATTGCAATCAGTGAAACGAATAGTCATGGATACAAAAAAGATTTCATACGTGAATGTGGGTGGTTCGGAAAGTCGAAACTTGAATCCAATGAATCTTTACGAGGTTGAAGAATTGCAGGAAGAAATGAAATACATTAGAATATAAAAATGGAATACGGAATTGTATATCTTTTAACCAGTTCTATTTAGGTTCCAATAAGGAGTTAAGTTAATATGAGAATAGGTATTTGCCCTTTGTTCGACAATGAGACGGAGTTATGCGAGTCGCATATCTTCCCAAAGTTTGCATATAAAGATCTCAGATGGAACAATCAGTCGAGATTTGTTACGTGGGAAAAGGAATGCCCACCTATGCAGACTGGCTATAAGGTTCCGTTGCTGGGCAGAAAGGCAGAAAACCTGTTTTCGAAATATGAGAATTGGTTCGCACAGCATATATACAGACCATTCAGGAATGGCGAGTTGAAAGAGTCTGTCTGTTATGATGAGAAGCTATATTTTTTTGCGGCACTACAAACTTGGCGCGGATGTCTTTACGCCACGAGAGAGTCTGGCAGGGATGGATTTGTAGAAGGGTTATATGATTGCTTGATAGGTGTGATGGAAGAATGGAAAAACTATTTGGCTAATGGGGTGATGCCTCCTGTGTATGATACATTCTACCTGATGCCATTAGGGAAAAAACATATAAGGCTCCCGCTTTTTCTGGAGGTTGAGTTTTATCTGAGAAGAATCTTTGAGTTTAACATCATGATGTCGGAAGCAGGTAATGCGGTCTATTGCAAACTGCCATCCTTCATCATCTGGGCTCCTCTGGGTCGACAATCGCAAATCGATTACGGATTTAAGATAATGCCAGAAGGTGGCACGTTTGATTTTTCCAACTATGAAATAACGGATTCGGAAGTCATAGATTATTTGCTTTACAAAATCGACAAAACTGTTGAATGGCGGAAACACTTGGCTTTGACAAATCCCCAGAAGATAAAAGATATCCAAGCCAAGATGGCAGCCGACAAGGAATTTCAGAAAAGTGAGTTGGCTGAGATTCTATCCAAACCATCATTGTCAGAAATGCAATTAAGCGGCGAAGAGTTTACAATGAGTTTTATATTCTAACAAATAGGATAGAAAAATATGAAAGGAACAGCATCACATCTACTGGAATTCCTTGAAGGAGCAAGGAAGAGATTCATCATACCAGTGTATCAAAGGAATTACGACTGGAAGCGTGAGAATTGCAAACAGTTGTTCGATGACCTTGTTAGTGTTATCAAAGAGGGTAAAGCTACCCACTTCTTTGGTAGCATTGTGTCCTATGCACATAGCAGGGACGAAGTGATACTCATTGACGGACAGCAACGCATCACCACTATCTCGTTGATTCTTATTGCGATGATCAATGCCATGAAGAAGGGTATCTGTGTTCCTGAAGATTCAAGGCTATCAGAGATATTGGAGGATACGTATATTATAGATAAGTATAGGAGAGATGAAAGGAAGGTCAGACTAAAGCCCTTCCGCGATGATTGTACGGCTTTTGACCGGCTGATATATAACGACGAGACAGAGTATATACAAGACTCCAAGGTCACCATCAACTACAATTATTTCTACGACAGGATTGTGCAGATACGTGAACTGACACCTGACGAACTATACAGGGCCATTGATAGTCTTGAAATCATTGATATAGAGCTGGAACCTCAGCACGGCGACAATCCACAGTTGATATTCGAAAGCCTGAACTCTACAGGACTTGACTTGACGGAGGCCGACAAGATTAGGAACTTCGTATTGATGAACTTGGCCCCCAACATTCAGGAGCAATTCTACGACAAGTATTGGAATAAGATAGAAAAATGCAGCGGCAATGAGTTGGATGGTTTCGTTAGGAATTATCTGACTATTAAGCAAGGAACTATTCCTAATCAAAGGAAGATATACTTCGCTTTTAAGGAATTTACCAAGCGTTATGACGGCATAGAAGAAGTGCTGCAGGAAATGCTGGTCTATGCCAATACCTATCGTGACATCAAGGCATTTCAAGTGGGTGACAAAGATACCAATGAGATCGCCAAACGTTTGGATCTGCTGGATATGACAGTCGCCTATCCCTTCCTTATGGCGTTTCTCGTTTATGCAAAAGAGGTGGAGTTACCGTTGACAGAAATCTATAAAGTATTCTCGTGTATCGAGACCTTCATCTTCCGTCGCCTGATGTGCGACTTGCCAACCAATGCGCTGAACAAGATATTTGCTACACTTCATGATGCAGTTCTAAAGAACAAGAAGGAAACAGACAATTACTCGGCTGTTTTGATTTATATCCTTGAAAGTAAGAAATTGTCGAGTGCATTCCCCAAGGATGAAGAGTTTATCAACGGCTTCACTACCAAGAAAGTCTATTCTATGCAGGCCAAGAATAAGATGTACATTTTCGAGCGGCTGGAGAATGGCAGCAGCAAAGAAAAGAACGATGTGGTGGAGAATATTGAGGAAGGCATCTTAACTATAGAGCATATCATGCCACAGACGTTGAGTAATGCCTGGAAGCAGGAACTTGGTGCTGAATGGGAAACCATACAAGAAAAGTGGCTGCATACCATTTCAAACCTTACTCTGACTGGTTATAACATTAAGTACAGCAACAGGCCCTTCGCTGAAAAGCGAGATATGGAGAACGGCTTTAGGCAAAGCGGGCTGAGGATGAACCATTACATCGCCCAGTTTGATAAATGGAGTGAAGAGGAACTGGAACTACGAAAACAAGAACTGTCACGTTTGGCAAAAGCTATATGGAGCTACCCTGAAACTGATTTTGAACCAGAGGTGCAGGATGATGATGTAGTCAGTCTATCAGAAGACAATGGTATTTCTACTGGCCGTAAAATTCAATACTACATCTTCCAAGAGGAAAGGGAGGATGTGGATGAATGGTCTGAAATGATGTGGGCTGTTATCAATAAATTGTTTGCCATCAATCCTGTTCTGTTGTATGAGGAAGCCAAAAGTAACAGAAATGTTTGGTTCTCTACTACTGAGGCAAGTAAGCACTATAAGAAGATTTCTGAAGGATTGTACTACTGTCCATCAAGAAGCAGCACATGGAACAAGATGGCCATTTTGAAGAATCTTTTCCGTCTGTATCAGATTGACGAGGATGATTTGCAATTTGGCTTAAAACCGATAAAACAGTAAGCATTGATAAGAATATGCCTCGATACAAATTCGCATTTCCTGTTAATAACGCAGTTTTTGGTGATAATAATTTATCTTTCCAAGTTGCAGATGTTTCATTCGTAAAGAAATCTGATCTTTTCGAAGAGTCTTTTTTCATCAATGAAAACAAATCGCATTTAGAGAATTTTTATAAGATTCTGTGAAAATCACAAAAGTATAAGTTTTTGAAAATCAATATAGTTACATGTCATAGAGTATCATAAAAATCGTTATTTGCGGCTCATAATCTGGAGGTCCCAGGTTCAAGCCCTGGATGGCCCACATTGAAAATCAGCAACTTACAGAGATGTGACGTTGCTGATTTTCGTGTTTTGCGAACAATTTGCGAACAAAATACATTTTGAGAACACCAGTATATAATTTGTTTGCTAATGAATTCTGCTGACAAATTGTTTATTAAACTGTATTTTATAACCCAATGTGAGTGTCATTGCATGGCCACGAGCTATGCCTGAATGATCTTCGAAATAAATCCCATCTTTTCTTAGGTTGGTCAGTCCGAAACAATACCTGAGATCAGCTACCAATTTCTTGTATTCGTAGCAGATGCCTACGGGTGCGGAAAGCGCTATTCCCCTGATATTGGCATCCACTTTAGAATGAATATCATAAGATTCTCCAAGGTAGTCGATGGTCACATGATTTTTATTTCTTCTGTATATAGCAAAATCGGGTTGAAGACCTGCTTTTAGAGACAAACCTTTCCATACATACAATTGGGCAAGTATAGGAACGGTGATGCAATGATAATAAGTATTGATATCATCATGGAGTGTAAGTTGATAGAGGTTACTGGCAGAGGTTTTCTGTTTTGGCGTGTAGCGAGCTCCTTCCTGTGTATAAAAAGCGCCAAAAGAAAGACCGAGGGCAGACGTCATCTGGTACTGCCCCTCAACACCTATCGTTAACCCCATTTTGTCACTGTTATCGTATAGTTCTACACCGACATTAAGTGGTGGGTTATTAATATCCATTACGGGTAGACCCGTTTGGGAATCCAAAATAGGGTAGATAACATAACGAACTTGTGCAGGCATGTTGTTGTTAAAACCACTCAGAGTGGCTCCAAGTTTAGGAGTGATGGATAAAGTTCCAGGCTTCTGTTGAGCGCTAGCATAGGATATTGACAATAAAACAACAACAAATATAGCTAACGGTTTGTTCATACAAAAATCGATTTAAAATTCATTTTTTCAACCAAAAGTGATGATTAATAATGGATATGACAAGATCCTGATACATCTATCATCTCACGTATTTCCTGCCGCCACGGATGTAGATGCCATGCGAAGGGGGGGGTATGAGGCGGCGGCCCATAAGGTCGTATATGACGTCTGATGACCCGTGGTTTTCTGTAGTCATGTTTCTGACGCTTGCCTTTTCTTTGTTGACGATCACTTTGAAGACACCGTGACTACTGAATTGATATATACTGCCATGATCAAGCACGGCATCGTATATGAAAGGTTGTTCTTCACACCTCCCCCCATCAAATATGGGCAACCAACTACTGCCGTCATCTCTCGACTCGTATATCACATTGAAATAATAATAATTCTCTTCATCACCCTCTATAATGCATCTCCCAAAATATCCTACAGCGTACATCACGTTATCATCCGCATCGAATAGGAGTTTTCTTATCATGTTATTTTTCAGAGGAGTGTACTCCCAGGTCTTGCCGCCATCATCACTCCTGCATATAATCTCATCGGACGAAAAGAGACGAAGGTTTGTGTTGTGGGGGATGATGACAAAGTCGGACATCGCATCCCTTCCTTCTAAAACCACACGCATATCTCTATACGAAAAATTGACATATCTCATGACCACCCCCTCACGAGAGATGTTTTCACCATACGACAACAACTCCGTTGTGTCAGAAGGATTATAGACAATCCCGCCACCATAGAAGGAACTTATCTTTTTCATATTGTCCCAGCTTTCGCCGAAATCACATGTGGAATAAAGTCCATTTTTAGTTATAAGGGCTAATGACATGGGGTTGGCAGGATTTGGTGTGAAGCGTAGGGGTGTATTGTAGCCCCCCGCGTTGTGCATTGATGAGGGGGTGATATTCTCTGTATGCATCCTGTCACCATCTGTTTTAAGTATAAAAACCTCGCTACCCTTGTCTTCTTCGAGCCCAACGGCAATTAGAGCATCCTCATGACGGGCGAAAGACTGAAGTGAATAACCCTGGAAAGCGTATGGTTCCCAATCAGAGTCGGAGGCCAAGTCCTTACAGTAAATACCGTCGGCACAGCAGACAAACAGGGTGTCATCTTTTATTTGAAGTGAGGGACAGCCATAGTCATTTTTTTGTATCATCTCCTTGGGAAATTCCAGGGAAATGTGCTGGGGAAAAGCGTATCCCCCAATGGCCAGTAATATAACGGTCGTGAATAATGTCTTTCTCATCATGATAAAAATTTTTATAATACCATAAGTATTTACTTCATGATACAAAGCTAATAAAAATCTTTTTATGTTCCAAAAATAACAATTACACATTTTACGCAAAATCAAAAGTTATTGATTCTCAGTAGGAGAGGCAGCCTCTCCGTCATGACATAGTTGTGGCCCGGGGACTGGCACAGGGCCTGCGTGACCGGCATGGCGGTGGACAGCAGGCACACGGCATGCATGATTGCTTCTTTTCTCATAATCTTACCTTTCTGACGGTCACGATTTCTACGGTGTTGAGAAGAAAACACTTATCATATTTCTTGTTCCCATGATACGTTTCCTCATGGTTAATTAATTATGTTTTGATACAGGAGCTGTAAAAGACACAGTTTCTTTCACTTCATCTACCCCTAATACTCATCTCCATCCGATCGATTAGGCACCTGTCCCTCTGGTTACTTCTTAACTTCTTAATTCCATGAAGTTTCGGACTTCCGAAATATATGTTAAAAAGAAATACATAATCCCAAATTGAACACGCCTAGACATCCATATCCCAATTCTCCGAAAAACCTGAAATGGTCAGAGCCTGCACTCATACAAAGAGGAGAAACCTGATAACCCATCCTCCATTTCAGATGGTCAATGCTCTCTTGATGGACGGTGGTGTATTTGTAATTTTCATAGTCATCACATATATCCTCATAATAACGATAGGTAAGGTGATGGCGCAACAATCCTAATGCCACGCGAGAATACAGACGATACTGCTTTCTTTCATGCCATGTAAAACGTACGGAGGGAGCAACGGTGAAACTGCGATACACATGCCGGCCGTATGAATAAACATCATCTTCTTCTGTGGACGGAAGTATTGGCCTGTCGTAGTAGAAATAACTGCCGTAGATTTCCTTAGATACACCCCATCCCATGATTGCCCCTAAGTCCCACTTCCGATTAAGTCGGTAATGATACTCAATATGGGTGGTTAAATAAGATTGTCCAATAATGTCAAAACATTCTCCTTCCCTTTCTATCGGATAATGATGATAGCACTCTTGATTCATGGCGCGTTGATCTTTGTCCGCTTGATTAGGACCAAATCCAAAGGAGCCGACAATCTCGTGACGTGGGTATTTTGAGGGAAGTATTTTGGCACGCTCTCGTGTTTCCTTTTCGGCGACCATACGCAAGGAGTCGATCCTGTTTAGTGAGTCTGCTTCCTGTTGGGTTTTCAAGGGCACAATGAAAAAGTCTTTCTGACGGGGCTTGCTCACAGCGTTGGTTAACAAATCGACGCCCAATGGCAAAGCATAAATATAGGCACTCAGGATAGACCAGTAGTTCAATGACTTGCGAAGAACAATATCTTTATAGGCATAATGTTCGGAACTGATTTTTATACGTTGTCCATCAAGATGTTTCCGTTTCACTTCAACAGTGGTAGGCAATCTCACATCCTCGTATACTCCATAACTGCTCGAGATGGTTACAGGTTCGTCCACGCTTCCGTCGAGGGATATTTTTGCAGTAGAACCTGAAATGATGGTAGCACATGACGAGAATGACATCGCAATGAATGCCATGGCTATGATATAGATAAAATGTGAAATATTTTTTTTCATACTTATTCACTAACATTCAAGAAATTAACCAAAAGAAATAATATTAATTGAATCACCGGGATCGAGTTTTAGATTCGTTTCACCTCACATATTTCCTACCACCACACACAGATGTGGATGCACGCTACAAATATACGATTTTTTCTTGATACTTGTTTCATAGTGTAAATCTTTTTTTATTATTTATGTCATTGGTCCTCAATTCGTTTATACTGTCGCACGCCAAAGGCGGGATTCGCTCCCGCCAAAGGCGGCGACGAAATATAAACACCAAAAAATATCTTTGAGAAGTCTGACTAGAATCTGATTATGGCAGCTGCCGTGACAACATCTCCCGAATGTCATCCCATTTTTTTATCTTATGGCACAAGGACGAGGAGACTTCAGAGGACTTCTCGGTCTGGCCTGGGGTGGAAACTCTAAGGCTCGTAATCCGAAGATTCAGAATATGCTCCGCATGATAGGCTTTGGTGAGAATGTCGGTTCTGGATTCCCAAAGATTATAGCAGCATGGAAAGAAACCAATTGGGGCGAGCCACTACTGTTGAACAAACTGGATGTTGACGAAGTTGAACTGATATTGCCAGTCCCGTCACCTAGGTCAAGTAATGTAGGGTTGCCTAATGAGTTATCCATAGAGTTGCCTGAAAGGTTGTCTATAAGGTTATCTAAAGAGTTATCTAAAGGGTTGTCTGAAACAGCTGCAACCATTTATAAACTGATATATGCTGATAACTATATCACAAGAGGCGATATTGCCAAGAAAGTAGGTATCTCTGTGACTGCAGTTCAAAAGCATGTTAATAAACTAAAAAGCATCAGACTCCTTGATAGAGAAGGGTCAGCAAGCCATGGACATTGGATAATAATAGATGTTTAGTGGTGCAAATGTGGTGCATTATGCAAACTGAAAAATCCGCAAGATGCTGTGTGTCAGTTTCTTGCGGATTTTTATAAAGTGATCCCGTTGGGATTCAAACCCAAGACCTTCAGAACCGGAATCTGACGCTCTATTCAGCTAAGCTACGGGACCGATGCGTAAAAGTGGATGCAAATGTACGCAATAATCCTGAAACTGGCAAATTTTGAGGAAGGAAAAGTTTCTGACGGGTGAAAAGTCGCCATTGGCAACTTTATTGTACACCTTCCATGAGAGCATCCACGATCTCCGGCTCGCTCCATTTCAGGGTGCTGCGGTCGAGCAGTCCCATCCACCAGACGAGGGTGATGCCCCTGCGTTTGCACTCGTCAGAGACGAGGCGGGCAAATTTCACGCGCTCCGGCATGTTCTTCTTGTCGAAGGCCGCTATCTCGCCGATAATCACAGGCAGGTCAAGACGGTCGAAGTGGTCGGCGATGCGACGGATCATCTTGCGTGACGTCTTCTGATATTTCTTGGTGTATACGGTAGGCTGGTGCTCCGGGAAACAAAACTCCTGGGGGTCGTAGAAATGCACTTCGCCGATGAGATGGTGCTCATGCAGGTCTTTGGGCACACGATAGGCTCCCAGTGTGGTCTTTCCGCCATTGGCACTATAGGTGGTCACAATCAGGTTGCGCCATTCGTTGTTGCCGCCAGTGCGGCGAACCACGTCGACGAAGTCCTGCGCCAGGGCGTTGATGGCCTCATAGTTGGCCGGCGTGGTGCTGTTCCAGTGGCCGTCCTTGTCGAGCATCTCATTGAAACCTTCAAACAGCAGCCGCTCGCCGTAAGGCTCAAAGCGCTCGGCAATCTGTTGCCACAGACGTTTGAACCGCTGGCTGATCTGGGGATAGCGCTCCGGGTCGGCGTTGAGCCATCCGTGTGTGCCCGTGTCGTGATGCACATTGAGGATGCAGTACATGTCCTCGTCGATCACGTAGTTGACGATTTGTGCCACACGGCGCAGCCAGGCGGGGTCGATACGGTCGGCACTGTCGAGGTGCTTGTCCCATGTCACGGGGATGCGGATGCAATTGAAGCCACGCTCCTTGAAGGCGTGGATCATGGCGCGCGTGGTGACCGGTTGGCGCCAGCTGGTCTCAAAGTCGGTGGGCGTGACGGATATAGTGTCGCGTTTGCCTGTGGCGTCCAGAGTATTGCCTAAGTTCCATCCGATTTTCATGTGGTCTACAGCCTGACGGGCGGTCTCCCACGAGGCCCCCACCGGGTCGGGCATCCATTTGCCCAGGTCGGTCTTTCCCTTGAAGTCGGGCGCGATGGCCACACCGCCTGTCTCGGTGTCCTGACCTAAAAGGAAGCGGCTGATGAAGGCCTTGACTTCAGGATACTGACTCTCAGGCAGCATGCAGTGTGGATGGCCGCCGACGATGGAGTAGCCCACACGGTCGCCGATGCCATAGTGCTGCCACACTCTGGAAGCAGCCTCGATCGACACATAGGCCGACTCGTCGGCAAGCCATTTGTAGTCTGTGTTGCCCAGTATCAGAAGGGCGCGGGGGCATATCATGGCGCACAACTCATGACGGTCGTGTGGCAGACGAAACGTCCGCTCGTTGGCGAAGTCGGTGCGCATGCTTTCCTTAAACCAGTGATAGTCGGTGCGGTCGAGGCTCTCCACGCTGTCGAGCATGTGCGACACGCGCCAGGAGGCAGCTCCGCCACCTCCGGGCTCCTGGGCGATGGTCAGTGCGATGCGCTCGTCGAAGGCACCGCAGAAAAGGGCCATCTTGCCGGCGTAGGAGCATCCGGTGACACCTATGTGGCGGGTGTCGATGCGGGTGACCTTTTCGCCAAGCAGTTGCAGACCGTCGATCAGGCGGCTGAGTCCCCATGCCCACTCGCTGTATGCACCGTTGTCTTTCAGGTCGGGATAGAGACGGTCGAAAGGATGCTCGCCGCGCTCATGATGCTTGCCCCACTGGCCATAGTCGTTCACTTGTTTCTCGTGGAATGTCATGGTGGCCAGGGGCATGTCCTGCAATAACTGCCGGGGCAGCGAGATCATACTCGTGCCGATCATAAGAGGGTAGGGGGCTGTGCCGGTCTTTGGATAGTGGATGAGCGATTTCAGGGTGAGTCGCTCGCCATGGCGTATGACTTCTACGATGAGAGTGTCGCCGTCCATGCGGGCTGTCAACTCCTCCTTGGCGACACGTGGCTTGGTGCCGATCTCATAATGCTGTATCTCAGCGGCTATCTCATTACGCCTGCGCTCCCAGTCGCTGAACAGTTGTGCGCGGCCGCTGCCGTCGCACCATAGCAGAGGATCGCGAAGGGTATAGCACATCGGCAACTGGTCTGCCGCAGGCATGGCGGGAGCAGTGAAGTGTGCACCAGTGTTCTCTTGGTCATAAACCAGGGGGATGGTGGTCTGCGCGTGGATGGCAAAGACCGACATACAGAGAAAGAGAGAGAAAAAGATAGTTTTTTTCATGACGGATGGGGTTTTGAACAGATATTTATTTTGCAAATATACTATTTTCTCATGAACCAACCATATTTTTCTTATGATTTTTCCATGACAAATCAACTCTGAAAAGTCATATTTGAAAAGTCAAAACTCGCAATAAAGAAATTATTTATGATGTTATTAGCGTCAAAAAGAAAGCAAAATGGTCAATTTGCTTTCTTTTTGTAAAATTTTCCACGTTTTTATTTGTCCGTTGCTTTTTTTTGCCTACCTTTGCACCCTGAAATTGAAGCATATCCAAAATGGGAACACTGATTAAACCGACAGACTACAAGGCGCTACTCGACATGAGGCAGACCGAACAGGGTATCAAACTGATAAAAGACTTTTTTCAGCAGAATCTGAGTACAGAGCTGAGGCTTCACCGTGTGACCGCACCGCTCTTTGTGCTCAAGGGACTCGGTATCAACGACGACCTCAATGGTGTGGAGCGCGCGGTGACATTCCCGATCAAAGACTTGGGCGACGCCTGCGCTGAGGTGGTGCATTCGCTGGCTAAATGGAAGAGGCTTACGCTCGCCGAGCAGCAGGTAGAGCCGGGATATGGCATCTATACGGATATGAACGCCATCCGCGCAGATGAGGAACTGGACAATATCCATTCGCTTTATGTGGATCAATGGGACTGGGAGGCTGTCATCACACGAGAGCAGCGCACCGTGGAGTTTCTGAAAGACATCGTCGGGCGCATCTATTGTGCCATCAGGCGTACGGAATATCTTGTGTGTGAATCTTATCCACAGATCAAGCCCTTCCTACCCGAAAAAATACATTTTATACATAGCGAGCAGTTGCTCCAGAAATACCCTGGTATGACAGCCAAGGAGCGCGAGGATACTATCTGCCGCGAGCTCGGGGCCGTGTTTGTGATTGGTATTGGAGGACAGCTCTCCGACGGAAAACCGCATGACGGACGTGCTCCCGACTACGACGACTGGTCGACCGTGGCCGAGGATGGACGGAAGGGACTCAATGGCGACATCCTTATTTGGTATCCTGTCTTAGGGCGTTCGTTGGAATTGTCGTCGATGGGCATACGTGTTGACCGGGAGGCTTTGCTGCGGCAACTGAAGATTGCACATCAGGAAAGTCGTGAACAACTCTACTTCCATCAGCAGTTGCTTTCAGACAGGTTGCCGCTGAGCGTCGGTGGCGGTATCGGGCAGAGCCGTCTGTGCATGATGCTCTTGCACAAGGCACATATCGGCGAGATACAGGCCAGTATATGGTCCGACGAGATGAGGGCTGAATGTGAGCAGGCCGGGATGCCGCTGATTTAGTCTCTCAGGCGCGAGTCAGGTCATTTCCAGGTCGAGACTCGTGCGCAGTTGCTCGATGGCGGGGTTCTCTTTGCGCATCTCATCGAAAATCTCTTTTTTCGTCAGTATCGGCTTCACCTCCTCTGCTTTGGCAAGACGAGTGTTGAAGTTGATATTGCCGTTGTGCAAGGCCAAGGCCATCGTCGAGCGAATGCGACCTTTGATGCGGTTCACTTGTTCCAGCAGTGTCTGGTTGTCAACCACCAACTCGATGTTGGGATAGTCGGTGATCTGCGGCGTGATATGTCTCAGGCGGGCGGCGAGGCCTGCCATCTGCTGGGGCATCCTGCCGCACATCGCCGTCCACTCGCGCACCAGGTCTTCCTGGGCAAAAAGCTTCTTCTCTTCTTTGTTCGTAATCTCAGGCTCTGCCGTAGCTTTCCGGGCGTCTTTGCTCTCCTGAAGACTCTTGAAGGAGACGGAGATCTTGCTGAAATTAAGCTTCGGCATAGAGATATGAGGCTGGGCCGTGGGTTGAGAGGATTCTACAGGCCTGGTGCTTATGCTCAGAGTTTCAGGCTGGGGGGTAGCCGTCGTCTGCGCCACAGCCTGCGGTGCTATTTGCTGACGACGTGCAGTGCCGGCCACCTGCGAAGCCGGTTGATGATGACTGCTTGCTACCAAGTTCCTAAACAGGGTTTTCAGTCTTCGTGGGCTGCGCCCACTGCCGGGCGTGTCCTCCTGGGTGGCTTGCCCTATCTCGATAAGGGTCAGCTCCACCAGCAGGCGCTTGTTGCTGCTCTGGCGATAAGAGGTGTCGCACTGGTTGCAGAAGCGCAGGGCCTTGTAGAGAAAACGCACAGGGCAACGTTTTGCCTGCTCGGCATACTTCTCGCGCTGCCGGTCGCTCACTTCCAGCAGTGGCAGCGTGACGGGGTCACGGGCCATCAGCACGTTGCGTACATGCTTGGCGAGACCGTTGATGAGCTGGCCGCCGTCAAAACCGTGGGAGATGACACTGTTGAGCAGCACCATCATGTCTGCTATCTTGTTGTCGAGGCTCAGGTCGATGAGTTTGAAGAAATACTCACTGTCGAGCACGTTCAGGTTCTCCGTCACCTTGTCGTACGTGAGACTGCCACGGCAGAAACTGGCACACTGGTCAAAGATAGACAGCGCGTCGCGCATGCCGCCGTCGGCTTTCTCGGCAATGACCGTCAGGGCCTCTTCTTCGTAGCTGATGCCTTCCTTGTCGGCCACCATCTTCAGGTGGGCGACGATATGCGGCACGTCCATCCGCTCAAAGTCGTAGATCTGGCACCTCGAGATGATGGTGGGCAGGATCTTGTGCTTCTCGGTGGTCGCAAGGATAAAGATTACATACGAGGGAGGTTCCTCCAGGGTCTTCAGGAAGGCGTTGAAAGCTGCGGGCGAGAGCATGTGCACCTCGTCGATGATAAATACTTTGTAGTGTCCGAGCACCGGGGGTACGCGAGTCTGCTCGATCAGCAGTTTGATGTGCTCTACACCGTTGTTGCTCGCTGCGTCGAGCTCGAAGATGTTGAGTGAGCGCTGCTCGTTGAATGAGCGGCAGCTCTCGCATTCGTCGCATGCCTCACCGTCGGGGGTGGGATGCTCGCAGTTGATGGTCTTGGCAAAAATGCGCGCGCATGTGGTCTTGCCCACACCGCGTGGACCACAGAAGAGGAAGGCATGTGCCAATTTGCCGCTCTTCACCGCGTTCTTGAGCGTAGTGGTCAGCGCAGACTGTCCCACCACGCTGTCGAAGGTGGTGGGGCGGTATTTGCGTGCTGATACGATATATTCCATATATGTTTCGGTTGTGTTCGTCGGATTAGAGTGACAAAATTAGCATTATTTTTTCTAACCGCAAAATAAAATCCCCAATTGATTTGCATTTCTCTCTAACATTCACTACTTTTGCATTTTGAAAAATTGGAAATGTACAACAAAAACAAAATAGGCAAATTCTTACGCCGCTTCAAATATATCTTCGTGATCATTCTGGGGCTTGCGCTTCTCACCGTCATCGGCGAGAACAGCATGCTGCAGCGCTATCGGTACAACCAGCAGATCAGCATACTGCAAGAGGAAATAGAAAAACAAGAAAGCCAGTATCACAAAGACTCTGTACGCCTGAGTGAACTGGAGCGAAGCCCGGAGGCCATCAGAAAAATCGCACGGGAGCGGTATTTCATGAAGGCCGACGATGAGGATATTTTTGTCATGAGCGACGAATTGGAGGAAGAGACAGATGCGACAGTTGAGTAAGACACAGAGCTTGGTATTTCTTGTAGGAGGCGTGTTGATGACCATCGGGGCCGGATGCAGTGCCATGTTGTGGCATAGCGAGATCTTTTGCTGGGTATATATACTCGGCTCAGTCTTGTTTGTCGCCATGCAGGTGCAGCAGCGCTACGACGGGCAGAATCATGCCATACGAAGACTCCGTAAGATCATGCTCCTCTCCGACGTCTTCTTTCTCGTCGCAGGGCTCTCCATGGCCGATACCGCATATTTGTTCTCAAGGCAGTTCTTCTCCACCGTCACCTATATTCAGTATGTTTATAATAAGTGGGTCATGCTGCTCCTCGTGGCAGCCATCCTGCAACTCTACACCACACACAGAATATCCAACGAACTGGAGAAAGAATCTTAAAAACTTCTAAAAGTGAGTATAATATATTTAAAAAGCGAGCTTTTTTTTTCTCACGTCACAAATTGATATTAATTTTGTATTGAAGAAAATATACGATACCGGATTTATGAACAAGTTTTTTTATCTCTTTGCCACTGCGTTTTGCCTGATGTCCGTCACATCATGCCTCAATTCTTACAATATTGAAGGCTCGTCGGATATCTCCGGACTCGACAGCCGTATGATGTTTCTCAAGGCTGTCAAAAGCAATGAGCTGAAGGATGTTGACTCTACGGAAATCATACACGGGAAGTTTTCTTTCACAGGTACCGTCGACTCTTCACGTATCGGATTCCTCATCATAGACAACAACAGTCAGCCGTTGCCGCTCGTGTTGGAGAACGGTGATATCAGGGTGAGAATCAACAACTCCAAGACAGAGTGGGGTGGCACACCGCTCAACGACAGGCTATACCGGTTTATGAAAACACTCGACAGCCTCACCCTGCAGTCGCAGGAGTTGCAGCATGAGTACGACAGGGCTTTCATGGACGGGGAAGACATGGCTGAGGTGGTGAGCAAACTGGGACGCCAAAACCAGCTCATCAATATGAGTCTCGACACGCTCTTCACTCAGTCGATCTCCAGCAATTTTGACAACGTCCTCGGGCCGGGACTGTTCATGATCGTCACTTTGGGGCAGATGCCAGAGATGAGTCCATGGGTGGTGGAGCTGATGAGCAAGGCCACCGACAACTTCAAAAACGACCCCTACGTGAAAAAGTATCTGGAAAATGCCAGTCATCTGCAGAATATGCAGAACGGACTGGAGGCACCACCCCAGACTGCAGCTCCACAGCCACAGGCGCAACAAGCTACGCTGCCCACGCCGCCAACACCCAACGAACTGGCCAAGCCAGCCGAGGAGACCAAAGACCAACAGACTGACGACAAATAATGCGTATACTGATCTTCAATGCCACGATAGTCAATGAGTGTAAGACTTCTCAAGGACATATCGTTGTTGACGATGACGTGATCAGCAAGATATACCCGTCATCTTATACACCCCGCGGCAATTACGACTTGCGTATTGATGCTACGGGGTGTGTCGTCATACCAGGAGTCATCGACTCCCACGTGCATTTCCGCGACCCCGGCCTCACGGCCAAAGCGGATATACAAAGCGAGAGCAGGGCCGCGGCATGGGGCGGTGTGACCACCTATTTCGATATGCCCAACACCGTGCCGCAGACGGTCACTATAGAGGCATTGGAAGAGAAATTCGAACTGGCACGGCATAAGAGCAGTGTCAACTACTCTTTCTTCTTCGGAGCCACCAATGACAACGTGCGCCTCTTCAGGTCGCTCGACCCACATCGCATCCCGGGCATCAAGCTCTTTATGGGGTCTTCTACGGGCAATATGCTCGTGGACAATGAGAAAGCACTCGAGGAAGTGTTCGCAAGCGCGGCAGAATTCCCCGTCGTTGCCCATTGCGAGGATACAGCCTTGATCAACCAGCGGATGAACGAGGTGACAGGCAGGTATGGCGACGACCCTGATGTGGTATACCATCCCTATATACGCTCTGAGGAGGCATGTTATGCCTCGTCGTCGAGGGCTGTGGCCCTGGCCCGCAGATACGGGACAAGGCTGCATGTGGCTCATCTCACGACGGCCCGTGAGCTGACCCTTTTTGAACCCGTGCTCGACGATACGTGCTTACCGCGGATCACTGCCGAGGCCGTGCTGGCTCATCTTTGCTTCACCGAAGCTGATTATAAGGACAAAGGTGCGCTCATCAAGTGCAATCCTTCGGTCAAGACGCGCCACGACCGCGACATGTTGCGCCGCGCACTGACAGACGGGCGCATCTATACCGTAGCCACCGATCATGCTCCCCATTTGTTGTCAGAGAAGCAGGGCGGATGCCGCAGAGCCATGTCGGGTATGCCGATGCTGCAGTTCTCCTTGCCGGCCATGTTGCAGCTGGCCGATGAGGGGGTGCTCTCCGTGGAGCGTGTAGTGCAGCTGATGTGCCACCATCCTGCCATGCTTTTCGGAGTGTCACGCCGGGGGTTCCTCCGTGAAGGTTACTGGGCAGACATCGTCGTGGTGAGACCGTCGTCTCCATGGACAGTCACGGAGGATGTCATACAGAGCAAGTGTGGATGGAGTCCGCTGACCGGTAGCTCGTTCAACTGGCGTGTAGAGCACACCTTGTGCAACGGCCAGCTGGTATATTCAAACGGTGTCTTCGACGAGACGGTGCGGGGACATGAGGTGTCGTTCAGGCAATGATGGTCGATCGCCGGGTCTTTACATATACGATTGATGAACTGGAACCCTATGTCAACTGGGTCTATTTTTACCATGCCTGGCAGGTCGGTGGCCATGGACGTAAAGACCAAGATACCCTGCGACAAGATGCGCTGCAGCTGCTCAGGGAGTTTGCATCACACTATCATACCAAGGCGGTGTTTGCGCTATGCGACGCTTACAGCCAGGGAGATGATATCATCGTGGGTGAGACGAGACTTCCTATGTTGCGCCAACAGACGGTCCCAAAGGGTGGCACGCATTGCCTGTGCCTCGCCGACTTTGTGAGGCCTTATGGCAGGGGACACACACCTGACAAGGTGGGGCTTTTTGCCACGACGGTCGATGTGAGAATGGAGAAAGACTATGCCTCCGACCCCTATATGGCCATGATGGCACAGACGCTGGCCGACAGGCTGGCCGAGGCTACTGCCGAGAGGCTTCATCAGCAGGTGCGTACCAGCCTATGGGGATATGCAGCTGGCGAGCGACTCAGCATCCCGCAGATGCTACGAGGCGAATATGTGGGCATACGGCCGGCGGTGGGTTATCCGTCGCTTCCCGATACCAGCCTCAATTTCGTCTTGTCCGGACTGCTCGATATGCCCGGCATCGGTATCAGGCTCACTGAGAGCGGAGCAATGAGGCCTCATGCGTCGGTATCCGGACTGATGCTGGCTCACCCCCAGGCGCGCTATTTCAACCTCGGACCTGTAGGCGAGGACCAGGTGGCCGAATATGCTGGTCGTAGAGGGTTGCCGGTAGAATTAGTGAGGCGATTCCTTGCCTCTAATATCATGTGTAGAAACTGATGATAGCAAGAGCTGTATTATTGTTCGTTTTGCTCATCCTCTTGCCAGACCTCTGGCTTTACGTGAGATGGATGCTACATAAAGAAAGGCCCAGGTGGAGCCGGTGGCTTTGGTGGGTGCCCGCCCTCTTGATGCTGGCTTTTACCGTGGGGCTTACGTGTACTCGTGATTTCACACCCCACCCGCAGACTTCGCTCAATGTCTATCTCTTCATCCTCGGTGTGTGGATCGTGCCTAAGGCCATCTATGCGCTGTGTGACGGGGTCAATTGGCTGATGCGACGGTGCGGCGGCTCTAACCACGTCAACTGGGGTGGGGTATTGGGCGGTATGCTCGCCATGGCTGCCATTTATGTCGTGATAGAAGGCTCGACGGTAGGATTCAGCCAACTGGAGGTCAACCGGGTGGAATACCGCTCGGCCAGCCTGCCCGACGCCTTCGATGGCTACCGGGTCGCCGTCTTCTCCGATATCCACCTGGACAGTTACAACGACGCTGACAGCGTGATCCTCAATACGGCACTCGACAGCATCAACGCATGGCACCCAGACGCGATATTTTTCATCGGCGACATACAGAACACTCAACCCGACGAGATACATGAGCATCTCTGGGCTTTGTCAAGACTGAAAGCACCCGACGGCATCTTCTCCGTCATGGGAAACCATGACTATGCCAAATATGTAGGAGGCACTGACCAAGAGAAGGCTGCTAACGTGGAAGAGACCAAAAGACTGCAACGGGAGCTGGGCTGGCACCTGCTGCTCAATGAGCATACACAGCTCCGGCGTGGTGCCGACTCGATATACATCGTAGGGCTTGAGGGCAACGAGGAGCCGCATTGTAAAGAGGGATACCGTAATGTGAAACTCGCCACAGAAGGTATGCCCGACGAGACCTTCTCTCTCATGCTGGTGCACAATCCGAGGTACTGGCGGGAGACGGTCTTGCCCGATTCCAAGGCTCAACTCACCCTCAGCGGGCACACCCATGGCGGGCAAGTCAAGATATTCGGCCTCTCGCCCACCAATATATTCTATCGTGAGGACGCGGGCATGTATGAGAGTGACGGAAGGCACCTCTTCGTGACCAAAGGCTTGGGCGGACTGATCCCCTTCCGATATGGAGTGCCGGGTGAGGTGGTGCTGATGACATTGCATAAAAAGAAGTAATCAAAGCTGATATTATGAAATATTTGTACCGTTTTTATCAGATCGTGGTCTTTATCCCAATATTGGTGGTATGGACCATTATCATCGCATTGATGGTAGTCATAGGCTGCTCCGTGGGAAATGGACACTTCTGGGGATATTATCCGGGCAAGTGGTGGGCATGGCTCATCGTGAGGGTGCTCTTGTTGCCTGTCAAGGTAGAGGGCAGGGAAAATCTCAAGCCAGGACAGTCGTATGTCTTCGTCGCCAACCACCAGGGTGCTTTCGACATCTTCCTGATTTATGGCTTCCTCAACCGCAATTTCAAGTGGATGATGAAATATCAGATACGGAAAATACCGTTTGTCGGCATCGCATGCCAGGCCGCCCATCATATCATGATCGACAAGCGGGGACCCAAGAAGATACAAGCGTCCTACGAGCAGGCACGCAAGGTGCTGCAGGACGGCATGTCGCTCGTCGTATTTCCTGAGGGCGCGCGCACCTTTACCGGCCACATGGCCACTTTCAAGCGTGGTGCCTTCGCACTGGCCGACGAATTGCAGCTCCCGGTGGCTCCCCTCACGATCAATGGCTCATTCAATGTCATGCCACGCACGCGCGACTGGCATTGGGTCAACTGGCACCCGCTCTCTCTCACCATCCATCAGCCCATCCCTCCCAAGGGAGCCGGGGCTGAGAACATACAGGCTACGATGCGGGAGAGCTATGATGTCATCATGGCGGACCTCGTGCCGGAATATCAGGGATATGTGGAGAATCCCGACCAGTAGCGGAATTTTTTTCATTCGCTTGCCTTTTTTTCAAAAACTTTGTCTATCTTTGTCATCCCAACTCATGATGCAATGGAAAAGTCTGACAGCATAGTAATCATCCCGACCTATAACGAGAAGGAAAACATAGAGAAAATCATACGTGCCGTGTTCTCGCTCGACAAGGTTTTCCATATCCTTGTCATAGACGACGGCAGTCCTGACGGCACCGCACAGATCGTACATGGACTCATCGACAATGAGTTCAAAGACAGGCTCTTCATCCTGGAGCGGTCGGGCAAGCTCGGACTTGGCACCGCCTATATCACTGGCTTCAAGTGGGCACTTCAGAGAGACTATGAATATGTCTTCGAGATGGACGCTGACTTCAGTCACGATCCTGCAGACTTGCCCAGACTGTATGCCGCTTGCCACGACGAGGGATACGACCTGGCCATCGGCTCACGCTATGTGAGCGGTGTCAATGTGGTCAACTGGCCCATTGGACGTGTCCTGATGAGTTATTTCGCTTCAAAATATGTCAGGCTGGTCACTGGATTCACCATACACGATACCACTGCCGGCTTCAAATGCTACAAAAGGCGCGTGCTGCAGACGATAGAACTCGACAAGATTCGGTTCAAGGGGTATGGATTCCAGATAGAGATGAAATTCACCGCCTATAAGATCGGGTTTCGCATCAAAGAGGTGCCCGTCGTTTTCGTCAACCGCCGCGAGGGGGTCAGCAAGATGAGCGGTGGCATCTTCGGAGAGGCGTTCTTCGGCGTGATGAGGCTCAGATGGGATGGGTGGTTCCGCAAGTATCCTCCCATGCCGGCCGACTGATTTTATGAAAATACAAGATATACAGCATCTGTATAGCGTGCTGCCGCAGAGCGGAGCACTCAAAAAAGCACTGGACGACGACTCGGTAAGAAGCGTTTTCCTGCAGGGATTATTGGGCTCTGCCGCTTCTTTGTTTTTTGCGGGCATGGCAAAAAACACCCATGAAAACATCGTCTTTATACTCAATGACAACGACGAGGCCGGATATTTCTACCACGATCTCACCCAGGTGCTCGGGCAGGAAGACGTGCTCTTCTTTCCCTCTTCATACAAGAGGGCGGTCAAGTACGGACAGCGCGACGCAGCCAACGATATCCTGCGCACCGAGGTGCTCACACGACTTTCAGCCCTCACCGGCGGTGAGACTGATCGACAGGTTTACATCGTCACCTGCCCGGAGGCTCTCTCCCAGTTGGTCGTCTCCCAGCGAAGTCTCGACGAGCGTACGCTCACGCTGAGGGTAGGGCAGACCATCGATCTGTCGCACATCAGCAAGACTTTGAGGGGATTTGGCTTCGAGGAGCACGACTATGTCTATGAGCCGGGGCAATTTGCTCTGCGTGGCAGTATCCTCGACGTCTATTCCTATAGCTGCGAGTATCCCTATAGGGTCGACTTCTTCGGCGACGAGATAGAGACCATACGCACTTTTGAGGTGGAAACGCAGTTGTCGAAAGAGAAAAAAGTCAACGTCGACATCGTGCCGGAGATGAGAAAAACCACCGATAAGGTCTCCTTTGCCACATTCCTGCCGCCTGGCTGCGTCATTGCGGCCAAAGACTATCCCTATGTTTGCGACATGATCGGCCGTATCTACGACGAGGGCTTCTCGTCTCAGGCATTGCATGAGAAACTGGAGACGGCCACCGAACAGGAGCGTGATGAGATTGTCAGGGAGATGCGGAGGGAAAGCCAATTGGTCAGCCCGGCGCAGTTTAAGGAGCAGATGACAGCATTCAGACGTATTGACTTCGGCTCAAGACCGGTGGGGACACCACAGGTGGTCATCAGGTTTGATATCTCGCCGCAGCCTCTCTTTCACAAGAATTTCTCGCTGCTCGCACAGACCTTTGACGATTACAGGTCGAGAGGATTTCATCTGTATGTCCTCTCCGACAGTGCCAAGCAGATACAACGCCTGCGCGATATCCTGGCTGGTGAGGGCTTTGAGGATGAGACTGCCGCCGATGGCCGTCAGCACGCCTTCGAAGCGGTAGACAAGACCCTGCATGAGGGATTCACCGACAATGAACACGGACTGTGCTTCTTCACCGACCACCAGATCTTCGACCGGTTCCATAAGTTCAGCCTCAGGTCGGACAAGGCCAGGGCGGGCAAGATGGCGCTCACGATGAAGGAGCTGCAGGAGATGGAACCCGGAGATTTCATCGTGCATGTCGATTTCGGCATTGGCAAGTTTGCCGGACTTGTGCGCGTAGCCAACGGCGACAGCTATCAGGAGATGATACGTATCGTGTATCAGCGGGGCGACACCGTCGATGTGTCTATACACTCACTCTATAAGATCTCCAAGTACCGCAATGGCGACAGCACGGAGCCGCCGCGGCTCAGCACCCTCGGCACCGGGGCATGGGAACGGATGAAGGAGCGCACCAAGACACGCATCAAGGATATCGCGCGCGATCTCATCAAGCTCTATGCCAAGCGTCGGCATGAGAAGGGATTCGCTTTCAGCCCCGACAACTATATGCAGCATGAGCTGGAGGCCAGTTTCCTCTACGAGGACACCCCCGACCAACTGAAGGCCACCAATGAGGTGAAGGCGGATATGGAGAGCTCACGGCCCATGGACCGCCTGGTGTGCGGCGATGTGGGGTTCGGCAAGACAGAGGTGGCTGTCAGGGCCGCTTTCAAGGCGGTGTGCGACTCCAAGCAGGTGGCGGTGCTCGTACCCACCACGGTGCTTGCCTTCCAGCATTACCAGACGTTCAAGGAGCGCTTGCGCGACCTGCCTGCCAATGTGGAATATCTCTCACGTGCCCGTACGGCCAGACAGACCAGGGACATCTTGGACAAACTGAAAGACGGGCGGGTAGACATCCTCATCGGCACACACAAGATACTGGGTAAGAACGTGGAGTGGAAAGACCTCGGACTGCTCATCATCGACGAGGAACAGAAGTTTGGTGTCTCGACCAAGGAGAAGCTGCGCAAGCTCAAGTCGAATGTCGACACGCTCACCATGTCGGCCACGCCCATACCACGTACACTCCAGTTCTCGCTCATGGGAGCACGCGATATGAGCATCATCCGCACACCCCCGCCCAACAGGTATCCAGTATATACAGAGCTGGGCACGTACAACCATGAGTTGATCGCCGATGCCATCAACTTCGAGATGAGCCGCAACGGACAGGTCTATTTCGTCAACAGTCGCATCTCCAACCTGCCCGAGATAGCCAGTCTCATACAAAAATATGTGCCCGATGCCAGAGTGGCCATCGGTCATGGACAGATGAAACCCGACGAGCTCGAGAGCATCATCATGGGATTCATCAACTACGACTACGACGTGCTGCTCTCTACTACCATCATAGAGAATGGCATTGATATCTCCAATGCCAATACCATTATCATCAACGACGCCCATCGCTTCGGACTCTCCGACCTGCACCAGATCAGGGGGAGGGTGGGACGATCCAACCGCAAGGCGTTCTGCTATCTGCTCACACCACCCAAGTCGCTCTTGCCGTTTGATGCGCGGCGCAGACTGGAGGCCCTGGAAAATTTCTCCGAACTGGGCAGCGGGTTCAACCTGGCCATGCAAGACCTCGACATCCGGGGAGCGGGCAATCTGCTCGGAGCCGAGCAGAGCGGATTCATGGAAGACCTGGGCTATGAGACTTATCAGAAAATCCTCAATCAGGCGGTCACCGAACTGAAAAACGAGGAGTTCAGCGGCATGTATGAGGAGGAGATGGCACGGGGACGCGACTTCAAGGGCGATGAGTTTGTAGAGGATTGCTCTCTTGAGAGCGACCTCGAGATGTATTTCCCCGACACTTATGTGCCGGGTAGCAGTGAGCGGATGCTGCTCTACCGCGAACTCGACAACATCAACACCGACGACGACTTGAAAGCATACCGGAAGAGGCTCGAGGACCGTTTCGGCAAGATACCGCATGAGGGCGAGGAACTCATGATGGTGGTGCCCCTGCGCAGACTGGGACGCACATTGGGGTGTGAGAAAATCCTCCTCAAGAAAGGTATGATGCAGATGCAGTTTCTGAGCAATCCCGACAGTCCGTTCTACCGCAGCAAAGCCTTTTCCGGCGTGTTCGAATACGTCGGGGCGCATCCCAGGCGCTGCCAGTTCAAAGAGGTGGGCGGCAGGAATATCCTGCAGATGGCACAGGTGGCCACCGTGGGTGAGGCCGTCGATATACTTAAACAGATGAAAGCTGCGCAGCCATGATCATTTTAATTACTGTTCTAGGCTATTTCCTGGCTCTGCTCATATTGAGCAGGCTCACTGCAAGACGGTCTGACAACGACACCTTTTTTCGCGGCAACAGAAAGTCGCCATGGTACATGGTGGCGTTTGGCATGGTCGGGGCGTCGATCTCAGGGGTTACCTTCGTGAGCGTGCCGGGCATGGTCACGGTGTCGGCGATGAATTATATGCAGACATGTCTCGGATTCATCCTCGGATACTTCGCGGTGGCTTTCATCCTGTTGCCTGTATATTATAAGTACAACCTCACTACTATCTATTCATATCTCAACCAGAGACTCGGACAGCGGTCGTACAAGACAGGGGCGTCTTTCTTCCTGCTCTCTAAGATGACGGGAGCCGCAGTGAGGTTTTATGTAGTGTGCATCATCTTGCAGCGGTTTGTGCTTGATGCCTATCAGGTGCCTTTTCCTGTCACCGTAGTGGTGATGGTGGTGCTGATATGGCTTTATACCAGGCGTGGAGGCATCAAGACGCTGGTGTGGACAGATACATTCCAGACCATTTGCATGTTCACCGCGCTCATCCTCATTATCGTCAATGTGATCAGCGCACTCGGCCTGGACTTCGGACAGGCCGTCAGTGCCATTGCAGCCGACAGCCGCAGCCGCATCTTCGTCTTCGACGATCCCATGTCCAGACAGTATTTCTGGAAGCAGTTTCTCAGCGCGATTTTCATCGTAATCGTCATGACGGGGCTCGACCAGGACATGATGCAGAAAAACCTCACTTGCAAGTCGCTACGGGACGCACAGAAGGACATGTGCACATACGGCGTGGCTTTCGTGCCTGCCAACCTGCTGTTCCTCTCCCTGGGGGTGCTGCTGTGCCTGTTGGCAGAGAAAAACGGCGTGCCCTTGCCGCAGGCAGGTGATGAACTGTTGCCGATGTTTGCCGCAACGGGTCAGTTGGGGCGCCTCGTCACCGTACTTTTCACCGTCGGCATCGTGGCGGCTTCGTTTTCCAGCGCCGACTCCGCACTGACTGCGCTCACCACCAGCTTCTGCGTCGACATCGTGCAACGGCCCGGCGACGAACGACTTCGACGAAGAGTGCATGTCGCCATGGCTGTAGTCTTCGTGCTCTTCATACTGGCCTTCCGTGTGCTCAATTCCACCAGTGTCATTGATGCCATCTATGTGATGTGCTCCTATACCTACGGCCCGCTGCTCGGACTCTTTGCTTATAGCCTGCTTACAAAAAAAGGCACCAACGACCGTTGGGTGCCTTATATTGCTGTGGCTTCGCCACTCATTTGTTTCGCTATAGAGTCCTTCGCCAATGCCTATACAGACTATCGGTTTGGCTATGAGATGCTTATGCTCAACGGCCTGCTTACCTTCTCTGGACTCTGGCTCATCCGCCGTTAGGCTCGAGCCATACTCTCTTCCGCTGCGCAGGATTTATCTTGAGAGCAGGCTGTCCAATATCTTTATATCAAGAATTTAAGAATTACCAAAGTGGCAGATCTCACGGATAATTCTTTAATTCTATAATTTTTGATAAAAGATTTTGACAGTCTATTTCGAGGGAGATGGCAAGGTCTCTCGCAGATATCGGTCGGCCTCGATGGCAGCTTTGCAGCCACTGGCGGCGGCAGTGATGGCCTGGCGGTATACGGGGTCGGCCACGTCGCCGGCGGCGAAGACACCGGGCACCTTGGTGCGGGGCGTGCCGTCGATGGTCTTGATGTAACCGGTCTCGTCGGTGTCGAGCCACTCCTTGAAGACATCAGAGTTGGGCTTGTGGCCGATGGCCAGGAAAAAGCCGTCGATAGGCAGGTCGTAACGGGTCTCGTCGGCCTCACCCTTGCGCTTCACCAGGTGGGCTCCTTCCACACCGTTCTCACCGTAGAGACCCACGGCGTTGTGCTCGAAAAGAATCTCGATGTTGGCGGTATCGGCCACACGCTGCTGCATGGCTTTCGACGCGCGAAGGAATGGCTTCCGCACAATCAGGTATACTTTCTTGGCCAGTCCGGCCAGATAGAGGGCCTCCTCGCAGGCAGTGTCGCCGCCGCCTACCACGGCCACTGTGCGCTTGCGGTAGAAGAAACCGTCGCAGGTGGCACAGGCAGAAACACCCTGCCCGTTGTATTTCTTCTCATCTTCCAGACCCAGGTATTTGGCCGAGGCACCAGTGGCTATAATCACGGTGTCGGCTTCAATCTCCACACCACGGTCGGTGGTCAGCACGTAAGGGGCCTTGCTCAGGTCGGCTTTCACAATCTCACCGTCGCGGATGTCTGTGCCAAGACGCTCGGCTTGCTGGCGCAGGTCCAGCATCATCTGGTTGCCGTCCACACCTTCGGGATAGCCGGGGAAGTTTTCCACCACCGTGGTCTGGGTGAGCTGCCCGCCTGTGAGCATGCCGCAATATTCCACGGGGGAAAGGTTGGCACGCGAGGCATAGATGGCTGCAGTATATCCAGCAGGACCGCTGCCTATAATCAGGCAGCGGACGTGTTCTCTTTGTTCCATATTTTAAAGTAGTTCTTTGATCTTCTCTTCTATCACATCTATTTTCTCCGTAGGCTCGAAACGGGCTACCACCATTCCTTTCTTGTTGACCAGGAATTTGGTGAAGTTCCATTTGATGTCGGGGTTGTCCTTGTAGTTGGGGTCGGCCTCGGTCAGCATGCGGTCTAAGATACCGGCGATGGGGTGCTCCATATTCCAGCCGGCAAAGCCTTTCTGCTCCTTGAGATATTTAAACAGTGGGTCGGCATCTTCTCCGTTCACCTTTACTTTCTTGAAACGAGGAAAATCAGTGCCGAAGTTCAGCTTGCAGAAATTGTGGATGGACTCATCTGTGCCAGGGGCCTGCTGGCCAAACTGGTTGCAGGGGAAGTCGAGGATCTCAAAACCTTCAGCATGGTGCTTTTTGTAAAGTTTCTCCAATTCCTCGTATTGAGGGGTGAATCCGCACTTGGTGGCGGTGTTGACGATGAGTAACACTTCGTTGGCATACTCCTTCAGGGATACACTGCCTCCTTTTCTGTCCTTGACAGAGAAATCGTAAACTGTTTTCATTTTTTTTAATAATGGTATAATATAGGTCGGTCGAAAATTTCAAAAGCAAAGTTACAAAAGTCGGGAGCAGGAGAAAATGGCTCCATCCATTTTTCGTGCCGGGACGGAGTAAGTTCGCCATGCAGTGGCAAAGTTACAAAAATATTTGAATATTCCAACGAAAAACGGAAATTTCCTCATCCCTTTAGGGATTTCCCCCTCTATTTTGCGACAATTCCTTTGTGGCGTATGTTTTTTTATATTAATTTTGCATTAGAAATATTCACTTAATGCAGTTACGATTATGAAGAAGCTTTACAACATCCTGACAATGGCTATGCTGGCCGTTTTCACCTTGTCATTCACCGGCTGCGATGATGACGAATATATCGCAAGGACTCTTGAGGGCACTTGGAAAGGGGACATGTATGTGTCTACCTACTGGAACAACCAGTATTACGACGCGTCCTATACCGAGATCTGCTTCCTGCGCGACCCTTATACCTATTCTTCCGGAGACGGCTATTGGGTTGACTATTACGACAACTATTATTGGGGTGGCTACGACTATATCGCCAACCATATTCACTGGGAGGTGTATTCGGGCAGGATACGCATCCAGTTCATAGAAGACAATGAGTATGTAGAAATCTACGACTACAGGCTGACCGACGACTATTTCACCGGTTCCATCTATGTGGGCAACCAGAGAAGGGATTTCTCTCTCTATCATGTCTCCTCACCCAACTGGGGCAACTACCACTGGGGCTATGATTATTACGACCGCTATTATTACAGCAACCAGAACGGCATCGGTATGTACAAGGCTCCAAAGGCTCCCGCCGCAGATAAGCCCAAGAGGGTGTTCCGCGACAGAGACAATGACTGAGCAGACGACATAGAGATGAAGATAAAAGGGCATAATGATGAAGTCTGTCCATTTTTATAGCCTTCTACTCATGGTCATGCTGGCAGTAGCAATAAGTGCCTGCCAGCGTGACCATGTTTATGATACTCCTGAAGAGGCGCACGAATCCGGCAATCCCGGCGGGCCCGGCGATTCCGGCAATCCCGGCAATCCCGGCGATTCCGGCGATTCCGGCGATTCCGGAGATTCTGGAAATCCCGGAGGCTCCGACGACACCCCCGACAACGAAACCTTGGCGAGGGCTTCCTTGCTTCGGGGACAGTGGCGTGGCACCATATCCACCCAATATTACGACGACTATGGAAACCTGCACAAGGGCGTGTATACGCTCGACATGCAGTTTGACCAGTATGAGGTCAACACGGCGCATGGCCGTGGCCTCCATACTGATTTTGAGGGCGACGAGATGGTCTACAGGTCACCGTTCAAGTGGACCATCGACACCGAAACAAAATCCATCCACCTGAGGTATGACGACCTCCGGCAGATGGATATTATCACATATCAGCTTGACAAGGAGTCTTTCTCCGGCACGATGATAAGTGCTGATGGGTTGGAGACTGATGTGTTCCAGCTCAGCAGGTATACCTATTCCAACACCAGTCTTTGATTGTCAGACGCAGTTCCTATATCGATTGCTGGAATTGTCTCAGCACGTCGCATTTGCGGGTGTACGACGACAGATTCTCTTGGTCGGTGCTGCGCACGAAACTGTTCAGCTCGTTGAGAGCCTTGTATTGGCGGCTGCCACGGTGGAGCGTGCGTATCGTCTTGTTGCTGCTCCAGTCGTAGTCGGTGTCACACCAGGCGTCGATGGGGATGAAAGCCAGGGCATAGAGACTGTTCTCGCAGAGTGTCATAATGGGCGACTTCTTGCTTTCCTGCAGATAGTCGATGGCCAGCTGCACGAAGTCTGGACGGTCTGTCCTCGCCGTATCCAGCACACTGCTGCCATATTGGGTCAGCCACCAGCAGTCGCCCAGGTAGGATGCCTGATAATACCGCGTGGCGATGTCGTAGGCTATCTGGGGGCGCACCTGCGCGTTGGCCAGCGTGTAGCGGTTGAGCAACTGGGTCATCTCCTTGCAGAAGTCAATCTTCGGATTGGACTTCAGCTTGCTCTTGTTGGGGCCTTCCGACTGACCCTCCATCTCACGCTGGTTGACCAGCCATTTGGCGATGCTATAGTCGCGGTGCCCCAGGTAATAGCTGATGTTCTGGCCTTCCAGAAACTTCAGGGGCACTTTCTCCAGATAGGTGATGGCATCCTTGAAGCGACCCTCGGCCAGGTATTTGGTGCCGATAATGTCGTTGTAGTAGTCGGGGTCGGCCTTCAGCGAACTTTTCACATATTTCTCCAGAGTGTCGCCTTGATTATTGGTCAGAAAATGAAAGAGTTTCACGGTTTCTTCCACTGGCAGCTGGTCCAGGGCGTAGAAAAATTCACCTTGGTAGTTGTTGTTCCAGCTATATTTGTCGTTGGCAGAGGCACTGCCCGAATCATTCAGGCCTAAAAAGGCTCCGCTGTCAAGGGATGCAAGAAGGGCCATCGCCATATCCTGACGGCCGCTCTTCTGGTATTTTGGCACCAAATTGCTGTATACCAGACGGTCGAGCACGTCGTGATAGTGGTTGTAGGTGAGATACCAACTCTCATAGTCGTCATGACCCACACCCTCGCGGGCTTCTTCCTTGATCTTGCCCACCAGCCATTTCAGTTCGCCGGTCATCCAGTCGCTGTATTTCTTGCCCAGCGTGGCTCCGGGCACAGAAGCCACCATGCGGATGGCGCGTGCGTTGTCTTTCATGCGCTGGGTGCCGTTCATCTTCACTGCCTTGTCCAGGGTGCTCATGGCCTCGCCGTATTGTCCGAAAAGATATTGCAGCTCGCCGATGGCCGCCTGCCACAGTGCCGGATTCTGCGTCTTCTTATCGGCCACCACCTGCTTGGCGTAGCTGATAAATTGCTCGGCCTCGTTGCGGAGGATTACCTTGGCGTCGATCTCTTTCATCCACTCCTTGTCCTCTTCGGTGCGATAGCTGTCGAGGGTCTCCTGGGTGTTGTTCACAAAATCCTGAATCAGGAAGTTCATCGTGGGGGAGTTGGGGTTCTCTTCATAGATGCTCTTGATACCGGCCAGGTTGCGGTATTTGCGCATCACCCATTTGATACTCACCATGTCGCCCTGTTCGGCGTAGATGTCGCAGGCCTTGACACGGTCGCCGGTCCGCAGGATGGAGCCGGCGTAGATGTTGCGCATCATCTCGCGGTAGCAACTCTCGGGCAGCTTAGATGCCGTCGTGTCCCAGTACTTGATGTTGTCGCTGTGTTGGCCCAGAAACATGTTGGAGCGCATGAGCAACAGTGCCCATTGGGCCTTCAGACGGGTGCCGGTGTAGGCCTTGGCTTTCTGCAGGATGCCATTGACAATGGTCTTGCGCCCTTCCAACTCCTCTTTGGTGGGATACTCCCAGCGGTTGTTCAGGTCTTTGGCCACGTCGAGGTAGGCGTTGAGGCTTTGCAGATAAGCTATCATCTCGCGGTCATTCTTGCCTTTGGCTATTTCCTGTATGCGCTCGGCGTTCCACTCGTAGCTCTCGCATTCGCCCTGGGTGTACTCTTTCCAGAATTTATCAAATTCTTTGGCAAAAGGCGATTCCTGCATCAGTTCTCTGCGGAAAACACTGAACAGGTAGTTGTTGTGCATGAACAGTTCGCCGCCGCATCCCCATGATGGAAGTGCCATGGCGATCAACACCAGGCTAATGACTATAAATCTCTTCATATCGTTTCTCTTTTATGTTGGACATATTTTTCTTACTGATATCAAATAAAATAATCTCGTGGTTGGCTTTTTCCTGATGATGGCTGATGGCTTCTTTTGCCGTCAGCACAGTCTCAATGGGCACTTCACGGTGCACGATGGTGTCGCCGGGCAGGATGGGCCACTCGTCGTCGCTGTGCAGGATGCCGATGAAGCGACTGCCACGGAAGAGCAGATCCCAGGAGAAAATGGGGTAGGCTGTGCTCAGCGGTAGTTGATACTCAGGCAGGTATTTCAGGTAGGGGCCGGCATCGTCCATGTCAAGGATCGGGTTGCGGTCCAGGTTTCTCACGTCGCCTGTGTTGTACATCATCAGCACTCCCTTGTCGACAGGTGGTGGCGATTGCGACAACTGATGCAGGCGGATAGTGGCGGAGAGAAGGAGCCCTCTCTCCTGAGTGGCCTTGTGGAGACGGCTGAGCAGCTCGAAGTAGGGCTTGCGAGTGCGTGCGGTCCAGTCGCAGTCGATCTGTATCTCGCGCACATGGATGATGTCGTGGGTCTCACACATCTGCAGGATGCGACGCAGTAGCAGTTCGTCGAGACGGGGCGTGTCCTTGAGCAGGCAGTCATTTACGATGAATACGGTGGGCACCACCTCTATGCCTTTGGGCTGTAGCGACACGAAAGTCACGGTGGCGTTGGGCATCACCTCGCCTTTCTCGTCTGTCACGACATCGAAATAGCGCAGGTAGATGCGGCTCACGTCGTTGCGTCGCAGAAAATCTTGCTGAGTGGAGTCCAACTCGAAGACCGTACTCCAGTAGTAGACAGAATGTTGGTCTGTCTGCTGCTCGCTGCCTCTTCTGCATCCTGTCATGATGAGTAAGAGACTGATAGATAATAGGTATAGAACTCTGCGATAAGACATGGGCCTTTGATGCCACAAATTTTAAGTGGGTATTCAAAGGCAAACTTACAAATAATTTTTGAATATCGCTACAATTTGCTCAAAAAAAACGCAGTTTGTTGTTGGGCATTGAGGTTTTAGGGTTATGAGGTTTTAGGGTTATGAGGTTATGAGGTTTTAGGGTTATGAGGTTATGAGGTTATGAGGTTATGAGGTTTTGAGGTGACAATACCAATGAATACGCTGTCGTAAGGAGTATTGTGGGCTATGCGGCCGATACACCATCACCTATTGCTTCAGCCCCCAGCTGTTAGGATAGACCACCTTTTCTATAGTCTCTTCGGTGTCGTCGGGCAGGTTGCAGAAGAAGTCGATGCCGGTGAGCGCCTCCAGACGGTCGATGGAGATCACATAGCTGAAGAGGTTGTCGGTGCTGCGGTCTTCGTTGCGATGCTCCACCCAGAAGGCCATCGCCTTATACCCCTGGTTGTTCTTGCAAAGCAGTGCCATGTAGAAATATTTGGGCACAATCATCCCTTTCGTGGTCGTCACAAGTATTTGCGAGGCATTGTCTATCGTGCCGCCTTTGCACACGTAGAGTGTGTCGGTGCCGTTCTGGTTGCTGTTTTTGATATAGTTGCTCACAAAATTCTCCATCTTCAGCCACAGGCCGGCGTTGAACTTGTTGTATTGTGGCTGCATGTTGGTCATGTAGAAAGTCTGGATGTTGGCCTCCGTACTGCACAGACGATCGTAGGAGGGACAGATGTGGCCATGGTCGAAACCGCTGCCCCAATAGGGATCCTCGGCAAAACGGTAGACGGAAGGCAGGTCGGGGTCGTTGGGATATTGGGGGTCGCCGTAGTAGCGGCTCACGCTTTTCACGCTGTTTTTACTGTCAAGTGTATAACACGTCCAGCGTTGTGATTTCTTCACACAGTCCCATTCCACCATGTAGTTTAAGCCATACTGGCTGGTGTAGTGTATCAACACCAGGTTGTCCTCCGTGCCTTTAAGCCGGGGAACCTCCAGGCGGCCATACTCTTTGTGCAGCGCCGTCAGGTTGGCATTCACGTTGGCAACCACGGGCTTCTTGCCGGGCTGGGTGCCAGGGCCCACGGCGTAGTCTTCGTCATCACCACAGGATATTATGGCGAGGGCGCAGAGTGCAACAGGCAATATTTTCTTGAATATTTTCATATTTTAAAAGGTCGGTAAGTTGACTGGTTGGACTGTGGGGTAAAAAAAGTGCGCCACAAGCGCATATGCAACTACGCTTACGACGCACTCTGTATCGTCTCAAACTCCATCCGACAGGCTGTTGCCAGCCCTCTTGACGCAGAACAGAAGTTTGAAGTGCCCTGCTTTATTTCTTGATCTTACCGTAGCGGCTCATGAAGCGATCCACGCGACCAGCGGTGTCCACCAGCTTGTTCTTGCCAGTGTAGAACGGGTGCGAGGTGTTCGAGATCTCGATTTTCACCATGGGGTAAGTCTCACCTTCAAATTCCACGGTCTCATTGGTCTTGCATGTGGACTTTGTAAGGAACATATCGCCGTTGGACATATCTCTGAATACGACGGGGCGATAGTTTTCGGGATGGATTCCTTTTTTCATTTTAAACGTTTATTATTTAATGTTATGAGATAAATTTTCACTTTGGGCTGCAAAATTACAAATAATTCCTCATCCCACCAAATGTTTTTGCTTTTTTTTGGGTTTAATGTCCAATAGAATAAGGAGAAAGACAAATGTAACACACACATGGCATTTTTTCTCCTAAAAGTTTGGGAATTTTATAAAATTGATGTATTTTTGCAAAATTAAAAGACACATTTTTTATTGAAAATCATCAACCAATTATGAGCGAAAAAAGAGTTTATACCTTTGGCAATGGTAAAGCTGAAGGTAACGCAAAAATGCGTGAGCAGCTCGGCGGTAAAGGTGCCAACCTTGCCGAGATGAATCTTATTGGTGTGCCTGTACCTCCAGGCTTTACCATCACTACCGACTGCTGCAATGAGTATTATAAAGTAGGTCAGGCAAAAATCATGGAGCTCCTCCAGGAGGATGTTACTGCTGCCGTCAAACATATCGAGGTCTTGATGAACTCTAAGTTTGGCGATGCTCAGAACCCACTCCTCGTTAGTGTGCGATCGGGCGCAAGGGCTTCTATGCCTGGTATGATGGATACCATCCTCAACCTCGGCCTCAACGACGAGGTGGCTGAAGGTATGGTGCGCAAGACCAATAATCCTCATTTCGTGTACGACTCCTATCGCCGCTTCGTGCAGATGTATGGCGACGTGGTGCTCGAAATGAAGCCTGTCAACAAGGAAGATATCGATCCCTTCGAGGAAATCATAGAGAAAGTCAAGGCTGAGCGTGGCGTCAAACTCGACAAAGACCTCTCTGTCGACGAACTGAAGAAGCTCGTGCAACTCTTCAAGGCTGCCATCAAGGAGCGCACAGGCAAAGACTTCCCCAACGACCCCATCGAGCAACTTTGGGGAGCCATCTGCGCCGTGTTCCGCAGCTGGATGAACGAGCGAGCCATCCTCTATCGTAAGATGGAAGGCATACCCGACGAGTGGGGTACAGCCGTGTCGGTCATGGCTATGGTATTCGGCAACATGGGCGACACCTCTGCCACTGGTGTATGCTTCAGTCGCGACGCCGCCAATGGCGAGAACGTCTTCAACGGCGAGTATCTTGTCAACGCACAGGGCGAGGACGTGGTGGCTGGTATCCGCACACCGCAGCAGATCACCAAACTGGGTTCACAGCGCTGGGCAGAACGTGCCGGCATCTCCGAGGAGGAGCGCGTGGCCAAGTATCCTTCCATGGAAGAGGCTATGCCTGAGATCTATGCTGAGCTCAACGGCATACAGGAGAAACTGGAGAATCACTATCACGATATGCAGGACATGGAGTTCACCGTACAGGAAGGCAAACTGTGGTTCCTCCAGACACGTAACGGCAAGCGTACTGGTGCCGCAATGGTCAAGATAGCCATTGACCTGCTCCATGAAGGAATGATCGACGAGAAAACAGCCATCATGCGCTGCGAACCTCAGAAACTCGACGAACTGCTCCACCCGGTGTTTGACAAGGTGGCTCTCTCCAAGGCCAAGGTCATCGCACAAGGACTGCCCGCTTCTCCGGGTGCCGCTTGCGGACAGATCGTGTTCCATGCCGACGACGCACAGGAGTGGCATGAGGATGGACACAAAGTGGTGCTCGTACGTATCGAGACATCGCCCGAGGACCTCGCCGGTATGTCGGCTGCTGAGGGTATCCTCACCGCTCGTGGCGGTATGACTTCGCACGCTGCCGTCGTGGCTCGTGGTATGGGTAAATGCTGCGTTTCTGGCGTAGGCTCGCTCAATGTGGATTACAAGACAAAGACTGTCGAGATCGACGGCGTGGTATACAAAGAGGGCGACTACCTCTCACTCAATGGTACTACTGGTCAGGTCTATGCCGGAGAGGTGCCCACAAAGGCTGCTGAGCTCTCCGGTGACTTCAAGGAACTGATGGATCTCTGCGACAAGTATACTCACCTCCAGGTTCGTACGAATGCCGACACTCCGCATGATGCACAGGTGGCACGTGCCTTCGGTGCCAAGGGTATTGGTCTGACTCGTACTGAGCACATGTTCTTCGAGGACCAGAAGATCATCGCCATGCGTGAAATGATCCTCGCAAAGGATGCTGAGGGACGTGAGAAGGCTCTTGCCAAACTGCTGCCTTATCAGAAGGCCGACTTCAAGGGTATCCTCGAGGCCATGGACGGACTGCCAGTCAACATCCGTCTGCTCGACCCGCCACTCCATGAGTTCGTACCGCACGATCTCGCTGGACAGGAGACGATGGCCAAGGAAATGGGTGTCAGCGTAGAGGATATCAAACGCCGTGTAGACTCTCTCGCAGAGAACAACCCCATGCTCGGACATCGTGGATGCCGTCTGGGTATCACATTCCCGGAGATCACAGCTATGCAGACTCGTGCCATCCTTGGTGCTGCCTGCGAACTGAAGAAAGAAGGCAAGAACCCCATGCCGGAAATCATGGTGCCACTCATCGGTATCCTTTATGAACTCAAGCAGCAGAAAGCCATCATCCAGCGTGTGGCAAAGGAAGTGTTTGCTGAGTATGGTATCGAAGTAGACTTCGAAATCGGTACAATGATTGAGATTCCGCGCGCAGCACTTACTGCTGACCGCATTGCCACAGAGGCTGAGTACTTCTCATTTGGTACCAACGACCTCACACAGATGACTTTCGGATACAGCCGCGATGATATCGCTTCGTTCCTGCCCGTCTACCTCGACAAGAAAATCCTCAAAGTTGACCCATTCCAGGTGCTCGACCAGAATGGTGTGGGCAAACTCATCAAGTATGCCGTCAAGCATGGCCGCGAGGTGCGTCCAGAGCTCCGCTGTGGTATCTGCGGTGAGCATGGTGGTGAGCCCAGCTCAGTGAAATTCTGTGCAAAGATCGGCATGAACTATGCCAGCTGCTCGCCATTCCGCGTGCCTATCGCACGTCTGGCCGCCGCGCAGGCAGCCGTTGAAGAGTAATAAAACTCTCCGATATAATAAAAGAGACCTGTCCATTTGGGCAGGTCTCTTTTTGTATCTCCAAGAATGCTTTCGACGTTTTGGAGACAAAAACGTCGCAGGATATGCGATATTTTGCGTTTTTATTTGGTAGTTCAGCATTATTTTAGTATTTTTGCCGCAGAATTTGCGACGTTAATTGCTGTATTATGTCGCGCAAAGTACGAATACGTTATGTATATACACGAAAGAGACAATTGGACGGACTTCCGTTGGGACACTTCTAAGGTTTCACTCCTTCAGGAGAAAGTATTCCGTAAACAGGGCCTGCTTTACGGCAGGTTGAGTTCATTGGGATTTGACAGCAAACTCCGTGCAATGGCAGAGAACCTGACATACGATGTAGTATATTCTTCGGAGATAGAGGGCATACGACTGAATGTTGATCAGGTTCGTTCTTCCATTGCCAGAAAACTAGGCATTGACTCCGTCTTCTTCCATCACGACTCGGGAAATATCGAGCAAGCTCGATTTCCTCTCGCTGCTCTGTCAGTTGAGAACGTGAAATATACTGCTCCATCACATTACGTCGATTCTGTTGTTGGTGTAATGCTTGAAGCGGTACAACACTATGACATGCCCCTCAGTAAAGAGAAACTATGTGCGTGGCAAGCTGCATTTTTCCCTTCAGGCTATAGTGAAGGTAGCCAGATAGAAATAGGTCAGTACCGCACAAACGAGGAGCATATTGTCAGCGGAATGTTTGGGCGCGAGAAAATCCACTATATTGCTCCTTCTCCAGACCGTGTTGAAAAGGAGATGGAAAAGTTCCTCGCCTGGTTTGATGGAGAGGAATCAGTAAGCAGCGTTATCCGTTCTGCCATTGCCCATTTCTGGTTTGTGAGCATTCATCCCTTCGAGGATGGCAATGGGCGGTTGGCCCGCATCCTTTCCGACATGCTGCTGGCTCGTGGAGAAAAGAGTGAATTCCGTTTCTATAATGTCTCTTCACAGATTAACAAGGACAAGAATCACTACTATGATATTCTGGAGCGGATGCAGCATGGCGATGGTGATATAACGGAGTGGTTGGTATGGTACATGCAGAAATTGGTTGATGCACTTGACGAGGCAGACACCATCGTCACCACAATCCTGCATAAGAGTTTCTTCTGGCAGAAGGCATCGTCAGTTCCGATGACAGAGCGTCAGACGCAGATGCTCAACCTCTTTCTTGACGGCTATGAGGCTAAGATAACGTCAAAGACTTGGGCAACATTGGCAAAGTGCTCGAAGGACACGGCCATACGCGACATACAGGATCTTGTGAATAAGAATATCCTGATAGAAGACATTCCCGGAGCCAAACGTCCGAGTTACTCCATCGTCTATGATGCTGAGGACATGACGCAATTCTTCACAGATATAAACATCACTGAAGAGAATGGCATTCCGTATCTCAATGCTTTATATAAAGGTAAGAAAACTGTCTGCGAAAGAATTTTAAGGCTAGATGCAGACAGATACCAGAAAGGCGATTTCCCTTTGTCTAACCTGCTCAGTAAATACTGCTCGTATATTGTTGCAGGCAATAGAGAATAGCATAATAATCAGATAAATCGAAATTTAACATGAAACGTATTATCATCATCATTCTGTTTCTCATATCAGAAATAACGGCTAATGCCCAGTTCATATTCCGCATCAGCGGCA
>CAMIYC010000031.1 GCA_946402905.1 uncultured Prevotellaceae bacterium | reverse complement strand
GGCGGATTTGCAATCCGTCCGCATTGAGTATGAGCATTTGTAATGCGAAATATCAATTCTTTCGGATTAAAAATCCTTATATTCATAGCGGCTGGATTGCAAATCCAGCCGAGCGTGATGGATTACCAATCCAGCCGAGCGTGAAACAGCCTGTTGGCATCAAAAATTCTAAAATTCTAAAATTCTTGATAAAAAAACTACCTGAAAATCCTCACAAGACTCACCCCAGCAGCGAAATCCTGTGAAGTTCTTCTTCTTGAAGAATCCTGATGCGTTTGCCATCGAGCGACACCAGCCCTTCCTTGGCAAAAGCCGACAGCGTGCGGATAGCATTGCTCGTGGTCATGTTTGAAAAACTCGCCAGGTCCTCCCGGCTCATATAGGTGCTCAACGTCTGACCGTCGGAAGCTGCACCGCATTCAAGCAGAAGAAGCAACGCCTCGGCCAGACGGCCGCGGATGTGCTTCTGAGTGAGGCTGACCGTGCGGGAGAAGGAGAAAGCCAACTCTGAGGAGAGCTGACGGAGAAAATACTCGCTCACATGGCGGTTGGTTCTCATCAAGGACGTCACAGTGTCCATCGGGAGCATCAGCACCTGACACCTCTCCAGTGCCGTCACCGTGGTGGGATAGGAATCCTCGGAGAAATAGGCCTGAAAACCAAACAGCGTGACGGGACGGAGGAGACGCAGAATCTGCTGACGGCCGTCCTGACCGCATGCAGACTCTTTCAGCGTGCCGCTAACCAGCACGTAAAGCCTGCCGGCAGGCTCGCCCGCAGTACACACCGTCTCATTCCGCGAGAAAAGACCTGCTTGCAGGCGGTCGGTCACCAGCTGGCGCTGCCGGCCCGTAAGGCTTGACCACAGCGTGCGAAGAGACGGCGACAGATGGTCTTGATCGATGATGGAACTGAGGTTGACTGACATATCCTGAAAAATGATTACCAAGGCGGAAAAACTTCGCCAAGCAGGGGCAAAAATACGTTTTTTTTGTGATAACAGACAATTTATGAGGCGTTTTTCTCTTGAGTGACACAAAAATCGAGACAGAACAAAAAAAACAGCCTGATAATTTGCTGAAAAATGCAAATTTTATTACCTTTGCCAAAAGCGAGAAACTTCGCTAATCTCAAAATCTGATACGTTTTTAAATCTTTAAACTAATAATATGAGTTATCTTCGATTAGAAAAAGCGCTGATGACCAACCTGCAGGAGTCACTGCCCCGTGAGCTGCTCAGAACCAACCGCTCAGGAGCATATTCTTGTTCTACAATTGTAGACTGCAACACCAGGAAGTATCATGGCTTGCTCGTCGTACCCATACCTGAGCTGGACGACGAAAACCACGTGCTGCTCTCCTCGCTCGACGTTACAGTCATCCAGCATGGAGCTGAATTCAATTTAGGACTGCACAAGTATCAGGGCAACAATTTCAGCCCAAAGGGCCACAAGTACATCCGTGAGTTCGACTGCGACAAAGTACCTACCACCATCTACCGGGTGGGGGGCGTGGTGCTCAAGAAAGAGGTAGTCTTCCAGCATTATGAAGACCGTATCCTCATCAGGTACACACTCGTCGACGCACACTCTGCCACCACCCTGCGCTTCAGACCGTTCCTCGCATTCAGAAGCGTCAGACAGTTCACTCATGAGAATTACACCGCAAGCCGCGACTATACTGCCGTGGACAATGGTATCAAGACATGCATGTACGCAGGATATCCTGACCTGTATATGCAGTTCAGCAAGAAAAACGAGTTCGTCTTCCAGCCCGACTGGTACCGGGGTGTGGAATACCCCAAAGAGCAGGAGAGAGGATATGCCTCCAATGAGGACCTCTATGTGCCCGGATATTTCGAGATGAACATCCGCAAGGGGGAGAGCATCGTCTTCTCGGGCTCTACCTCTAAGATACGCACCGCGACTCTCAAGAAACTCTTTGAGGATGAGGTCGCTGAGCGCAACCCGAGAGACAACTTCTTCCACTGCCTGGTCAATGCCGCACACCAGTTCCACAACCGTATGCCCAACGACGACAGATACCTGCTCGCAGGATACCCGTGGTTTAAGGCAAGGGCACGCGACACTTTCATCTCGCTGCCGGGACTGACCCTCGCCATCGAAGAGCAGGACTACTTCGAACTGGTGATGAAAACCGCCGAGAAAGGACTCCGGGAGTTTATGGAGGAGAAGCCGCTCACTGTCAAAATCTATGAGATAGAGCAGCCCGACGTGCCGCTCTGGGCCATCTGGGCCATACAGCAGTATGGCAAGGAATGTGGCAAGGAGAAAGCATACAAGATGTATGGAAAACTGGTGGACGACATCGTGGACTACGTCGCCGGCAACCAGCATCCCAACCTCACGCTCGAGGAGAACGGACTGCTGCGCACCGAGGGGCGTGACAAGGCCGTCACATGGATGAACTCCACCGCTAACGGAAGACCTGTCGTGCCACGCACCGGATTCGTCGTAGAGTTCAACGCTCTCTGGTACAACGCATTGCGCTATGCCGCTGCCATGGCCAGGGATAACGGCAATGACCCAAGGGCGGAGCAGCTGGAGCAGATGGCCGAGCTCTGCAAGAAGTCGTTCGTAGATACCTTCCTCAACGAGTACGGATATCTCTACGACTATGTCGACGGAAATATGATGGACTGGAGCGTAAGGCCCAACATGATCTTCCCCGTGGCTTTCGACTACTCACCACTCTCACAGGAACAGAAGAAAAGCGTGCTTGACGTGTGTACACGCGAACTCCTCACCCCCAAGGGACTACGGTCGCTCTCGCCCAAGAGCGGAGGATACAACCCCATGTACGTCGGACCGCAGACACAGCGCGACTACGCCTATCACCAGGGCACCGCATGGCCCTGGCTCGGAGGATTCTATATGGAGGCTTGCCTCAAGATCTATAAGCGCACCAGACTCAGCTTTATCGAAAGGCAGATGGTCGGATATGAGGACGAGATGTATTATCACTGCATGGGTACCATCAGCGAACTCTTCGACGGCAACCCGCCATTCCTCGGACGAGGTGCCATGTCGTTCGCTATGAACGTGGCAGAGATACTGCGCACACTCAATTTGCTCGAATCGTATAACTATTCTAAATAAGGGAGGAGAAAGAAATGAAAGTTTTAATGTTTGGATGGGAGTATCCTCCTCATGTGTTCGGCGGACTCGCCACCGCTAATTTCGGTATCTCTGAAGGACTCCACGCACAGGGCGACATGGACATCACACTCTGCCTGCCAAAACCTTTCGGCGATGAGGACCAGTCGGCCTGCCGTATCGTGGGCATGTGTGCCGTGCCTATTGCTTGGCGCGATGTGGACAGGGAGTATGTCAAAAGCCGGGTGGGAAACATCATGGATCCCGACTATTATTTCAAACTGCGCGACCATATCTACGCCGACTTCAACTATATGCACGTCAACGACCTCGGATGTATGGAGTTTGCTGGAGGATATCCCCAAAACCTGCACGAGGAAATCAACAACTACTCGGTCATAGCCGGTGTCGTAGCCAGGACAGAGGAGTTTGACATCATACATGCCCACGACTGGCTCACCTATCCCGCCGGCATACATGCCAAGAACGTCAGCGGAAAACCACTCTGCATACACGTGCATGCCACCGACTTCGACCGCAGCCGCGGAAAAGTGAATCCTACCGTATACTCCATCGAGAAGGACGGTATGGACAATGCCGACTGCATCATGTGTGTGTCGGAACTCACACGGCAGACCGTCATCAACCACTACTTCCAGGATCCGCGCAAGGTGTTCACCATGCACAATGCCGTATATCCCCTGCGCCAGGAACTGCAGGACATCCCGCGTCCCGACCACACCAACAAGGAGAAGGTGGTCACCTTCCTCGGACGTATCACCATGCAGAAAGGACCGGAGTATTTCGTCGAGGCTGCCAACATGGTGCTGCACCGCACACGCAACGTGCGTTTCTGCATGGCAGGATCGGGAGATATGATGGACGCCATGATACAACTCGCAGCGGAGCGCGGCATTGCCGACCGCTTCCACTTCCCGGGATTCATGCGCGGAAAGCAGGTGTATGAGTGTCTCAAAGACTCTGATGTATATGTCATGCCATCGGTCAGTGAGCCTTTCGGCATCTCGCCGCTCGAGGCCATGCAGTGTGGCACACCCTCTATCATCTCTTGGCAGAGCGGATGTGCCGAAATCTTGCACAATTGTATAAAAGTCGACTACTGGGATATACATGCCCTGGCCGATGCTATCTATTCCATCTGTCACAACGACAGCTTGTTCCATTATCTGCAGGAGGAGGGAAAACGTGAGGTTGACCAAATCACATGGGAGAAAGTGGGACGCTGGATCAAGGAACTTTATATACGCACACTGAACAAATAAAACACACATATAATGAAAACAATTTGCTTATATTTTGAGATACATCAGATCATACATCTCAAGCGGTACCGTTTCTTCGACATCGGTACAGACCATTATTATTATGATGACTACGAGAATGAGCGTTCCATCACCGACATCGCCAACCGCTCGTACATGCCTGCTCTCAATGCCATCGAGGAGATGATCAAAAACCATGGAGACTACTTCAAGGTGGCCTTCTCGCTCTCTGGCACGGGTATAGAACAACTGGAGATGCACGCTCCGCAGGTGCTCGCCAAACTGCAGGACCTCAACGCCACAGGACAGGTGGAATTCCTCGCAGAGCCTTATTCGCACGGACTCGCAGCTCTCGCCAATGAGGCTTCCTTCGAGCGCGACGTACGCAAGCAGTGTGTCAAAATCAAAGAGTACTTCGGGCAGGAGCCACAAGTGCTGCGCAACTCGTCGCTCATCTATAGCGACGACATCGGCGGACAGGCTGCGGCCATGGGATTCAAGGGCATGCTCACCGAGGGCGCAAAACATGTGCTCGGATGGAAGTCGCCCCACTACGTATACAACTGTGCCATCGCACCCAACCTCAAACTGCTGCTGCGCGACGTGACACTGAGTGACGACATCTCGCTGCGCTTCAACAACAGCGAATGGGAAGGATATCCTCTCTTCGCCGACAACTACATCAAGCGCATCTCGGAATTCCCCGAGGAGGAGCAGGTGATCAATATCTTCATGGAACTCTCTGCACTGGGCATCGCACAGCCGCTGTCGAGCAACATCCTCGAGTTCCTCAAGGCATTGCCCGCATGCGCCAAGGAGAAAGGCATCACCTTCTCCACACCGACAGAGATCTGCATGAAGATGAAGAGCGTGGGAAGCCTCGACGTGCCCGACACGCTGTCATGGGTAGACGAGGAGCGCGACGTGAGCTGCTGGCTCGGCAACCCGATGCAGCGCGAGGCTTTCAACAAGCTGTATAGCATCGCCGACCGTCTGCGTATCGCCGACGATCCGCGCATCAATCAGGACTGGGACTACCTGCAGGCTTCCAATAACTTCCGCTTCATGACCACCAAGCCCTCCAACGTGGGACTCGACAGGGGCATCTACAGCACGCCGTTCGACGCATTCACCAACTACATGAATATCCTCGGCGACTTCATCAACCGTGTCAACAGCCTCTATCCAGAGGATATAGACAACGACGAACTCGACGCACTGCTCACCACCATCAAGAACCAGGGCGACGAGATCGAGAAGAAAGACAAGGAGATCACCCGCCTGCAAGCCAAGATCGACAAGATGCAGAAGGAGGAGGACAAACTGAAGGCCAAACTGGAAAAAGTAGCTCCAGAAGCTGTCAAGAAGCCCGCCGCCAAGCGCACCACCAAGAAAAAGGAAGAATAAAAATCCCATCAAAAAAGCCCCCTCATCGAGGGGGCTTTTTTGATGGAGCGGTCGTTCATGACGTTCTTGTCGTTCTTATCGTTCATGACGTTCCTAACGTCGTTGTTGCGTCTCTGGTCTCTACTGCTCTATCCTGATGACCCAGCCGCCACCGGGGGCGAGGTGTACCTTCAGGGGCTGGTCCTTATTCACGGTGGTGACGGAGTATTTGTAGTCGGTGGCGTCGCGGTCGGCATTGATGCCGTCGGCGAAAATCTCTGCCTTGTGACTGCCCGCAGAGAGCATGGAGAGGTCGATGGTGAGGTCGCGCGCACTCCAGTTGGTCATCGCTGCGATATACCATACCTGGCCGGCACGCTTGGCAAGCACCGTGTATTCGCCTATCCTGCCGTCCAATGCCACTACCTCGTCAAATACAGTGGGGATGACGGAGATGAAGTCAGTGGTCTCCTGCTCCTTCATATACTTCGAGGGAGAGTCGGCCAGCATCTGAAGCGGCGCATCGTAAGTGACATACATCGCCACTTGATGGGCACGTGTGCCCTGGCTCATCGGATGGTCGTTGTTGCCGAAATACTGCGCCTTGGTGGCATTCATCATGGCACCGGGAGTGTAGTCCAGCGGACCGACCAGCATACGGAGATAGGGAATGATGACATCATAGCGGGGATGGTCGTAGAGGGGCTCATTGCCGTTGCGGGGCTCCCACTTGCAGTTTTCCAGACCCTTCACACCCTCGAAATTCAGAATGTTGGGGTAGGCATACTGTATGCCTGTAGGACGGAACCCGTGCAGGTCGAGCAGCAAGTGGTTGCGGGCAGCGCACTCGGCCACCTGCCACACAGACTGCATCACACGCTGGTCGTCGCGGTCGAAGAAGTCGACCTTGAACCCGGCGATGCCCATGTCGGCGTAGTACTTGAAGTCGGCCTCCGTGTTGCGGATGCTGTTGCGCCAGCTCGACCAGAGGATGATGCCTACATTGCGCGCCTTGGCGTAGGGGATGAGCACGGAGAGGTCGATGTCGGGATTGAGGTGGGAGGTCAGCGACTCCTCGCTGCTCCAGCCCTCGTCGATGATGATATACTCCAGATGGTTCTTGGAGGCGAAGTCGATGTAATACTTGTAGGTGGCGGTGTTCATGCCGGCACGGAAGTCGACACCAGTGAGCATCGTGGCATTCCACCAGTCCCAGGCCACTTTGCCCGGACGGATCCACGAGGTGTCCTGGATGCGGCATGACGGACCGTAGCGGCGGGCAATGTCGCTGTTGAGCAGCTGGGTGTCACGGGTTGTCACAGACACGATACGCCAGGGGGTCTGCGTCGCCTTGGCGATATAGGAAGCACGACGGGTGGGGATGAGGTTCAGGCGGGCATGGCCGCTGTTCTCCTCCTCAAGAGGGTAGGGGGCAAACTCGGCCTGCAGTCCGTGGACCCCGTGCTTTTTCAGGAACATGCCGGGATAGTCGATGACGTTGGCGTCGAGGATGACAGCCAGCTTGCCCTGAGGCAGGCGCACGGCCAGTGGATTGATGGCGAGGGAGTCGGGAAACATCTTCGACAGGGGCTGCTCGTCGTAGCGGCTCTCAAAGGAGAAACACCAGCGCTCGCCAGAACGGTTGTCGTTGACGTAAGGCACAAGGGCGGCATAGTCGGCGGGAAAATTGAACTCAGCGGTCTCCTGCTCCACGGTGACAGGCTTCTTGCCGGGGAAGAGGATACGGTAGGCAGCGGCGTCGTTGTCGGCACGGAATTCCACACGGAAACCTTTGCCGTTGAGAAGGGCCGACGAGCCCTTCGCCTGGCCTTTCATCTTGGCCAGAGGACCGTTCAGACCGATCTCTGAAGGTGAGATGACGGCGGTGCCGTCATGGCTCACTTCCCAGGTCAGACGGTCGTTGCCGGCATGGATGGTCACCTTGAGCTTGCCGTCGGGCGAGGTGATGGTCAGGTCGCGTGCCTGAACGAGCGGGGTCATCGCCAGCAGGGCGATGAGCAGGGATAGTGTTTTTTTCATGATGTGTTATTGCTTGATGATTTTCTTGTTGCCGATGATATAAATGCCCTTGGGAAGCGTAGACAGCCGCTCCTGCGTGGCACCTTTGAGCAAGAGACGACCGTCGAGGGTGTAGACATCCCTGGCACCGGAGATCTCCAGAATGGCATCCTGGATTCCTGCCGTCACGGCATAGAGCAGGATATTGCACACGCACTGCTGACCTCTGACGATAAAGGACATCTGGCCGGAGACTGGTTCAGGAAGGGTGACGAGGTGGGTGGCGGTGATGTTGTCGGTGCGGGAGGGAAACACATAGTCGGTCTCGCCGAAGATGGTGCTGCCCAACTGCGAGAGGTAGGCGGTCTCGTTGTTGACATTGCTGTAGCCGGTCACTTCCACTTTCGTGATAAAAAGCCCCTCGGGGATGTTGATCTTGTAGTTCTCATTGCGCGAATACTTGATACCCTTGATGCCGCAGCCGGAGCCTTCGGAGTAGCCCTTGCCGGTGCTGATGCTGAAGCCGTCGCTGAAGGTCCAGTCGCCGTTGGAGGTGACCGGAGAGATCTCAAAAACCGAGGATACCGGAGCCTCGCTCTCCTGCTCGATGCTGCCGGCTGGTGTGCCGCCCTCATACTGCGCGGCGGTGATGTCGGCCACCAGGGAGTTGAGATAGTTCTCCAGGTGGGTGTAGCCGTCGCTGCCGGCAATGGCTCCGTCGTTGGCGTCGCCGGGGTTCAGGCCGTGGGCGGTCTCCCACTCGTCGGGCATGCCGTCGCCGTCGCTGTCGGCAGGGGCACTCAGGCTGTTGAGCGTGGGCCAGGCACTCCAGTCGCTGCCGGCGTCGGAGGGCTTATTGTCCTCCTGTGTGTCGATGATGCCCTTGTGGTTGCCGGTGCCGGTATAGGTGGCCAGCCCGTTGCGCGTGTCGCTCACCATCAGCTCGTCGTAGCTGTCGCGGTGGAGAGAGGCCCCGGCGTAGCGGAGCACCTTCTCATAAGCGTCCTCTGCACTGTGGGTGGTAGTCAGGATATAGTCGATGGGAGCCGACAGACGGATGGAGTCTTTCACGGCGTTGTTGTACAGACCGTCGTTGTCCGAGGCGTTGATCTGGTTGTACATGCCCCAAGTCCAGTTGTCGTTGGTCACGTCGGAGTATTTGGAGTTGACGTTGCCATCGACGAAGTATTTGCCCCAGACATGCAGGGTGGGGGCATAGTCGGTGTAATTCTGGACATAGGAGCTGGTGCGGATGCCCACTGCGGCGATGCGCTTCTGCTTGGTAGTGCTGATCTGTGCAGTGCCGGGGCCGGGCTTGTAATAGTTGTTCACGATGTTCACGTGCATCGCCTCGCCACCGTAGCAGCCGTTGCCGCAATAGTTGTAGAACACGTTGTTGCGCATGTCCATGCGCTCGTCGAGCTGGGTGGTGTAGCGGGGACCCAGGCGCGGCACGCGGCTCTCATGGTGGGCCATCAGATTGTGGTGGAAGGAGGCTCCGCTGCCACCCCAGTTGCCGCCATAGCCGTGGCTCCCCTTGCTGTGGCCGGCGTCTTGCAGACTCTGCGTCGCCATGCACCACTGCACGGTACTGTTCTTATTGCCGTAGATGGAGAGACACTCGTCGATGCTCCAGCTCACTGAGCAGTGGTCGACCATGATGTCTGACTGGTCGAAACCGCCGAAGCCGTCCCAGCCGTCGGCACCGTCAGCGGTGATGTGCTTGTTGCCCACGCGGAAGCGCATATAGCGCACGATCACATTGTTGGCCTTGATCTGCACGGGATAGTCGGCCACGCAGATGCCGTCGCCGGGGGCGGTCTGGCCGGCGATGGTCACGTTGCCCTTGTTGATGTTGAGCGACGACTTGAGGTGGATGGTGCCCGATACGTCGAAGACGATGGTCTTCACGCCGTTCTGGCTGAGTGCCCAGCGCAGCGAACCGCTGCCGCTGTCGTTGAGGTTGGTTACGTGATACACTTTGCCGCCACGGCCGCCGGTCACATAGCGGCCGAAGCCTTCCGCACCGGGAAAGGCGGGCGTCTTCTCCTGGGCTGTCAGCAGTGAGGGACAGCACAGAAGCAGGATTGCTGTCAGATAATGTGAGATTTTCATGATTTAAAAATATACTGGCACGCAAATGGATTGCGTGCCAGATAATAGTTGGTTTTCTTGTTGATTACCACCAGCGGGAGTCGCCGAGCACTTTCAGGTCGACACCCGACTGTGAGCCGATGATGTTGAAAACACCCTTGGAGGGGTTGCTCCACAACTTGGTCTCGTCGAGGCTCAGCTCGCCAAGTCCTTCGATGGGATAGACTTTCACCACACCGTCGGCACCGAGGTCGGTCCAGGCGAAGTTGGTCTTGTAGCTGTCTTCTACCACCAGGTTGTTGGGAGTGCCGTTGAGCATGATCGAACCAGCGGTGCCGGCCTCATAGGTCCAGATCTCGTCGCCACCAGAGTCGGTGCTCCTCATCGACGGACCGAAGAGGGTGTTCTTCACGTTCACATTCACATTGCCAGAGCCAAGGCGGAGCAATGGAGTGTTGGCGTTGCTGGTCGTCTCCATCGGAGCGTAGCAGAAGGTACAGTTCTCAATGTTGAAGTCGAGGGTGCCGGCAGTGGCACGCAGGTCGCAGAGCAAGATGATGTTGGTCACGGTGCAGTTGCGCAGCGTCACGCTCTGCCAGTCGGCTGCCTTGTTGGTGGTCGTGATCACGCCCTGGTCGCCGATGCAGTTGATCAGACAGCCGTCCATCAGGATGTGGTTCACGGCGTCGCTGGCGTTCTGGGCACGGCACACGGCACGATAGCCGGTGAATGAGCAGTTGCGGTAGGTGAGGTTCTTCATCGTAGCACCGGTGTTGTTGACGTTGAACACCTGGCGACCGCCCCAGCCTTTCTCATGGTTGGTCTCAACAGGGTTGCTGCCGTTGTTCACCTTGTCGCTCACAAAGTCGATCTTCTCGAAGGTCACACTGTTGATCTCTGCACCCGAGGCCATGGTGAAACCGCCGGTCTGCAGGAAGCGGGCATTGCCCTCCAGGGTGAGGCCGGTGACAAACTTGATGCTGGTGGTGGTGCTTGGAAGGGCCGTGCCACCCGATACCTTGTAGTCGAAACCGCCTTTGAGCACATAGGTCAGGTCCTGACCGGCATTGGCAGCCACGTCTGCTGCCAGCTGGTCGCTGCTGATGTAGCTGCGGGCTACGCTGTCGACCACGTCGCGCAGGTCGATCACAGCACCGCTGAAGCTCTCAGAGGCCACGGTGGAGAAACGCTTCTTGCCCTTGTAAGCACCGTTCTTGTAGGCCTCGACACGGTAGGTGGTCTTCGGCTCCAGGTTGCTCACGATGGTGGAGAGGGCCTCCTGCATGGAGCTGGTGACGGCGATTTCGTGGATGAGTGAGTCGTTGCTGTCTTTGTATACCATCAGTTTGTCATAGTCGGCACTCTCCGACCAACTGATGCGGGCGGCGATGTCGATGATGTCAGTGGCCGACGGAGTGTTCAGGCTCGTGGGATAGTCGAGCGAGGTGGTGGTCAGCGTAAACGGCTTGGATGTCAGGCCGCTCACCGTGCTCTTGGCGGCGATGCTGATGTTGTATTCCTTGTCGTACTGCAGGTCGTCGAAGCGGCATACCGTGGTGTCGGTCTCAATCTCACGGCTGTCGCTGCCGTCATTGGCCTGGATGCCGACAACGTATCTGTCGGCTGCGGTATAGTTGTCCCAGTTGATGATCATATAGGGCACAAGGTCGGCGGTCAGGCCATGCTCTACGTTGTCGGTCTCATTGATGACGGGACGGAACAGGGCATCGGCCTTGGTCAGGTCGTCATCGTCGCTGCAGCTGACGAGGGTACCCATCCCGACACTCACTGTTGCGAGCAATAATATGGATTTGATTATCTTTTTCATCTTTATACGATATTAATAATTTTCGGTGTTGATCGTTCCAACTTCCACATTGACACCCTCGCCCATCTGAGTGGCGTCGAAGCCGTAGCCGTCGTTGGTCAGTACAGAACTGGCGTTGAGCGTGGTGATGTTGATCGGTATGAGATAGGGCACGATGCCGCTGCCTGTGAGAGCACCGTTGGAATAGCCACGGTAGAGACGGGTGGCGTAGTCGCTGGCCTGATAGACATCCTTGCGGGTCACGCCGGAGTCGTCGCCCTTGTTGATGGTGAACTCCGTGATGTATTTGTCGGAGCTGCTGTCGTTGTTGAACTTATAGGTCACTGTGCCATTGGCATTGTCGGTGGTCTTCACGCAGTTGGTGTAGCTGGTGCCCTGATAGATATAGGTGCGCACACGCTTGATCATGTTGCTGCCCCAGTTGACGGAATACCAGCCTTCGGAGGTCATCACCTCGTCTTCCAGGTCGACCTGATACTTGCGGTTGTACCACTTGATGTCATGACGGTCGTTGTTCTTGGCCTGCTTCACATACCACAGCTTGTTGGCCCAGGTGGTGTAGTTGGCAGCATCGGGATACTGCGCCATCACACCGGCGTCGGCCATCAGGTCTTTGTTGGTGGAGATACCCCAGCACAGCATGGTGCGCATGGCTTCTTCAATCTTCTGGGCGTAGAGGTTCCAGCGGATGAGGTCGAACTTGCGAAGACCCTCGCCGCCAAACTCCCAGGCGCGTTCGTTGACGATGGCGTTGAAGAAGGCTTCCTTGCTGCTCAGGTTGTTCACATACTGGGTCACATCCTGATCGTAGGTCTCGCTGTTGGCGAAAGCACGGGCACGTACAGTGGTCAGGGCTTGCTTGGCAAGGGCGGTCGGGCCGTTGAGCTCATTCTCAGCCTCTGCCAGCATCAGCAGCACGTCGGAGTAGCGCATCAGCGGGAAGTTGATGCCGGTACCCTTGGAGGAAGCACCACCCAGCTCCTTGGCGGCCAGGGCGCGGTCCCACTTGCCCACCTTGATGCCGGTGGAGGCTGCGGCGGCCACGGTGTCGTTGGCGTGGGCGTAGTTGGCACAGGTGATGTCGCGACGGCTGTCGTTGTCGGCAAACGACATGTAGTAAGAGGGCAGAAGACCTACCTGGATGGTGGTGTTACCCTTGGCGCAAGAGCCGGTGTTAGGCACGCCGATACTCCATCCCACGTCGCCACCGTAGTTCTGTACGAAGGCCACCTCGTAGAGCACCTCGGAGTTGGTGTCCTGTGTGTAGTTCATCTCATTCTGGAAAGACTTGTAGAAGTCGGGATACAGGTCGCGCGGCTTCATCTGGATGAGCTTCTGGCAGTAGGTCTTGGCCATCAGCACGTAGTCGTTGTGTGTATGGGCGGTCACGGTGTTGCCGCTCAGGTCGGTATAAGTCACGCTCAGACTGTCGGCGTTGACGTCGAGGTAGTCGTCGGCACGCTTCATCTGATTGTCGACGGTCTTGCCGTAGCCAGCGCGGAACAGGGCCAGACGGGCGATGAGACCCATGGCGAAGTCGCGGTTCATGCGCTCGATGCCACCGGTGTTGACATCCGAGAACTTCATGTTGGGCTCTACGTCGACGAGCTGCTGCAGCACACGGCTGTAAATCACAAATTTGTCGGTGCGCGGACGGTCAATCTCCTCGCCCCATACGGCGGCCACGTCATAGTAGGGCACGTCGCCGAAGATGTTGCACATCAGATAGTAGCGGAAAGCTTTCAGACAGGTGGCCTCACCCTTGATCTGCTGCATCTCCTCCTCCTTGCCAATGCTGCTGGCGTCGACACCGGCACGCACCTGGTTGGCGCGCTCTATGGCCTGGAGGTTGTTGTTCCATACGTTATACACGTCGTTGAAACCGGTCACGGCAGGACCCTGCAGAGACCATACGGCACGACGGTCGCTGGCAGGCACACCGGCACTGGGTACCTCTGCCTCGACGTCGGTGTTCTGCATCCACACACCGCACATACGCGAGGTGTAGGGGTCTTCGCAGAACAATACATACACGCCGTTGATGGCGTTGGTGGCAAACTCTGTAGAGGAGTAGACGGATTTCAAGTCCATCTGCGAGGGGGCATCCACGTTGAGGGTGTCGTCGCAAGAGGTCAGGGTCAAGGCTCCGAGAGCTGCTATGGCTAAATATTTGTTATATGACTTCATATTTCGATACTTCCTTTTTTGTTCTTTCTTCATGTACCAAATATATTATAAGGTGACGTTCACACCAAAGGTGAAAGCACGGCTCTTCGGGTAGGACGAGAAATCGATACCCGGGGTGAGACCGGAGTAGCTGGAGTTGCGCACGTAGGAGCTGACCTCGGGGTCGTAGCCGGGATAACTGCTGATACAGAAGAGGTTGGTACCTGTGACGTAGAAGCGCAGACGCTGCACGTAGAATTTCTTGGTGAGCGTGGTGGGCAGGGTGTAGCCGATGGTGATGCTCTGCAGACGCAGGAAGGAGGCATCGTCGATAGCCCAGTCGGTGGGCACGACCACAGCGTCGCCGGTGGAGAAGGGGCTCCACATCTTCTTGGCGCTCATGCCGTTGCCACCCTCATTCCAGTAGGCAAGTTCTTCGAGCGTGGTGAGCAGCAGGCCGGTCTCAGGATTCATGTAGGAGTAGGAGTTCTTCTGACTCATGTCGTCGCGCATGTTGGGCCAGGTGCCGGCACGGTAGCGGCTGCTGGTCTGGATCTTGTTGGCATTGTAGATGTCGTTGCCGTAGGTGTAGGTGAAGTTGACATTGAAGTCGAAGTCGTAGACAGTGCCGGATAATCCGAAACCACCGGTGAAGTCGGCGTTGGTGTCGCCGATCACGTCGATATCGTTGGTGTCGACCACACCGTCGGGCTTGCCGTCAGGACCGCTGATGTCTTTCAGCTTCATCGTACCGGGGCGCACTCCGATGCGGCCGCCCAGGAGGGCTGTCGTGGGAACGCCGTCCTTCAGCTTGTAGGTGTTGGTGGCAGCGTCGTAGCTCTCAAAGTCGGCGGTGGTGTAGTAGCCGTCGCTCTTCCAGCCGTAGATCAGACCGATCGGGTCGCCGATGCGCACGATGTAGTCTTGCTGGTTTTTGTTGTCGGTGCTGGCCCATCCTGAGGGGAAGGTCATCTGCTCGATGCCGTTGGCCAGGCTCTTCACGTTGGACTTGTCGTGGCTGATGTTGAAGTTGGCAATCAACGACACGTTCTTCTTCTGAAGGATGGTGGCATTCAGGGTCAACTCGACACCCTTGTTGCTCGTCGAGGCTGAGTTCTCCCACACTGAGGTGTAGCCGGGAGCGGCAATGGCGTGGTTGATCAGCAGGTCGTCGGTGTTGTTCCAGTAGAAGTCCAGGTTACCGTTGATGCGCTCGTGCAGGAAACCGAAGTCGAGACCGATGTTACGTGTGGTGCGCTTCTCCCATGTCAGGTTGGGGTTGGCCAGCACGTTGGTCACGGCCAGGTGCACATTCTGGGTCTCACCCACACCGTAGCGCTTGCTGCCGCTGTTGTAGGCATACTGCTGCTTGAACATGTAGCTGGGCAGCTTGTCGTTACCTACCTTACCATAAGACAGACGGAGCTTCAGGTTGGACAACCAGCTCTTGGCACTCTCCATCCAGGGCTCTTCGATGATACGCCAGGAGGCAGCTGCGGCGGGGAAGAAACCCCACTGATGGCCGTCGCCGAACTGCGAGCTACCGTCCTCGCGGAAAGTGAGGGTCAGCAGGTAGCGGTCGGCGTAAGTATAGTTGATACGGCTGAAGAAGGAGATCTTGTTGCTGTTGGGAGAGAGCACACTGCCGATAGACTGGATGGAGCCGGAACCGAAGTTGGCAAACACACCGTCGGCATCGTAGCCCAGACTGTAGTTGTTGCCCGACATGGTATTGTTGTTGCTGCGGCTGGTACGGAATTCCTGACCGATCATCACGTTGAGCTTGTGCACCTTGTTGAAGGTCTCGTCGTAGGTCACCGTACCGCTCTCACGGATGCTGCTGGTGTTGGTCTTCTGCCAGTCGGCAAGGGGAAGACCGCCTACATAAGAAGCCTGGGTTGTGGTGGCGCCATACCAGTTGCGCACCTCGTTGAAACCATAGGAATAGCCGGCCTCAAGACGGGCGCGGAGCTGTTTGATGATCTTCCAGTCGAGAGAGGCGTTGAAGTTGAAGGCGCGGTTGTTGCGCTTGCGCCAGTATTGTTCTGACTGCTCGGCGAGGGTCATGTTGGCACGCTGCCACTGCACGATCTCGTCGTCACTCATCGTACTGAAGTCGGGGGTGATGAAGGCACTCAGACCTTTGGTAGCCACACCATAGATGGCCTGCTCGGTACGTACCTTGTAGGTACCACCCTGTGTACCCTGACCGTTGGCAATCTGATCGCTCACACGGGCGGTGAGGTTGAATTTCAGGTTCTTGTTGATGTCGTGGTTCAACTTGAACATGAAGGCGTAACGGCTGAAGTCATTGTTGGGCATCAGACCGCCGTTGAAGTCATAGGTGCCGGAGAGAGAGAACTTGGTCTTCTCCGTACCGCCGTTCACGCTGACGTTGTGGCTCTGTGAGAGCACGTCGGCACCGAAAAGGTCTTCCTGCCAGTCGATGGCCTCGATGCTCTTGTAGAGATAAAGGTCGTCGTAGACACCAAACTGGTTGTAGAACGACTTGAGGGCCGACTCGCCGCCCAGAAGGGCATATTCGTAGTTGGACATCACATAGTCGTAGGTGTTCATCGGGTCGAGACGCTTCGACACGGTCTTGGTCTGGAGGAATCCGTTGTAGTTGATCACCGTCTTGCCGCCCTTGGCGTTCTTTGTGGTGATCAGGATGACACCGTTGGCACCCTCAGAACCGTAAATAGCGGTCGATGAGGCGTCCTTCAATACGGTGATATCCTCGATGTCGTTGGGAGAGATGTCGGAGATGGAGTTGGTTTGGAAACCGTCGACCACAAACAACGGGGTGTTGTCGCCGGTGATAGAACCGCCACCACGCACGCGGATCAATATCTCGGCATCGGGTGAACCGTCGGTCGTCGTCACGTGCACACCGGAGAGCTTACCGGTGAGGGCCTCGGATACGTTGGGGGTCGGTACGGCGGCCAGTTTCTCACCGCCCACGGTGGCTACCGAACCGGTGAGGTCTTTCTTACGCACCGTACCATAACCGATCACCACCACGTCGTTGAGGCTCTGGGCCTCGTCCTCGAGGACGACATTGATGGTTGACTGACCTGCAATCTGCACCGTTTGTGTTTTCATACCGATGTATGAAAAGGTGAGAGTCTTGCCTTTCACATTCTGCAAGGTGTAGTTGCCGTCGATGTCGGTTACCACGCCATTCTGGGTGCCTGTCTCCATGACAGTGGCACCAATGACGGGCTCGCCGCTCGAGTCGGTTACCGTACCTTTGATGGTCTGCGCTGTGATGTTGCCCACGAATAACGTGAAGGCCAACAGGAGCGCCATTCGAAAGAATTTCAAATTACCAGACATAGATTTTATTTTAGGTTGATAAATAAATATGCTTTATATTTAGGGCTTTGTGTATATGTGATTTGTATTTTTAGGCGGCCTGAAATAATTTTTGAGGTGTAGATTTGCAGCGGGAGCCGCAGTAGTTTGTCAATCGCTTCATTTCAGGTCGAGAGTCCTGATGGTTAGGGTTAAATTTTTGCAAAGATACTAATAAAAATTTAAAAACATATAATTTTGAAGCCGATAATTACAATTTTAACCAAAAGGGCAGAATTTTGACAAAATTCTGCCCTTTGTCGTTATTGTCGTTATTGTCGTTATTATCGTTATTAACGTTATTACCGTTCTTATCGTTCTTATCGTTCTTGACGTTCTTATCGTTCTTATCGATTTCCGGCTATTCCGGCCTTTCAGAATGCGACCTTTTCTGTCGTGCAGTTGCCTTTGCCCTGGCGGGTCACTTTGATGTATATACCCTGCCGGGGGGTGGATACTCTCGTGCCGTCGAGACGGTAATAGGTGGTGGTCGTGGTGCCTGCAGCAGAGGCAGACGGCTCTATGCTGTCGTAGGCAGGATAGAAGGAGTCTTCGCTCATGCCGCCCATGCTGTTGATGGCACGGATGGAGAACGGCATGCCGTCTCCCTCATGCTCGAAATCGACATCGAAATTGTTGCCGGTCGTCATACCTATCAGCTCTCCATTGTAGAAGACGGCATAGCCGATGGCTCCCTCGACAGGATGCCAGGTGAGGTAATAGGGATGGATGATGGCCACACCATGATATTCTACGAGCGTGGTGCCTTCAACCGGGGGCAGCTGACGGGCCTTAAGGTCGGGGCGCCATGTGCCGAACATGTTCTCCACGGTATACTGCTCTGCTTCCTCCGCAGTCATGACGGTCTCGTATTTATATACCTCCTTTTTGTCGAGCGTGAAGGATAGTATATTGGAGGCGGGGGTCACCACCTGGCCGCTGGGACTGACGGAGTGATACTCCTTGAAACGGTATGCGGCAGTGTTCATGCCCGAGGTAGTGAAGCGTGAGGATGCGATCTCCTGGGGCTGGTTGAGGGTGGTGTTGATGTAGGTCAACTTGGACTCGCCGCCCCACGAACGTCCGAAATTGAAGGTCGAGGCCCTGTTCTCCACGGTGCAGTCCTTGAATACGTAACCCCATTGCTCGCTGCTGCCGGGGTAGGGGGCCGTCAGGGTGACATCGCCTCCCTTGCCGTTGCGCGTGCGCGACTCGCCCACCAACAGACACTGGTTGAAGAGGATGTCGCCGGAGCCGCAGATGAAGTCGACGGTGCCGTGTATCTCGGAGGTCTCCCAGTAGAACTGGCTGCTGGTGTTGCTATAGTAGGTGTCTTGATACGAAAGCAGGCGCACATTCTTGCAGATGGTCTTTCCGCCTTTGTCCTGGATGCAGACGGCACGGCCCCCAGAGCCGGCGCCGTAATAGTCGAGGGCATTCTGGATGGTCAGGTCTTGCAGGAAGGTGTTCGTGCCGGTGATCAGCAGGGTGGCGGTGGTGCCGATGCCTTCGATCTCCTTGGGCGGTGCGTTGCGGATGATGGTGTGTTTCATGCTCTGCCCGACGATGGAGATGTTGTTGCCGGAGACGGCGGTCAGCACGGTCTCACCCAGGTCGTAGGTGCCGTCGGGCAGGAAGATGTAAGTGCGCTCCGTATTGGAGGCCACTGCGTTGGCAATGTCGAGGGTGGTGAGGAAGTGGTCGGCGTCGCCGGCTCTCACCACGAAGAAGCCTTGCTCATTTTTCTCCACAGGATTGTCGGCCACATTGCAGACGGCGATCTTGTGGATATAGGCAGCGCCTTGTGTGATGGCGAGGCGCACGGTGCCGGCACCGGCACCGCCGTCGTAGAGAATGGCCTTGCACTGGCCGTCGACGCTCACAGGCACGCTGACGGTCTGCAGCACCTCTCCGCCGGGACCCTCCAGCGTGATCTGGCCGTTGCCACCCTGACGGCAGAGGTAGAGCATGATATAGGCGCGACCACCCACCAGCAGGTCGATATGGTCGCCCGACTTCAGTTGCCAGCCGTGCTGGTTGTCATGGTACCCGCCGCTGCCGTCAAACTGGAACCCCTCGTGGTCTTCAGGATAGAAATAGGGGTCGGTCAGGGTGTACGTATAACGGGCTGTCGTGCTCATGGTCTCCACCTCGGTGGCAATGCCGTAGAGGGGAGTGTCGCCCGTGATCACTTCATTGACAGTATACTTGCGGTTGTTGCCGCCCTTGGCTTTCTGAAACCAGCCGCGGAACTTGTAGCCGTCGGCCACCGCCACGTCGGCCTCGCCGTAGGCAAAGGAGCCTATCTTGGCATCTTTCTCCACCGCCTGGGTGCCCACGACGCTGCCGTCGGTGTCGTAATAGGTCAGCGTGAAGTCTTTCTTATGATTGATATAGGCATAGTAGAGGGTGGTGGCGTCGGAGGTGGACACGGGGATGGTGACACGCACGTAGGCGGGAATGTCAGAGCGGTGCTCCCATGCCTCGTAGGTGATCTCGCCCACGGTGCCGTTGGCGGCCACCACATCGGTGAGGGGATTCTCCGCACTGATGTCGGCCTCTTGCTTTGAGGTCTCGAGAAGGGCGCGCATGCTGCCGTCGCTGGTCTCGTCGAACACCTCACCGGCCTCGTAGCTCTTGCCATTGACCTTGAAACTTTGGAGCGTGGGTTTCGTGGTCATGTCGACATGGCCATAGATGTCGAGCTCAAACATATAGGCGTTCTGGGAGGAGTTGAGATTGGTCCATTTCAGTTGCACGTTGGTGCGGTTGACCGTGGCGTTGACCTCGCACCATCCCGCAGGATTGGCCACGGTCTCGGAGATGACCACCCAGTCGGAGTCGCCGTCGCCCTTGGCCCACAGCTTCCAGCCGCGGTTGCCGCCGGTGGCACCGTGCACAAAGCGCACGCGGGTCACCGAGGCGAGGGTGGAGGTGATCACGTAGGGGTTGTCGCTCTTGGCTGCCTGCAGCCATCCGAGCGGGTTGCCGTCGTTGAATTTGGCGTTGACACCGGCAGGGTCGACGGCGGTGTTGAACAGTGTGAAGTCGAGGGCTTCATGACTGTATTTGGTCGACTGATGCACCACTTTCTCACTCTGTGTGGCTTTCATGCCCTCCCAGTCGGAGAAATTGGTGGAGTAGAGCTCTTTCTCCTGGGCCTGCAAACTAACAAAAGGGAGCAAGAGTGTGACCAGGAGGGTCGTTTTTAGTAGAAGGGTTTTCATCTTGAAGGGTTGTTTTTTATTTGATTTTGGCGGGCCAAAATGACCCGCCAAAATGAGAGGTTTCTATTGTTTCTGTCGTTTGTATCGTTTCTGTCGTTTGTATCGTTCTTATCGTTTGTATCGTTCTTATCGATTGTATCGTTCCGATAGCAATAATAATCCTATCCTGGCGCTTTTATTTCTTGAGCATCTTCTTGCCATCCTGGATGACCAGGCCCTTGTATCCTTGTCCTACGGCCTGGCCGGAGAGATTGTACATCGGGGCGTCGGGGTTGACGGCAGTGGTGTTCATCTCATGGATACCCTCAGAATAGTCAAACCTGATGGGATAGAGCTGATAAGCGCCTTTGTAGATGATGACGATACCCGTCACATTGCCGGTCTCGCCAATGCGAAGCTGCTCGTCGAATATCTTGAACTTGTCGAAGAGCTGCAGCTTGTCATCACCAGAGTAGGCGAAGGTGTTGCTTTCCTCGGTGTTGAAGGTGACATTCTCCAGGACGACCAGGTCGCAAAGCAGGCTCTCGCCCACCTGCGGGATGGTGACAACCACGGGCTGGGGCTCGCTGCCGGCTGTGGCGGTGAAGCCGTCGGCATTGGTGCCTTCGGTCTTGGCCAGCTCGGGCAGCCCCTGATAGGGGCTGAACTTGCCGATGATGCTGCCGTTGAGCACCTGGTTGTTCTCAAACTCGATGCCGGTGTTGTAGAACTCGATGGCGCCGCTGGCGTCACGCACGAATACGTCGCGATCTTTGGCGTAGAGCACCACGGCGTCGGTGAGCTTCAGCTCAGCCTCTGTGCCAACCTCCAGGGCCTTGAAAGCGGCGATGCTTTCGCAGACAGGGATTTGCGGACCGACTTCGCCGGAGAGCGCCTTGGTGAGGTAGATCTCAAAGTTGCCCTTGAACGGTACGAGGATGCCCTCTACGGTGTAAGTGTCTTCCTCATTGTATTCCATGCCCACCTGGAAACGGTCGTAGATCTGGATCGCATCGTCGCCGATATAGGCGTAGATGTTGGTGAAGTCGCCCTCCTCGCGGGCCTGGATCTTCACGCCTTCGATCTTGAGCAAGTCGCAGTAGAGGGCCTCAGACTTGGCCTCAGCGATGGTCACGGTCTTGGCGACGGCAGAGCCGGCGGCAGAGGTGTAGCCGTTGGAGTTGGTGTTCTCGCTCTTGGTCAGTTCGGGCAGACCGTTATAGTTGGTTGAGATACCAGCGATGGTGCCGTTCATCACCTGGCCGGCCACGAAGTTCAGACCGGTGTGGTAGAAGTCGATGGCACCGCTCTCGTCGCGCACATATACGTCGTTGGCACCCACGTAGAGCACCACGGCATTGTTGAGGGTCAGTTCAGCCTCTGTCTTGTCTTCAAGTGCTTTGAAAGCGGCGATGTTGGCAGCCTTGGGAAGATCTATACCAGGACCTGGCTCGGTGCCGCTGGTGACGGGCTGGGTGAGGTAGAGCTCATAGCCGCCTTTCCAAGGCACCAGGATGCCCTCCACGTCATAGGTGCCGTCGTCGGTATACTCCAGTCCCACCTTGAAGCGGTCGTAGATCTGGATCTCGTCAGCGCCGATGTAGGCGTAGTAATTGGTGTAGGTACCCTCTTCACGGGCGGTGATTTTTACGCCCTCAATCTTGATGAGGTCGCAATAGTAGGTTTCCGACTTCGCCTGGGCGATGGTCACGGTCTTGGGCTCTGCAGTGCCGCTGGCAAACGTGATGTCGTCGCTGTTGGTGTTTTCGGTCTTGGCCATCTCGGGCAGGTTGTTGTAAAGGGCAAACCGGCCGGTGATGGAACCGTTGAGAATCTGACCGTTGGAGAATTCGATGCCAATCTTGAACAAGTCGAGTGCTCCGGAGGCGTCACGCACGTAAACATCGTTGGTGCCAACAAAGAGCACCTGGGCATTGTTGAGCAACAGCTTGGCCTCGGTGTCGGGACCTAAGGCTTTGAAGGCGGCGATGTCTGCAGCGACGGGGAAGTCTGTCGATTCCTTGACAAAGGTCTTCTCCACGACCTGGCTCATCTCACCGGCATAGTCTTCCTCCACGGCCTTGACTGTGGTGGTCTCGCTCAGCGTGAACGGACCAGTGTAGACCTGGCCGGAGACGGCGGGATTGCTGCCGTCGGTGGTGTAATAGACGGCGTAGTCTTCGTTAGACGGGGTGATGGTCACGGTGGTAGTGCTGCTGAACGGTGTGGTGCCGCTGATGGTCAGCGTCTTCTGCACCTCGCCCAGGTAGACTGTCACCATGGTCATGCGCACCTGGGCAGTAGTGGCCGTCAGTGACACTTCAGCAGCATCGCCGGTCCATGTGCCCACCACATCGTCGAAGGTGTAGGTGCCGGTGGTGGCATCGGTGAAGTTGCCCGGGCCGTACTGTGCGTCGCCCTTGGCAGTACAGGTGAACTCTATCTTCTTGATATTGCCCACGGTAGAGGCCACGGTGATGGTCTGGTTCTTATAGACTCGGTATTGCTGGCCATTGCCCAGTATGCCGTTGGTGATGGAAATCGTCACACCGTCTTTGGTGATCTGGTCGGCACTGGCCGAAGCACTTTGCCCCTTGTCTACAGTGGCGTCGAATGTCACCACCTGGGCTGACAGGAGCCCACAAAATGTCATTAGCAGTGAAACTAATGAAAAGCGTAGAAATTTGTTCATGCAAATCATCTTTTAGTTAATAATGTGTTAAGGTCTTTTCTGACTGCAAACTTAATGATTTTTTTTCACATGAACAACAATTTGTCGGGTTTTCTATTGGCGAATCAATAACTGTCGATGATATTGGTCACCATGTCGAGGGCCTTCTCCAGTTTTTTCCAGATGTTGCTCTCCATCCTCGACACCACGGCAAATTTAGCGCCATTCTGGCTTTTCCAAAGTGTGAGCAGCTCCTCCTTGCCTTTTTTCACCTTGCAGGTCGATGTGGCCGCGTCGGCCTTGTCTAAATGGAGGGTGGCAATACGGTCGCTCACTTGGCCGTTGTTGACGATGAACACGTCAAACCACTGGTTCTTGCGCACCCCGTGGTCGGTGCCCAGGTTGATGTGCACCACCCCGGCACGGTTGGCTTTCTTGGCGTCGGGCTCCACCCGCGTGACCAGCCCCACCAGGGCAAAAGTCTCCTCCACCAACTCGTTGATGTCGCTTTGGTAGGGGTAGGTCTTGCAGGCACTGGCGAAAGCGTCGGCATAACTCTTCTCCGACTGGTAAGTGCCTTTCTTGGACATCGACTGCGAGAGCACCTCGTTTTTCTCGGTGTTCTTGATCGCCAGCGTGTAATGGAGTTCCACTTTGTAGTAGAACTTTCCGTTGGTGGAGTCGCGGTAGGTGTACTTCTTGTAGTTCTGGATGACTGTGAGCAGCTTATGGGCGCAGGCCTTGTCGTCTGTCGCCAGGGTCTTGGGGTTTTCGTTCACCTTGCTGACCAGGTAGGGGCGCATGGCGGCAAAGGTGGTTTGCTCGCTGCTGTTATCGCTCTTGGCGTAGATAGGCGGTTCGACGTAGATGGGGTTGCGGCCGGTAGAGGGGATGACTTGTGCGTAGATGGTCAGGGCCGTCAGGCATGACCATATCAACAGGATGCTTCTTTTCTTCATGGTGGTGTTTTTTTGTGGTTAAGGATAGATGCCGCGACGATGTCGCGGCATCGTTGTAAACTGTCAGCGAATGGACTTTTCCTGGTTTTACATGCTTTCCATTTCCAGCGAAGCCCAGATGAAGGGACCTACGCCCTTGGCGTCGTTGTCGCGGATGGGTTCGCTCATGTAATAGTCGAACGAACCGTCGCGCTTGTAGTTGGGCTTGCTCACGTAGGGGCCGGGGCCAGGGCCGAGGCCGCTCACCGAGCAGCAGTCGGTCAGCGAAATGGTCTTGTCGGCGTTGACGCGGATGAAGTTTTTCAGGATGCCGTTGTAGGCTTTCACGCCGGCCTCCTTAAAGCTTTGGTCGAGGTAGCCCTTTCTCACGCCTTTAAGTAAACAGTAAGCGAACATCGATGAGCAGGTGGATTCTAGATAGTTACGCGGGTCATTGACATCCATCACGTCATACCATACACCCGTTTTCTTGTCCTGGTATTTCACCACGGCTTTCATTGCTTTCTGAAACAGCTCGATCACCTCGCCCCGCCGGGCATAGTCTTCGGGCAGCGCGTCGAGCACCTCGATCATCGCCATCGTATACCAGCCCAGGGCGCGGCCCCAGGTGTGCTTGGAGAGTCCTGTCTCCTTGTCGGCCCAGAACATGGTGTGGGTCTCGTCCCACGCATGTTTCCACAGACCGGTCTTGGCGTCGTAGGTGCGCTTGTCGGTCTTGACGATCTGGTCTACAGCGTCGTCGTAGTATTTCCTGGCCTTCTTGCCTTTGAGCTGTGGGGCGGCCAGGGTGTAGTAGGGCAGTCCCATGAAGATACCGTCAAGCCATACCTGGTTGGCGTAGATGGCCTTGTGCCACCACACCCCCTCGTTGGTGCGCGGCTGCTTTTCGAGCTGCTTAAAGAGAGTCTTTAACGCTATGAGGTCTTTCTTCTGAGGGTCAAGGTTATACATGCGCAGGATGAAACGGGCGGTACGCACATTGTCGAGGTTGAAATCCTCGTATTTGTACCCGGTCACATTTCCTTTCTCGTCGATCATCTTGGCCGGATACTCCTTGAGATACGTAAGGATACTCTCGTCTTTATATCTCAGATAGGTGTCGAGCAGTGCCTCCATCTCTATGCCCATCACATAGCTCCATTTGGGTTTGGTCGAGAAGTCGAGCATATAGGGATGGTTCACGCGCTTCATTTCCGAGTAGGTGAGCCACTCGCTGTAGTTCTTATATGGATTCTCTGTGAGCAGCAGCGACTTGTTGACGAAGACATTGTCGAGATGGATGTCGTGGCTCTTGCCTGTGCGGCGCAGCCCCTCGTCTTGCACGCCGGTGAACTGGCAGTTCTTCACGTTGATGTTGTAGATGTTGTCGGCGTCGTCGAGGCCGTTGAGCAGCAGGCCGTAGCGGCTCTTCTTGCAGGTCACGTCTTCCATGTATACATTGCGCACGGTGGGGTTGAAGCCGCGGCAGCAGTTCTCGTTGGGCTCATAATTGAGGTTGATGCGCATCACCGCCTCGCGGCACTGGCCCACCTCCACTTTGCGCATGAAGATATTCTCGATGATGCCGCCACGGCATGAGTTGGTTTTGATGCGCAGCACACGGTCGAGGTTGGGCGAGTCCATCTTGCAGTTCTCCACAAACACATTCTTGCAGCCTCCGGAAATCTCGCTGCCTATCACCACGCCGCCATGGCCGTCTTCCATCACGCAGTCGCGCACAATGATGTTCTGGCTGGGGATGTTCCACTTGCGCCCGTCGACGTTGCGCCCGCTCTTGATGGCGATGCAGTCGTCGCCGGTGTGGAAGACACAGCGCTCGATGAGCACGCGGTCGCACGACTCGGGGTCGCAGCCGTCGCCGTTGGGACCTTCGTTCCATATCTTCACACCACGCACGGTGATGTCGTTGCTCAGCAGTGGGTGAATCACCCAGAACGGCGAGCGGAGCAGGGTGACACCCTCAATGAGGATGCCGTCGCATTTGTAGAGGTTGATAAGCTGTGGGCGCAGGCCTTTGCCTTTGCCAAACTGCCGTTGGCTGACGTCTACTCCGTCTTCAGAGAGGCGCAGCAGCTGCGGACGAGTCTCTCTCTGGTGCTCCTGCAGGTCGGGGGTCCACCCGAAGCGGTCTTTGCCGCACATCTTCCACCAGGTCTCGTTGCTGCCGTTGCCGTCGATGGTGCCCTCTCCGGTGATGGCCACGTCGGTCTCTCCGTAGGCATAGATACATGGCGAGTAGTTCCAGCAGTCGATGCCCTCCCATCGTGTGAGCACGGTGGGGTAGAGGTTGGTGTCGAAAGCGAAGAGCAGCGTGGCACCTTTCTCCACTACCAGGTTGACATGGCTTTTCAGTCGTATGGCACCGGTGTTCCAAGTGCCCTCGGGTATGATCACCTTGCCTCCTCCGGCTTTGGAGCAGGCGTCGATGGCTTTGTTGATGGCGGCCTGGTTCTTGGCCGGTGTGGCTTTGAGTGATGCGCCGTATTTGGTGATCACGAAGCTCTTGTCGGGAAATTGAAGCTGTCGGATACTTTTCTCTATTTTCTGGTAGTCGGTATCCCAGCCCGCTGCCATGGCACACCATGGAAACAGGAGGCACAGCAGAAATGATTGTAAGGTTTTCATCATGATGAGGTTGATTATTGTTTTACTTCGGAAAAGCAGTTTGTTGTTATGGCTACAAAATTAATAAAAAAACTGATAATTGAAAATGCTTTCTGTCATTTTATATTGAATTGATGATGAGAAAGGTGAGCGATGTGTTAAAAAATCAATATTTCGTGTTAAAAATTTGCTTTTCTTTATTTTGCTTTCTATATTTGCACTATCTTTTTTGCGATTTCGATGTTTCGAAATCATCCCTCGAGGTTGGTAGCTCCCTGCACCAACCTCTTTTGGTGAATATTTGCTTTCGACTATGTGGTGTGGCAAAGATTTTTTGGCAGTGTTCGCCGTGGATTTCAATAATTATGCATGATTATTTGCATGTTACGGCAGAAAGTGTTAGTTTTGCATAAAATTTATCAAAAACATAGATGTATATGAAAACAAGGAAAATCTTAGTGATGCTCGTCATGATGCTGACGGCAGTGAGTGCAAAAGCACAGTTCGACCCGGGTACATGGTCTCTACATTTCAAGTTAGGTTTTGGTGCCAGCCAGTTGACCAACACGGATCACATGCCTTTGACCGCAGGCAATGTCGACTCACAATTTCTCGGTGCCAGCCTCTGGGGATTGGACGCCGAGTATCAGGTGTCAAAACTGCTGGGTATCTCTTTCGGCCTGAACCGTTACAAACAGGGTGGAGCGTGGAAAGACTATACCTACAACAATGTCAAATATAAGGATCCGGAGCTTAACCTGAACTATCTCACCGTACCGGTGCTGGCCAATTTCTATGTCTGGAAGGGCCTGGCCCTGAAGACGGGTGTACAAGTGGGGTATCTGACCGACGCATCGGTCAGCGAGCGCTGGGTGGAGCAGCTCGACAACCGTGACCTGACGACGAAGCACACTCTGGACATTTATGATGATTGCAAGAAGATAGACCTCTCTATCCCTGTGGGTGTATCCTATGAGTTCGGCTCCCATCTGGTGCTCGATGCGCGCTATAATATCGGGCTGACCAATCTGAATGACGGCAATTATCTGAGTGCTAAGAACATCAAAAACGGGGTGTTCATGATGAGCATAGGCTTTAAGTTTGACCTTTAACCTTCAACCATCAACCTTCAACCTTCAACCATCAACCTTCAACCTTCAACCTTTAACCATCAACCTTCAACCGACATGGCTATCTGTAGTATCAGGTAGCCATGCTTCGTTTGTGTAGGAGGCTCAGAATGAGAAAAATGGGCAAAAAGTTGTGAGTCTCGTTTTTTTGTGTTACTTTTGCCCCATTGATTTCGTACTATGGATTAATCCAACCAAAACCTTGTAAACTTTTATAACTTTATGACCAGAACCTTTTTAGGCAGCGTGATGCTGTTGGTTTCTTTATTATGCCATGCGCAGACGGTATATGACATCACCCGTTTCGGCGCTATAGGTGACGGGAAAACTGACGACGCCATCGCTATACAGCAGGCCATTGACCGGTGTACGGCCGATGGTGGGGGAGTCGTGCTCGTGCCCCGCGGCCATACGTTCATCTGCGGGCCTGTGAGGTTGAAGTCGAATGTAGAGCTGCGGCTGGAGGCGACGGCAGTGCTAAAGGCTACCCCCGACGAGCGTGCCTATCACCTGAGTGCCTTCGGCGCCAATGAGGGCGAGGGCATGATGTGGCTCTATGCCGACGATGCCGAGAACATCTCCATCACGGGCCAGGGCACTATCCACGGCAATGGCATCGCATTCATGGGTGCTGAGCTCGACGATTCCTATGAACTGAAGCCTGTCACCACCTTCGACCCTCGTCCGCATGTACTCACCCTGACCAATGTACGCCACCTGACCATCCGCGACGTCACCATTTGCGAGGGTGCTTACTGGACGGTGCACCTCATCGGATGTGACGAAGCTCTCATCGACGGTATCAACCTGCTCAACAACCTGAAAATACGCAATGGCGACGGCATCGACCTCGACCATTCGAAAAACGTGCGTATCTCCAACTGCCATATCACCAGTGGCGACGACTGCATCTGTCTGAAAAACCGTCGTGAGTTTGAGCAGTATGGTTCCTGCCACGACATCGTGGTGACCAACTGTGTGATGACCAGCCGCTCCTGTGCCATCAAGATCGGCAGCGAGAATATGGACTCTATCTACCATGTGCTCTTTGACAACTGCGTCATCACCGCCTCCAACCGTGGCCTGGGTATCCAGAACCGTGACGAGGGCACCGTCACCGATGTGGTCTTCTCCAATATCATGCTCGACTGCCGACTGTGGTCGGATGTGTGGTGGGGCAAGGCCGAGCCTATCTACGTCACCTCCTACCCGCGTGCCAACGGCAATCACAAGGATGCCAACTGGCGCTTCCCGAAGGGACAGATTGAAGGCCGCTGCGGCGAGGTGAGTCGTATTTACTTCACCAATATCATCGCCACCTCGGAGAATGGCTGTTTCATCGGGGGCGACACCCCCGACAAAGTGCGGCAGATATATATAAATAATGTGAAGCTGAACCTGCGTCCATCCATCCGATATGCCTCCAATGTTTTCGACAAGCGCCCCTGCAAGGGTGAGGGCTTCGTCAGGGATCAGTTGTATGGCATATATATCGAGCAGTCGAAAGAGGTCTTTGTCAACAATCTTCTTGTTGACAATCAGATACCCGGTTATCAGGGAGATGTAAGGCATCCATAGAAATAAAACCTAATAACAATATTATTAATCCAAAAACAAATGATTATGCTAAAATTACGAAACCAAGCAAAAACGGTTTTGCGGAAATCACTGATTTCTGCAGCACTGTTGTTGTGTGGCACTGTGGCGATGGCACAGAACAATGTCTCTGGTGTCATCACCGACGAGAACGGTGACCCGCTGATTGGAGTGACCGTCGTGGAAGTGGGCACCCAGAATGCCGCTGTGACCGACATCGATGGCCGTTACACGCTCAATGTGAAAAGCGGTGCCAAACTCAATGTCTCTTATGTGGGTTTTGAGCCTCAGACCATCACAGCAGGTCAGAGCGTAGTGCTCAAGGAAGACAACACCACTCTCAACGAGGTGGTTGTCGTAGGATATGGTACGATGCGCCGCAAAGACGTGACCAGCTCCATCACCACGGTGCAGGCCAAAGACCTTAACAAGGGTGTATTCACCGACCCCGCTTCCATGTTGCAGGGCAAGGTAGCCGGTCTGGTCGTGACCTCATCCGGCGACCCCAACGGCACCCCCTCCATCACACTGCGCGGTGCCTCCTCACTGCGTGAGGGCGCTGCCATGCAGCCCTACTATGTGATCGACGGTATCCCCGGCGTAGACATCTCCATGGTGGCTCCCGACGACATCGAGACCATCGACGTGCTGCGCGATGCCACCGCCACCGCCATCTACGGATCGAAGGCAGCCAACGGTGTGATCATCATCACCACCAAGAGCGGCGGCAAGACCGAGCGCACCAATGTGAGCTACAACGGCTATGTGGCTTTCGACAATATCGCCAAGACCCTCGACGTGGCCAATGCCGACGATATCCGTCAGTATGTCAAGGCCAATAACATCGACTATGCCTACGACAAGGGCGGCAACACCGACTGGCAGGACGAAGTGCTGCGCACCGGTATCAGCCACAACCACAACGTCTCCATCAACGGCGGCTCCGCCAAGACCAAATATATGGCCAGCATCAACTACATGAACCGTGAGGGTGTGATCGACGGCTCGCACATGAACCGTCTCAACCTCCGTTCGCTCATTTCTACCAAGGTGCTGAAAGACCGTCTGGAGCTCTCTATCGGTTTCAACTCCATGTATGGCAAGCATGTGGGCGTGCCCATGGGTGATACCGGAGCCTCCGTGCTCGACGCCATGAACTATTTCAACCCCACCAACAACGTCAGGAATGACGACGGCAGCTGGGTGATGGGCGAAGGTTCGGCTAACTACAACCCCGTCTCCCTCATCAACGAGGACACCTCTGAGACCATGTGGAAGCGCAACCAGATCGTGGCCAAGGCGACATTGAACATCTTTGAGGGTCTGAACTGGAACACCAACTATTCATACAACCATCGTCAGAGCACCTACAGCTCCTATCACTCACACTTCACACAGCTGGTGCCCTACAATGCCTACAACGGTACTGCCAACCGCAACACCTATTTCGGCGACGATCACACCTTTGAGACTTACCTCAATTACGACCATACCTTCGCCAAGGTGCACAAGCTCGCTTTGATGGCTGGTTACTCCTGGGAGGAGCGCAACACCAACGACGGCTTCGGTCTCGAGGTGCACAACTTCTTTGACGACTATCTGAAGTGGAACCAGCTGACCTACGCCGGCACCATCGACGGCATGCCCGCCGTGCAGAGCGGTACCAAAGAGACCGTGCGCAACATCTCGTTCTACGGACGTGCCAGCTATTCCTACAACAGCCGCTATATGCTGCAGGCCACTCTCCGTCGCGACGGTTCGTCAGTCTTCGGCAAGGATCACCGCTGGGGTACATTCCCCTCTGTATCCGTGGCATGGAACATCACAGAGGAAGACTTCATGAAGACACAGAATGTGCTGAGCAACCTGAAGCTGCGCATGGGATACGGTGTGAGTGGCAATGCCCTGGGCTTCGGTGCCTACTCCGCTGTGGCCACTTACGGTGCCACCGGTTCCACCTTCACCTATGGAGGCAACCAGTGGGCTATCCTCGGTGCCACCAAACTGGCCAACCCCGACCTGAAATGGGAGTCGACCGGCATGTTCAACATCGGTATCGACTATGCTTTCCTCAATGGCCGCATCAATGGTAGTCTCGAGTTCTACAACAAGAAGACCACCGACCTGATTTGGAACTATCCCGTGTCGACCGTCATCTACCCCTTCGACAATATCGCAGCCAATGTGGGTGAGATCACCAACAAGGGTGTGGAATTCTCCGTCAACATCGACGCTGTGCGCACTGAGCATTTCAACTGGATGACCACCATCAACCTGGCCCACAACTCCAATAAGGTGAACAAGCTCTCCAACGATAAGTTCCAGACCTCTACCTTCACCCAGGGCGACCCCATGGTGGCAGGTGTCTCCGCCAACGGCTATACCCAGCGTGTGATGGAAGGCGAGCCTCTTGGCACCTTCTTCCTCTACGAGTTTGCCGGATACGGCGAGGATGGCAAGGCTTCCTACTATGTGCGCGACGACGATGGCAACAAGACCGGCGAGACGACCAGCTCGCCCGAGTACAAAGACCGCTACATCGCCGGCAACGCCCAGCCGAAGCTCAATTTCGGATGGAACAACACCCTTTCCTATAAGAATTGGTCAGCCACACTGTTCTTCACCGGTGTGCTGGGCAATAAGATCTACAATGGTTCGCGTGCCCACTACACAGCCCCCGACTTCTTCGCTGGTGGCAAAAACGTGCTCAAGGAGTTCCTCACCGACCGTCCAGTCGCCGACAACCTGAGCAATATACCTTCTGACCGCTTCCTCGAGGACGGCAACTACCTGCGCCTGCAGACCCTCTCTATCGGCTACACCTTCAATAAGCTGGGTGGATGGCTGCAGAGCCTGCAACTGTATGCTACCTGCAACAATGTCTTCACCATCACCGGCTATAAGGGTCTCGACCCAGAAGTCAATATGGGTGGCATCCAGCCTGGTGTCGACTTCCGCTGGAGCAACTATCCTCACACACGCACAATCATGGCTGGCGTAAGGGTTAATTTCTAATTTTTAAACGGAATAGCAATATGAAAACAAATATCAAGATATATTTTGCAGCCGCCCTCTGTGCACTGACTGCCGGCTGTACCGATCTGGATGTTCCTGTAGAGTCGCAATATACGTCTTACCCCAATAGTGAGGCAGCTCTTGAGGCACAGCTCTCCGGCATCTATTTCCAAATGCGCGACTGCTTCGGACGACGCTATATGGAGGGACTGACCCTGTCGAGCGATGAATACTCTGCCGTGTCCTATGGTGGCAACTGGTATGACAACGGTGCCTATGCCCATCCCAGTCTGCACAACTTTACTTATGAGGATGCCTCTATCGACTGGATGACCGTGCTCGCCTCGGGCGTCGTGAAAGCCAACGAGGTGATCGACAGTGAGGCCGATGAGGTCTACAAGGCTCCAGCCCGTGCCATGCGCGCCTACTTCACCTTTATCATGATGGACTGCTGGGGCGACGTGGCTATCAACGACTCCAAGCTCGCCAGCGAGATCGACCTGGAGAAGCGCCAGCCGCGTGCCGACGTGGCCCGCTGGATAGAGAGCGAGCTCAAGGAGATCATCCCGCAACTCAGCACAGAGACTACGGGCGAGAATTATGGCAAGCCCAACAAGTATATGGCCCAGGCTCTGCTCGCCAAGTTGTATATCAACTGGCCGGTCTACACCGCCGCCTCTCCTGAGGCCTACGACGCTGCCTCTTATAACAATGAGAAGCTGGCCGACTGCGTGGCTGTCTGCGATGAGATTATCAAGTCGGGTAAGTTTGAACTTGGCCCGGATCCCTATCGTTTTAAGTTCGCCTCCGACAACTCCGAGCGCGTACAGAACGGTACTATCAAAGACTTCATCTATGCCATGCCTTACCACACCACACAGGCTACGGGCATGCAGTATGGCCGTTCACACTCCTATAAGGATGTGAAGAACCTCAAGCCCAGCTACTATGGCGAGACACTGACCAACTCTGGCGGTGGCTACATGACGATGACTCCGGAGTTTGTACGCCTCTTCAACCTCAAGGGCGACGAGCGCAACAAGCTCATCATCGGTCTGTCGGAGAATCTTGACGACTATCGCTACGCCACCGGTGGCGACGAGAACACCGTCTACGTCTACGACCCCACCACCTTGCTGCCTACCACAGAGGTATGTCTGGACAAAGAGGGCAACCCTCTGAAACTGAGCCGTAACATCAACCTGGTAGAGAAAGACTTCACCATCAACGTGGGTGACAACCTCACGGGATGGCGTCAGGGCTGCCGCAACCTGAAGTGGCATGTCACAAGGACCGATTATGCCAACGGCCGCAATCAGTCCAATGACATCCCCCTGTTGCGCTATGCCGACGTGCTGCTGATGAAGGCTGAGGCTCTTGTGCGTCAGGGCAAGGCTTCTGATGCCACTGCCTTGGTCAATCAGATCCGCGCGTATGTCAATGCCGAGCTGCTCGACCATGCGCCTACGCTCAACGACATCTACGAGGAGCGCGGACGTGAGTTCTTCGACGAGAACATGCGCCGTGCCGACATGATCCGTTTCGGACATTTCGAGGATGAGTACTTCCCACACTATAAGGATTTTCCGACGGCCAACTTCGACAAGACTCGTCGTGTCTTCCCCGTGGCCAAGAGCATGCTCGACCTGAACCCGAAATGGGTACAAAACAATGGCTATTAAGATCGTGTTACCATAGGGGCCGAAAGGCCCCTATGGCTATTTTAGGGGGCTGGTCTCTCTAGTCTTTCTAGTCTTTCTAGTATTACTAGCTGAAGTTTCCCACCTTATTTTATCAAGAATTTAAGAATTAAAGAATTTTCATTCATACAGGAATTTTTAGGAATTTGAGAAGAAATGGCAAGCCATTTCATTTTCTCCGCAAGTGGGATTCCCGTCGCTTGCGACGGATAATTCTCGATAATACTTTTATTGATTATAAATTCTTAAATTCTTAAATTCTTGATAAACAATTTGTTATAATCGCTTTAAGGGTGGGAAGCTTCAGTTGCTAGTCTTACTAGAGATACTAGCCCTACTAGATCTACTAGCCCCTCCAAAAAAAATAAAAACCTACAAGAATGAAGAAGATAACGATGGCCTGTGTGATGGGGCTGCTGACCCTGGTGTCTTGGGCGCAGGCTCCTATTGAGATAGTAGTGCACCGCGGGGCCAACGCCCTGGCACCTGAGAACACCGTGGCCTCGGCTTACGCAGCGTTGCGGCATGGCGCCACCTGGGTGGAGGTAGATGTGCGGGCCTCGAAAGACGGGGTGCTGTATAATCTTCACGATGCGGCAGTCGATCGCACCACCAATGGTCATGGACTGCTGGCCGACATGATGTCGACAGATGCCGATCGCTTGGATGTCGGAAGCTGGTTTTCTCCGGCATACAAAGGGACGTGCCTGCCCCGCATTAGTGAGATGCTTGACTCCCTCCGTGGAAAGTGTGGCGTGTTTTTCGACGTGAAGCGCGGTACACCGGTCTCCACTTTAGTGCAACTTGTGCGTGAGAAGGGCTTTGCGGAAAAGAGCTTCTTCTGGTTTGGCGACGAGCAGATGTTGCGTGAGTTTGTGCGTCTGGCTCCGGAGATGAAGATCAAGGTCAACGCCTCAGACATCCGGCGGCTGAAATACTGGCGGCGCATCTGCCGACCCTCCTACGTAGAGATTGCACCTGAGCGCATCACACCCCGTTTTCTCCGTTATTGTCATCGTCGCGGCATTCGTGTGATGGCAGCCTGTCAGGAAGACGATGTCTCTCAGTTTCAGACCGTCATCGACCGCGGTGCCGACCTTGTGAATCTTGACCGGCCGGAGATCTTCTGGCCCATGATACGCTATACGCTGCCTCCGCATCCCGACTACAGCGATACCACACAGTGGTATGTCAGCGACCGGGGGAGTAGGGTAGACGTGTTTTATATCATCTCCACCGAGACGGGCGACTATCCCCTGCCTGGCGGCGGCACAGGCCATTTCGCCGACACCTACAGCGACAGTCTGCGCGCCCCCATGCTGGGCGAGATGCGAGGTGTGGACAGGTTGCTCAGCGGACAGCTCAATTACTACACCCCTTACTACCGGCAGTGCTCGCTGCAGACCTTCATGCACGACAGCACCACCACTGCCCGCATGCCTCTCGCCATGCAGGATGTGAGGGAAGCCTTCAGCTACTATCTCGGACATTACAATCAGGGGCGGCCCTTCATCCTGGCCGGATTCAGTCAGGGCGCGATGATCATGCTGCAGTTGATGAAGGAGATGGACACCGCCACCTACAACCGCATGGTGGCTGCCTATGCCCTGGGTGTGAGCATCAGTGAGGAGCAGTTGGCCGACAATCCGCGCATCGTGCCTGCTACCGATGCCGACGATACGGGTGTCACGATCTGCTATAACTCCGTGCGCGACACCAGCTGTGCGCTCTTTGATGCCGGAGAGTATGCCGTGGGCATCAATCCCGTCAACTGGCGCACCGATTCCACTCCTGCGGTGCTGATGACAGAGCCTACACCCCTCCTCCCCGTTGGAGAGCAACAGAAAGACACGCTCACCGTGAGTCTTGACCCCCAGACCCATTTGCTGTTGGTCGAGGGATACACCGCCAATGACTATGCGCTGCCTCTCATCGGCAAGGAGGGCAATTACCATTCGCGGGAGGTATGGCTCTACCGCGACCAGTTGCGGGAGAATATGGCCCGTCGCGCCGCAGTCTTTCTGAAGGAATAACACAACATGGAAAAAGTAAAGGTGTGTTCTATTAATTCTGTTTGATATATAGGCATTATTCTGCTCAATCTGTTTCGGTCGCTTTTTGTTTTTATTCGGTGCATAGTGTCAAGTCTCATCGGTCGTATAGCCCGCTATACTCCCTCTTCAACTTACACTCTGCACTCGACTAAAAATCAAAAATCGCCTCGACATAATTAATAGAACCCACCTAAAAAAAAACAGCCTCACACTCGTCGGTGGGGCCTTTTTTTTGCCTTTTGGGATACAACTAATTGTTATTTTTCCTTAAAGAGTGTATTTTTGCCAATTATTTTCTTTTTTTTTCAGAAAAAAGTATATCTTTGCAAAAGTGTATAAAATACACTCTCTAATAATGAAAATAAGTTGTTTTTTTGTGAGAAAAAGACACACTCGACAATGAAAAACCAATAAAGGCATAATACTAACTAATTAGTGTAATTATCTAAACTTAAAAACTATTAACAATGGGAAAACAAGTAATTATCTCTGTGATGCTCGCTTTAGGGCTCACGGGAGGCCTTGCCCTTAGTCCGGCACCTGTCATGGCCTCTGTGACACAGACGCAGCCCATCAAGGTCAACGGTACGATCGTCGACCAGGATGGTATGCCCCTCATTGGCGCCACCGTCATGGTGAAAGGCTCCAAAGACGGAGTAGTCACCGACTTAGACGGAAACTTCCAGTTGGATGCTCCTGCCAATGCCACTCTCGTGGTGAGTTATGTGGGTTTCAAAGACCGTGAAATCGCCGTCAACGGCCGTGCCGTTCTGGGCGAGATCGAGCTCTCTTCTGACGACCAGATGCTCGAGCAAGTGGTCGTAGTGGGCTACGGTGTGCAGAAGAAAGCCGACCTGACCGGTTCGGTATCTATCGTCAATGCTGATGAGATGAAGCGTGTCTCCAACTCCAACATCTCCACCATGCTCGAGGGTAAGGTGGCAGGTGTGCAGATCACCTCCGACGGTCAGCCCGGAGCCGACCCGACCGTGCGCATCCGTGGTATCGGTTCTTTCGGCAGCACCGCTCCGCTCTATGTGGTCGACGGTGTGCCCATGGGTACTACCATCCGCGACTTTTCTCCCAATGACATCGCCACTATCCAAGTGCTGAAAGACGCTTCCGCAGGTGCTATCTACGGTTCGCGTGCCGCCAACGGTGTGATCATCATCACTACCAAGAACGGTCAGAAAGACCAGCCCCTGAAGGTGGATTATAAAGGCTACTTCGGTGTAGACCAGATCTCCAAAGGCGTCTACGACGTGATGAATGCCGACCAGTACAGCCAGTATCTCGGTCAGGCCTGTGCCAATTCGGGCACCCCGCTGCCTGGTGGCTACAGCCTCAGCGACGGTCGCTACCGTTTCCAGGACGGCACCAACACCGACTGGTTTGACGAGGTGTTCAAGACGGGTATCCGTCAGAACCACAATGTCAACCTGAGTGGTGGCGGGGCTAACAATACCTATAACATCGGCCTCGACTACTTCAATCAGAAAGGTACGCTCGAGGGTGCCGGTCCCAACTATGAGCGTTTCACCGCCCGTGTGAACAACACGATGGACACCAAGTTCATCAAATTCCGCACCAGCCTGGTTTACTCTCACTCCAATCAGGACGGCATGGGTCTCTCCAATGCCTCTGAATATGTGCAGGGTCTTTATGGCGACGTGACCAACGTGCTGCGCGGTACCCTGCTCATGCAGCCCACCATCAAGGCATACGACGAGTCGACCTGGGTGCTTGACGACAAGGTAGGCTCAGCCAGCAGCTTCGGCTATGATGCTCATGGCTATGGCGTGTACTACGACACTGTCCACGGCGACATCTCTGCCTCCAATCCTCTTCTGGTCAACAATCTGCTCACCCGCAACACCATCGTCGACCGCATCGTGGCTACCGGTTCGGCCGATGTCGACCTGTTGAAGATGATCGGACTGGAGTCGAAGAATCATCATCTCAACTATAAGCTCAATCTGTCTTACAGCAAGACCTACGCCAAAGACAAGACCTGGGTGTCGGCCTGGATTCAGAGCAATCGTGTGTATCTCGACAAGAGCAACGAGCGTCTTACCAAAGGCTCACGCTCCTATGCCGACGCCCTGATTGAGAACACGCTGACCTACGACGGCACCATCGGTCTGCACCATGTCAACCTGGTGGTGGGCCAGACCTACGAGGAAGAGAACACCAATGAGCTGACCGCTTGGGGTGTCAACTTCCCGGAGCCTTACTTCCTGCAGATAGACAAAGCCGGGACACGCGATGCCAACTCTTTCGAGTACAAGCATGCCCTGACCTCTTATATCGCCCGTCTTATCTACGACTACGACGGCAAGTACCTCTTCTCTGGTATCATCCGTCGTGACGGCAGTTCACGCCTCACCAAGGACATCCGCTGGGGCACCTTCCCCTCCGTGTCAGTGGGATGGCGTTTCGACAAGGAGAATTTCTTCCCCATCGACCGCAACATCGTCAACATGTTCAAAGTGCGTGCCAGCTATGGTGTGCTCGGTAATGAGAACATCGGCGAGTATCAGTATCAGGCCACGATGAACCGCAACAACATGACCTACAGCTTCGGCAACAGCCCTGTCACCGGTTCGGCCGTGTCTACTTTTGTCAATGAGAATATCGCATGGGAGAAGAAGAAGACCACCAACATCGGTATCGACCTGGCCTTGTTCAACAACCGCATTGAGTTCACTGCCGAGTGGTATAAGAACCGCTCCGAAGACCTGCTCTATAACGTGCCCGTGCCCACCAATGCCGGTGTGGCCAATACCACTGTGACGATGAACGCCGCCTCGATGGACAACAGCGGTTTTGAGTTCTCTGCTACCTATCGCAACCGCGACCATGCCCTGAAGTATGAGTTGAGTGCCAACCTGAGCACCTTGAAGAACAAGGTGACCTCGCTCGGTTTCGGCACCAAGTCGTATATCACCGGAGCCTATGCCACATTCGTAGGTCAGGAGGTAGGTCAGTTCTACGGATGGGAGTATGAGGGTATCGCCCGCACACAGGACGACCTCAACAACCATGCCACCCAGCAGGGTGCCAATGTGGGCGACTGCCTCTACAAAGACGTGAGCGGCCCCAACGGCGCTCCCGACGGTGTCATCGACGCCTACGACCAGGTGGTGCTGGGAAGCGGTCTTCCCAAGATCAACTTCGGTCTGAACGCCCACTTCGAGTACAAGAACTTCGACCTGAGCATCTCCACCTTCGGCGCACTCAACTATCATGTGTCTGACGATATCTACAACAGTCTCAACTCCTGCTACGGCTACGGCAATAAAGAGGTGGGCATCCTCGATGCCAACCGCTGGTCGGAAGACGGATCCACCTATCTCTCCAGCGTGCCGCGTACCTATGCTGCCAACAATGCCACCCTGGCATGGAATGACCTCTTCAGTGATCGTAAGATCCAGAACGCCGCTTACTGGAAGATCGCCAATGTCGAGCTGGGCTACAACTTCCCCGACAAGTGGTTTGGCGGATATGTCTCCGGCGTGCGTGCCTATGTCTCCGCACAGAATCTCTATACTTTCACCGGCTATCATGGCTATAACGTCGACTATGCCGGCGGTACGTTTACACCGGGTTACAACTTCTGCTCCTTCCCCAGCGCAAGAAGCTTCATGTGTGGTATCCTCTTCT
>CAMIYC010000030.1 GCA_946402905.1 uncultured Prevotellaceae bacterium | reverse complement strand
GCTTTTTTGTTTTCTGGGGGGCTTCGTTCCTATCGTTAGAATCGTTAGAGTCGTTAGAGATGCTAGTGACTTTACTCTTGTCTGATTATTAACATCTTTTTGCATGGTTGTTGGCTTTATCTCATGGAAAAAAGTTACCTTTGCTTTTCATAAACAAATAGTATATTATAAAATCAGACATTAATGATCAAGTGTCCACATTGTGGAAGAAAAATTCCATACGATGCCAATCTCTGCCCTTATTGCGGCAGGTCTATCAAGCAATTTCAGCAGAAAGACCTCTTGGATGAAGAGGTGACAGAAGAGGTTGAGGACGTGAAAGAAACGGAAACAGCTACTCCACCGACTCCTGCCTTCAAGAATGACAAGAAATTTCTTTTCTTTATCATTGCAGTCTTGTTATTGCTGCTGGTATCTGGCTTGATTTACCATTTCTCGTCAACCAAAGAAGATGCTACAGATGACGCGGAGACAGAAATGACCGATTCTCTTTCTGCGGCTGGCAATGCTGCGCAAGGCGATGATGCTCAGACGGATGCAGCACAAGGAGCTGCGTCAAAACCATCTTATCAGCCTGGTAAAGGTATGAAGGTGGTGGTCAATGGCGACGGTGTGCGCCTGCGTTTTGGTCCGAGTCTTCAGGCCAATTATCTGAAAAATGAAGGCGGCGGTACTAAGTCGGTTAAGAAAGGCACTCGTCTGCCATGTGTTGGCGAAACGGGTGACTGGTATCAAGTGGAGTACATGGGTAAGCGCTATTACATGTCTAAGAAATACACCTATCTGGAGAAGTGACTTGAGATTAGAAAAAGATAATTTTCATAATGCAAATTTTTAAGACCTTGAATAAGTTTATTAGCATCGGTATTTCCCTCGCCCTGATAGCCTGTCTGAGTCAGACCAACGAGACGACGGGCGAGAGCAACGCTGCCATGTTTGTGGATAACAATGGCGTCGTCGTTTCAAAGAGTGACAAAAACGGAGTGGAGAAGGCACTTCCCTATTCTGATGACAAGATCTGTGAGCATGTGGTGATGGATCATGGCAACAGGGCTATCAGAATCGACCCTGACAAGACCATCAATCAGCCGGAGCTGATGAAAAATCGCAACAACTGCTTTATCGTCATGTCCAAAAAAGACTATTATCTGTATGTCTATGAGGCACAGGGCGCAGACACTGTGTTGCTGGCTCGTTTCGACTGCTGCTTTGGTCTGAAAAAGGGCAACAAAGAGCGCAAGGGCGATATGCGTACGCCCAACAGCACCCTGGCTAAACCCTTCACTATCTCACAGCTGGCCGACGCCTCCACATGGCATCACGACTTCAAAGACGGTCGTGGCAGTATCAAGGCCTACGGCGACTTTTTCCTGCGTCTGGTCACACCGCCCCACACAGGTATCGGTATCCATGGCAGTACCAATAATGCCGAGAGCGTACCCGGCAGGGCCAGTGAGGGTTGTATCCGTTTGCGCGACGCTGATATCATCATGCTTCGTAAAACTTATGCTTTCAAAGGCATGAAAGTGGTGATCAAGTCAGAGAATTTGGATGACTATCCTTTTGAAATCCGTGCCATGCGCAAGCAGAAGATTGAGCGTCTGCGCCATCTCGATCCTTCTAAGACACTTACCAACGAGCAGGTGCAGGCGACCAAGGCCATTAAAGGCGCTTCTCAAAGTAAAAACGCAGAGAACAAGACCCTGGAGCAGTTGAAGAAAGGATAATATCTTATGGCTCTGAACTATATCTGGATTGCCCTTTTCGCCATTGGTTTCCTGGTGGGCGTTATCAAACTTTTCCTTGGAGATTTCGAGACGCTGCCAGCCATGATGGACTCGACCTTCGAGATGTCGAAGGACGGTTTCGAGATGTGTCTGGGCCTCACCGGCACGTTGGCGATGTGGATGGGCATCATGAAGGTGGGTGAGGACAGCGGTCTGATCTCCAAGCTCGCCAACTTCCTGAGTCCGGTGCTCACCAAACTTTTCCCTGAGATTCCCAAGGGACATCCGGCTCTTGGCAGCATCTTCATGAATATCTCAGCCAACCTGCTGGGGCTTGACAATGCGGCTACCCCTATGGGACTGAAAGCCATGCAGGAGCTACAGAGCATCAATAAGCAGAAAGACACGGCCAGCAACTCCATGATCATGTTTTTGACCATCAACACCTCAGGGCTGACCATCATCCCTATCTCCATCATGGCTTATCGCGCCAAGGCCGGTGCCGCCGACCCCACCGATGTCTTCATCCCCTTGTTGCTCACCACACTCTTCTCCACGCTCGTGGGAGTATTGGTATGCTCCGTCTATCAGCGCATCAACCTTTTCAACCGCTATATCCTCTTGCTTTTCGGCATCGTGTCGGCATTGGTGGCCGCACTGTTTACTGCCATCATGGGTATGGACAACGAGCAGATGCAGCATTTCTGCCGTGTGCTTACCAGTGTCATCCTGCTGGGAGTCATCATGATCTTCATCTATTCGGGATGGCGGAAGAAGCTGAATGTGTACAATTCATTTATCGAGGGTGCCAAGGGCGGCTTCCAAGTGGCTGTCAGCATCATCCCCTACGTGGTGGCCATCCTTGTAGCCATCGGCGTGTTCAGGGCTTCAGGTGGCTTGGTCATGTTGCAGGGCTGGATTGAACAAGGGGTACAGGCGATGGGCATGAACAGCGACTTTGTGGGTGCCCTGCCCGTGGCTCTGATGAAACCCCTGAGCGGTCCCGGTGCCCGTGGCATGATGCTCGACTGCTTCGCCAATTTCGGTCCCGACTCTTTCGTGGGACATGTGGCCAGTGTGCTTCAGGGTTGTACCGACACGACATTCTATATCCTGGCGGTGTATTTTGGCAGTGTGGGTATCAAGAAATACCGTTATTCGGTGACATGTGGCCTGACGGCCGACTTCTCGGGTATGATTGCCGCAGTCTTATTCAGTTATTTCTTCTTCGGGTGACCCATGCAATGGACTGACCAGATACATCAGGTGAAAGTGGTGCTGGTGGTGGCGGCCATCGTCATCGCCATCGCCTCGCTCTTTATCTCGCAGTATCTGGTGCGTGACCTCTCCATCGAAGAGCATAACAAGATGGAGGTGTGGGCGGAAGCCATGCGCTCCTTCAACAATGCCGATGAGAACACAGACCTGAACCTGGTGCTGAAGGTGATCAATGAAAATCATACCATCCCTGTCATCGTGATGGACAAAAACGGCCAGGCCACCACGTTCCGTAATGTCGACGTGGGGGGCAGTACGTATGCCGACAGTCTGCGAAATGCCTCGTATATCGGGCGGCAGTTGTTGCAGTCGGGGCAGTCGATCAAGATTTTCCTTGACGAGGAAGGCAAGGGCGACTATATCAACGTGTGCTACGACGACTCGGTGATGATCAAGCGGTTGTCGTCATGGCCCTATATCCAGTTGGGCATCGTGATGGTATTTGTGGTCGTCGCCATTTTTGCCCTGCTCACCTCCAAACGTGCCGAGCAAAACAAAGTATGGGTGGGGCTCTCCAAGGAGACGGCTCACCAACTGGGCACCCCCATCTCCAGTCTGATGGCGTGGACTGAGATGCTCAAGGAGAGCTATCCCGATGACGAGCTCCTGCCTGAGATGGACAAGGATGTGAAGCGCCTGCAGCTGATAGCCGACAGGTTCTCCAAAATCGGTTCACTGCCAGAGACAGAGCCTTCCAGCCTGACAGAGGTGCTTGACCACGTGGTGGACTATATGAACCGTCGTACGTCTCAGAAAGTGCAGATGGTGAAAGACTTTCCACCCGATGAGATCATTGTGCGGATCAATGCCTCCCTGTTTGAGTGGGTGATTGAAAACCTTTGCAAGAACGCCGTCGACGCCATGGAAGGTGCCGGCACTATCACGCTTCACCTTGAGGAGGATGACGGCAAGGCCATCGTCGAGGTGACTGACACCGGAAAGGGCATCCGCAAGAAAGATATCCGCAATGTCTTTACCCCCGGTTTCACGACCAAAAAAAGAGGGTGGGGGCTTGGCCTCTCTCTCGCCAAGCGTATCGTCGAGGAATATCATCAGGGACGGATCTACGTGAAGAGTTCTGAAGTGGGCAAAGGTACCACTTTTAGGATTGAGGTGTCGGAGTTGACGAGTTGACGAGTAGACGAGTAGACAAGTTGACAAGTAGACAAGTGACGAGTTGATAGTCGACCTGTTGATGGTAGATGAGTTGATGGTAGATGAGTGGGGTGTGGTGAGTTTGGTGGTTTTGGGGTGTTGTACTCAATTTTTCTAAAATAAATTGTCTTATTCCAAATAAAATTTGTAACTTTGCACGCCAAATGGGTAAGTTGGAACAATTCAAGATAGACTTAAAGGCACTGAAGGAGGATGTGAGCGATTTCACCTTTGGTATAGACGATGAGTTTTTCGCCTCTGTCGAAGGTCGTGAGGTGCGCTCCGGGTGTCTTTCCGCAGGTCTCACCATCAGTAGATCCAGGGAGATCTACGACCTTAGATTCCATGTGAAAGGTGTGGTGAACTCGACCTGTGACCTTTGTCTTGATGCCCTGACATTGCCTGTTGACACTGAGCAGCGTTTCGTGGCCCGCCTGGGCGATGCGTACAGAGAAGATGAGGAGATCATCATCGTTCCGTCGGAAGAAGGTGTGATCGATGTCTCATGGCTGATTTATGAGATGATCGCTCTGTCGATGCCCCTCCGGCATGTCCATGAGGAGGGAGGCTGCAACCCGCAGATGCTTTCGCGTCTGCGTGAATTCTCCACCTCCGATGAAGGAGGTGACGAGGCCAAGGGGGTGACCGACCCCCGTTGGAGTGAACTGGAAAAATTAAAAACAATATTTAAAGATTAACAAAAATGGCACATCCTAAAAGAAGACAGTCAAAGACCCGTACACTGAAAAGAAGAACTCACGACGGAGCAACGATGCCCGCATTGGCAGTATGCCCCAACTGTGGCGCCTACTATGTATATCACACTGTATGTCCTACATGTGGTTATTACAGAGGTAAGGTGGCTATTGTCAAGGAAACTGCAGAGTAATGGGTAAAATCAGAGCGATAATCACTGGCGTTGGTGGCTATGTGCCCGACTACGTTCTCAACAACGAGGAGTTGTCGCGTATGGTAGACACCAACGACGAGTGGATTATGACACGTGTCGGTATAAAGGAGCGCCGTATACTCACAGAGGAGGGTCTTGGCACTTCTTATATGGCGCGTAAAGCAGCCAAGATGGTCATCCACAAGACCGGTGTTGATCCTGACACGATTGATGCGCTGATACTCTCCACGTCATCCGCCGATTACAAATTTCCATCCACAGCATCTATCGTGCTGGGAAAGTTGGGCTTGAAGAATGCCTATGCCTTTGATTTCTGGGGAGCCTGCTGCGGATTTCTCTATTCGCTCGACACCGCTGCCTGTCTGATAGAAAGTGGGCGATACAAGAAAGTGCTGGTTATCGGAGCTGACAAGATGTCGTCGATGGTCGACTATACCGACCGTGCCACATGCCCTTTGTTTGGCGACGGTGCCGGTGCTGCTTTAGTGGAAGCCTCGGAAGATGACGAGAATGGATACATTGACTCGTATTTCCGCACAGACGGCAAGGGCTTGCCCTTCCTGCACATGAAGGCAGGTGGCTCCGTCTGTCCGCCGTCGCATTTCACGGTCAATCACCGTTTGCATTACCTCTATCAGGAGGGGCGCACTGTCTTCAGATATGCTGTGACGAGCATGAGCGATGACTGTGAGCTGATCGCCCGTCGCAATGGGCTTGACAAGGACAACATCACATGGGTGGTGCCTCATCAGGCCAACATGCGTATCATAGAGGCGGTGGCCAAGCGTCTGGAACTTCCTCTGGAGCAGGTGATGGTCAACATCGAGCATTATGGCAACACCAGTGCTGCGACGATTCCCCTTGCACTATGGGATTACGAAAGCCGTCTGCGTCGTGGCGACAACATCATCCTGACTGCCTTTGGCGCAGGTTTTGTGCATGGCGCGTCCTATCTGCGCTGGGCTTACGACGGTGCGGCGGCCGCGGCTCCAAAGAAATAGTCAATCGTTTATACGTCAAACGCATCCTTCCTCTGAAAAGATGCGTTTTTTTGTCGTTTTTCAAACCATAAAAGCTATGCATAAGGCAGGTTTCGTAAATATCGTAGGCAACCCCAATGTGGGTAAGAGCACACTGATGAACCAGCTTGTGGGCGAGCGTATCTCCATTGCCACGTTTAAGGCTCAGACTACGCGTCACCGCATCATGGGCATCGTCAATACCGAGGAGATGCAGATTGTCTTCTCCGACACTCCTGGCGTGCTGAAGCCCAATTACAAATTGCAGGAGTCGATGCTCGCTTTTTCGGAGTCGGCCTTGGCCGATGCCGATGTGTTGCTCTATGTGACTGATGTCGTGGAGAATCCCGAGCGCAACAAGGACTTCCTGGAGAAGGTGGGGCGTCTGACCATCCCCGTGTTGCTGCTCATCAACAAGATAGACCTGACCGACCAGGACGGTCTTGTAAAAGTGGTGGAGCAATGGCACACCCTTCTGCCCAAGGCAGAGATCCTGCCTATCTCCGCGATGAACAAGTTTGGCGTCGACATACTGCTCAACCGCATCAAGCAACTTCTTCCAGACAGCCCTCCCTATTTCGACAAAGACCAGCTGACAGACAAGCCAGCCCGTTTCTTCGTCAGCGAGATTATCCGCGAGAAGATCCTGTTGTATTACGATAAGGAGATCCCCTATTCGGTGGAGGTGCGTGTGGAGCAGTTCAAGGAAGAGAAAGACCGCATCCACATCAGTACGGTGATTTACGTGGAGCGCGACTCGCAGAAAGGCATTATCATCGGCCATCAGGGATATGCCCTGAAGAAAGTGAGCACCGAGGCGCGCAAGTCTCTGGAGAAGTTTTTTGGCAAGCATATATATCTGGAAACCTTTGTAAAGGTAGACAAGGATTGGCGCAGCTCCAAGCGCGAGCTGGACAGTTTCGGGTACAACCCTGAGTAGATAGAAAATAGTGGATAGAAGATTATTTTGTGAGATATGGGAAATCTAGTAGCGATTGTAGGCAGGCCCAATGTAGGTAAGTCGACTTTGTTCAACCGTCTGACCAAGTCGCGCCGTGCCATCGTGAGTGAGGAGGCCGGCACCACCCGCGACCGTCAGTATGGCAAGTGTGAGTGGAATGGGCGCGAGTTTTCCGTCGTTGACACGGGCGGATGGGTAGTGAAGTCGGATGACATCTTTGAGGAGGAGATCCGCAAGCAGGTGATTATCGCCACCGAGGAGGCTGACGTGGTGCTTTTCCTGGTCGATGTGGTCAACGGGTTGACCGACTGGGACGAAGACGTGGCACAGATCCTGCGGCGTGCGAAACTCCCGGTCATCCTTGTGGCTAATAAGGCAGACAATTTCACACAATACTATGATGCTGCAGAGTTTTACAAGCTTGGACTTGGTGATCCTGTCTGCGTGAGTGCTGCCACAGGCAGCGGCACCGGCGACCTGCTCGATCTCCTGATCGACAAACTGAAGTCAGGCACCGCCGACATGCTTGAAGAGGGTATTCCCCGTTTCGCCGTCGTGGGCCGTCCTAATGTGGGCAAGAGCAGCCTGATCAACGCTTTCATCGGCGAAGACCGGCATATCGTGACCGATATTGCCGGCACCACCCGTGACAGCATCTATACCCGTTTCGACAAGTTCGGCTTCGACTTCTATCTGGTCGACACCGCCGGTATCCGGCGCAAGAACAAAGTGACGGAGGATCTTGAGTTCTACTCCGTGATGCGTAGTATCCGTGCCATTGAAAACTCGGATGTATGTATCCTGATGATCGACGCCACCCGTGGCATCGAGTCGCAGGATATGAACATCTTCCAATTGATACAAAAGAACAACAAGTCGCTCGTGGTAGTGGTCAACAAGTGGGACTTGGTGGAGGATAAGACTCAGAAAGTGATCAACACTTTCGAAGATGCCATCCGCAGCCGTATGGCACCGTTCACCGACTTCCCCATTATCTTTGCCTCAGCCTTGACCAAGCAGCGTATCTTCCGTGTGCTGGAGACCGCCAAGCAAGTGTATCTGAACCGTACGGCCAAGGTGGGCACGTCTAAGCTCAATGAGGTGATGCTGCCGCTTATCGAGGCTTATCCACCTCCATCGGTCAAGGGCAAGTATATCAAGATCAAGTACTGCACACAGATTCCTGACACGCAGATTCCCACGTTTGTGTTTTACGCCAATCTGCCTCAGTATGTCAAGGAGCCCTACCGTCGTTTCCTGGAGAATAAGATTCGCGAGCACTGGAAGATGACGGGATGTCCGATCAATGTTTTTGTGCGGCAGAAATGAGGCTTCGTTTTTTCCGTTGTGTGCTGGCACTGCCGCTGATTCTCGTCAGCGGCTGCCATGGTGGACAGGTAGACGAGGCGCAGTTGGTCGCACAAACAGCACAGTTGTATTATGAGAGTCTGCTTCAAGGCCGCTACGACGAGTTCGTCGGCGGTCTTGACAGTCATATAGGCGTGTCGGCTGGTTATGAGGAGGAGCTCACGGCCAATGCGAAGATGTTTCTGGAGCGGCAGCGGGAGCTGCGGGGTGGCATCAGCAGTGTGGCCGTGGCCGATGCCGAATTGGACAAGCCCCATCACACGGCCCAGGTATTCCTGGTGTTCAGCTATGGTGATGGCAGCAGCGAGCAAGTGCTGGTGCCCATGGTGGAGCGCGATGGAGTGTGGCTAATGCGTTAGTCCGGATTTGTGCATTTCTTCCACTTCCACCTCCTTCACTTTCTTAAAGAGGTCGGAAGCGAAGACCAGGTCGTTGAGTTGCTGGTTGTCGGCGTCCATCACGTTGTCTTTGGTGCCCTGCCACTCCTTGCGGCCTTTATAGATGAAGATGATATTCTCTCCGATACCCATCACGGAGTTCATGTCGTGGGTATTGATGATGGTAGTCGTATTATATTCTTTGGTGATGCTGCTCAGCAAGTCGTCGATGACGAGAGAGGTCTTGGGGTCGAGGCCAGAGTTGGGCTCGTCGCAGAAGAGATATTGCGGGTTGAGCGCAATGGCTCTTGCGATGGCGACGCGTTTCTGCATGCCGCCCGAGATCTCGCCCGGGAATTTCTGCTGGGCATCGATGAGGTTGACACGGTCGAGACAATCCTGAGCGCGTTTCACCCGCTCGCGGTAGTTCATCGTGGAAAACATGTCGAGAGGGAACATCACATTCTCCAGCACCGAGAGCGAGTCGAAAAGTGCCGCCCCCTGAAAGATCATGCCCATCTCGCGACGCAGTCTGATTTTCTCTTTCTTGCTCATAGCCACGAAGTTGCGGCCGTCGTAGAGCACCTCTCCCCGTGTGGGGTCGAGCAGTCCTACGAGATTTTTCATGAGCACGGTTTTTCCCGAACCGCTCTGACCGATGATCAGGTTGGTCTTGCCGTTCTCGAATACGGCACTGATGTCCATGAGCACGTCCTTGTCCTCAAACGACTTGTATAAATGCTTGACTTCTATCATGGCTTATGAGAGCAATTGCGTGAGAAACACGTCGGAGAACAGGATCAGCACGCTGCTCGACACGACAGCCGCGGTGCTGGCCTTCCCTACCTCTACAGACCCGCCCGTGACGGAGTAGCCGTAGTATGACGACACACTTGAGATGATAAACGCGAAGAAGAGGCTCTTGATGATGCTCATCCACATAAACCATGCGTTGAAGTCGTGCTGCAGGCCTACGGTCAGGTCTTCCGGGCTGAGCACATGTCCGACGTAAGCCGTGGCGTATGCTCCGAGTATGCCGGTGGCCGCGCTGAATATGACCAGGAACGGCATGATCGTGATCATGCCGAGGATTTTGGGCAGTATCAGGTAGCTGGCTGAGTTCACACCCATGATCTCCAGGGCGTCGATCTGCTGTGTCACGCGCATGGTGCCCAGCTCGGATGCGATGTTGGATCCCACTTTTCCGGCGAGTATCAGGCACATAATGGATGACGAGAACTCAAGAAGCATGATTTCGCGCGTGGTGTATCCTGTGACGAACTTAGGCATCCACGGACTTTGAATGTTGAGCTTCATCTGTATGCATATCACCGCTCCGATGAAGAAAGAGATGAGCAGTACGATGCCGATAGAGTCGACACCAAGGTCGGACATCTCCTTGATGTATTTCTTCATGAACATTCTCATCCTTTCCGGGCGTGAGAATGTCCTGCCCATAAGCAGCAGGTATTCCCCAAAAGTCTGCAATGACTTGATGATAAGCATACGATGGCGTAATTGTTGTGCAAAAGTAATCAAAAACGCCGAGAAACTGAAAAAAAAATAGTAAATTTGCACCCTAAAATCATATTATGGCAGAGACAGAGGCAAAAACACATGAAGGCATGATGCTCCGTACCGAAGGGTTGGTGAAACGTTATGGCAAGCGCACGGTGGTCAACGATGTGTCGATCAATGTGCGTCAGGGTGAGATTGTAGGACTTCTTGGCCCTAATGGTGCAGGCAAGACCACCTCGTTTTACATGACCACGGGTCTGATTGTGCCCAATGCCGGACACATCTATTTGGACGGCAAAGACATCACCGACTATCCTGTCTATAAGCGTGCCAGAGCCGGTATAGGATATCTGCCCCAGGAGGCCAGCGTGTTTCGCAAGATGAGCGTCGAAGACAATATACTCTCTGTGCTGGAGATGACCCGCCTGAACCGTGCCCAGCAGTTGGAGAAGCTGGAGAGCCTGTTGTCGGAATTCCGTCTGAACAAGGTGCGCAAGAACAAGGGCGACCAGCTCTCCGGTGGTGAGCGCCGTCGCACCGAGATAGCCCGTTGCCTGGCCATCGACCCGAAGTTTATCATGCTCGACGAGCCCTTTGCCGGTGTCGATCCTATCGCTGTGGAGGATATTCAGCATATTGTGTGGCGGTTGAAGTACCGCAATATCGGCATCCTGATCACAGACCACAATGTGCAGGAGACGCTTACCATCACCGACCGCGCTTATTTGCTCTTCGAAGGTCGCATTCTCTTCCAGGGCAAGCCAGAGGAACTGGCTGAGAACAAAATAGTGCGAGAGAAGTACTTGAGCAATAGCTTCGTGTTGAGGAAGAAAGATTTCCAGACAATCGATGAGGAGCACAAGGCTCGTGAAGAGAATATGTGAAGTGGAGATGGTTAAAAAAACAAATTTTATGCTTAATAATTAGGTAATTAGGCCAATTATCCGTAATTTTGCAACTCCTTTCGGGTTAATAGGGTCAGTATGTCCAATGAGATGAGTATGACTATCCTCTCCGAAAACAATGTAGCTTAAAATAATAATTATAAACACTAATAGAAAACGATGAAAATTTCATTTGAGAACCAAGACAAGGTAAATGGTTTGATGACACTGTCTGTGGAGAAAGCAGACTATGAGGCAAATGTAGAGAAAAGACTGAAAGATTATCGCAAGAAAGCCAATGTGCCAGGATTCCGTCCGGGCATGGTGCCGATGGGTTTGATCAAGAGACAGTATGGCACAGCCGCCAAGTTGGATGAGGTCAACAAGATAATCGGCGAGGGCATATATAACTATGTGAAAGAAAACAATATACAGATGCTGGGTGAGCCGATGCCATCCGACAAGCAGTTGCCCCAAGATCTGGAGGGCGACGGTCCGTTTGAGTTTATCTTTGACATCGCTGTGGCTCCTGATTTCAAGATTGAGCTGACCACGAAAGACAAGGTGAATTATTATGAAATCGACGTGGACGACAAGCTGGTGGATCAGCAGATTGACATGTTTGCTTCGCGCAACGGACATTATGAGAAGGTGGAGGCTTACAGCGAGGATCAGCGCGACATGCTCAAAGGCGACTTGCGTGAGCTTGACGCTTACGGCAACACCAAAGAGGGTGGTATCACCGTGGCCGATGCCGTGCTGATGCCCCAGTATATCAAGGTAGACGAGCAGAAGCAGCTTTTTGCTGCCGCCAAGCTGGGCGACATCATCACCTTCAACCCCAAGAAAGCCTATCCTGAAAACGACTCAGAGATTGCCGGCCTGCTGAAGATGAAAAAAGAAGAGGTCGGCGACCTCACTGCCGATTTCAGCTATCAGGTGACCGAGATTTCGCGCTATGTCAACGCTCCTGTCGACCAGGCCTTGTTTGACCAGGTGTTTGGCGAGGGCAATGTGACCTCCGAGGCCGACTTCCGTGCGAAGGTGGCTGATGGTATCAAGGCCCAGTTCGCCGGAGAGAGCGACTACAAATTCCTGCTCGACGTGCGTAAGTATGCCGAGGAGAAGGTTGGTGAACTGACCTTCCCCGAGGACATCCTCAAGCGTGTGATGAAGGCCAATAACAAGGACAAAGGCGATGAGTATGTGGAGAAGAACTTCGAGGGCAGCATCAAGGAGCTCAAGTGGCATCTGATCAAGGAGCAGCTGGTAGCCGCCGCCGGTATCAAGATAGAAGACGCCGATGTGAAGAACACAGCCATACAGATGGCCCGTGCCCAGTTTGCCCAGTATGGTATGAACAATGTGCCCGATGAGTATCTGGAGAATTATGCTAATGAGATGCTCAAGAAGAGAGAAAATGTTGACTCTATCGTCAATAACGCCATAGAGCGCAAACTCACCGTCGCTTTGAAAGACATGGTGAAACTTGACAAAAAGACCGTCACTCTCGACGAATTTAACAAGTTGGCCGCACAATAAATGCGATATTTTTGAAAAAAATCGCGGATAAATAAGAGATTATCGACTTTTTTTATTAATTTTGTTCCTACAATTAATGAAAAAAGTCGATAACTTTTTTGTTGTCTGTTTATTTTAGGTAAGAAATTATGAATGATTTTAGAAAATATGCGACAAAGCACCTGGGTATCAACGGCCAGGTATTTGACGATGTGATCAGTGCCCAGGCACAGTATCTCAATCCCTATATCCTCGAGGAGCGTCAGTTGAATGTCACACAGATGGACGTTTTCTCACGCCTGATGATGGACCGCATTATCTTCCTCGGCACACAGATCGATGATTATACAGCCAACACGCTGCAGGCACAGCTGTTATATCTCGACTCCGTAGACAGTGGCAAGGATATCTCTATCTATATCAACTCACCGGGCGGCAGTGTCACCGCCGGCCTGGGTATCTACGATACCATGCAGTTCATCTCCAGCGACGTGGCCACTATCTGTACCGGCATGGCCGCTTCGATGGCTGCCGTACTGTTGGTGGCCGGCACCGAGGGCAAGCGCAGTGCGCTTACACACAGCCGTGTAATGATACACCAGCCTCTGGGTGGTGTCCAGGGTCAGGCTTCCGATATCGAGATAGAAGCCAAGGAGATACAGAAATTCAAGAAAGAGCTATATACCATCATCTCTGAACATTCTCACACACCCTATGAGAAAGTTTGGAACGACTCCGACCGCAACTATTGGATGACTGCCGAGGAGGCCAAGGAATATGGGATGATCGACGCAGTATTGAAACGTAAGAAGTAAGATGAAGAAAGTCTGCAGTTTTTGTGGTAGGTCAGAGAAGGAGGTGAGGCTGCTCATCACCGGTGTCAATGGCTACATCTGTGAGAATTGTGCCGAGCAGGCACACCAGATAGTCCAGACATCGGGTGTGCTCTCTGATAGTGGCAAGGCCAGGAGCAAGAACTCCTTCAAACAGAAGAAAATCCCCAAGCCTCAGGAGATCAAAGACTATCTTGACCAGTATGTTATCGGTCAGGATGAGGCCAAGCGTTATCTTTCTGTTTCTGTCTACAACCATTACAAACGTTTGCAGCAGCCCGACGATGAAAGTGGGGTGGAGATAGAGAAAAGCAATATCATCATGGTGGGCAGTACTGGTACAGGAAAGACATTGATGGCCCGTACGATAGCCCATCTGCTCGATGTGCCTTTCACCATTGTCGATGCTACTGTTTTCACCGAGGCCGGATATGTGGGCGAGGATGTGGAGAGCATCCTGTCCCGCCTCTTGCAGGTGGCCGACTATAAAGTGGAAGCTGCTGAGCGCGGCATCGTGTTTATCGACGAGATCGACAAGATAGCCCGCAAGAGCGACAATCCGTCGATCACCCGTGATGTGAGTGGCGAGGGCGTGCAGCAGGGCTTGCTCAAGCTACTTGAGGGCACGATGGTCAATGTGCCCCCCCAAGGAGGCCGCAAGCACCCTGACCAGGAGTATATCCATGTAGACACTCGCAACATCCTCTTCATCTGTGGCGGTGCTTTCGACGGTATCGAGCGCAAGATTGCACAGCGTCTCAACACCCATGTGGTGGGTTACAACAGTGTGCAGAATGTGCGCAACATCGACAAGGAAGACCTCATGAAGTATATCTTGCCGCAGGACCTCAAATCCTTTGGCCTGATACCTGAGATTATTGGCCGTCTTCCCGTGCTCACCTATCTCAACCCGCTCGACAGGGAAGCCTTGCGCCGCATTCTCGTTGAGCCGAAGAACTCTATTATCAAGCAATACATCAAGCTTTTCGAGATGGATGGCATCGCTCTGAGCTTCGACGACGACGCGCTCGACTTCATCGTAGACAAAGCCGTGGAATACAAACTGGGTGCACGAGGCCTGCGCTCGATCGTCGAGAATGTGATGATGGATGCGATGTTTGAAATGCCTTCGAAGCATGTGAAACAGTTTAATGTCACGTTAGATTATGTCACCCAACAGCTAGACAAAGCACATCTGCAGACTCTTGACGCGGTATGACGGCATGAGTCCGTCAGCCTGAGTCGTGCAGTATGGATGAGAGGAGAAACAACAATATGTCCAATAACGTTAACCTTACCAAACACCTAAAAAACTATTTCGGCTTTGACAATTTCAAAGGCGACCAGGAAGCAATTATCCGCAACGTGCTTGCGGGAAATAATACCTTTGTGCTGATGCCCACGGGTGGCGGCAAGTCGTTGTGCTATCAGTTGCCGTCGCTCATCATGGAGGGTACTGCCATTGTCATCTCGCCGTTGATTGCACTGATGAAAAATCAGGTGGATGTGATCAACAGCATGAGTGAGGAGGAGGGCGTGGCCCATTATCTCAACTCGTCGCTCAACAAGGCTGCCATCGACCAGGTGAAGAATGATGTGATCACGGGCAAGACCAAGTTGCTCTACGTAGCACCGGAGTCGATGAACAAGGATGAGAATGTGGAGTTCTTGCGCTCGGTCAAGATATCATTCTACGCTATCGACGAGGCGCATTGTATCTCGGAGTGGGGGCATGACTTCCGCCCGGAATACCGCAATATCCGCCCCACCATCCAGAAGATCGGCAACGCGCCAGTGATTGCCCTCACGGCCACAGCCACCGACAAGGTGCGTACCGACATCAAGAAAAACCTGGGCATCTTGGATGCTCAGGAGTTTAAGAGTTCTTTCAACAGGCCGAACCTATATTATGAGGTGCGGCCCAAGACCAACGATATCAACAAGCAGATCATACGTTTTATCCGTCAGAACCCTGGCAAGAGCGGCATCGTCTATTGTCTCTCCCGCAAGAAGGTGGAAGAACTGGCCGCCGATCTTTGTGCCAATGACATCAAGGCTGCTGCCTATCATGCCGGTCTGGAGTCGGCCAAGCGGTCTGAGACACAAGACGACTTCCTGATGGAGCGTATCGACGTCATCGTGGCCACTATTGCCTTTGGCATGGGCATTGACAAGCCCGACGTGCGTTTTGTCATCCATTATGATATCCCCAAGAGCCTGGAAGGTTATTATCAGGAGACCGGGCGAGCCGGCCGCGACGGCGGTGAGGGCAAGTGCATCACTTTCTATTCCTACAAGGACCTGCAGAAGTTGGAAAAATTTATGGAGGGCAAGCCCGTGGCCGAACAGGACATCGGCCGGCAGTTGCTGCAGGAGACGGCGGCGTATGCCGAGTCGTCGGTATGCCGTCGCAAGATGCTCTTGCATTATTTCGGCGAGGAATATCCGAAGGACAACTGCGGCAACTGCGACAACTGTCTGCATCCCAAGACCAAGATGGAGGGCAAGGACTTGCTCGACATTGTGCTCCATGCTGTGGCCGCTGTGAAGGAGAATTTCCGCACCGAGTATATCATCGACTTCGTCAAGGGTGTCTCTTCTGAGGACATCGTGTCGCACAAGCATCATCTTCTTGAGGAATTCGGCTCGGGCAGCGATGAGGATGAGAAGTTGTGGAATCCTGTCATCCGGCAGGCACTCATTGCAGGTTTCCTCAAGAAAGACGTGGAGAACTATGGCTTGCTGAAGCTGACATCGGCCGGCAAGCGGTTTATGAAAAACCCGGTGTCGTTTATGATTGTCAAAGACGCAGAGTTTAAGGATGATTATGACGAGGACGCTGCCGATGGTGCGGCAGGTGCCCTGGATCCTGAGCTCTATGCCATCCTGAAAGATCTGCGCAAGAAAATGTCAAAGAAACTCCATGTTCCACCCTATGTCATATTCCAGGATCCTTCTTTGGAGCAGATGGCCACGATGTATCCGGTCACTTTGCAGGAACTGCAGAATATTCAGGGCGTAGGAGCCGGCAAGGCCAAGCGTTACGGCCAGGAGTTCTGCGACTTGATCAAGCGTCACTGTGAAGAGAATGAGATAGAGCGTCCCGAGGAGTTGCGTGTGCGCACCGTGGCCAAGAAGTCTATCCTAAAAGTCAAGATTATTCAGAGTATAGACCGCAAGATCGACCTGGAGGAAATTGCCAAGGCCCAGGGTCTCGACTTCGACGAGTTGCTCACCGAGATAGAGGCCATTGTCTATAGTGGCACCAAGCTCAATATCGACTATTTCATAGAGGAGATTATCGACGAAGACCATATCGACGATATCTACGACTATTTCCAGAACAGCGAGACCGATGACCTTGACACCGCCATGGAAGAATTGGGCGACGACTACACGGAGGAAGACGTACGCCTGATGCGCATCAAGTTTATATCCGATATGGCCAACTGAAATCCTGGCGTCTTGCCGGAACATGACCAGGGAGAGGTTTCGCGGAACCTCTCCCTCGCTTTTGTTCCTTCTGATCGATGCTGTGTCTGAGAGGGCACTTAGAATCAGCTCCCATCTGCTGAGCGCCTCCTTTATTTGAGTCCGTCACGTTAAATCGTATTAATTCTGCAAGAAAAAAACGGGGATGCCCACTCTATGTGGAATTTTATTGCTAATTTTGCACGCAATAAATTTTATAACCTATGTCATCATTTGTTGCAGATAAGATTGTGATGGACGGTCTGACCTTTGACGACGTCCTGTTAATCCCGGCTTATTCAGAGGTTCTGCCCAGAACCGTCGAGTTGAAAACCAAGTTCTCTCGTCACATCGAGCTGAACATTCCTTTTGTGACAGCCGCTATGGACACGGTCACAGAGTCGTCGATGGCTATTGCCATCGCACGTGAGGGAGGTATCGGTGTCATCCACAAGAACATGTCGATAGAAGAGCAGGCCCGTCAGGTGGCTATCGTGAAGCGTGCCGAGAACGGCATGATTTACGACCCGGTGACCATCCGTCAGGGTAAGACCGTGCGTGATGCGCTGGAGATGATGGCTGAGTATCATATCGGCGGCATTCCCGTGGTCGACGAGAACAACCGTCTGGTAGGCATCGTGACCAACCGTGACCTGCGTTTTGAGCGCCGTCTTGACAAGGTGATCGACGAGGTGATGACCAGAGACCACCTTGTGACCACCCATCAGCAGACCGACCTGGCCGCTGCTGCCCAGATACTGCAAGAGAACAAGATCGAGAAGCTGCCGGTGGTGGATAAAGACAACCACCTGGTGGGCCTCATCACCTATAAGGATATTACCAAGGCCAAGGACAAGCCGATGGCCTGCAAAGATGACAAAGGCCGTCTGCGCGTGGCTGCCGGTGTAGGCGTGACTGCCGACACCCTCGACCGCATGGAAGCCTTGGTCAACGCCGGGGCTGATGCTATCGTGATCGACACAGCTCATGGCCATAGCAAGTCGGTGATAGAAAAACTCGTGGAGGCCAAGAAAGCCTTCCCCGAGATTGACATCGTGGTAGGCAACGTAGCCACAGGTGCCGCTGCCCGTATGCTTGTGGACAATGGCGCCGATGCCATCAAGGTGGGCATCGGTCCGGGTTCTATCTGCACCACTCGTGTGGTGGCTGGCGTGGGAGTGCCTCAGCTGAGTGCTGTCTACGATGTGTACAGTGCGCTGCAAGGCACCGATGTGCCACTCATCGCCGACGGCGGTCTGAGATATTCCGGCGACGTGGTCAAGGCCATTGCTGCCGGTGGCAGCAGCGTGATGATAGGTTCGCTGGTGGCCGGCACCGAGGAGAGTCCGGGCGACACTATTATCTTCAATGGCCGTAAGTTTAAGAGTTATCGTGGCATGGGTTCGCTGGAAGCCATGGAGAATGGTTCTAAAGACCGTTATTTCCAGTCGGGCACCAAGGAGACCAAGAAGCTCGTACCCGAAGGCATCGCCGGCCGTGTGCCTTACAAAGGCACGGTGCAGGAGGTGATCTACCAGTTGGTGGGTGGTCTTCGTTCAGGTATGGGCTATTGTGGCGCTGGCAACATCGATGCCCTGCATCAGGCCAAGTTTACCCGTATCACCAACGCCGGTGTGAATGAGAGTCATCCCCACGACATCACCATCACCAGCGAGGCCCCCAACTATTCAAGACCAGAATAAATGAGAGGTGGAGAGACCTCCACACATCTCAACCAAGAAAATATTATTTTGTATTTCTATGAGAATCAAGACAATTTTGGCGATGCTCGTCATCGGCACCGCGGCATTCGCACAGAGCGACCCTACGATTATGACCATCAACGGCGTGCCCGTAAGCCGGTCGGAGTTTGAGTATTCCTATAACAAGAACAATTCAGAGGGCGTAATCGACAAGAAGACCGTCGAAGAGTATGTCGACCTGTTTATCAACTACAAGTTGAAAGTGGCAGCGGCTATCGATGCCAAACTCGACACGATGACCTCCTTTAAAAAAGAGTTCGCCCAATATCGTGATCAGCAAGTGCGCCCGGCGTTCATCACCGACACTGATGTAGAGGCTGAGGCCAAGAAGATCTACGACCAGACCCAGCACTATGTAGACTCGCTGGGTGGACTGATCAATCCATCGCACATTCTGGTGAGGATGAGCCAGAAGGCCACTGACGACGAACAGCGTGTCGCCAAGCAGCGTGCCGACTCCATCTACAACGCCATTGTGGGCGGTGCCGACTTCGCTGAGCTGGCCCGTAAGTGCTCCGATGACAAAGGGTCTGCCGTCAACGGCGGCGCCCTGAGCTGGATACAGCCCGGCCAGACGGTGCAGGAGTTTGAAAAAGCCGCTTATGCCCTCAACAAGGGTGAGATGAGCCGTCCGGTGCTTTCACCTTTCGGCTATCATATCATCAAGATGAACGATCGCAAGATGTTTGTGCCCTACGACTCCGTCAAGGCCGACATCATCACCTTTATCGACCGTAGGGGAATCCGTGAGCGTATCATCGACGAGAAGATCGACGAGATTGTGGCCTCTAAGGGCAATACTGTGACCAAAGAGCAGTTGCTGGAGCAGAAAGCCGAAGAGCTTTCGGCCACAGACAGTGACCTGGCCAACCTGATCCGTGAATATCACGACGGTCTGTTGCTCTATGAGATCAGCAACCGTGAGGTGTGGGAAAAGGGAGCCAAGGACGAGGCAGGCCTGGCCGCTTATTTCAAGAAAAATAAGAAGAAGTATACATGGGATGCCCCCCGGTTCAAAGGCATTGCCTATCATGTGAAAGACCAGGCCGACGTGAAAGCGGTGAAGAAATCGGTGAAAGGACTTGCTTTTGACAAGTGGGCCGAGAAGCTTCGCACCACCTTCAACGGCGACTCCGTGATCCGTATCCGTGTGGAGAAGGGCATCTTCAAGGCTGGTGACAACAAGTTGATTGACAAGAAAGTGTTTAAGAAGGACGTCGAGGTGACACCTACCAAAGACTATCCCATCGACGCTGTCTATGGCAAGGTGTTGAAAGCCCCGAAAGAATATACCGACGTGCGCGGGCAGGTGACCGCCGACTACCAGGACAAACTGGAGAAAGAGTGGGTGGAGCAATTGCGCAAGCGTTACACCTTCACGGTGAATAAGGACGTGCTGGCCACAGTCAATAAACATTAGGCATCGCTATGAGCATGATCAGTCATTTTAGCATGGCCGCCGCAGCAGGCATCCTGGCCTTGACCACCGGGTGGAGCATCTCCGGTCCGCTCGCGGGTGGCGATGACGCACCTGCCGATTCCACTGCTGCCCAGTCGCAGCAGGTGAATCCAGCCAGCATCATCGACGAGGTGGTGTGGGTCGTGGGTGATGAGCCTATCCTGAAGTCAGACATTGAGGCGATGCGTCTGCAAGCCGAGGCGGAGGGCATCAAGTGGGATGGCAACCCCGACTGCGTCATCCCAGAGCAGTTGGCTGTGCAGAAGCTTTTCTTGCATCAGGCTGCCATCGACAGTATCGAGGTGACAGAGTCTGAGATCAGCCAGAGCATCGACGACCAGATCAACGACTGGATACAGCTGGCCGACGGTTCCCGGGAGAAGTTGGAGGAATACCGTAAGCAGACCATCTCTCAGATGCGTCAGGAGATGCACGACGACTTCAAAAGCCGTGAGTTGATCCAGAAGATGAAACAGCAGCTGGTGAAGGACATCTCAGTATCGCCGGCAGAGGTGCGTGCATACTTCAAGGATATGCCCGAGGACAGTATCCCTATGGTGCCCACGATGGTGGAGGTGCAGATTATCACCAGGCAGCCCAAAGTCAGCATAGACGAGGTGAACCGTGTGAAAAATACGCTGCGTGAGTATACCGACCGCGTGAACAGTGGCGAGACCTCTTTCGCTACGCTGGCCCGTTTGTATTCAGAGGATGGCAGTGCACGCCAGGGCGGCGAGATAGGTTACACGCCAAAGGCCACCCTTGACCCTACCTTTGCCAGTGTGGCTTTCAACCTCACCGACCCGAAGAAGATTTCCAAGATCGTGGAGACGGAGTTTGGTTTCCACATCATACAGCTGATCGACAAGCGTGGCGAGCGCATCAATGTGCGTCACATCCTGCTCAAGCCCCGTGTCACCCGCGAGGATATCGACAAGGCATCTCAGCAGCTTGACACTCTGGCCAATGACATCCGTGAGGGGAAAGTGACCTTCGATGATGCCGCTACTTATGTCTCTGATGACAAGGACACGAAGAGCAATCATGGTGTGATGGCCAATGTCATCAATGGTATGGTACGTACGTCTAAGTTCAGGATGCAGGACCTGCCTACAGAGGTGGCACGTGCCGTGGAGTCATTGCAGGTGGGAGAATTGTCAAAACCTTTTGAGATGATCAACAGCCGGGGCAAGAAAGTGTGTGCCATTGTCAAGCTTAAAAGCCGTGTCGACAGTCATCGGGCTACAATCACCGAAGACTTCCAGACGCTGAAGGACATTGTGCTGGGCAAGCGTCGTGAGCAGATGCTCAACGACTGGGTGGCCACCAAACTGAAGAATACATACGTACGTATGAACGATAATTACAAGGACTGTGAGTTTCAGTACAAAGGTTGGGTGAAATAGTCCTTCCCTGAAAAACCATCACGCATGATGCATCAAAACCGCGACGGTGTGACAAGATATACAGAGAGCAGGCATAGAGTCATGATAATGATTCTGTGCCTGCTTGGACTATTCGTGGCGTTGCCGGCCGACGCACAGCGCCGCCGCTCGTCGAGACCGCAAGACTCACGCATTTATCTCGACCATGCCGACTCACTCTATTTTGATGAATACCGCCGGCATGACACGCAGGTGGTCAGAGGACATGTGCGGTTTCGCCATCAAGGTACGATACTCTATTGCGATAGTGCCTATTTCCGTCAGCAAGAGAACACGTTCAACGCTTTCGGTCATGTGAGAATGCTCCAGGGCGACACGTTGGAGATTGTCTGCGACACTGCTTTCTACGACGGGCGTGATGATGCCGAGATGGTACATGCCCAGAGTAATGTGGTGGTGACGCACCGGAAGACCTCCGTGCTGCGTACAGACAACCTGATACTCGACCGGAAGTTTGACATCGTCTATTATGACGAGGGAGGAAATTTCGTAGACCGGGCGAAGGGTATGACACTGAGTAGTGACTGGGGCAAATACAACCTTACAACCAAGGAGGCGGAGTTTTTCTATGATGTCACCTTGAAGACCAAGTCGCACATCATCACCACCGACACCTTATTCTATTTCTCGCAGGAAGAGCGTGCACATGTGTTGGGTGGCAAGACCACCTATCGTGAGGGTGCGCCGCCTACGTGGAGCAAATCGAAGATACACTCCATCAAAGACGGTTACGACGTGGAGACGACCAACTGTTTCTACTTCATGAACACCGACGCCGTGGAGCTTTTTGACCAGTCTGTCATTGCCGATGCCACCCGTACTATCACCGGCGACAGCCTGTATTATGACAGCAACACCAAGGTGAGTCAGGGCTTCGGCAGGGTGCACTATGATGACAAGAAGAATAAGAACCAGTTGACTGCCGAGACGGTCAACTACAATGAGAACGACGGACAAGGGCTGGCCACCGACAATCCAGTCTACATCGACTATTCGCAGCAAGACACGCTCTATCTGCATGCCGACACCATACGCATAGAGACCTTCTATCTGAATACCGACTCGATGTATCGTAAAGTGCACTGCTATTTCAAGGTGAGGATGTATCGCAGGGATATCCAGGCCGTGTGCGACTCGATGGTGCTCTGCTCCAAAGACTCCACGCTCACGATGTATATGAATCCCATCGTGTGGAGTGGCGACCGCCAGTTGCTGGGCGACAGTATCAAGATCTTCATGAACGACTCTACGGTGAGAGAGGCACAGGTGCATCAGCGTGCCCTGTCGATAGAGATGAGGCCCGACTACGAGCATCCCGGCAAAGTGTATTACAACCAAGTCACCTCGCGACGTATGAACGCCTATTTCACCGACGGCAAGCTGCGTGAGAGCGAGGCCATCGGCAGCGTACAGACGGTCTATTATCCGGTAGAGGAAAAAGACAGTTCACTGCTCTTTCTCGCCTACCTGGAGACAGACACCCTGCGCATGATGCTCGGTCCGGAGCGTAAGCTCGACAAGATATGGGCGTCGAAATCAGAGGGCACCCTCTATCCGCTTACGCAGATACCGCCGGGAAAAGACTTCCTGCCCAATTTCCAGTGGTATGACTATGTACGCCCTTTGAACAAGGATGACATCTATTATGTGGAGGAGCGTCACCGCCTGAAACGCTGACACCCGCTTCCACCTTAATATATATTATGAGTGACATCATACAATTACTGCCCGACTCCGTGGCCAATCAGATCGCTGCAGGCGAGGTGATACAACGCCCCGCCTCAGTGGTGAAGGAACTGGTGGAGAATGCTCTCGACGCCGGCGCAAGGACTATCCATGTGGCTGTGGTCGATGCCGGGCGCACCACGATACAGGTGATCGACGATGGGTCGGGCATGTCTATGACTGATGCCCGCTTGTCTTTTGAGCGTCATGCCACCTCGAAGATCCGTACTGCCGGCGACCTCTTCGACCTCCATACCATGGGTTTCCGCGGTGAGGCGCTGGCCTCGATAGCGGCTGTGGCACAGGTGGAGTTGCGCACCCGCAGGCCAGACGATGAGGTGGGCACGTTGTTGTCTATCAGCGGCTCTAAGTTTGGTGGACAAGAGCCAGTCTCTTGTCCGGTGGGAAGCCAGTTTAAGATAGAAAACCTGTTTTTCAATGTGCCGGCACGGAGGAAATTCCTTAAGTCGGACACGACGGAGCTCAATAATATCATGACAGCTTTTGAGCGCATCGTGCTGGTCAACCCACAGGTGGCCTTCACTTTCCACAGTAATGGCACCGAGTTGCTCAACCTGCCAGCCACGGGGCGTAAACAGCGTATCGTCGATGTCTTCGGCAAGCGTATCAACCAAGACCTGCTGCCTGTCTCTGTAGAGACGACACTGTGCAAGATCTCAGGTTTTGTAGGCAAGCCCGAGTCGGCCAGAAAGAGGGGGGCACACCAGTTTTTCTTTGTCAACAACCGCTATATGAAGCATGCTTACTTCAGCAAGGCGGTGATGACACCATTCGAACGGCTTGTGCCACAGGGTGAGCAGGTGCCCTATTTTATCTATTTTGATGTGAACCCTTCCGATATTGATGTGAACATACATCCGACGAAGACGGAAATCAAGTTTGAGAACGAACAGCCCATCTGGCAGGTGCTTGCCGCCGCCGTCAAAGAGGCTATCGGCAAATACAACGATGTGCCCAGCATCGATTTCGACACGGTCGGCCGGCCGGATATACCGGCGTATAATCCGCTCAATACCGACGTGACAGCACCACGGGTCAGGACCAATCCCCAGTACAACCCATTCAAGGAGACCCCTCAAAGAGAGCATCGCCAGCAAGCGCCCGAGAATTGGGAAGATCTCTATCAGGGGCTGGCAGTCACGCCGCAGCCTCAGACCCCGGGATTATTTGACCAGGAAGAGACCGACGAACCGTCGATAGAGACCGCAGCCGATATCATCGCCGACAAGTCGCCAGTACACTATCAGTACAAAGGGCGGTATATCATGACGGCCGTCAAGTCGGGCCTGATGATTATCGATCAGCACAGGGCCCATCTTCGCGTACTTTTCGACTCGTTTAAGGACAAGATGGAACAGCATCGGTGGAATACCCAAAGCCTGCTCTTTCCTGAGAAGCTCCAACTCTCGCCTGCAGAAGCCGTGACCCTGGCAGGCATGCGCGATCAGCTCTCCGACGCAGGGTTTGTAGTGACAGAGACCGCCGACGGACAATTCTCCATCGAGGGGGTGCCCGCTGGCGTGGATGACGTGCCGCCTGTACAGCTGCTCCGCACGATGGTCTCCGCTGCTGCAGCCACCCCGGCATCGACCAAGGACGAGCTTGTCACATCTCTTGCGCTCAGTATGGCCAGGGCCGCTGCCATACCTGTCGGACAGGTGCTCACCAATGCAGAAATGGAGAGTCTTGTCAACCAACTGTTCAGTAGTTCGAATGTCAATCTCACACCCGACGGCCACCCCATTTTGTGCATCCTCAGGCAGGAAGAAATAGAGCAAATGCTGGGATAATGCTGCATTTTGGGGCGAATAAGCAGAAAAAATGAAAAAAAATAAAAAAAATCTTTAGAAAAAATAATAATATTTGAAAATTTATATTATCTTTGCCCTCGAAAATACGCTATAGGCTGAATTTTGATTTATTAATTTTTGAATTTTAAATAAAAAGGTTATGAAAAAACTATTAATGGTGCTGGCTGTTGTCAGCGTATCTTTTTCTGCCATGGCACAGGATGATCCTACACTGAAGTATAGTGTAGCCACCAATTCATTCTGGAGCAACTGGTTTGTACAGGTAGGTGCTAACTGGAATGCTTGGTATTCCTCAGAGGAGCACGGATTTGGTTTCGATCGCAGTCCGGTGAAGGATTTCCGCTCAAACCCAGGTGCAGCCATTGCAATTGGTAAGTGGTTTACACCAGGTCTTGGTCTCCGTACCAAGCTTCAGGGTATCTGGGGCAAAGTCGTGATGCCAGATGCTAAAGGCAATCCTGCTGATGTCAGCAACAAGTACTGGATTCTCAATGAGCATGCACTCTTCAACCTGAGCAACATGCTTTGTGGTTACAACCCCGACCGTGTGTGGAATTTCATTCCATTTGCTGGTGCTGGTATAGGCCGCTCAATGACTGCCAACAGATATGGCATGGACCTCAGCGCAGGTATCCTCAATGAGTTCCGTCTGAGCCGCAAGGTGTTCCTGAACCTTGAAATTGGCTGGAACCGTCTTGAGACCGATATCGACGGCGTTGGCCCACTCGATAAAGGTACACGTGGATGGGATACTCATGACAACAACCTCTATGGCGAGATTGGTCTGACCTTCAACCTCGGCCGTGGCACATGGGACAAAGTGCCCGATGTGGCTGCCATCAAGGCTCTCCATCAGTCACAGCTCGACGCTCTCAATGGCCAGCTTGCTGACGCCAACGCTGAGATCGATCGTCTGAACAACCTGATCAAGAACCACAAGTGCCCAGAGCCAAAGGTGGTTGACGCTATTGCAGCTCCTGCAACTGTGTTCTTCTATTGCGACAAGACCAAGAGCGGTCCTTCTTACTCACGCGACATGGTCGATGTTCGTACACTGGGTAAGCTCGCTATCGAGAGAGATGCCAACCTGCTCGTTACCGGTTATGCTGACAGCGCTACAGGTAAGGCTGACCACAACCAGTGGCTCTCTGACGAGCGTGCAAAGACCGTCGTTGAGGAACTCGTAGGTGTTGGTGTAAACCGCAGCAAGATCACTGCTGTTGGCAAGGGTGGTGTTGACATCCTGTCACCGTTCGAGCTCAACCGTCGTGCAACTGTTGAGGTGAAGTAATCCAGACTTCGACAATATAAAAACGCCTTCCTTTCGGGAGGCGTTTTTTTGTGTTGTATGGTTTTCGCTTTTCACAGAAGCCGCTTTTCGTAGAAGCGAGAAGCAGACTGTAGTGTGCGAACTGTTTATCTCACTCTGAATCCGATGATGCGTCTCACTTCCTCGAGCGTGGCACGTGCGCTTTCCCTGGCACGTTCTGCTCCTTCTAAGGCAATCTTGTCGAGCAGCGCGGTGTTGGCACTATATTCGGCTATTTTCTCACGCACGGGTGCGATGGTCTTGATGAGGTCGGCGGCAATTTGTTTTTTCAGGTCACCATAGCGAAGTGTGCAGTCGTTCCACTTCTCGTCAAAATACTGATAGGTGTCCTCGGTGGAACAGAGTCTCAGGAATGTGAAGAGATTCTCTATGACCTCGGGCTTCTCGCTGTTGGGCGTCTGTGGTCCCATATCCGTCACGGCTTTCATCACTTTTTTGCTGATGGTCTTGTCGTCGTCGCGCAGGTAGATGCAATTGCCCTCACTCTTACCCATCTTGCCGCTGCCGTCAAGCCCAGGCACCTTGAGCGCCTTGTCGGCGAAATAGAAACTCTGTGGCTCAGGGAAGAACTCCACGCCGTAGATGTTGTTGAATCTTCGGGCGCATTTGCGTGCCATTTCCATGTTTTGCTCCTGGTCTTTGCCTACAGGCACCTTGAGCGCCTTGTGCTGCAGGATGTCGGCAGCCATAAGGGTGGGGTAGGTGAGCAGTCCCGCGTTGACGTTGTCGGGCTGTTTGCGTGCTTTCTCCTTGAAGGTGGTCACTCTTTCCAGTTCGCCGAGATACATGTTCATATTGAGGAAGAGATACAGTTCGAGGGTCTCTTTCACGTCACTCTGCACGTAGATGGGGGCTTTTTGCGGGTCGATACCGCAAGCTAAATATTCGGCCAGGATGGTTCTCACGCTGTTTTGTATGTCGCCTGGCTTGGGATGTGTGGTCAGACTGTGCCAGTCGGCGATGAAAAACATGCAGTCGTATTCATCCTGCATTTTCACAAAACTTTTCACCGCACCAAAATAATTTCCTAAGTGAAGATTGCCTGTGGGCCTTATTCCGCTTACTACTTTCTCCATTTTCTTTTATTTATAAATAATGTTCAAGATGCAAAGTTAATGATTTTTTGATGTATCTTTCTTATAAGTGCTCGAATTTTTACTTTTCTTGCTAAAAAAACATGGAAAAGTTTGGAGGTTTCACAAAATATGCCTACCTTTGCATCGCTTTTCAGGCAAGGGCGTTTAGCTCAGCTGGTTTAGAGCATCTGCCTTACAAGCAGAGGGTCGGCGGTTCGAATCCGTCAACGCCCACTTGGGGTGATTCCCTGTGGTCCTTCGGGATTGCAGGGATTTTTCTTATGCTCAGTCATGTGCCATTTTAGCAGTGAAAATTTGGATATATGAAATAATATGTTTACCTTTGCAAGGTAATATCTGTTGAAGACTGTAAAAAGAATATAGAACTATCAAATTGAATATCGTATATATAAGATCGAACTATCAAGTAGGAGTATAGAAGATAAAGATTGAAAATAGAAGATTGAAGATTGATGATTTATTTTAACCCCCAAAGAATTATAAATAACACAGATGAAAGGCCTTGACACATTGACTGCAGTTTCGCCTATAGATGGACGTTATAGAAGTAAGACAGAACCGTTGGCAGGATATTTTTCTGAATTTGCTCTGATTAAATATAGGGTAAGAGTGGAAATAGAGTATTTTATTACTCTGTGCGAATTGCCATTGCCTCAGCTGAAGAATTTCGATGCATCCTTGTTCCCCGTGCTGCGTGCTATCTATCAAGATTTCTCTATCGATGATGCCTGTCGCGTCAAGGATATAGAGAAGATAACCAATCATGATGTCAAGGCTGTGGAGTATTTCATCAAGGAGCGCCTTGACGCTATTGGAGGTCTCGACTCTTTCAAGGAGTTTATCCATTTCGGGCTGACTTCACAGGATATCAACAATACGTCGGTGCCTCTCTCTTTGAAAGAAGCCTTGAACGACGTGATCTACCCTCTGCTGGAGGAACTGATAGCACAACTGGAAGAATATGCTGAAGAGTGGAGCGAAGTGCCCATGCTTGCCAAGACTCACGGACAGCCCGCCTCTCCCACGCGTCTGGGCAAGGAGGTGATGGTTTTTGTCTATCGCCTGAGACGACAGCTCAATGACTTGAAGGCGTGCCCGCTCACGGCTAAGTTTGGTGGTGCCACCGGCAATTTCAATGCACATCATGTGGCTTATCCCGAGATAGACTGGCGCCGTTTTGGCAATGATTTCGTCGCAGACAAGTTGGGTCTCGAACGAGAGCAGTATACCACCCAGATCAGCAATTACGATTGCCTGGGCGCCGTATTTGATGCTATGCGCCGCATTAATACCATTATCATCGATCTCGACCGTGATTTCTGGATGTACATCTCTATGGAGTATTTCCGGCAGAAGATCAAAGCTGGTGAGGTGGGCTCGAGTGCTATGCCCCATAAAGTCAACCCCATTGATTTTGAGAACAGCGAGGGCAATCTGGGTATTTCCAATGCCATCTTACAGTTCCTCGCGGCCAAATTGCCTGTCAGCCGTTTGCAGCGTGACCTCACCGACTCTACTGTGCTCCGCAATGTAGGGGTGCCATTCGGGCATACCATCATCGCTGTACAGAGCACTCTGAAGGGTCTGCGCAAACTGATACTCAATAAGGAAAAGTTGTACGAAGACCTTGACAACACGTGGGCAGTGGTGGCTGAGGCTATACAGACCATCCTGCGCCGTGAGGCCTACCCCCATCCGTACGAGGCTTTGAAACAACTTACACGTACTAATGAGAAAATGACGGAGCAGGCGATACATGATTTCGTCATGTCTCTTGATGTGACCGATGAGGTGAGGGCACAGTTGATGGCCGTCACTCCGCATAATTATACAGGAATTTAAAACAATATTTTATTAACCCAGCCGTGAGGCTTAAATCTTTTGCAATATGGATATCGAAAACGAGAGCAAAATCGAAGGCATGTCTGCAGAACAACCTGAGGGTGGCCGTGAGGGTTATCAGCACGCCGGTTCTTCAGACAATTTTTCAAGGGATTATCGTAGCGGGGGACGTCCTCAGCGTCCGCGCATTCACACACAGAAAGCTTATAGTACAGAGCGTCATCATGATGACGAGGGCGGCTTCCGCCCCGAGGGTTTTGGTGCCGGTCTGCAGAATGCAGGTGGACAGCAGCGTCAGTTCCGTCCACGTTACAACAACAATTATGACTACCAGCAGGGCGGCTACCAGCCCCGTCAGCAGGGTGGCTATCAGCGCCAGCAGGGCGGCTATCAGCGTCAGCAGGGTGGCTATCAGCCCCGTCAGCAGGGTGGCTACCAGCCCCGTCAGCAGGGTGGCTATCAGCCCCGTCAGCAGGGTGAAGGCTATCAGTCTCGTCAGCAGGGTGAAGGCTATCAGTCCCGTCAGCAAGGTGAAGGCTATCAGCCCCGTCAGCAGGGCGGCTATCAGCGTCAGCAGGGTGGCTACCAGCGCCAGCAGGGTGGCTACCAGCGTCAGCAGGGTGGCTATCAGCCCCGTCAGCAGGGTGGCTATCAGCGCCAGCAGGGCGGCTATCAGCGTCAGCAGGGCGGCTACCAGCGCCAACAGGGCGGCTACCAGCGCCAGCAGGGTGGTTATAACAATGGTTACCGTCAGCACACGCCTGGGTATGATCCTAACGCAAAATACAGTGCCAAGAAGCGCATAGAATATAAAGAGGAGCACATCGACCCCAATGAGCCGATTCGTCTCAACAAGTTCCTCGCCAATGCCGGTATGTGCAGCCGTCGTGAGGCCGACGCATATATCCAGGCTGGAGTAGTCACTGTGAATGGTGAGGTGGTGACCGAACTGGGAACCAAAATCTTGCGTACCGATGAGGTGAAATTCCATGATCAGGCTGTCAAGCTGGAGAAGAAGGTCTATGTGCTGCTCAACAAGCCCAAGGACTATGTGACCACCAGTGACGACCCGCAGCAGCGCAAGACAGTGATGGATCTGGTGAAGAATGCCTGTCCGGAGCGTATCTATCCCGTAGGCCGACTCGACAGAAATACTACAGGTGTGCTGTTGCTCACCAATGATGGCGACCTGGCCAGCAAGCTGACTCATCCTAAGTTCTTGAAGAAGAAGGTGTATCATGTATATCTTGACAAGAACGTCACCGCACATGATATGAGCCAGATCGCAGAGGGCATCAACCTCGACGATGGTGAGATCAAGGCCGATGCCATCGAGTATGCCAGCGACACCGACAAGAGTCAGGTGGGTATAGAGATTCACAGTGGCAAGAACCGCATCGTGCGCCGTATTTTCGAGAGCCTTGGCTATCGTGTGACCAAGCTCGACCGTGTGCAGTTTGCCGGTCTCACCAAGAAAAACCTTCGCCGTGGCGACTGGCGCTTCCTCACAGAGAAAGAGGTCGACATGTTGCGTATGGGTGCTTTTGAGTAAATTTTTAATAACAGACAATAATGGATAAAATTCGTAGAACGAAAGTCGTCGATGTGCTTAAGTGCACAGATTATGGATCGATTGTGAGTGTCAAAGGATGGGTGCGTACCCATCGTAGTAGCAAGACTGTTGATTTCATTGCGCTGAATGACGGTTCTACTATCAATAATGTGCAAATAGTGGTCGATCCCACTAAGTTTGATGAGGCGCTTCTGAAGCAGGTCACCACTGGTTCATGCTTGCATGTGACGGGCGAACTTGTGGCCAGTCAGGGTGCCGGTCAGGCCAGTGAGATCCAGTGTCGTGAGATAGAGATCTATGGCTTGTGTGGCAACGACTATCCGATGCAGAAGAAAGGCCAGAGTTTTGAGACGATGCGCAAGAATGCTCATTTGCGTCTTCGTACCAATGTCTTCGGGGCGGTGATGCGCATACGTCATCATATGGCCATAGCCATACACACCTATTTTCATGAGCACGGGTTCTTCTATTTCCACACCCCACTGATCACCGCGAGCGACTGTGAGGGTGCCGGTAACATGTTCCAGGTGACGACGAAGAATCTCTATGACTTGAAAAAGGACGAGGACGGAAAAATCATCTATGATGATGACTTTTTCGGAGAGCAGACATCGCTCACTGTCAGCGGTCAGCTCGAGGGTGAGCTGGGTGCTACAGCCCTGGGTGCCATCTACACGTTCGGGCCGACGTTCCGTGCGGAAAACTCCAACACGCCACGTCATCTGGCTGAGTTCTGGATGGTGGAGCCAGAGGTGGCTTTCATCGACCAGGAGGAACTGATGGATCTCGAAGAGGACTTCATCAAGTACTGCGTCCGCTGGGCTCTCGACCATTGTAAGGATGATCTGGAGTTCATCAACAACAATAAGTTTATCACTCCCAATCACGACCTGATCCCCCGTCTGGAGGGTGTACTCAAAGAAACCTTCGTCCGCCTGTCCTATACCGACGGTATTCGCATTCTGCAGGACGCCATCAAGGCAGGTCGAAAATTTGAGTTCCCGTGCGAGTGGGGCGACGACCTGGCATCTGAACACGAGCGCTATCTGGTGGAGGAGCATTTCAAGAAGCCTGTCATCATGACCGACTATCCCAGCTCTTTCAAGTCGTTCTATATGAAGCAGAATGAGGCTACGGCCGACGGTGGCTCAGTAGGCTACCGTGGTACGGTGGCTCCTGGTCCCACCATGCAGGGCACCGACGTGCTTTTCCCGCAGATTGGCGAGATCATCGGCGGTTCAGTGCGTGAGGAGAACTACGACAAACTGATGGCAGAGATCAAGCGTCGGCAGATGGATATGACTCACCTGTGGTGGTATCTCGATACCCGTAAGTATGGCACCTGTCCTCATGCAGGGTTCGGCCTGGGCTTCGAGCGATTGATCCTGTTCGTGACAGGCATGCAGAACATCCGTGATGTCATCCCCTTCCCTCGCACTCCGAAATCAGCAGAGTTTTAAGGTGGGTTCTGTTAATTATGTCGAGGCGATTTTTGATTTTTAGTCGAGTGCAGAGTGTAAGTTGAAGAGGGAGTATAGCGGGCTATACGACCGATGAGACTTGACACTATGCACCGAATAAAAACAAAAAGCGACCGAAACAGATTGAGCAGAATAATGCCTATATATCAAACAGAATTAATAGTACACACCTTAACAAAGAGCGCCCCAAACAGGGGCGCTCTTTTGTGTTTTTGGGGGAGGGGGTAGTCTCTCTGGTATCTCTGGTATCTCTAGTAATCCTGGTATTCTCTTAGGGAGTCATTCCTGTTATTCTTGGTATTTAGGAGTGGGTGTCTTTTCAAAAAAATAAGGGCGTCTCACAATGGAGACGCCCTCGTGTCGCCCTCTGTCGGATAGATATGGCCTTAACTCTCATAGAGGGCTATTTCATACCATAATGGGCTAATTATTTCGTCGCAAATGTATATAATAAATATTGAATAAGCAAGGTTTTTACATAAAAAAATACATTTTTATTGAAAAATTATCCATATTGTTTACACTATCCGACGAGGCTGATGCCTTTTTCGTCTATTTCTATCACTCTTCGCTTATATAAATCTCCGATGGCTCTTTTGAAAGTTTTTTTGCTGACTTTGAATATACGGTTGATGACATCGGCGTCGGTTTTGTCTCCGTATGGACAAAATCCTTGGTGGGCAATGATATAATCGAGCAGTGTGTCGGCGAAATCGATGGTATGCTGGCGGCCCGTAGGCTGTAGCATGATATCTATCTTGCCATCGCTGCGCACTTGGTTGACGTAGCCTTTCATCCTGTCGCCGGTATGGATGGTGTCGTATATCTGGTCTTTGTAGATGAGTCCTTGGTAGCGGTTGTCAACGATGGCCTTGAATCCCAAGTCGGTCTTCTGCCATATCAGCAGGTCTACGCATTCATTATGAGAATAGGCCGGGGGTGTGGGGTCGATGAAATGCTCTACCTTGGCAGAGGCCATCATGCGGTAGCTCTCGTCGTCGAGATGTACGTGTACGATGTATTTCATACCTTTCTCCATTTTCTTCTTCTGCTCTCTGAAGGGACAGAAGAGGTCTTTCATCAGTCCCCAGTCGAGGAATGCACCGTGTTGATTGACCCAGGCTACCTCGAGGTAGGCGAAGTCGCCGGTTTTGGCCAGTGGGTGCAGGGTGGTGGCGATGAGCCTTTCATCCTGGTCGAGGTAGATAAAAACCTCCAGCATGTCGCCCACTTTTGTGCCCTCGGGCACGTATCTTGTCGGCAGCAGTATCTCCCCGTCGTCGTATCCGTCGAGATAGAGTCCGAAGTCTACTTCTTTGACTACGGTGAGTGTGTTGTAGTCTCCCAGTCTGATATTTCTCATAGGACAGCCTCCTCTTCTTTTGGGGTGATGTCTTGCGACCCTTTAACGTCCTTCTCCGACTGTCCCACGATAAGTCCGTCTTTCAGGTGAATGGTGCGGTCGGTGATGCTGGCCAGCCCCTCGTCGTGTGTGACGATGACAAAAGTCATACCGTAGCGGTCGCGAAGATCGAAAAACAGCTGATGCAGCTCAGCCTTGTTTTTGGTGTCCAGACTGCCGGAAGGCTCGTCGGCCATGATGACCGAGGGGTCGTTGACCAATGCCCTGGCCACAGCCACGCGCTGCTTCTCGCCCCCGGAGAGTTGGTTGGGCTTGTGCTGTGCCCTGTCTTTCAGTCCCATGAATTCGAGCAGCTCCATAGCTTTCTTTTTTGCCTCGGTGGTCGACTTGCCTGCGATATATGCAGGTATCATGACATTCTCTATCGCCGTGAATTCCGGCAGCAGCTGGTGAAACTGGAAAACAAAGCCGATGTGGCGGTTGCGGAAGTCTGCCAGTTTGTTGGACGACATCCCCCTGATATCGATTCCGTCGATGATGATCGATCCGTCGTCGGGTGTGTCGAGCGTACCGATGATCTGTAGCAGAGTGGTCTTGCCAGCCCCGCTTGGGCCTACGATGCTCAGGATTTCTCCTTTGTTGATATGCAAGTCGATGCCTTTGAGCACTTGCAGCGACCCAAAACTTTTGGTGATGTTTTTGATGTCTATCATTTTGTTTATTTCTTAATCCATTCTTTGATATCCTGATAGGCACTCTTCTCCTCTTGGTGCTGTGGCTCGGCAAAGGTCATGGTGTCCATCCGCTCGCCATATTGGTCGGGGAAGACGATCATCAGGCTCTTGCCGGTGTAGAAACGCTCTATCTCAAGGGGTAGTTTCTCAAATGCCGTCTTGTAGGATAGGTTGCCCTTACGTGAGATGATGAAGACCACGATGTGGTCGTCGTTGATGTCCTGAGCCAATCGCGGCAGTTCGTTCCAGTGCTCCATGACGGCATATTCACTTCTTGCGCTGGGGTGTCTCCTGTTGACATACTCTTGGATGACCTCGCTGCATTCGCGTCGTGCGTGGAAGAGGATGCGGCAGTCGATGTTCTCGGCCATGCGGAGCAGACGCTCCAGCCAGCGGTAGAACCCTGGCTCAAACTCTGCCCTCGATGGCACTGCCACCTGTATGCATCGGAGTGTGTTGATGGGCTGTTTGAGTCTCACGAAGATGATCTGGCGGTTGAGCCCGTTGTAGAGGCTCTGTGCGAACTCGCCCCAGAATTTTGGCGAGATGTCGTGGTGGATGTGAAGCCCCATGATGATTTCAGAGGCGTCGAATTCCTTGAAAGCATGCTTAATGCCATTGGCAATGTTGGCGGCGATCCTCACTTGCGTCTGCATGCGCACGTCGGCAGCGATAGCCAATTTGGCCATGTGCTCGAGCAGCCTGCGTCCTTTTTCCTGGTTTTCCTGCCTGTTTTTATCGTCGTAAACGATGTTGAGTCCTACCAGTCCGCGGTTGAGCTTCTCGTTGCGCATCACGAGGGCCACGCTGAGCAGTCCTTCTGCCAGTTCGGGATACTTCATAGGCAGAAGTATCTTCTCGTCGTCATGATGGTTCTTGGACGTGTGTTTCAGTTGGTCTTTAAGGATGATTTTCTTGGCTGTACTCTCGGTGATGAGCGTACTGATCACACAGGTGAAGAGTATCATACACACGACACCGTTGAGCATGTTGTCATCCACAAGATAATGCCCCGGCGAAGTCTCCAGCCGCATACCCACCATCACCATGGCAATGCCTCCGGCCGCATGGGCGGTGGTGAGTCCGAACATCATGCGCCCCGACAGCAGAGGCATTCTGTAGACATAGCAGGTGAGATAAGCTGCGATAGCCTTGCCGGCCACAGCGATGACCACCATGAGCACCACCACCCAGATGATGCTTCCGCCATGAAACAGCACGCGCAGGTTGATGAGCATGCCCACGCCAATGAGGAAGTAGGGGATGAAGATGGCGTTGCCGATAAATTCTATTCTGTTCATCAGGGATGAGAGGCGCGGGATGTATCTGTTGAGAATCAAGCCAGAGAGAAAGGCTCCAAGTATGCCTTCCAGTCCGGCTGCCTCGGCCAGTGCTGCACTGGTGAACATGATGGCGATGACGAAAATATATTGCATCACCGCGTCGGAGTATCGACGCAGGAACCATCTTGCAGCCCTTGGGATAAACAGAAATAAGATGATGATGAAGAGAATGATCTTGACAGCGAATATCAGCCAGAACTGCCATCCGTTCTCAGCCGAGAATGTGCTTGCCACGGCGGCCAGAGTGACCAGTGAGAGCAACAGGGCTATCATGGTCGACCCTACGCTCAGTGTCGCACTGGGATGCTGCTGTAGTCCGAACCGTCCGATGATAGGGTATGCTACCAGTGTGTTGGAGGCCATGATACATCCGAGCAGCAGTGATGCCGGTATGGAATAGCCCAGTATCCATCTGGCGATGGGCACAGTGATGGCAAAAGGCACGCACGATGTGAGTATTCCAAATGTGAGCATTTGGTTTTTCGTCTTCTTGATATGCTCCGTGTCCATCTCCAGTCCGGCGAGAAACATGATGTAGTACATGCCCACCCGTCCGAAGAGTTCAAACGAGCCGTCGCGCTGCAGGATGTTGAAGCCATATTCTCCCATGACCACGCCGGCGAGCACCATGCCGATGATATGGGGTATGCGCAGCTTGCCCATGACGATAGGGGCAAACAGGATGACACACAACACGGCAAGGAATATCAGCGTGGGGTCGGTAACAGGAAAATAGTTCGAAAGATGTGACATGGCCGCAATTCTTCTGCAAAGTTACGAAAAGTTGAGCGAAAAGCCAAACTTGTTTGAGCTTTTCCGAGACGGAGTAACTTCGGCGTGAGCCATGATGCGAAAAATAAGGGGCAGAGAATCTGCACTTTTTTTCTGTCGGGAGGTCTCTCTACTCAGCCTTTTGGTGCAAATGGGTAAAAAAAGTGTCATTCTTTCGCAAATTCGGCTGAAAAGTTGTAATTTTGCAATTCAAAACCAACTTAATTTATAAAATTATGAAAGTAGCGATTGTAGGTGCAAGTGGAGCAGTCGGTCAGGAGTTTCTCCGGGTGCTTGATGAGCGTAGTTTCCCTATTGATGAATTGGTGCTGTTTGGCTCGTCACGTAGTGCGGGACGTAAATACATGTTCAAGGGCAAGGAATATGAGGTTCAGTTGCTCCAGCACGACGATGCCTTCAAGGGGGTGGATATCGCTTTCACCTCTGCCGGTGCCGGCACGTCAAAGGAATATGCCAACACGATTACAAAATATGGTGCGGTGATGATAGACAATTCCAGTGCTTTTCGCATGGATGAGGATGTGCCTCTGGTTGTGCCTGAATGTAATGCCACAGATGCCCTGACACGCCCACGTGGTATTATAGCCAATCCCAACTGCACCACGATCATGATGGTGGTGGTGCTCCAGCCTTTGGAGCAATTGTCGCATATCCGTCGCATCCATGTGTCGAGCTATCAGAGTGCGAGTGGTGCCGGTGCTGCAGCCATGGCCGAGCTCGAACAGCAGTATCGCGACATCGTAGAGGGACAGCCTGTCACTGTCAGCAAATTCCCTCACCAGTTGGCCTATAATGTGATTCCCCAGATAGATGTCTTCCAGCCTAATGGTTATACTAAAGAGGAGATGAAGATGTATCATGAGACTCGCAAGATCATGCACTCCGATGTGCGTTGCTCCGCCATGTGTGTGCGTGTGTCCTCACTCCGTTCCCACTCTGAGAGTGTGTGGATAGAGACCGAGCGTCCTATCAGCGTAGAGGAAGCCCAGCAGGCTATTTCGGTGGCTCCGGGCTGTACGCTGTGTGACGACCCTGCCCACTTGGTCTATCCTATGCCTCTTGACACTGCCGGCAAGGACAACATCTTCGTAGGACGTATCCGCAAAGATCTCGCCAATGACAATGGGCTGACCCTTTGGCTCAGTGGCGACCAGATACGCAAGGGCGCTGCGCTCAACGCTGTCCAGATAGCTGAATACCTGGTCAGTGTGGGCAATGTATAAGCCCTCTTTCCCTCACGATGCTGCTGCTGGTGAGAATTCGCTGAGCGAAACTGCCTGTTGGCTGAATAATTTTGCCCCGGTCTGTCATGAGGCTTAACTTTGCATTGTAAAAAATCTCTGTATCCCATGAACGATATCCTGACAAAATATGACAAAATCACCCTTGAGGAGATGAGCAGTATCCGGCTCATGAACCGTATCGACACCAAGTTCGTGACCACGATGCCGGTGCTGATGCGTCTCCTTGAGATGGCCCGTGAAGCATATTGGGTGCAGGATATCGACGGCGAGCGCAACATGCGCTATGAGACCACTTATTACGACACTGACAGTTTCGATATGTTTCGCGTGCATCAGAGCGGGCATACCAATCGTCAGAAACTGCGTTTCCGCACATACGTCAGTTCGCAGTTGCAATTTATGGAGGTGAAGACCAAGAACAACCACGGGCGGACCAAGAAGAAGCGGATGAGAGTGACCGACATGTCCCTTGTGGATGACTCCAAGCGCCAGTTTCTCGCTGAACATCTGCGTTATGACATCGACACGCTTATCCCCTCGCTTCACAACAGTTTTGACCGGGTCACCCTGGTCAACAAGGCCAAGACAGAGCGCCTGACCATCGACACGCACCTCTCTTTCCACAACCTTTTCACCGGTGCAGAGCGTGAGATGCATCCTCTCGTCATTGTCGAGCTGAAGCGTGACGGCCTGTGCTATTCGCCCGTGCTGTCTATGCTGCGTGAGCTGAGGGTGTTTCCCCATGCATTCAGCAAGTATTGCATCGGCTGCGCACTTACCAATGGACATCTGCAGGTGAACCGTTTCAAGCGCAAGATCATCGAAATCAACAAAATCGCTCTCCGTACGGTTTAGTCCGGGGCAGGAAGTATTTAACTTTAGAGAATTACCTTATAAAACAACAGTTTATGGAAGCTTTATCCCATCTGATCTCTCCAGAGTTTTGTAATATGTTGATCCGTTTCGTGATATGCACGATCGTCAACTGGATTATTGTCGACCGCCTGTATTATCAGAAAAGTAAGCGGCGAGACTTTTATTTCACTTTCATGTTGATAGGTGTGGCTATCTTTTTCATAGTCTTCTTCATGATTTTCGTGCTCGAAGACATGAAAGGAAAGACCGGTATCGGAGTAGGTATCGGATTGTTCGGCATCTTCAGTATCATGAGGTATCGCACAGACACGATGCCAGTGAGGGAGATGACCTATCTCTTCTTGCTCATCTGCCTCTCGGTGGTCAATGCCCTGGCTTCCAACATGACCTATCCGGAACTTCTTATCACGGATCTGATCATCATCGTCTCCGTGTGGATGTGTGAGCTGCATCTGAAACCCGAGCCATGTAAACTGGTACAGTATGATCGTATTGAGCTGATCAAGCCCGAGCGGTACGAAGACATGAAAGCCGACTTGCAGCAACGTACTGGGCTCGACATCGTGAGGATAGAGGTAGGCGGGATCGATATGCTGCGTGACATGGCAGTGCTTAAGGTGTATTACAGAGGCGAACACATGCAGAGCAGCAACTCGGTCGACAACAAGTTGAAACTCAAGCAGACAGAATACTGATTATAATCCTGGGTTCTTAGTTTTATTTTTATTTTAGAGTTTTTTAGATGAGGAGAATCGCATTGTTTATAGTTGTCATGGCACTGCCGGTGCTCGGATATGCACAGGGTGATGACTTTGGCACCATCCTCTCCGTGGAGGGTGATAAGAAAATCAACAAGAAATTCAGTGTCGGTATCGAGGCCGAGATGCGTACACGCGACGATGTCCAGACCGTAGACCGTTGGTCGGGTGGGGTGTCGGCTTCCTATAAGCTTTTGCCTTGGCTGAAGGCTTCGGCCGGATACACGTTGCTGTATGAGAACAACGAGCGGATCTCCTATTATGAGGAGGGTGACGGCAAGGTGAAGAAGGGCGTGGTGAATGTGGGCGACCCCAAGAAATGTGGCCAGTACTGGGGCATGCGTCATCGCTTCCAGGTGTCACTGACCGGCAGCTATAAGTTCGGCGGTCTGGAACTCTCGCTACGCGAGCGTTGGCAGTATACCTATCGTCCTGAGTACACGGTCGATGAGCGGTGGAGTTATTTCGACGACGACTATGATGGTGAGGAGCATACTTACAGAGGCAAGGGCAAGAATGTGTTGCGCAGCCGTCTGCAGGCGGAGTATAAGATCCGCAATTTCCCAGCCACTCCTTATGCCAATGTTGAGCTGTTCAATGCCTGGAGCCTGGAGAAGACCCGTTATACTGTAGGATGCGACTGGAAGATCAACAAGAAGCATAGCGTGGGACTTTTCTATCGTTATCAGACCGTCAACGACGATGACGACAATGAGCCCAACCGCCATTCCATCGGACTGGGATATCAGTTCAAGTTCTGAACTTTTTAGTTCCAGGATAGGCTGTCCAATATCTTTTTATCAAGAATTATAGAATTCAAGAATTATCCTTGAGAACAGCCTCTTTAGAACCCCTCCCTATCCCTCCCCAAAGGGGAGGGGAACGAGAGCCCAGAGAATTCGGAGAGCCCGGAGAACTCGGAATACTTTGGTAACTATAATTCTTAAATTCTCTAATTCTTGATAAAAAAATGCGCACTTCAGTTTATATCAAGAATTCAAGAATTTTCCTTGAGAACAGCCTCTTTAGAACCCCTCCCTATCCCTCCCCAAAGGGGAGGGGAACGAGAGCCCAGAGAATTCGGAGAGCCCGGAGAACTCGGAATACTTTGGTAACTATAATTCTTAAATTCTCTAATTCTTGATAAAAAAATGCGCACTTCAGTTATA
>CAMIYC010000029.1 GCA_946402905.1 uncultured Prevotellaceae bacterium | reverse complement strand
TGGCGTATCCCGAATGGTTCGGCGCCGTGGGCTACTTGGAGTCGGAGTTTTACACATCAGACAACGTTATCGATGAAATAAAAAAATACCTTTATAACCTTCGCTTTTTTGCTTCCTCTTACATTGACAGCAAGGATGCTATTCTGAAGACTTTCGACCTGAACGCCAGTGAGGTATGTTTCAGTATCGGATATTATTTTATCTCGAATACAGTTTATGTGAAGAATTCAAACATCCGCATTTGCAAAGGAGCAACAATTTTCGCCTTACGGCAGAATAATAATGATTTCATCGTCATGATTGAGGCCAATTACCCGTGTCCCAACCAACGACGTGAGATATTCAGGATGGAGATGATGCCAATGATTTATGGCGGTGGCTGCATCGACGGAAACTGTGAAGCGAAAATCGGTCTTGAGATTAATAATGGTTATCGGACCACGATAGAAAACATTGTTTTTAAGAATTGCAAATACTGTGGCTTGAAAACAAGCAATGATGGCGCCACGGTAGGCAATTGTTACGTTCGAGACTGCGTTTTCCTCAATGAATATCATTACGATGGTGTCGACCAGACTTATGCTATCGTCAACAACCGCTCAGACTCAGTATTCACCAACATTGACATCGTGGATTATAAAATCGGCGTGCTGAACACCGGCCAAGGTGCGTTTTTCACCAACCTCCACGCTTGGCTTCCATTTCAATGTAAAATCACAATAACAGACGGATATATTACTAAAATTGTAAGTCAAGATGTTCCCCACCAAGGCAAAACCAATGATTTCTGGGAGAATTCCGTGGTGATACATAGCATAGCGACGGACCTTACACTGGTCACATGCACTGCCGATACCATGAGAAAAATGTTGGTATGTGCGGTCAACAACCTAACAGCCAAAATCTTCGACTGCAGGGGATTTGTAAATCCAGATGTAGTAGCTTTAAATAATAACAATTATCCCGTCATAATAGCTAATCCAAATTTATCCTCCCACATCACCATTATTGGAACCTACTTTAATTATGGAAATGTAACTCCTGTAATTTTCAGCAATCAACATAACGACGACACCTGCATTGGCTGACAAAGTCCTTCTCGTCATAAATCCTGCTTATCACCATTTACAATTCAAAAAACACAATCAAAATGAAAAAGACATTATTTTTCCTTGTCATCATTACTTTCGCCATATTTGAGAAGGCAAGCGCCCAATATTTGTATGCCGACTTTACGGAGGACGGCATCTACTACAACGTCCTTGAAGGCGGCAACACCGTGGAAGTGACCTTCAGGCAAGGACTGTTGCCTGTGCTCCAGACCAGTGGGACTTGTCAATATATATGGAATGATTACGAAGACGATGTTGTCGTCCCTCCCTCGGTGACCCATGAGGGGAAGACCTACGCGGTCGTCCAGATGGGCGACCAGTGCTTTCGGAACTCACCTCAGTTGAGGTCTGTCACCCTGCCGCCCTCCATCACCTCATGGGGAAATGAGGGAGTCGGGTTGTGGTTCAGTGAATGTCCTAGGTTTGAGGAGGTCTTCCTGTCGGAAGGCATCACTTCTTTGCCTAAGTTTTGCTTTAATAGTACCGGTCTGAAGTCAGTCACGCTCCCATCTTCCATTGCATCCATAGGGGAGTATTGTTTTGCCGGCTGCAAATCGTTGAGGTCGGTGTCCTTGCCGCCATCAATTGCCACTTTGGGAAGGCGTACATTTTCCTTGTGCTCGGCACTCAAATCCATCCAGATTCCCAATTCGGTCACGGAGATAGGGGATGAGTGTTTTTATGAATGCAAATCGCTCGAGTCAGTCACCCTTCCCACCTCGCTCGCCAAGATAGGCCGCGAGTGTTTCAAAAACTGTTCTAGCCTGAAGTCCATGGACCTTCCGAACACCCTCACTTCCATAGGAGTCTCCTGCTTTGAAAATTGCTGGTCCCTGCAATCGGTGTCCCTTTCGTCGTCGTTGGAAATCATGCCTTGGGGCCTATTTCAAGGCTCGGGCATCACAAGCGTGGTCATTCCATCTTCTGTCACTGAGATACATAATTTTTGCTTCAAGGATTGTAAGCAGTTGGCCTCCATAGAGATACCCTCTACCGCTACCAACTTGGGGCAGGGGCTTTTCCAACGGTGTTCCGGTCTCTCCACCGTCAAGTTCGGCGAAGGCATCACGGAGATACCCCACTCGTGCTTTGAAGAATGCACGGGTCTCAAAACGGTCGTCATCCCCCCGTCGGTAAGGACGCTTGATCTGTATTGTTTTTCTGAGGCTGCCATGGACTCGCTTGTAATACCCGAATCGGTGACAACGCTAAAAGAAGGTTGCTTCTGGAATGCTGCAATAGAGTATCTGAAGTTGCCCGAGTCCATCACGGAGTTGCCCGATCATTGTTTTAACACCTTTCTGGGTCATCAGATAATACTGCCCAGCACCATAAAAAAAATGGGCATGGAATGTTTCTTTTTTGCTCCAATGAAATCAATGGACCTGCCCGAGGCCTTAGAAGAGATTGGTGAGATGGCTTTTGAATGTAGTAGACTTGAGTCGGTCATCCTCCATGAAAACGTGAAGAACATCGGTAACCGGGCATTTTCAAACTGCAAGCAACTCGGTTCTATGACATGCATGGCCCCGACTCCACCGGAGACTGAAATGACGGCGTTCTGGAAGTCGTTCCCCGACGACTACTGCAAACTGTACGTCCCCTCCGAATCCGTGGAACTGTACAGGACCACTCCGCCCTGGAGCCTTGTGTTCGACATCTGGCCCATCGACCCCACTGGCATTCGGCAAGCGTCAACGATACCAGCCGACGTCAGCGAGAAAGAGCAAATATGGTACAATATGAGCGGTCAGCGGACAAACACGCCCTCAAAAAGAGGAGTCTACATACACAATGGAAAGAAATATGTGAAATGACCTTGATGCCATGTCGCGCGCGCCAAGGGCGACATCAAAGAAACCTATGGAAGGAGCGGTTATCAGCGAGCGTTCTATCTCGCTGTATTGGTAGCCTAAAGTGGCGCACCGAAGATCCAGCTCACCGTCAACAACAAGACTGGTGCAACGGTCAATTTTCTCCGTCATGTGAAAGATTCCACCGAAAGGGGTGATTTCCTGAGATTTTATGCTTATATTTGCCATGTCATAGATGATTTTACTTGTTTGGAATTGCAGCACTAAGGTAAGTGAAAATTCTGACATGGCAAAATCCTGAGCAACTTTTTGTTGCTCAGGAACTTATAAAAAATGTTTAACTAAAGTGCTGCGGAATTTAGGGTAAACATGGGGTGAAGGGGCTTGTATCTCAAAAACATTAGTGCGAATACAATATTTTGTTGTAGGATAGAGTTATATTAATAGCTGACGGTGTGTGAACGTGAATAATATGTCAACTCGTCAACTGAAGTATCAACTTGTCAACTCGTCAACTCGTCAACTTGTCAACTTAAAAATCAATGACCCATCATATCATCTTAACCTTTGTGGCTTTCGTCATCAGTGCATTGTGCGGCTTCGTGATGATACCGCAAATCATGAATTTTTGCAAAAGCAAAAATCTCTACGACATTCCCAATGCCCGAAAAGTGCATAAGAATGCCGTACCTCGACTGGGTGGTATCAGCTTCATGCCCAGCATGCTATTGGCTTTCTTTCTGGCCATCTCCGTGATGGATCAGATCACCGGCACCAACCAGGTGACCGTGAGCACATGGACTTGCTGCTTCTTCATCAGCCTGCTGCTGATCTACGGCGTGGGCATTATCGACGACCTCATCGGCCTGGACGCAAAGACCAAGTTTGCCGTGCAGATCATCGCGGCATCACTGCTGCCGGTTTCCGGGCTCTACATCAACAACCTGTATGGATTCTTAGGCATACATGAGATACCGTTCTGGATGGGAGCACCGCTCACGGTTTTCATGATTGTTTTCATCGACAATGCCATCAACCTCATCGACGGCATCGACGGACTGGCTGGTGGACTCTCTTTCCTGGCCCTGAGCGGATTTCTCTATTGTTTCATCAACGAGGGTATGTTCACTTATTCCATACTTATATCGGGCCTGATGGGAGTGGTGCTTTCCTATCTCTATTTCAATATATGGGGAGACCCTGAGAAAAACAGAAAAATCTTCATGGGCGACTCTGGCAGCCTCACCCTGGGCTTCATTCTCGGATTCCTCTTCGTCAAATATGCCATGTACAACCCCTGCGTCATGCCCTATCACAAAGACGGATTGATGATTTCGCTCACCATGCTCACCGTGCCCATGTTCGATGTGGTGAGGGTGGTGATCATGCGCCTGCGCCACCGGCGGCCCCTTTTCGAGGCCGACAAAAACCATATCCATCATAAGTTGATGCGCGCCGGACTCAATCAGCACCAGGCTTTGATTTGCATACTGATACTCGCTGTCTCGTTCACGCTCATCAACACCCTGCTCACCATCATCTGCAATATGGGTATGACCAGCACCATCTTGATCGATATCGTCATCTTCTTTGTCTTCAATTATATGGTCAATAAGGCGATCATGCAAAACAATGGCCTGGCTTTTGTGGTGACTGACAAGTAAAAGATGATTTTAACATAATGTCTGATAAAGAGATCATTTAAATATACTATTTTATGAGGAGTGCTGGAATCATTAAAATGCTGACTTTCATCTCGTTTTTCTTTTTCACGAATATGGTGATGGATGTTAGTGCGTCTGTAAAGAGTCTCTCGAAAGCAGAGAGTCACAAGTATATTACGATTGAGGGAAATCAAATCGTGAGATACGGAGACCGCACTCCTGTGAAAGTGTCTCAGATCCCGTCAGGTTCTGTGATAGAGATAGATGCTGACATAGAAGTGGCGGGTGCATGGTTGTTGCCCGACAACTGTGTGATACGCTTCTCGGGTGGTGTGGTCACTGCCAATCGGATCGTAGGCAAAAACACGGTCATTGACGCACCGGCCGCATATATGTTCAAAGTAGGCAAAATGGAGGGCACATGGAGGGTAGAAAGGGCTTTCCCTGAATGGTTTCATGGCACTGACAACAGTTGGTCGGACGCAGTGGACAGGGCCCTGACGCTGAATCCTGTCGAAATCTGTTTCACCCATGGGATTTATGACATCACTCGGCCCATAGTCACGACATCCCCCAATGTTTATATTGCCCATGGCGCGACATTGAGGGCCAGCCAGTCGCTAAGACAGCCTATAGAATATATGATTTGTGGCGATTTCAGTGGACGGCACACAGTGGCAGAACTCGCATTGATGCCGAAGATTTATGGAGGTGGGTGCATTGACGGCAATGGCATGGCCAAGACAGGTGTGACATTCTACCGCTCGCGCCAGTCGGCTCTGGAAGGGCTGACCATTCAGAATACTACGGAATATGGTTTCAAGGCTTCAAGAGATGAGACGGTGGCTGGCAATTGTATAGTGAGCAACTGTGTGTTTCAGAATTGGCTGAAAAATCCTGCTGCAAAAAAGAGGGTAATTGCCATCCTCAACAACCGCACCGACTGCGTGTATGAGGATATAGAGATTGTAGACTATCAGATTGCTGTGAGACACGACGGGCTGAATGGCAAATACACCAATGTCCATGCTTGGCTTTTAGACGCCACGCTATGGAATTCTTCGGTCGTCTTCGATTGCCAGCAGCCCGACCTCACTCTGTTGGGATGTGAGGCCGATACCATGTGCTCTCTGATACGTTTTGACAGACCATATTTCTTCGCTTCCATTGTCAACTGCCGTGCCTACGTCAACGAGAGTGTCGTAGACTTAAATGCCGTCGACTCAAAAGGCAATCCACGATATGCGATGCCGCTGGTCATAGATAAGACGATAGCCAATGCCTCAAAAGACCGCACACAAGGTGCCAAGGGGCGCTTGTCTCAGATTATGCTCTATGGCGGCGTCTTTTGGTATGAACTGGGGCGTAACACGCTCAAATATCGCATTGTCGACGAAATGTCTCCGCATGATCAGATAGAGCTGCGCAGATATCAGCGCAGCCAGCTCAGAGAGGGGGCTCTCTATGGCATGTAGGGGGAAGCTTGTGTCTTCTTGCCTTTTTTGCTGACTGTCACACCACGATAGGATGAGTTGATGTGCCTGCCTGCCAGGTCATACTTGTTGAGAGCTGCCGACTTGTCGAAAGCGGGCGCAGTGATAACAGGGGTGGAACATACGGTCATTTCCATCCATTGCCGACGATGGGTGAACCAGTTGATGGCCTTGTCGACAATCTCGCTGAACGGCTGATGAAAGGACACCCAACGGCTGTCATCCCATGTCTGAGACAATTCCACGGCTTTGCCTTCTACGCTGTCACGAAAGTCATTTAAATAAAGGACAATGTTGTCAAACAGCGTGTCTTTGTATTGATTCCAGAGGCGGTGATAGGCTTCAGTCAATGGGGTGTTGTATTCTGTATATTTGTAAAAAAGCTCATAAATGTAGAACTCTCCGTCGGTAGTGCCATGAACGCGCGACCATTGGTCGTCGGTTTGCATGATGCTGTCGAAGTCCCATAATGGACCCATCACCATCTTTGTACTCGCATTGGTGTCGTGTCTTGTAAGAAAAATATTGCTCCCTCCAGCGTCGGCTGTGCCGAGAATGTCATGGGTCAGCGTCCATCTGGCTAAACTCTCTACGTCGATATATTGGGCGTATGTGCCGTTCAGAAGTCCAAGTTCTATTTGCTCCAGATAGTATTGGATTTCATCCAGCATAGACTCCGATATCTTGTCGGAGTCAGGATATTTGATGGTGTAATGTAGTTGGTAAATGGAGGTTAGCAAACTGATAGAAGTATTCCACCAGTAAGGGTCTTTCTCTATGATATAGCCCTCGTCTTTATCTACGTTGATGCGGCAGCTTTCATTCCTGCTCACTGTTTCGCTGAGCATGTACAGACCACGGTAGTCTCCGTTGAACATGACGTTGACAAAGCAGTTTTGAGGGGTGTACGGCATTCCTGTCAGCTCGCTCACTTTCTTGCCGATCATCGCGTAGAGGAGATGGTCGCCCTCGAAACCAATCTCTGTGCGGATAAGCAGCCAGTCTTTATCCTTGAAATCTACGGAGTTGCGGAATAACAGGTCGCTCTTTTTCTGAAGTTTCACCTTGAATGACTTCTTGTCGGCGTAGGCACTGGTGTTGCCGTGTATCTTAACAGTCATGCCACTCTTTTCCTGCAAATAGTCTCCGCTGTCATATAAAAGGTCTTCACCCATCCATATCTTCATTCTGCCGCCTACTTTTGTGGCATTGGCTATGCTCTCACCTACTGCTCCTTCAGGAGCACTCACATAGTCGCAAGTAGGCTCTTCTGAGTTGATGGTGGTGATCTCCACCAGAGGGATGCCGGCATGCAGCAGTTCTTCTTTCGTAGGCAGAGAAGCAGAGATGTCAAGCGATATGAAGCATAGAAAAAATATGAAATAGCGCATTTTCGGATGGATAAACTAGTGTTGGGAATGCCCCGTCAGATACTTTTTGCTGTTGCGGATATAAAGGCCTTTACGGGTGGGCTTGTCAATACGTTTGCCGCTGATGTCATACCATATTGGACTTCCAGTGTCGGGAAGAGACGTACCGCTGATCACACTCTGATGGAGTGGCAGGATATTGAAGTCCTTCCACAACTTGACGGTTTTGTATGTGTCTATGGCTTCTTCCGGAACATACAGCGTGTGATCAGATGGGTTGTTGACGAAAATGTCGGGATCCCACCAATCGTATTGGGGTAATGGTGGTGTCGTACCTAAGCAAACCACAGTCTGAAGTGAACTGCATTCGGCGAAAGCCTTCCTGCCTATGGATATAGTGGCCGCGGGGATGACGACCGAGGATAGTTGGCTGCAACCGATATACGAATCCTCACAAATCTCTTCTACGGCAGAAGGTATCTCTATGCTTCTCAGATGGCTGTTGCTGAAACATCCCTTTCTCATATTGATGACCGAGTTGGGAAGAGTGATGTGCTCGATTTTCGATTCACTGAAACAATAGACGGGTATCTCGCTGACAGAGGATGGTATGACCACAGACTTGGCTTCACATTTGTAAAAACAATATTCGTCTAGTGTCGTCACAGTGGAGGGAAGAGTGAGTGATGACATCATAGATCCTGTTCCTGACAGCCAGTTGGGGCCGATTCTCACCACTGAGGATGGAATCTCTATGGATGAAAGATTGGCACAGTTGGCAAAACAACTGTTCGGAATCGTTGTGAGATGGTCTGGAAGAACGATGGAGGTGAGATTTCTGCAACCTTGAAATGCTCCATACTCTAAAGTCTGTATCGACGAAGGCATTTCAACAGATGTCAGACGGGAGCAATCAAGAAAGCAAAAAGTTCCTATTGATAGAACAGAAGATGGTATGCTGATGGAGGTAATACCTGCCTGATTGAACAAGTAGTGGGGTAAAAACGTCAGGGTGGGAGGCAGGTTGATGGTCTGCAATTCCGAACAGCTCTCAAAGCAATGAGTGCCTAATGACTGAAGCTTATCGGGCAGATAGATGGATTGAAGCGAGGAGCAGTTGACAAAGCAATTCTGCTCGATGGTCGTGACGGATGATGGTATGTCGATAGATTGCAGAGACCGGCAGTTTTCAAAACATCCAAACCTGATGGCGGAAAATGTGGAAGAGGCTGAGAACTCAACGCTTTCCAGAGAGGTGCAGTTTTGAAAGCAACGGTTGGGTAACTCTGTGAGAGAGCCTGGCAATGAGATCTTCTTGAGTGACGAGCATCCTGAGAATGCCTGGGCAGACAGGGTGGTCAGGGAAGACGGCAAGGACACACTCTCCAATGTCTTGCATTTGGCGAAAAACTGAAGCGGCACTTCTGTAATACCTTCCTCAAGTGTGACTGATTTCAGTTTTGGACATTTGCCAAACCACCTGTTCTCTTCATTATACTGTACGACATCATACGCACCGGAATAATTCCTGATACTTGAAGGCAGAGTGACTGATTTCAACTGAGAGCAGTCTTGGAAGCATCTGCTGCCAAGGGTTGTCACATGATATGTCTTCCCCCCATACTTCACTTCTGCTGGGATAACCACGTCGCCTGTATAATGATTGCGAATAGAAAAAACCATGCCATAATACACGGAGTCGTGCGTCACCTCCACTGTGCCCTCTTCGTTTAGGAAATTGTAGCAAATGCCATCCACCCGAAAGTCTGGAACTATCCACTCGATTGCATGGACATGGCATAAAATATAACAGGAAAATAATGCTGAAAAAATAATCTTTTTCATTGTCTTCTGGGGTGTTTAATTATGATCATTCACCTGCAAATATAATGAAAAAATTCTTTTTTAACACGGCTCCCCCCCCTGTTTTTATATTTTAACACAAATTAACACAACGCTAATGTCTTCTGTAGATGCCGGTCTATTTCCTCAACTTGGAGTTTTCTTTCCTGTAGTATCTGGAGACTGCCGATGACGGGACATATTTATAGGCCATTGACACCAGGAAAGATACGGTGGAAAAGAGAGGCTTTGAAAGGATGAATTTCGAGCGGGCTTTATGGTTGTAGATCCATTGGTCTTTAGAGCGCTTGGCCTGAAGGTCACCCATGACACGGTATTTGAGTATCTTCTCTTTGAGATTGCCAAAGTGATATCCGGCTTTGTAGAGACGTATGTAGAAGTCGATGTCTTCAGCACGCCGATATTGTGGATCATAGTAGAATCCATGGTCTATGATGTGACGACGGAACATGACCGTAGGATGGGAAAACGGAGAACGATACATGAACATCCGGTGTATGCTGCCTTTGGTCTGGGGGTAGGAGCGCTCGGAGATGATGTTGCCGTCTTTGTTGATGATATACATCGAGCCGCCAAACACATCGATGTCGGGATGATCCTGGGCATAGGCCACTTGAGCGGAGATGCGGTTGGGAAGCGAGATGTCATCTCCGTCCATACGAGCGATGAAGTCGCCTTTGGCCACGTGCAAGGCTGCATTGAGCGCAGGCACAAATCCCATGCGGTGGTCGGAGCGCAGTATCCTTACACGGCGGTCGCGACGCTCGGCCTGGTCTATGACCCTGCGCGTAGGCTCTGAAGTGCTGTCGTCGGCGATAAGCAGCTCAAGCTTTTCGTAGTCTTGTTGCAAGACGCTGTTGATGGCCTCGGCAATGATGGCTTCAGGCTCGTTGAATGTGGCCATGATGACCGATACGAGGGGTTGGGTGTTATCTTTCTTCTCCATATTTGCAAAGTAAGCTCATCATGCAGTGATTGATCATCAAGTGCATATCCTCTGACACTTGCATGTCCATGACCGGCACGTGTACGTTGTACTGGCTGATTCGCCTGACGACACCACCGTCATAACCGGTAATGCCTATTGTGATGCCACCATGGTCGTTGGCATATCTGAGAGCACGTATCACATTCTCCGAGTTGCCAGAGCCGCTGATGCCTATCACATAATCGCCAGGGTTGAAGAGGTTGCGCAGCGGGCCGACAAAAATCTCCTCGTAACTGAAGTCATTGGCAAAGGCCATCATCGAAGGGACGTTGTCACTCAGACATACAAACCTGAACTTGCTCTGTTGGCCGGAAGAGATGCCTTTGTTGAAATCGCAGCAATAGTGTGACGCGGTAGAGGCTGACCCCCCGTTGCCGCAGACAAAGACGAAGCGGCCTTCATCGCGCGCCTTGTTGAGAAGGTTGAGCAACGTGTTGAGGTCTTCTTTCGAAATCTTGTCGATCGTGTCTTTTACTTTGGAAAAGTAATGCTCTATATCTTGGATGTAGTTCATATCGTAAATTGTTTATTGGCCTACATAGATGACCTGAGATCCTTGGTCGTCGAAATGGAACGGAAGCTCAGACCATGCTGACATCTCGGAGCGAAAGCGTGGTTGAGACTCCTGAGGACAGTAGAAAAGGATAAAACCAGCACCTCCGGCACCTAAAAGCTTGCCGCCGGTGGCTCCGGAATGGATGCCGCGCTCATAAATCTGGTCTATGGCGCTGTTGCTGATACCTTCTGTCAGCGTGCGCTTAAGCAGCCAGCCCTCATTCAGGATGGCACCAAAAGACTCTAAATCGTCGCACAGGAGAGCCTCTTTCAGTTGATAGGCCAGACCCACCATCTTTTTCATGACGGCTGCCTTGTCGGATTGACGGATGCTGGCCGACTGGCTGCGCAGGATGTCATTGGCCGAGTGCTGCCCCCCGATGTATACCAACAACAGGTTGCGCTCCAGTTGCTGCCTGGTCTCGGCACTTAAACCTATGCGCTCCACTCCGACAGTGTCATCGGGATGGAAAGTGATGAAGTTGAGACCGCCGTATGCCGCGGCGTATTGGTCTTGCTTGCCGATAGGACTGCCCACAAGGTCTATTTCCACATGGCAGGCCAAGGATGCAAGCGTCTCAGGGTCGGAGGGTCTGCCGCAAAAGGCACGCACGGCATAGAGTAGACCCACAGTAAATGAACTGCTCGAACCCATGCCGGTGCCGGAAGGGATGTCGGCGATGGAATTGACATCAACGCCCTTGAGTCCATACATGGCAAGCACTTCACGGAATATCGGGTGCTTGATTTCGCTGATGTGTTCCACCAACTCGGTCTTTGCGTACTTCAGCTGGATCTTCCGACGGTCAAAGTGGGGATGGATGACAAGATACATGTATTTGTCAATCGTGGTGCTCAGTACGGCACCGCCCTCAGTGCGGTAGTACGACGACAAGTCTGAACCGCCGCCAGCGAATGATATTCTGAATGGTGTACGTGTGATGATCATATATTAGCAAAATAGTTCAACAGGGTCTCCTGTAAGGCGCCTGGATGGTTCGTGGGGATGAGTATCGATGCTCTCACGCCGGCTCTCACACCAGCCTCACGGTCACTCTCCCTGTCGCCTATCATGACAGACTGTGATAAATCTATGTTCAGGTCTTCGGCCGCCTTCAGAAGCAGGCCGGGGGCCGGTTTCCTGCATGTGCATGACACTTTGTATTCCTTGCGCTCCTCGGGATATCCGCCATCGGGGTGATGGGGGCAGTAATACAAGGCATCGATGTATGCGTTCTTCTTACCTAATAACGTTTCTAAGGTCTGATTTATTATATCAAGCTCTTCAAAAGAGCAGAGATTTCTTGCGATGACCGACTGATTGGTCACCACGACAGCCAGGAAACCATGTCGGTGGATAAGCTGGAGGGATTCTGCCACACCTTCAATGAGTGTGACTTGTCCGGGCTGGTATACCAGCCCGCAGTCTTCATTGAGCACGCCATCACGGTCGAGAAACACGGCTCTACGCTTGTTGGTGCGCCGCATCGACTCCACACGGCCGCTGCGCCAGTCTTCAGTCACCTGTTCATAGCGTTGTGGCGTGCCCATGTCTTTGACGTATTCGGTCGAAACGTATCCGTAGAGTCTCATACCACAGGCAAGACAGCGGGGCAGGATGTCTTTTTCAATATGACTCTTTACTCCACGCGCGATGGTCTCCGTCACTTGGGGGCTGAAGATAAAGAGAGCTGCATTGACCAGGTTGTGGTATACCGAACCCTCGGGATGAGGCTTGTGGAGGAATGATGTCACTCTGCCGTCAGGAGAGGTCACCACGAGGTCGGAGTCGTAGGGATGGTCGTTGGGATGTAAATACAGTGTGGCGTCGGCATGCCGCTGACGATGAAATTCCAGCATACAAGCCATGTCGATATCCATAACGGTGTCGCCGTAAAAGACGAAGTAGTCTTCCGTGAGCTGGTGACGTATCTCTGCCAGTGCTCCAGCCGTGCCCAGTGGAGTCCGTTCGTGATAATAGTCGATATGCACACCCCACTTGCTACCGTCCCCAAAATAGTCTTTGATGAGGTCTCCCAGATGGCCGATGAGGAGGGTGATTTCTGTGAATCCCTGACGGCAGGCCATCTCTATCTGTCGTTCCAGGACAGGTTTGCCGCAGACGGGAATCATCGCCTTGGGTATCTCGCTCGCGACGGATGCAATCCTGGTGCCTTTGCCGCCGGCAATGATGACTACTCTGGTCATTTGCCCAGCCCTTTCTGGATGGCAAGTCTGACGGCCTCGTCCGAGGTGCGTGGGGGCTGCCAGCCCAAAGCTTTGATACGAGTCAGGTCGTATTTGAATTCGGGCACGTCGCCCACCCATCCTCGATCACCACCTGTGTATATGATGCGGGCATGCAGACCCATCTCCTCGATGACCATCCGTGCGATTTCTTTCACACGGGTGCGGGTGTCTGGCCCAAGGTGGTATACGTTCATGCGCTCATGGGAGTGACTGATGACATACTGTATGCCGTCTACAAGGTCGCGCACATAAATATAGGGCTTGCATTGCTCGCCATTGCCCAGCACCTCAAGTGTCGTCGGGTCGTGGCGCAACTTCCTGATGAAATCGAAAATGACACCATGGGTGAAGCGCTCTCCCACAACGTTGGGGAAGCGTGTGATCCAGGTCTGTATGTCGTAGGTGCTGCTGAAGGCACTGATGAATGCCTCGCTCGCAAGCTTGCCGGCACCATAGTTGGAGACGGGCATCAATGGACCGAAGTCCTCATTGAAAAAACCTTGTGCCTCGCCGAAAATAGCGGAAGTAGAGGAGAAAAACAATTTCTTCACACCATATTCCCGCATCAGCATCAACAATTGGAATGTGGTGTTGAAGGTGAGCTGATAGTCTACCTGAGGATCTTTGCCACCTTTTTGTATGTCGGAATTGGCGGCCAGATGATAGACCATATCAAAAGAGTGCGTCTCAAACAACTCTCGCATCGGAGCGGTGTGAAGAATGTCTTCTTCGACAAAGGTGAAGCGTGGCTCCTCCATGAGATGTGAGATGTTGTCGAGGGTGCCGAGTGTCAGGTTGTCGACCACGGTGAGCGTGTGACCCTCTGACAAAAGCCGGTCGCATAGATGTGAGCCGATAAAACCAGCACCACCAGTTATCAGTATGTTCATAAATCACGGTTTTTTTTCATTCCTGAGTATATTCCTTTGAATATTTCACGCAAATAGTCTTTCCGGGGGGTACCAAACAGGCCATAATAAAAAATTTTAGCCAGGTATTTAAAACCATTGTAGCATTTCCACTTCCATGGCACGTAGCTCAGACGGCATAGCCACAAATAGTTGCGGTATTGATAGTACATCCGGTAGGGGGGGGTGATCGAGATCGACTTCCCTGCGATGACACCGTTGCCGATGCCTAGATGATGGGCCACATGCAGGTCTTCGGCGACAAAAAACCTGACACCCTGCTTCTGCCTTGCCCTCCAGCACCATTCGCTGTCAACTCCGTCGATGAAGAGTGTCTCTGCCATCATGCCGGCTTCGGTAAACAGGCGCGAGGGAATCAATGATATAGAACTCATTGCATAGGTCACTTCGGTGAGCCGGTGACCCTTGACGGCAACTTCACCGAGGCTGTTCACCTGATGAGGATAGGGCTGGCCGGTGGCGGCATTGTATGCCCTCGGGCACACAGCGCCAGGTGTGTAGTGCACGACCTCCAGCGCCTTGAAGATGCCATGAAGTCGTCCGACTGTACCCTCGGGGATGAGGGTGTCTTGGTCGCTGAAAAGGATGAAGTCATAACCCTGGCTCAGAAAGTGGCTGATGCCGGCATTCTGAGCAGCGGCGATACCCCTGTTCATATACTGGGGCAGGTAGGTGTGATTGCTGATAGAAGCCAGTGCCAGACCAAGAACGTCGTCATCTGAGTTGTCGACAACACACACCTCATCTACCTCCGCTGCCAGGTGGGAGATAGACTTGATGACATCCTGCTTGTCGGAGTGATATGTTACGATGACTGCCCCTGTTTTCATGATCTGGATTGTTGCTGGATACCGGCCCGCATGCCTCTTATCATTTGTCGCCAGTAGCGTGAGCCGTGGGAGATGCAGATGGGAAAATAGCACAGCCGTGCAAGATGTTTCACCCCCGTGGCAAATTTCCATTGCAAAGGTACATATTTCCGCCGACTCAGCCAAAGAAAATTGCGAAATTGATAATAGTATCTCTCTGGTGCTGACAAGATGATGAGATATCCGCAAATGTTGATTTCGCGAGAACCCACTTGATGGCTGATAGTGACCAAAGGGGTAACACCGCATACATAACCCTTGGAACGGGCACGCCAGCACCATTCAAAATCCACAAAGTCAATAAACAGCGACTCGTCGTTCATACCTACTTGCATGAGAGCTGAAACCGCCACACAGCTTCCTGAGGAGATAATCTCTCGACGTGGGATGAAGTCGTCGTATTCTTGACGGTCATGGTGTATGACGGAGTGGTAGGTCTCACCGGTGCCTTGAATGCGTATCACCGGACCAAGGATGGCAAGATGGACAACACGCCGCCGGATGGACTCAAACCGATGGGCGATGGTCATGGGGTAGCGGTCGTCCAGACGGCTGTCCTGGTCTAAAAAGACGATATATTCGGGATGCTGATGGCGCATAATAAGGCTCATGCCTACATTCTGTGCCCTCGCGATGCCGTAATTGGCACCAAGGCTCTGATAGGTCATTTTACCCACACACGGAGAAGGGAAATGAGATTCTTCTGAATTGTCGATAATCGCTCCCGTGTAGAGGGTCGACAGATGCTCTGCCTGTGCCAGGTCTTCAGCGGTAGGATGATAGAGCACGATGACGAGTGCTACAAACTTTGTGTCTTTCGTATCTTGTTCACTGCACATTTAAAACGGATTTTTTCAAATACATATTTGATGGGTGTGCCAAAGCCAAGCGTGCGCAGCATGAGGTAGTGCCGGCGACGCTCCTGCAGGATGCTACGCAACAGACGTAGACGATAGCTTAAGTTTACTTCACTGATATCCCTGGCTCCCAATGTGTTAGAACCATGCTGACGATAGTCTACCAACGACTCGTCCACCAACGTGCTGATACCTCCGGCACGCAGTACACAGAGTGTGACCCAGGCATCGTGCATGGCTGCGACAGTGGTGGGATAGACCACACTATCACGAGCGAGTCTGTTGAGCAGCATTGTGCAGCCTGTGATATAGGGCTCGACACTATGTTCAAACTGGTTGAGCAATGTGGGATAGACACCTGCGTATTGGATAAAAGAAGGATGGATGAGGTGCATCTCTTGGTCCACTACTTTCAGGTCGCAATGCACGATGATGGGTTTGCCGGGGTGGCTCTTTTCAATCTTTGTCATCGCATCCATTTCCTTGCGTATCTTCACTGGAGACCAGTGGTCATCCTGATCGCAGAACATGTAATATTTGGCATCAACCGTGTGTAGCATCCTCAGGAAATTTTCGCAGGCACCAAGACCTTTCCCAAGATTCAGCACCTGGATGTTGTCATGCAGCTCGGCATACCTTTTGATGATGTCGGTGGTAGAGTCCGACGAACCGTCGTCGTTGATATATAGGGTCCATCCAGTAGTGGTCTGAGACAGAAGGGAGTCAAGCTGTTGACGGATGTACGGCATGCCGTTGTATGTAGCCATGAGGATGGCGATGGGGCTGGTGGTTTCTGAGGTGGCTATCTTTTCCATATTCCTTTTGCGCTGTGATTGATAATACGGTTGAATTGCATGCGGTTGACAATCATGCCTGGTAAATTCACGGCTATCATCACGATGATGATGGTGTCGACGTGGTGGTAATCACGGGTAAGCAATAGCGTAAGGGGTATGAATGCCAGGGCCGCACCGCAGGTGAATATCAATTGCAGGGTGAGCATATTGATACCGTTGAGGAAATTACTGTAGCTCAGGCTGTACATGATGACAAACATATATATGGCCATGAGTATGGTGAGTGAGTGGGGGATGTCTACCTGCCCCCTGAGCCATACCGCGTAAACAGGCTTGGAGAGCAGCACCATGAGAAGGAGGGCCAGGGCTACAAGCAGCATGATCTTGTCCATCCGCTTGCGACAGTTGAGGATCCATCGCTCATCGCCTCTGGCATAGGCATCGTTGGTTGCACTCCATATCGGGGTGCTGACGATAGTGAAAGTGATCAGCAGGATCGTAAAATAGCGGTAACAGATCTGATAAGGGTTGACCATATCGGGCGTAAAAATACGTGAGATGAGCATGGTGGATGACATGAAAAGCACCACCCCTGCTATCTGTAAGGTGAAGAATTTCACACCGATGGTGAACAAGTCCTTTGTGGCACTGAAGGAGAAATAGCGCAGCGACGGCCTCAAGTGAGGATATCGCTTGTAAAAAGTGATGGGATATGCCAGCAGATAAATGGCCAGGGGTGAGCAGGTATTGATGGCTGCTATGGCTATCAGCGAATGGGAGCCTGTCAGCCAGGCCACAAATGTGGCAGCCAGCGTAAGGGTATGGCCGCATGTCATGATGAGATTGCTGACGGCAGGCAACTGCAGCCCCATGTAAAAGTTGCCGATAAACTTGAATACAAAGGTGGAACAGACAAAGACGACGGCCACAGCGCAACTGTCTGTCAGTTGTGGAGAGCATAGGGGGTCGACATTCAGGAAGGCGTACAAGTCTGCAGAATAGACCATTGCAAGGATGACGAGCATCACGGGCACAATAATCAGGATGAGCATCACAAATGTGCACGTGGTGGCTTGTCGGGCTGCCACAATGTCATCATGGGCTAGATAGGTGGTCAGACGGTTGCGAAGACCGTTGCCAAGTCCGATGTCCAGATGGTCTATCCAGATGAGCATCGAGCTGATGGTGAGCCAGATACCGTTCTCATAGGTGCCAAGACAACTGAGTGTGAGTGGCACAAGGGCTAAGAATACAAAGCCTGACCATGCCTTGAGAAGGATGGACGTGAAGATATTCTTGCGCATGAGTATGGTGCGTGAGTCTTCACCCAGGATCTTTTTCAACCATGCTGGTTTCATAATGCATCCTTTCTTTTGGGGTCAAGAAATGAGAAACTTATCGTGAATTGTTGCTGGCATACCAATACGGTGAAGAAGATGAACTGTATGACCGTTACCAAACTCATCATGATATTTTCCTGGAAAAACTGAAGTGCCAGAACGTACACTACGTAGGCATAAAGAGCCTTGCCGATGCTGTTGCCGTTGCGGGCCAGACGGTAAACATATCCGCTGAACACACCGTAAACCAGGGCGAAGAAAGCCACTCCTCTGTATTTGAAATCTTCAAAGAAAGGCTGAAATACGGTATAGACATTAGTGGGAAGCGGCACCCATACAAACTCCTGTAGTTTGGCATTGACTTCATAGTCGCCGCCGAACCGGTTGAGAAAGAGATAAATCACCTGAAAGGTGTGTGAGCCAAACTGTGGGGTGAGATCTTCGGTCACTTGCTCGAAAGCCACCGATGGCGACAATACGTATATGGCAAAAAAATCGAGGAAAGTGATTTCCTCATTCGGATCTGAGTCTTCTGTAATGCTACGTGCGGAATTGATGATGAAAAAGACGATGACCAGTAGCGCAGAATATATGAAGATGGAGCGTATCTTGACGATACCTTTCTGATAAAGCACGTAAAGTACGGTAATGAACAAGAAAAATAGCATTCCTTTCTCCATGATAGCGAAGGCGCTCATCAAGTTGGCGACAATGATGGTGCCCAATTGCCAGAGTGGCATCCTGGGATAACGCCAGATGGCTATGACCAAAAGCACCTGGTTGAAAACATATGAATAGGTGAGGAATCCATAGTTCTCGTCGCCATACACCGCCAGCAGCCGGATATTGTTGAGCAGGTCTGAACTGTCAAACATCATCACCACCTGGAGGATTTTGTAGAGGTAGAGAGGGGTGATGACCATCGAGATGACGTAAAAGAAATTGAAAAGCAATGTGTTGATCTCAAGTGAGGAAAAGCGACTTTCTGATTTGGCATAAGTGCGTGGCATCACATAATAGGTGATGAGCGACGAGATGCATAAGATGGGTAGCCAGATGGCCAGACAGGTATAAAACTGGTCGCCCAGAGGATAAAGCAAGTCGCCTTGAAACTGAAACATCACGACGATAGCCAGCCAGATGGCAGTGGTGATGGTCCAGGGGGAGAATGCGTCGCCCACCTTTAAGAAGATAAAGGCAGCCAGCATGATGGTCATGACGATGATAATGGCGATGTTCATTTATCCTTTTAGATGATAGTCTTTGTATGTGCGCAGGCCGAGAATCAACCAGGATATGAAAACCGTGGCGAGGAAGAGAAAGGACGACACGTATCCGATGACTTGAGGCCCGGAGGGGTCGAGTGGTACGGTGGCGTTCTTGAGCACGACAAACTTGAAAGAGAATTTGTCGACCAAGGCCTTGGCACGTATATATTGCTCCTGTTCTTTGGTGTATGTGTTGAAAGCTTTCTCATACTCACTGAGCAGATGATCCTCCACAGAACTTGCCCGCACCGAGGTGAGGTCGTTGTGGGTGTCCCTATAGCTGGCATAAGCGTCGCGAGCTTTCTCGTAATCCTGACGGGCACGCTCCATCTTGTTGGCCGAGGTGACAAGATCCCTGACGGCACGTCGGCGCGAGTAGTCTGCAAGGTGTCGCTGAAGGTGAACCCTGACAGAGTCGGCCAGCATGGCGGCCACCAATGGGTCCTGGTCGGTCACCTGCATAGTGGTGGTGCCGTATTTTGAGGAGACCTTCGATCGTATATTGTCGTGGATGACCGCCAGCACACGCTCTTTCTCGCTGAGCGTGTCTTTGCTCAGCCCGCGACCTATACGCTCCCACCACGACAGCTGGTGGTGGTTCAGGATATAGTGATAGTAGTCGGTGTGATAGCAACTGACGTTCACTCTCGACATTTCCTCAGCGAAGGAGGGCGAGGTGACCAAACGGTAGTATACCTCGGGCATGCGCAGACCCTTGTGGTCGCTGATACCGGTTTTTGCCCATGCGGCGATGTTGTTCAGACCGAGTAGCAGGTCGGTCTCATAGTGCTCGTCGGCAATTTTCACCTGAGAGGAGTAGGTCTTGGGGATACCGGCACACACAATGATCGCCAGGGAGAAGGATACCACCCAGCCGATGAGATAGACTCTCCAGTGGCTCTTGCATTCGTCCCAGGCACTCCATTCATTATCGCTGGTATGGCGGGGGCTGTCGGTCATGCTTCGTTCATTCAAGGATGAAAACCTCCCGACGCTTTTTCAGCATCAAAATCATCATGCGTAGCATGGCTCCTAAAAAAATGAAGAGCAGCATCACCGACAATTTCGACTTGTTGCTGTGCTTGATGGGCACGGACGCCGACTGCACTACGGTGAATGCTGGCGTGTTTTCCTGCACTTTGGCTTTCGACAGCTGCAGCTGCTCATACACCTGGGTGTAGGCGTTGTATTTCAGCTGCATGTCGTTCTCCAGGTCTTCTTCCTTGGCTTTGTAGGCTTGAAGAATCACCTCCTGGTTGGCATCGGCGTATGCGGCAAACTGCTGCCGGGCCTTGACGTATTGCTCATGAGCCTCGGCGAAGAGTTTCTCCATGTATGCCAGGTCGTTGCGCGACTTCAGTGTGCGGTATTCAGTGATGAAAGTCTGCAGGTGGCTTCTCACGGAGTCGGCTATAGTAGCGGAAATGAGGGGGTCTTGGTCGGTCACCTCTATGGAGATGACACTGGTCTTTTTGTCTACCGTACAGTCGATGTTGCGGCTGATGATATGGGCTATGTCATATTGTTGACGGGTGAGCCAAAAGGGGTTCACCTTGTCGTCGCCACCCTTGGGCCCAGTGTCGTCGTTTCTCAGTTTCTCGACAATGGATGCCAGCCAACGTGCAGGAAACATGTACCATGCCTTGGCATTGTGATGGAGCAAATAGTCAAAATAGTCGGTAGTGACCAGGCCGTCTTTGGTGGTTACTTTGACGGGGAATAGCCCTACTATAAAATCCATGGACTGTAGCAAGTCGGGATAGAGCTCAGGATAAATGGCATCGTTTGAGCTCCCGAAATTCATATTCATGCCCACCATCGAGGCCAGTGATGAGATGTTCGATGTCAGGCTGTTGTCAGTGGCGGTCTCGGGAGCCAGCATGACCGACGACTTATACTCTTTTGGAGTGCCGAAAGCCACGGCCAGTCCTAAAAAGGCCGACAGACCCATAAAAACGGCCATCATCCACTTGTCTTGTCGGATGGCTCTCAGGAAGGCAATGATGTCGAGAGCGATCTTTTTTTTCATTCTTTCCTCCTTTCCTTACTTCACAATATTGGCAATGGTGGCAATGATGGCTGCGAAGGAGCCTACAGAGGTGGCGATGCTCAGCGTCTCTTGCAGTGACGTCTTGGTGATGGGCTTCGAGGGCACCACAATCTCACAGCCGGGCTGGGGCTTGGCACCGTGGCTCACCTTGGCCACCTTGCCGCTCATATAGATGATATACGACTGGCGCTTCTTGGCGTTCGTGCCGAAACCACCGGCCTGGTCGATATAGTAGCTCACACTCCGGCCTGCCTCGTAGACCACGGAGTTGGGATGCATCACCTCGCCGCTGATCTTTACCGTGCCTGTATATTGCGGCACCATGATACGGTCACCCTCGCGAAGCACGATGTCGTCGTCGCCGCCGGGGTTCTGTAGGGCTCGCTCCATGTCGATACCCACGGGGTAGGTGTCGCCCACCTCATATTTGCGCAACTGCAGGTTCTGATCGGTGCTCAGGTTGGCCAGATTGGCATTGCCGCTCTTGGCTATCTGTTCCTGCAGGTTGAGCTCTGCCTGCTCCTGGGCTTTCTTCAGAGCCTCTATGGCATTCTGGCGCTCCTCCTGGGTGTAGCGGCGGTCCAGACGGGCACCTTTAGTGTAGGCACGGTCGTTTACACCGCCGGCGGCACGAACCAGCTCGCTCAGGCGCATGTTCTTGGTCGAAAGGGTATAGGTGCCGGCAAACATCACCTCGCCCTCGATGCTCACGTTTTGTTGTTTGTAAGAGCCGGGGCTCTTGCGCACATACACCTCGTCGAAGGGGCTGAGGATAAAGCCGGGCTCGCCGTCAATCACGAAGCCGTCCTTAAGCATCAGACTATAGGTGTTGGCGATGACTGAGTCGGTGCTCAGGGCCTGGGGGTTGGTCACGCGACGTGCTACGTCCACCTTCACCGTCGAGGCGGTCTCGGTCAGCCCGCCTGCCTGCAGGATGAGGTCTTCGACGGTCTCGTTGGCTGCGTATTTGTAGATGCCTGGATAGCGCACCTCGCCATGGATGGTGAGGGTCTGCTCCTCCATCATCTCCTGCTTGGTGGGGATGAAGAGCACATCGTTGGGCTTTAGCTCAATGTCGGCCTTGCTGCCGTCGAGGATGCCGTCGATGTCGAGGCGCAGCACCTCGAGCGTGCGGTCTTTGCGCATACGGTGCATCACGGCGTGGGCGGTGAAGGCTTCCTCGCGCAGACCCTCGGCGTGCTCGATGAGGGTGCGCACACTGTTGATATCGCCCCCCACCTGATACATGCCCGGACGGAACACAGCACCCCGTATCTCGGCCATGTTGTCGTAGCGGTCGATGATCGAGTCGACGGTGATCGAATCGCCGTCGGCAATGGTGAAGGAGGCGAAGTCAAACTCGTCTACATTATACACAGAATACTCGCGCCCGGCTTTGCGGATCACGCGCACCGACTTCTTGTAGGCGTCGCCGGTGAAACCTCCTGCGAATTTGATGAGCGAGGCGAGATTCTCGTTGCGCTTCATCTCGTAATACATCGGGCGCTTCACCTTGCCGGTCACATTGACGAGGCAATCGTAGGGGCCAACCATGATCATGTCGTTGTCGTTCAGACGCACGTTACCGGTCATACGGCCGTTGACGATATATTCGTAGATATCGATCACAGAGAGCAGCTGTCCGCCCCGGTATACTTTCACGTTGCGCAGCGTGCCCAGGTCGGTCACGCCGCCCGCCATATAGAGGGCATGAAAGACGCTGGAGAAGGCTGAGAGCGTATAGGTGCCGGGCACTTTCACGTCGCCCACCACATTGACCATGATCGAGCGGGTCTCGCCCACGGTGAGGCGCAGATTGCTGCTCTGGTAGCGAGCGCCCAGGCGTTGCTTGATGGTGGCGTTGGCCTGTGTCACGGTCATACCGGCCACATAGACAGGACCGTAGCCTTCAATCACCACCGAGCCGTCGGGAGAAACTGTGCTCTCGATGGTCTTCTGCGAGGCACCGTAGATGTCGATATACACGGCGTCGCCAGGGCCCAGGCGGTAGGTCTCGGGGGTGGCGATGTTCATATTGGGCTCAAAGGTGAGCTGCTTGTTGTTGAAAAGGTCGTGGCCGTAGATCTTCTTCTTCTGTTTCTGCAGGCGCTCCACCAGATTTTCATACATCGTGATGGTGTCGGCGGGCAGCCAACTGTTCATCTCGTCGAGCATCTCCTGGAAATCCTCGTCATCCTCGTCGTAGGTGCGGGTGCCGCCGGGGATGTCTGGCTGTATCCAGTTGCCAGAGTTGTAGCGGTTTGGATCGTTGGAGTAGTCGGCGATACGGCTGTCATACTGTCCGTCGAGCAACTGGCTCTTCTTGTTCTTGCTGCTGTTGGTGCGTGTGCGGTCGTCCGTGGGGTTGGTGTCGTTGGAGAGGGCACCCAGGCCTTCCTGCTTGGAGATCCGCTCATACTTCTTCTTCACACGGCGTATCTGGTTGATGTCTACACCGCGCTGCATCAGCTGTATCACAATCTGTTGCTGCGAGGTGCCGGCCTCATGTTCCTTGATGATGAATTTGAAAATCTGGTCGTCGGTCATCGACGACTGTGCCATGATACCCAAAGGCAAAAGCATCATGAGAAGCAGTAATATGATCGGTTTCTTCATGTTCAGACAAGTGTGTTTAGAATTTCTTTCCACTGACAATGCTGTATAGCGTGCTGAGAATGATCTTGATGTCAAGGCCCAGAGAGCGGTTCTCCAGATAGCGGATGTCCATGTCGAGACGTTTGAGCATCTTCTCCATGGTGTCGGTATAGCCATTGTAGAGCGTTGCCTCGGAGGTCAGCCCGGGGCGCATCTGGTAGATAAGCAGATAGTCGTGGGTGTGCTCCATGATCTGGTTGATGAAGAAGCGGCGCTCCGGGCGAGGACCCACAAGCGACATGTCGCCTATGAGCACGTTCCACAGCTGAGGTAGCTCGTCGAGGTGGTGCTCGCGAAGAAACTGCTCAAAAGGGGTCGACTTCACACTGTCGCTCCGGGCAATGAGCTGAGGACCCTCGTCCTCGACCACGGTGCTCATCGTGCGGAATTTGTAGATGGTGAATGGCTTGCCGCCGTATCCTATGCGCTCCTGAGCGAAAAGTACAGGACCGTTTTTCTGGAATTTAAGGACAAGAGCGATGGCAAGGAAAACAGGAGAGAGGACGATGAGTCCCAAAAGGGCACAGACAAAGTCTGTCACCCTCTTGACCGCCCTTTGCCAGGGTCGCATTGCGTCATGACTGTATTGCAGGCTTGCAGCCTGATCTGTGTATATTCTCGCCAAAATATTGTCCTTTTATATTTAAATAACCCCTAAAATTTGAAAATGTTGTGTAGGGCAGCAAAAAATCGGGTGCAAAGGTACGAATAAACGAGAGAAAAGCCAAATTTATTTGAGCTTTTCCGAGTGGCAGTACCTTCGCCGCCAGGAAAAAGAAATTATATTTGCATATTCCTATTCGATTTACTACCTTTGTGTCCTAATATCACTACTACGCCAACGTAATCATCAAACTATCCATGATATGAAAAAATCATTACTTATTTTTATGCTCTCGGTCGCAACAATGGCCGTTATGGCACAACCCGACCCCAATTTCTATGTCTATCTGTGTTTCGGACAGTCCAACATGGAGGGACAGGCCATCCCAGAGGCGGTCGACAAAGAATATGTAGACCCGCGTTTTCAGACCATGGCCTGTGTCAATTTCTCCAATCCGCAGCGCAAGATGGGTGAGTGGTATACCGCCTATCCACCCATAGTACGCCAATGGACCAACATCGGCATGGCCGACTATTTCGGGCGTACCATGGTGGCTGCACTGCCTGCCGGCATCAAAGTGGGGGTGGTCGATGTGGCCGTGGGTGGCATTGCCATCGAGGGATTCCTGCCGGAGCAAGACCAGGTGGACGCATATCTGAAAACCACTGAAAACTGGCTGCGCAACACGGCCAGTGAATACGGCAGTTTCCCCTACCAACGCTTGGTCGACATGGCCCGAAAGGCTCAGGAGACTGGTGTTATCAAAGGCATACTCCTGCATCAGGGCGAGTCAAACAATGGTCAGCAGCAGTGGCTGGAAAAAGTGAAGCATATCTATGAGTCGTTGCTCAGCGACCTCAACCTACAGGCCGACGAAGTGCCTCTCTTTGCCGGCGAGACCGTAGGAGCCGACGTGGGTGGTACCTGTTCGCTCCACAACACCATCATCGCACAGCTGCCTTCTGTTATCCCCACAGCACATGTCATCTCGTCGGTGGGGTGCCCTTGCGCCAACGACAATATTCACTTCACTGTATCTGGCTATCGCACGATGGGCAAGCGCTATGCTTATGCCGCCCTGAGACAGCTGGGAGTAGACATGCAGGCCCAGGCTGGGTATGAATGGAAAGATAATCAGAGAAATATTTACTCGCTGCAGCAACTCGACCCGATCGATGACATCACACTCCGAGTGGGAGGAAGTAAGGTGATTGACGTCTGGGGCACCTTTGCCGACGGGCATCGGGAGATCCTCACCGGTGAGTGCACGCTCACCAGTACCGACTTCATCCTCGACGGACGCACCGTCAAGGCCACCGAGGAAAAGCAGGGGACGGTGAATGTCAGCTACACCGACTTCCTGGGTGAGCAGCATTCGCTGGTGATCAATGTCACCGCCTCTGCTACTGGTCCCAACCATGTGCTCGTGCTGCACAATCCCGCGGCTAAGGCCAACCAGTGGGACTATGAGGCCATCGTCAAACTGGCACAACCCATGGAGAAAGGCAAGACTTATACCGTCAAAGCCATGATGAAAGCCGACCAACCTGCCGACTTCGCACTCTGGCCTCGCTATGACGCCAGCACCAACCGCGACCAGTGGGGCAACAGTGCCGATATCGAGTATTGGAGCACTTACAACCTGACATCTGATTGGCAGGAATATACCTGGAAGCGCACGGCTCAGTATCCCCACGACGTGCTCATCTTTGCCATCGGCAAACTGGGGGGCGACGTGTATATTGATGATCTTTCATGCACCCGCGAAGGCGACTCTGAGGAGATGATAGTCAATGGCGATTTCGAGTCTGACGACCTTTCCAACTGGTCGGTGCTCGGCTGGACCAGTCAGCGTATGTCGGTCGAACTGGACAATACTTCCGACATCCATGCCGTACACACAGGAAAAACCGAGGCCGAAGCTCAGCTCTACGACCTCAGCGGACGACGTGTAGACCGTGCTCATCTGAAGCCAGGAATGTATATTTCCAATGGTCGTAAAATCATTGTCATGTAGAGTGGGTTGAAGACCAATTCTAAGATACAGCTCTTCCCCCTCCTGCGCATCGCTGTCGCCATGGTCCTGGGGGTGTTCGTCGCCATGGAGACCTACGGCACCCTGGGACAGCCGGCGTGGCTGGCGCTCTCGGCATTGACCCTGATGCTCACCCTGGCTACGGGGAGGTGGGAAGTGCTGCAGAGTGGCTGCGTGATGTTGGCGGCCGCAGTGCTCGGAGGTTTCTTGCTCACACGGCAGATGGACCGCCTCACACGGCCCTTGCCGAGTCAGGAGGTCGGTTTCCGTGCCGTGGTGGCCAGTGAGCCGCAGCAGCGGGGCAAGGTGATGCGGATGGACTTGTGGGTGGTCGGCGGCGACACCTTGCCGCAGAAGGTGAAGGCTTCGTTGCTCCTCGACACCGTCGGCTCCCGTGCCGCAGCCTTGCAGATAGGCGACGGTATTGCCGTGCGCACCAGACTGGAGCGTCCCGCCAATTTCTACGACTCCAATTTCGACTATCCTCTCTACCTGCGTTGCCACGGGTTCACGGCCACCGCTCTTGTCCTGCCCGACGACTGGCGGCGGGAGCAGATCAGTCTGGAGCCGTTGTCTTATCTCCGACGCACACAACTGGCGGCCATGAAGTTCAGACATGCTACCCTGCAGCGTTATCTCCGCCTGGGGCTGGATGATGAGGAGATGGCCGTGGCCGTGGCGATGGCTTTGGGCGATAAGTCGCGTCTCACCAACGACCTGCGAGATATCTACTCCATCTCCGGCGCGTCGCATGTGTTGGCACTGTCTGGATTGCATCTGGGCATCATCTATATGCTGCTGTCGCTGCTGGTGCGAAACCGCCGACTGGGTGCGCTGCGTGAGGTGCTGGTCGTCGGCGGCATCTGGTCGTATGCGGTTTTCACAGGGCTGTCGCCGTCGGTGGTCCGTGCAGCCCTGATGATCACGGTCTATTCACTGGTGGGCATACTGCGGCGTGACCGAATCTCACTCAATGCTTTGGCACTCACCGTCATCATCATGCTGGCGGCCAGTCCGCTGAGCCTTTATGACGTGGGATTTCAAATGTCGGTGATGGCGGTGCTTTCGATATTGGTGCTGTATCAGCCGGTCTATGGATTGGTGTCGGAGGTGTATCTGCAGGAGCATCGGCTTCTCAAGTGGGTATGGGCGATGGTGGTGGTGTCGTGCTGTGCACAGTTGGGCGTAGCTCCTCTGACTGCCTATTATTTCGGCAGGTTCTCTGTCTATTTCTTGCTTGCCAATTTCGTGGTCATACCACTGGCCACTGTCATCCTCTATCTCACCGCGGTCATGTTTGTGGCTGCACTGGTGCCGGCCATGTTGCCGCTGGTGGCCAGGTGTCTGTCGGTGGTGGTTGGATGGCAGACGGGCATGGCTGCCTGGGTGTCGTCGCTCCCCGGATCAAGTATAGAGCATATCTCTGTCAACCGCTGGCAGCTCCTGCTCATCTATGTGGCGATAGCTGCCTTGACAGTAGCGTTCCTCAGACTTCGTACAATAAAAAAGAGGAATTCAATTCTCACGGATTGAATTCCTCCATTCCTGAAAAACAGGCTATTTCATGTCTTCCCACTGCCACTGGTCTCGCCAGCGGATCACGGGCTTCCCTTGCTCGAAGTCGATGGGAAGCCAGATATAACGGGCATCACGGGGATGCTTGGGGCGCCAGGTGTCGGCCATGAAGACAAATCCGTCACCATAGGGCAGAATAAAGGTGCTCTGACCGCCGAAGGTCTTGTCTGCACCCGGACCGATGCAGGGGTTGGGATGTTGTGTCCAGGGTCCCCAGATACTCGGGGCAGAGAACATGCGGGCAGCGTTGGGCGCCCATCCGGTGCATCCCGAGGTGATCATCCAGTAGGTGCCGTCTTTCTTGAAAATGGCGGGAGCCTCATTCTGACCACCGGGAGCCACGCGGGTGTAACGGCCGGTGTGGTGCAGATAGTCGGCCGTAAGCTCTGCGATGTGAAGTGTCATGTTTTCTTCCGAGGAGAAGATATGGTAGGCTTTGCCGTCATCATCCACGTAGAGTGTCATGTCGCGAGACATCTGACCCTCTGGGTAGTCACGCCTTAAGAAAAGGCCCTTCTTCACGGCCTCTATCCAAGCTGGCGTCCAAGATTCCTTGAAGTGGTCCTCACGCAAGGTGTCGGCGGTAGCAATGTCTTCTGTGCTGAACTCCACTGGCCACGTGCCGGCATTGGCACGCTGTGAGTAAAGATATTTGAAAGGGCCTTCAGGCTTATCGCTCACGGCCACGCCATAACGTGCCGCACTATATCCCTTGCCCTTCAGCTCCAGATGAAACCACATGCAGAATTGTCCGGTCACTGCGTTGTATATCACCTTCGGGCGTTCGAGGATACAGCCGCGCTCGATGTCGTGGCCTCTCTCGTCGACCACGGAAAGCACGACACCGCAGTTCTTCCAGTGCAGCAGGTCGCGTGAGGAGTAGCACATCACACCGTTCAGGGCCGCTGAGGTGCTGTCCGATTTATTCTCGCCATACCAGTAGTAGGTGTCGCCATGTTTCAGGACTCCGCCTCCGTGGGCGTTGATGTGCCGGCCGCTCTCGTCAGGCCAGATCTCGTTCGGACGAATCATGCGGGGCTGTTTCTGGCGCTCGATCCAGTATTTTTCCAGTCGACGTGCCTCTGCCTTCGTGATTGGTATCACAGAGCCGTGTTTGGGAGAGGAGAAATTGGTCGCTTTCATCACACCTTCATTGAAACGTCCCAGGGGGGTGAAGGTCTTGAAGTCGCTCGTCTCCACAAAGCCGAAGTTGTGGGGCTGGACGCTATAGATGTCGTACATCAGCACCCATTTGTCCTCGCCGATGCGCTTCCACATGTTGGGAGCCTCACAGCCACGCGACTCGGCGTCAATCTGTTCGGAGTGGTAGTCGTCGAAGTGGTTGATCTCGTCGCTGACCATGTATTTGATGCCGCCCGGACTCTCCTGAGCTACATAGGTCATGAAAAAACGGCCGTCTGGCATCGGACAGATGTCGGCATCGAGCACCTGTATCTTCTCGTCGGGATATTCGAATAGAAGCTGGGGCTCTGTCTCCAGGGTCGTAAACGCCTCGTCGGCATAGCTGTAGTAGAGCTTCGTGCGGGAGCCTGGCTTTTGGCGGATGGTGAAGTAGACCATCGGCCGTTGTCGCTGGGGGTCCCAGATGGTCTGTGGAGCCCATGCGCAGCCGATATCTGCAAATTGGGTGGGGAAGAGACGGTCGATGCGTGCCTCGTGGTGGGTCCAGTGGATGAGGTCGTCGCTCGACATGAGCACCAGGCCGCGGTTGTTGCCCCAGTCGTATTTCTGAGGGCGCTCCCACTGGGTGGTGCGAATTCCCTTCTCTTTTCCAAACACATGCAGGTCGGTCATGGCGATATAGAATTTGCCGTTGGGAGCACGGCAGATGTGGGGGTCGCGGATGCCGTGCTGCTCGGCGATGGAGTCGCCAGAGATAACCGGCTCTCCGTTGTTGACAGCCGTGAAGGTGTATCCGTCGTAGCTGATGGCCATGAACAGAGAGTGGGTGGGGTCATTGAAATAAGTAAACAGGTAGGCTCCCATTTCTTTTTCCTTGGGCATCCTTTTGGGTGTCGCCGACATGGCTGAGAGCGACAGGATGGTCATGACGACCGATAAGACAGTGATTCTTTTCATGTGTTTCTATAATATGATAGATGATATGCGGTGCGAAGATAGTATTTTTTCTACATTTTTCCAAAAGGACAGTCCAATTTGTTGTTGTTTGTTTAGGACTCGCGTCAAATCAGAGAAAAATGTGTACTATCTTTGACCTTAGTCTAAGATAGGCATCGGTTCGGAAAAGAAAACAAAAACTTCGTTTTGTTTTGCTTTTCGCTCACCTTGCATTATCTTTGCAAAAGTTAGGTTATTTCACGAATGAATAAGGATGATTGAGATGGATACGGCAAAGGAGATAATCCGGCAGATGGAGTCGCTGGCAAATGAGAGACAGAGACTGCAACTGATGCGCTTTTTCAAAACCGGAAAGGGTGAGTATGGCGAGGGCGATGAGTTCCTGGGGCTGAAGGTGCCGCAGACGCGTGACGTGGTGCAATCGGCAAAAGATACGCCGCTGAGCGAGATTCCACTTCTGCTGATGTCGCCCTGGCACGAGGTGCGGCTCTGCGGTCTGCTGCTCCTCGTAGCCCGGTTTGAGAGACTGGCTACCAGGCGGCTTGAGCATGATGCCGAGGCTGTCATGAAACGTGACGAGATCCTGGAAATGTATCTACAATATGCCGACCAGGCTAATAACTGGGATTTGGTCGACCTCTCTGCCCCAAAGATTCTGGGTCATTGGCTGCTGCTGCCTACCAACTTGGGCGAGGGGAGTGCTGATGATAAGCGACTTGTGCTTGATAAGCTCGCACAAAGTCCTTGCTTGTGGCGACAGCGCATGAGCATGGTGTGTACGTGGAAAACGACCCAACAGGGTGACCCGTCATGGTGCCTGCGCTATGCCGAAATCCATCTCCATCACCCCCACGACCTGATGCAAAAGGCTGTAGGCTGGATGCTGCGCGAGATGGGAAAACGTGTGTCCATAGACCTGCTCCGGGACTTTCTGCGGCAGCATGCTCATGAGATGTCACGCACCACATTGCGCTATGCCATCGAAAAGATGGAAGAGGGCGAGCGCAGGAAATGGATGGCCATACCGCGTCAATAGGATCAATCCGCCAAATTGTAGGGACGCAGCGTGCTGCGTCCTACTCAATCCGTCAACGGCTGGCTTTCTTTCAACTCACGGGCCAGGAAGGCTGGCGTATATCCTTCGACGCTCTGAGATACCTCCTCGGGGGTGCCAGTAGAGAGGATGCGCCCGCCGTTGCGTCCGCCCTCAGGTCCCATGTCGATGATGTGGTCGGCCAGTTTGATGACGTCCAGGTTGTGCTCTATCACGATCACGGTGTTGCCGCGGTCGACGAGCCGATGCAGCACGTCCATCAAGATGCGGATGTCCTCAAAGTGCAGACCCGTGGTGGGCTCGTCGAGGATGTAGACGGTCTTACCCGTGTCGCGCTTGGAGAGTTCGGTGGCCAGCTTCACGCGCTGGCTCTCGCCACCGGAGAGCGTGGTCGAGGGCTGCCCCAGTTTGATATATCCTAATCCCACATCCTGTATGGTCTTGATCTTCTGCAAGATATTGGGCACATTCTCAAAAAACTCCACTGCCTGGTTGATGGTCATGTTGAGAATGTCGGCTATAGACTTGCCTTTGTATCTCACCTCAAGCGTCTCGCGGTTGTAACGTTTGCCGTGGCACACCTCGCAGGGCACCATCACGTCGGGCAGGAAATTCATCTCGATGGTCTTGTAGCCATTGCCGCCGCAGGCCTCGCAGCGTCCTCCCTTCACATTAAAGGAAAACCGTCCCGGCTTATAGCCGCGTATCTTGGCCTCGGGCAGGTTGACGAAGAGCGACCGGATATCGCTGAACACGCCGGTATAGGTGGCGGGATTGGAGCGCGGGGTGCGACCGATGGGCGACTGGTCTACGTTGACCACTTTGTCGATATATTGCAGACCCTCAACGCTGTCGTAGGGCATGGGGCGCTTGAGCGAGCGGTAGAAATGCTGCGAGAGGATGGGCTGTAGCGTCTCGTTGATGAGGGTCGACTTGCCCGAGCCGCTCACGCCTGTCACTACGATGAGCTTGCCCAAGGGAAACTCGGCGTCTACGTGCTTGAGGTTATTGCCGGTGGCACCGCGCAGCCAGAGGCTTTTGCCCTTGCCCTTGCGCCGCTGTGCCGGCAGGGGAATGCGCAGTTGGCCGTTGAGATACTGGCTGGTGATGGTGTGGGCGCGCATCATCTCGCCGACGGTGCCCTGAAAGACCACCTCGCCGCCCTTGCGGCCCGCCTTGGGGCCGATGTCGACGATGTAGTCGGCAGCAAGCATCATGTCCTTGTCGTGCTCCACGACGATGACGGTGTTGCCCAGGTCGCGCAACTCTTTCAGACTGTTGATCAGTTTTTGGTTGTCGCGTTGGTGCAGGCCGATGCTCGGTTCGTCGAGGATATAAAGCACATTGACCAATTGTGAACCAATCTGTGTGGCCAGACGGATGCGCTGGCTCTCGCCGCCCGAAAGCGATGCCGACTGGCGGTTGAGCGACAGATAGTCAAGGCCCACCTCGAGCAGGAAGTCGAGGCGGGTGAGGATCTCTTTGATGATCTCCTCGGCTATGGCGGCTTGCTTGGGCTTGAGGTGCTGGCGTGCCTCGGCCAGCCAGTCGCGTAGCTGGGAGATGTCGAGGTTGGAAGCCTCGGAGATGTTCTTGTCCCAGATGCGGTAGGAGAGTGACTCGCGGTTGAGACGCTGACCATGGCACTCCGGACACTCGCAGGTGGCAAGAAACTGGTCGGCCCATTTCTGACCGCTGGCACTCTCGTCGTTGTCCATCACCTGGCGCAGGTATTTGATGATGCCGTCGAAGGCGACAAAATAGTCCGAGGTGGTATGCACCAGTTCCTTGGCAATCTTCACGTTGTTGAGCGAACCGTAGAGAATCTCGTTCAGGGCCTCCTCGGGGATGTCACTCACGGGAGTCTTGATGTCGAGGTCGTATTTCTGGAGAATGGCATCCACCTGCCAGAAGATCATTTGGTTCTTGTATTTGCCCAATGGCACGATGGCTCCCTGGGCGATAGACAGACTGCGGTCGGGGATGACCTTGTCCATGTCGATCTCATTGATATATCCCAGACCCTTACACCGGGGGCAGGCACCCTCAGGAGAGTTGAAGGAGAAACGGTTGGGAGCCGGATCGGCATACGACATGCCTGTGGTGGGACACATCAGACGACGGGAGAAACTCTTCAGCGTGCCGTCTTCCTTGTCCAGTATCATCACAATGCCGTCGCCCTGGCGCATGGCGTTCTCCACGGTGCGGCGCAGGCGCTCGTCGTCCTTGCCTTGCACACGCAGCTTGTCGACCACCACCTCGATGTTGTGGTTCTTGTAGCGGTCTACCTTCATGCCGCGGGTGATCTCCTTGATGTCACCGTCGACACGTACGTAGAGATAACCTTTGCGGCGCATGCTCTCAAAAAGTTCGCGATAGTGACCCTTGCGTTGTCTCACCAGCGGGGCAAGGATGTAAATGGGGCGGCCCTCATAGCGGGTGAGGATCATCTCCAGCACCTTTTCCTCGGTATATTTCACCATCTCCTCGCCGGTGTGATAGCTGTAGGCCGTGCCGGCGCGGGCATAGAGCAGACGCAGGTAGTCGTAGATCTCGGTGGTGGTGCCCACCGTGGAGCGGGGGTTCTTGTTGGTGGTCTTCTGCTCAATGCTGATCACAGGGCTCAGGCCGGTGATCTTGTCTACGTCGGGGCGCTCCATGCCACCGAGGAAGTTGCGGGCGTAGGCCGAGAAGGTCTCGATATATCTGCGCTGACCCTCGGCATAGATGGTGTCGAAGGCCAACGACGACTTGCCCGACCCGGAAAGGCCGGTGACCACCGTGAGGCTGCCCCGCGGTATTTCTACGTCGATATTTTTCAGGTTGTGGACTCTGGCTCCCCAGACATTGATTTTCTCGTCTTCGCGTTGCATGTTGTTTTTGATGATGGAGATATAGGTGGTGTGCGTGGATAAGTATGACGAATGGGGCAGGGCAGAAAGCCTGACTATTCGCCGCTGCCCCCGTCAGACGAGGATGACGATGACGACTCATTATTGCGGTAGCCACGCATCAGGTTGACATCCCTGCGGATGTGGTATTTGCGGCCGTCGGCACCCTGGGCCTTGACCTCGACGAAGTAGACGCCTTGCTTCACGTCGGTGCCGTGAAACTTGCCGTCCCAGCCTTCGGCGGGGTTGTCCCACTCATAGAGTTTCTGTCCCCAGCGGTTGTAGATGGTGGCGTGAAACTCCACCAGGCTCTTCCACTCCTTGGCCTTGTAGATGTCGTTGTGGGTGTCGCCGTTGGGCGAGAAGGCGTTGGGCATGGTGAGCTTGCTCTCACTGATGGCGACCGTAAAAGGCCCCACCTCGTTCCAGTATTCATCGGTGTAGGCGATGGTGTCGTTGCCTTGAGTGAAGGTGGCGTAGAGCACAATCCGATGAGTGCCGGCTTTGGTAAACACATACTCCGTGTCCTGCTCATAGCGGATGAGGTAAGGCTCGAGTTCGCCCTCCAGGGTGAAACGCCACTCGTAGTATTCATTCCACGCACCCACGTTTTCGGCATTGCCGTAAAACTTGCCGGTGAGGGGGGCGGAGAAGTCTGTGCTCACCTCATCGCCGTTGATATCGAAATAGTTCACGTAAGGACTGATGGTGGGAACGGGGTCGTCATCGGCCAGCATTCTCTGCGGAGCAAAAACCGCAAGAAGTGTGAGGCAAAGGATCTTAAGATAATTCATTAGTGTCTTTTTCTGTATCGTGGCAAAGTTACGAAATTTATTGCTTATAGAGACTGCTCTTTATGTTTTTTTATCAAATCAGTATTTCATGCCGAGATGGTACATGATGAATCCGTAGATGTCGGCTTGTTCTTCCAGCACCTTGCTCAGTGGCTTCCCGCCGCCATGGCCGGCCTTGGTGTCGATGCGGATGAGCACGGGAGCATTGCCGGCGTGACACTCCTGCAGCGTGGCGGCAAACTTGAACGAGTGGGCTGGTACCACGCGGTCGTCATGGTCGGCAGTGGTGACCAGGGTGGCAGGATAGGACACGCCGGGGCGCAGGTTGTGCAGCGGCGAGTATCCGCGGAGATACTCAAACATCTCACGGCTGTCGTCGCTCGTGCCGTAGTCCGAGGCCCAGTTCCAGCCAATGGTGAACTTGTGGTAGCGCAGCATGTCCATCACGCCCACCTGGGGGATGGCCACGCGGAAGAGGTCGGGACGCTGGGTCATACAAGCACCCACGAGCAGACCGCCGTTGCTGCCACCCACGATGGCAATCTTGTCCTTGTTGGTATAACGCTCTGTGATGAGCCACTCGGCGGCTGAGATAAAGTCGTCAAACACGTTCTGTTTGTGCATCTTGGTGCCGGCAAGGTGCCATTCCTCGCCATATTCGCTGCCGCCGCGCAGATTGACCACCGCATAGATGCCGCCGCGCTCGAGGAAGGGGATGCGGGTGGTGGAAAATGAGGGAGACAAGCCAATGTTGAAGCCGCCGTAGCCATAGAGATACACCGGATTCTTGCCGTTGAGCTTCAGACCTTTCTTGTAGGTGAGAAACATGGGGATACGGGTGCCGTCTTTGCTCTGGAAGAACACTTGGCGGCTCTCGAAATCGCTGGTCTTGAAACCGACTTTCGGCGCATAATAGACAGTGCTGGTGTCGCTGTCGAAGTCGTAGCGGTAGATTGTGCCTGGCATAGTGTAGGAACTGAAGGAATAGAAACAGTGGCTGGAGTCTTTTTTGCCGGAGAAACCGGCAGAACCCACTGACGGCAGACGTATCTCGTTTCTCCGCTCACCAGTAAGCGTGTAGACATAGGCATGGGTCGAGGCATCCTGACTATAGCTCACCACCAGACGGCCGTCGATGATGCTGGCATCCTCAAGCACATGGGCACCCTCGGCGATGAGGTCTTGCCAATGGGCCATGCCGGGGTGGTCGAGGTCAGTGACGACAATCTTGCCTTTGGGAGCCTGATAGTTGGTCATGAGATACAACCGGCGCCCGATATTGCCTATCACACTATAGCTGAAATCCATGTCGGAGGTGAGTTGGAAAAACTGCGAGTCTTTCTTCTGCAGGTCTCTTACAAACAGGTTGTTGCCCGAACCGGCACCGCTCTCATAGAGATACATGATGGTCTCCTCTTCGTTGACAGACACGCTGTAGAAGCGTTGTGGATAGGCTGGGTTCATATAGAACAGCTCATCCTGGCTCTGGGGAGTGCCCACACGGTGGTAATAGATCTTGTGGCATTCGTTGACATTGGAATACTCGTGACCCTGCTCGGGAGAGTCATAGGCACTATAGTAGAAACCATCGCCACACCATGTGGCACCCGTGAATTTGGCCCATTGTATGTGGTCGTCAAGTTGACGGCCGGTTTGGGCATCGACCACATAGATCTCTTCCCAGTCGGAACCGCTGCGAGAGATGGTGTAGGCCGCGTATTTGCCGTTGTGGGAGAAATAGACTCCCTTCAGAGCCACCGTGCCGTCGCTGCTGAGCGTGTTGGGGTCGAGGAAGATGCGCGGGCTGCCCCCAAGTTCGTCCATGACGTAGAGCACGCTCTGGTTTTGAAGACCGTCGTTGCGATAGAAATACCATCGGCCGTTTTTCTCAAAGGGTATGCCCACCTTTTCATAATTGGCCACTTGCTGAAGCCGCTTCAACAGCCGCTCACGGAAGGGGATACGCTGGAGGTAGGAGGTGGTGACGGCATTTTCGGCTTCCACCCATTGGGCGGTCTGTGCGCTATTGTCGTCCTCCAGCCAGCGGTAAGGGTCAGCTACTTTCACACCGAAGTATTCGTCCACGGTGTTGTCCTTGGGGGTGTTGGGATAATTCAGAGTCTGTGAGTCCATCGTCATGTGGGTGAGGACCAGTGTGGTGAATAAAAACAGTTTTCTCATAATGATTTAGTTCACGAGTCATTCTTACTTGACGAGTTGATAAGATGAATGCAATACCGCTGATCATCTCCGTCTTTATAATGACTGATTTTGATTCTAACGGCAAAAATACAAAATTATTCTCTTTTTTATAAATATTTGGACAGTGGATTTTTATCCGCTTCGCTTTTTGGTTTACTCTATGGCTAATCGTAAAAAAAATAGAGGATAACTTGCGGACTTGAAAACAATTTCGTACTTTTGCAGTATTATGACCAGTGATTAATCTTAGAATATGAGACCTATCAGATTTTTTGTTGTCTTGATGCTGCTCACGCTGATCAATGTCGCCGTGGCGCAGAATGCAGAGATAAGAACCAAACACAAAGTACAGAAAAGCGAGACCGTTTTTGGTATCGCCAAGCGATATGGTGTGACCATTGAGGAACTCATCGCCGCCAATCCGGAGATGAAAAAGCAGGGCTATGAGCTGAAAAAAGATGATACCATCAATATCCCTTACGGCAAAAAAGGCTCAGACAAGACGAAGACGTCATCCGCTGCTCAGACTCCGACCGTCACCGTGCAGCAGGGAAGCCAACCTGTGACCACCACCGTCGCTGGGAAGAAAACGGTGAAGGTGGGCGTGATGCTCCCTCTCCATGACAAGGACGGCGACGGGCGGCGCATGGTGGAATACTACAGGGGACTGCTGCTTGGCTGCGACCGAGTCAAAAAAGACGGTATCACCGTGGACATGAACGCATGGAACGTGCCTATCGACGCAGACATCACACAGACGCTGCAGGAGAAGGAGGCCGCCGAGTGTGATATCATCATCGGGCCGCTCTATACCAAGATGGTGAAGCCACTGGCCGACTTCTGTGCCAAGCACCATATCATGATGGTCATACCTTTCTCCATCAGCGGCAATGACGTCGAAAACTACTCCAATATCTATCAGGTGTATCAGACACCGGAGGATTTCGACGCGCAGACCATCAAGAATTTCATACAGTGGTTTAACAAATATCATGTGGTCATCATCGACTGCGAGGACGAAAAGAGTACCAAAGGAGAGTTTACTAAGAAACTGCGCAACGAGATGGACAATTATGCCATCAAATACTCGCTCACCAGCCTTAAAACCAGCGACAAAAATTTCGCCAAGGCGTTCAGCCTCTCACAGCAGAATGTCGTGGTGGTCAATACCGAGCACTCGCCTTCGCTCAATGCCACACTGGCCAAACTCAACCTGCTCACGGAGAAAAATGCCGACCTGTCCATCTCGCTCTTCGGATATAAGGAGTGGCTCATGTATACCAAGGTGTATCTCGACCATTACTTCAAATACGATGCGTATATCCCTACCTATTTCTATTACAACGACTTGTCCAACGATACCAAATGGGTGGAGCGCAACTATAAGAAATGGTTTGAAAAAGACATGGACGCTGACAATCTGCCGAGATTCGCACTCACCGGATTCGACCACGCTTGTTTCTTCATCGGGGGCTATAGCCAGTTTGGAGATGCCTTCAATGGGGGAAAAGGACAGATGACCTATAAGCCTGTGCAGAGCCCGCTGCGCTTCAAGGTCGCAGGAAAAGGACATAAAAATGTCAATTTCATGTTCGTGCATTATAAGCCCGACCGCACGATTGAGTCGGTGAATTATTGATTGGTGAGTAGACGAGTTGACAAGTAGACGAGTTGACAAGTTGATACTTTTAGTGACGAGTAGACGAGTGGACAAGTAGACGAGTTGATACTTTTAGTGACAAGTAGACGAGTAGACGAGTTGACAAGTTGATACTTTTAGTGACGAGTTGACGAGTGGACAAGTTAATGGATTTTCAAGACTAAATGATGATATTAAGACGACTTTTGACAGGGCTGCTGCTGACTTTCTTGCCGGGGCACATGATGCTGGCACAGGTAGGTGAGCATAGGAATGACCTGTCGGTGGGAGTCAACGGTGGCTATGTGCTCAATAGTGTAGGATTCACACCGCGGGTGCCACAGGCAATGCATGGTGGTCTGACCGGAGGACTTTCTTTCAGATATGTATGCGAGAAATATTTCAGCACGATATGTTCTGTGATGGCAGAGGTGAATTATGCCAGCTTGGGATGGAAAGAAGACATCCTCAACTCGGTTGACCAGCCAGTGGTCAACCCGCTGACAGGAATGGCGGAAGAGTACAGCCGCTCCGTCAATTATGTACAGGTGCCCATCTTTGCACATCTGGCCTGGGGAAAAGAACAGAAGGGATTCCAGTTCTTCTTTCAGGCTGGTCCACAGTTCGGCGTCTACCTGAGTGAGTCTGCTTCGTCCAATTTCGACTTGGCATCGCCTAATCTGGACGAACGGGCAAACAAGGTCCATGAGCAGTATGCGATGGAGGTGGAGAAGAAATTCGACTATGGCATTGCCGGCGGACTGGGGCTTGAGTACATCGTGCCACGAGTGGGGCATTTCCTGCTCGAAGGCCGCTATTACTACGGACTGGGTAATATCTACGGCAATTCCAAACGCGACTACTTTGGCAAGTCCAATCATAGCAGCATCGTCATCAAATTGTCGTATCTCACTGATCTGATCAGGACGAATTAAACAAACGGATATTCTATAACTTAAAAAATAAATACTATGTTTGAAGGACAACCGAAAGGTTTATTCGCATTGGCTCTGGCCAACACCGGCGAGCGCTTCGGCTATTATACCATGATAGCCGTCTTCGCACTATTCTTGAGGGCCAACTTTGGTTTGACACCAGGGGTGGCAGGTACTATCTACAGTTCGTTTCTGATGTTTGTCTACTTCTTCCCCCTCATAGGTGGTATCCTCGCAGACAAGTTCGGATTCGGACGAATGGTCACCACGGGTATTATCGTCATGTTTGCAGGATACCTCTTGCTGTCAGTGCCATTTGGGGGCGACACCCTGGCTCTGGTCGTGATGCTCGCGGCACTCCTGCTCATCGGATTCGGCACCGGACTCTTCAAAGGCAACTTGCAGGTGATGGTGGGCAATCTCTACGACGACCCCAAGTATGCCGACAAACGCGACTCTGGATTTTCCATTTTCTATATGGCGATTAATATCGGTGCTCTTTTCGCTCCCACGGCTGCCATACGTATCAAGGAGTGGGCAGAGACCTCTCTCGGCTATTCTTCCAATGATGCCTACCACTTCTCATTCGCCGTGGCATGTGCGTCGCTCATCCTTTCGATAGCCATCTATTATATCTTCAGGTCCACCTTCCGGCATACTGAGGGTGGAAAGAAAGATGCTGTCAAAGGCAATGCCGCCAGTACAGAGCCCGAACTCACCAAGGAGGAGACCAAGCAGCGCATCGTGGCGCTCTGTCTTGTCTTCGCGGTGGTCATCTTCTTCTGGATGGCTTTCCACCAGAATGGACTCTCGCTCACATTCTTCGCCGATGAGTTTACGGCCAAGACTTCTACAGGTGTCGAGAGCATGGCTTTCGATGTGTGGAACCTCGTGCTCATCATCTTCATCGTATACGCTGGATTCTCGCTCTTTCAGAGCAAGACGGCCAAAGCAAAGATCATTTCTGCCATCGTGATTCTGGTGGCCCTGGCTCTGCTCGTCTGGAAGTATTTCATTCTCGAGGGTGAGACGGCTATCTCGGCTCCCATCTTCCAGCAGTTCAACCCATTCTATGTCGTAGCACTTACACCGGTGTCGATGGCCATCTTCGGCTCTCTGGCGGCAAAAGGAAAGGAGCCTTCTGCTCCACGAAAGATCGCTTACGGTATGATCGTGGCTGCTGTGGCCTATGCGTTGATGATGGTGTCTTCCTTCGGATTGCCCATGCCGCAGACCGAAATCGACGCATCCGGCAATCCTGTCGGTATGCATGTGGCTGATGTCACTCCCAACCTGCTCATCGGTACCTATCTGATTCTGACATTCGGCGAGCTGCTGCTCTCGCCTATGGGTATCTCATTTGTCTCCAAGGTGGCTCCACCCAAATATAAGGGTATGATGATGGGTGGATGGTTCGTGGCTACAGCCATTGGCAACCAGCTGGTGCTGGTGGGTGGTATGCTCTGGGGAGCAGTACCCCTCTGGCTCTGCTGGGCTGTCTTTATGGGTGTCTGCCTCGTGGCCGCCATCTTCATGTTTGCCATGATGAAGCGACTGGAGAAGGTCTGCTGAGAAACAATCCGAAACCAGTCTCAAGAAACAATCCGAAACCAGTCTCAAGAATACATCAAAGCGCCTGTGGCTTCCACAGGCGCTTTGATTTTTATATCATCTGGCAGCGGCTTCGCCTTCTCCGTAGGCAGCGGCTTCGCCTTCTCCGTAGGCAGCGGCTTCGCCTTCTCCGTAGGCAGCG
>CAMIYC010000028.1 GCA_946402905.1 uncultured Prevotellaceae bacterium | reverse complement strand
TCCACGTCGATGCCGCCGTCAGGGCGCTCATACCACTGGGGTTCCTGCACGAGCGACGTCTGCTGGCTCCACGTCAGCTCACGGGGGATGATCTCACGATATATGCCGTTGGAGATGCGGCGCGGCTTGCCACGCTCTATCTTGATAAGACCCATGTCGACCACATACTGAATGTCATCAGCTGGGATGTTGTCGTCATCTATCTCACTCTCTCCTGAGATCATCGGCTCTATCACACGCCGCACGCGGTCCTCGCGCAGTTTGTCGATGAGGATGTCGATGTGCGTGTCGCGGCGGTAGATGATGCGCTCCTGGGCACGGTAGATCATCTCGGGGATGATGCGCACCGTGCGGTCGCGGTTCTCACGCATCTCCCAGGTCACCTCGTTGCCCAGTGCGTTGACCAGCCACGGCTGGCCCTCGGTGGCCTCCCAGATCATCGGGAAGCACGCCTCGTCGAACTCCTGACCCGTCTCGCGCGTGTGCTGCATGTAAAGTTCGTGAATTTCCTCACGGGTGAAGTCGCCTATACGCAGCGACTTGGCCTTGATGTTGAACGCAGAGCCGCCCGTGACGATGTCCTGGTTGGAGAGCACGATGCGGTAGTCGCGCACGTCGCGGACACCGCACAACACGACACTCTGCGGGAATACCCCGGGGCGGTCGTCGTATCCCGCGCGCAGCTGTCGCAGCACGCTCACCAACGAATCGCCCACTAATGAATCAATCTCGTCGATCAGAAGCACCAGGGGCTTGGAAAGGCACTCTGTGAGCTGCCTGAGGAAGGTTGTAAGCATGGAGTCGACCGGACTTCCAAAGGCTTTCCCACTCATTTCCAAAGGGAAATCCTCGTTTAACACCAGCCTCAATTTCTGTGCTATCGTGTCACAAGTAGCCTTGACCACCCTCTCCACGTCATTGCGTGCCGCCTGGCCGCCCTCCACGTTGGCGTAGACAGCGATGTAGTCGCCGTGCGCGTTCAGGTAGTCGCGCAGGGCGAGCAGACAGGAGGTCTTGCCCGTCTGGCGAGGGGCATGGAGCACGAAATAGCGCTTCTGACGTATCAGCGTCAGGATGTCGTCCAGGTCGAAGCGGCTCAACGGGTCTATCGTATAATGGTCCTCCAGGATATTGGGACCGGCGGTGTTGAAAAATCTCTCCATGGTCTTTTGCACATTATGTCTGCGAAGATAACAATTTTATGTCACACCGCCAAACAACCAGCAGGAAAATTGCCCAGCAATCATCGCCTCACATACTTCTAACCGCCGCTGACGTAGACCCTATACCCAGAAGCATGTAACACGTTCCCATGGCTTCAGGGTCGAGCTCACCCTGCCCCAGCCGTCATAGGCATGGGTGGTGACAAGTGTCAGCGAGGGGGCTGGAAAGGATCCTGCCAAAGACAAACACTTTTCAACCTATAAGCTTCAGGGGTTGAGCGATGCCCAACCCCTGAAACTTATAGTTCTAATGACGCTCCCTCCGCACGGAGACGCGTGCCGGTGCCACACCAGAGGAAGACCGCTCCCGTCTGGGTTTGCTCACCTTCTCCTCTTTGTCAGAAGAGCCGGAGCGTCGGTTGGCCGACCTGTCTTTTTTCACTTTCTTGTCCTTGACCGAGGCGGCCTTGGCGATGCTGTCGAGAGAGTCTTTCTTGGCGGGATCACCGAAAATGTTTTTCTCAAATTCCACCAGTTCCATCTCGATGCGGTGCTGTTCCTTGGCCATGGCCGAGTCGTCGGGACAATACTGCGCCAGGGTACGCCCCAGCATGTTGGTCGTCTTGTATATCTTGCCTTTGTACTTATTGGTAGTGAAGAAGTCGTCGATGCTCATCGTGGCTGCATTGTTGAGATTGCTCGTCATGATGGTCTGTTTGCTCAGGAAAGGAGCGATGTCATCATATTTCACCCAGAAGAGCGGATACTTGGTAGACCCCTCGCCGAAATCATCCTCACGCATCATGATGGGACAAAGTGCAATCACCTTGCGGTGGAAAGTAGAGGTGCCCTGATCGTAATAGGCACTCTCCTTGATATAATAGCCCTTGACCTCGCGCGATGGGATGTCGCTGTTGTCGATACGCACCTTGCCGTTATTGCGCTCGTAATAAATATGATAGTTGTCGAGGAAGTTGAGCGGTTTCACCCTCGCCGAGTCTTCAAACGACTCATTGCCGTCGAGCCGGTACTCGTATGCCTTGATATTGCCGTGCATCATCAGCTTGAAGAGGTAGGTGAAGAGGTTCATCTGGTTGCCCATCGGCTCGACAGGATAATACAGCCCTGCGTTGGACTCATCCTCCAGGTTCATCTCCCTGTAGATGTCACGCCTCCATACCACATCCTCAGACATGGTGGCAGCCGTGGGAAACGACACCTGTGCACGCGTGGTGATGTTGTTGGCATTCGACTTGGCGGCCTGCTTCTGAGCCTGCTGCTGCCGTCGTGCCTGTGGCTGAGCCATGGCCGATGTGACCACACCAGCCATCATCAATAATATGAATAATATTCGTCTCATATTCGCTATTCGGTTTTCGCGGTTGAGTTTTCGCGGTTCTGTTTGATTTTTTTTAATTCACAATGACCTCCATCGCCTGTGGGAGCTTGCGCGTGATGCCATCGGGTCCTACAGCCGACACATTGGTGATATAGAAGCGACGGTTGCGCGAGAGTTTGCGGAACGCGTCTTTCTGCCGGTCAGAGAATGAAGCCCCTGCCGATGCCATCGGCACGGCATTGCCCATATTGTCGTAGAAGACGGTTTCAAAGCTGAGCACCTTGAACTCGATGTCGAGCAGTCCGTCATCGATGGCAGCCCGTATGCCTCCGACCCCCATGAGCGAGGCTTTGCTGAGCCTGCCTCCCTTGTAACGGTCGGTGCCGATGGCTATGTATGCTGTCGGGTCGGGCAGTTTGCGCACATGAAAGACGGCCTGCCCCATCACACGGCTCTTGCCCTGGTCGGTGCCAGTGACGGTGAAGGTGACATCCTGTCCTACGGCCGAGGGCACGGCGATGTAATGCCCGTTGCCCTGAGCGGTGAGTGAGCCCCCTGTCATGGAGAGCGACACGGCGTTCTGCGGTATACCCGAGCTGCTCACGCTGATGGGGTTTTTGAAACCCGCATAGAGCACATTCATCAGGTCGGCGGCTACGGTGGCGCCGGAGGGTGGTGAGATGACATTGTATTTTTGCTTGAACTCACGCCGGAGCATCTCTCCCTCTGCATTGCGCATGAGGATATATCCTCCGAAGGAATGCTCCCCCACTCCACCTGCCGTGAGTGAGTAAGTGCCGTTGTTGGTGCCCACCTTGGTGCCGTTGACATAGATCTCCGGCTGTTGTGTGGTATCCACGGCCGCCATGATGATATGCGCCGTGAGGCGTTCACCCGGATAGAGCGTGGTCTTGTCGGGCACCACGAATGCGTCGATTTTGTTGACCCTGATGTCCTTCACGCCCACATTGGCCACCAGGGAGTGGAGCACCTCTCCCTCGGCATAGCGGATATCGCTCTGCAGTTTGGACAGCAGGGTGACAGCCGCTGCCACGGGCATACTCTCAAACATATACTCCTGCCAGTTCTTGCCCATGGTGTAGGCATTCTTGGGCAGCTGGGTAGAGAGGTTGCTGGCAATGATTTCCCGCTGGGTGGGGTCGTTGACCATCTTGAGGATACGCTCACGGTAGGAATTGACGGCCTGATAGAGGAGTTTTCCTTTCCCCACTCCCGGTGCCAGCATCACGCGGCTGGCAGCCTCGAGGTTTTCCTTGTTGCGTATATTGTCGATGTCGGCCTCCTTGCCGTCAGCCTCCCTGACGATCTCCATCTTCAGGCTCTGTGCGAAATCGTAGAGCGAGTCGGTCATCTCCTTCACGCCCTTGGCCTTCTCAAACCATTCCCTCACCTTGGCGGGGTTGAGCTTCATCTGCTCGTCGAGGTCGGCCAGCATGGAGAGATTCTCCTTGGAGGAGTTGGCTGTCGACCGTCTGAGACTCTCCTCGACAATAGAGAATCCGTTGAGCACTTCCGTGGAAATGTTCATCGCGAGCATGGCCATGAGGACGACATACATCAGGTTGATCATCTTCTGGCGCGGCGAGACGGGTCTTTTCTTGATGGCCATTATATCTCTGTATTTTCAGTCGGGGTCGGTGTGGTGGTACGCATATTCACAGTCATCGCCTCGATCATACGTGCATAAATCTTGTTGAGGCGCTCTATCTGCTGAGCCATTTTCTTCGACTGCTCATTGATCTGGTCGATGGTGCCAATCTGCTGGCTGGCTCCCTTGAGTTGCATCTCATACACCTTGCAGATGCCGGTGAGGGTGCGGTTCAGGTTCTCCATCTCCTCTGAGTCACGGGTCAGGCGCACGCTCTGCTCGTTGACCTTGCCCAGCATCTCGGTGAGGCGCTTGAGCTCCTCGACATAATTCTCGGTGGCCTCTGCCATCTCAGGCGACACTTGCTGCTGCTGGGCGACCCATGCGGTAGAGACACCACCCGGCACCACGGAAGCACCCTCGACAGGAGTGGCTCCGGCCGACGCGGCCTCGGAGACGCCACCCTCGGGCATGTCCACGCCCTCTGCGGGGGCACCGCCGGCATACGAGCCACCGCCGCCTCCGCCGATGATGATGGTTCCTCCGCCACCGCCGCCGCCATAGACGGCAGCCACTTGCTGACCGTCGCCAGCCTCTTCATCTCCGGCAGCCAGCGGCTGTCCGCCAGCCACCACGCCTCCGCCGATGACAGGGCCTCCGCCGATGACAGGACCGCCGCCGATGACGGGACCGCCGACGGCTGCGGGCTGTACGGCTTCGCCGCCTTCCACCATCACGCCCTCAGGAGCCTCTCCGGCACCGTAATGCGTCTGCAAATCCATGCCGTCGGTGGTCTTGTCGAAGGGACGGTCGAAGGCCGACAGGAAGAACACCACGACCTCTGTACCCATACCGATAAACAGCATCAGGTCGGCGCCCTTCATGTGGGTGAGTTTGAACAATGTACCTAAAATCACGATGGAGGCACCCCAGCTATAAGCATAGTTGAGGAAAGTCTGCCCCGGCACGCTGTCCATCCATTTCTGCAGCAGATAGACGATATTGAATTTGCTGTATTTTGTCATCGTTATTTCTTGCTTTTCTGTTTTGTACTTGACGAAGTGGCCATACTTCTGACACACCTGAATCCGATATACGAGCGCGGCTGGTTCTGATATTCCCAGCTACGCCATGCCGAGCGTATGTACGACTCAGGGTCTTTCCACGATCCGCCCCTCACGCTCTTTTTCTTCAGCCTGTAGGGGTCTTCCTTGGCAGCCTTGTATTCCAGCTGCGGGTTGAGGTCGTTCATAGCGTCGACACCAGCCTCTGTATAGATCGTGCTCGTCCACTCCGCCACATTTCCGGCCATATCATAAAGCCCGTTGCTATTGGAAGAGTAGATACCCACCCGGCTGGTGATCAGGTTGCCGTCCTTGGTATAGTTGCCCTTATCGGGCTTGAAATTGGCAAAGAAGCACCCGTCGCCGCTCTTCACGCTCTCGTTCTCCCAGGGAAACTCGGTGCCGTCCTTGCCGCGCGCGGCATATTCCCACTCGGCCTCCGTCGGGAGCCTGTAGCGCTGCACATAGCGTGCCTCCGGTCCGAGTCCTTTGAGCAGATAGTCGGTGCGCCATGCGCAGAAGGCGTTGGCCTGCTCCCATGTCACTCCCACCACGGGATATTCATTATACGTGGGGTTGCTGAAATAGTTGCGCAGGTACATCTCGTTGTCCGAGTTGCGGAAGTCGTTGATCCAGCAAGTGGTATCGGGGTAGACATTGACGATGTAGGTATTGAGGAAATCCCAGGGTCCTGACAGGGGCCGGTTGATGGTCTCGCGCACGATACGCCCCTCATCGTCGATATATGCGGTGTCTTTTGAGATCATGACCACTTCGTTGGGATTGACGACCACGTCGGTGTTGAGATTGCGCTCCTCCGGATTGAGCCGGTTGCGGCGCAGAGCCGCCGTGGTGTAGTCGTAAACCTCATACCGATAGTTGAGCTGACTGGCATCAAGCATCTTCTCTCCGGTGACGGGATTGGTCACGTACAGACTCTCAAATGCCCGCTGCTCATCCTCATTGGGCTTGCGTGGCAGGTTCTTCTTCCAGTCGAGGTGCGGGGTCACCGGGTCGCCGTTCTTGTCTTCCGTGATTTTGTACGACTCGTCGCCACCGTAGGCCGGATCGGCCAGACGCTCGCGCAGTATGGAGTCGCGCACCCAGTAGACAAACTGCTTGTACTTCGAGTTGGTCACTTCTGTCTCGTCTATCCAGAATCCATCGACAGAGATTTCCTTCACAGGAGTCTCCTTCCCCCAGAGGGTATCCTTCTGGTCGATACCCATCTTGAGGAATCCCCGTTTCACCTGCGTCATCCCGAAAGGTGCAGGTTCCTTGAAACTTCTACCACCGCCTACACCGACAACCTCGCCGCCACGCCCGGAAGAGGTGGCCGACTTTCCACCCATACAGCCTGTGAGGGCTGTGAGCAGTGTGAGGCAAAGGATGGTCCAAAAAATTCTCATTTTCATCTTTTTACAAAATTCTCACGCTTTTGTGCTTGTTCTTTCCTTTTTTCACTAAGTTAATATCCGTCTGATAACCGACAAAAAGTTCATGACTTCCATTACCCATCCCGAGTCCGGAGGTATAGAACTCATAACTATATCCCACATTGATGCCATGGAAGCGGCCTCCGATGAGGGCGGTCACCGAATTGGTGGGGCTATATCCCACGCCCACATACATGTGCTTCTCGTCGTTGGTATACTCCAACCTGGCTGTCACGTCACCCCTGTAGGCTACGAGGTCAGTGCGCACGAGCACAGAGGGGTGTATAGTAAGAAACGGATTTCTCAGTTTAATATTGTATCCTCCTGTCAAATAATATGTCCGGTCTATCTGCAATTCGTTGGTTTCGCCCAGCTGTACGAGGGGTGCCGTGAGGTGCTGGGCCGACAGTCCCACATACCACCTGCCATGGGTGTAATAGAGTCCTGCCGCCAGGTCGAGTGACTGCCCTTTGACCTCTGACTTGACAAAAAGCGGGTCGGAGGTGTCTTCCAAGTCTACTTTGCTTCCGTCGAAATTCTCCATGATCAGTCCGGCTTGTATACCAATACTCAGCATACCTCCAAACAATTTTCGCTTGTGTGCATACTGCGCGGCAAGCCGCTGATGAGTGAAGAGTCCGATCTGGTCGTTGAGCAGAGACAGTCCCACTCCATTATACGAGTTCATGATCATAAAGGGCATATCGCCCCCGACATACATCGTACGTGGATTGTTCTCGAAGCCGGCGAAATTGAGTGCGTAAGCAGCTGCGGCATTGATTTTTGACTCTTTTCCCACTGCTGCCGGATTAAAATACGGCTCCATGTCCCAATAGTGACTAAAGGGTACATCATACTGTGCGCTCGCCCTCAAGGAGAGGAGCACCAGCCCTACGAAAATTGCAATTTTACGTCTAAGCACGTCTTAATAACGGCAAAGGTGGAAAATTATTGTTTTTTTGAGGTTTAAAGTTTGTGAGGGGAGGGGTTAAGGTGGGGAGGGTTTAAGGTGGGGAGGGTTTAAGGTGGGGAGGTTTAAGGTGGGAAGGTTTAAGGTGGGGAGGTTTGATTATCGCATTACAAATGCTGATATTCAATGCGTGCGGATTGCAAATCCGCACGAGCGACAACGAGCCGCACGAGCGGTAACGAGCGGCATTAATTACTGAAGTTTCCCACCCTTAAAGCGATTATAACAAATTGTTTATCAAGAATTTAAGAATTTAAGAATTTATAATCAATAAAAGTATTATCGAGAATTATCCGTCGCAAGCGACGGGAATCCCACTTGCGGAGAAAATGAAATGGCTTGCCATTTCTTCTCAAATTCCTATAAATTCCTGTATGAATGAAAATTCTTTAATTCTTAAATTCTTGATAAAATAAGTTAGTTAATTATTCCCCATCTGCCGGTACTGCGACGGTGTGAGGCCGGTGATCTTCTTGAAGGTCCGGATGAAATGGCTTCTCGACTTAAATCCCACCTCCTCGGCGATGGCCTCGTTGGTCTTATGCCCATGGTTGGCGGTATCAACCAGTCGCTTGCATACCTCATTGATACGCTGCTCGTTGAGCAGAGTGTTGAAATTCTTGCCCAATGTCTCATTAATGACCTGAGACACATACTTGGTATTGGAGCCTACCAGTGAAGCCAGCTTGTCGACCGAGAAATCATCCTGGCAGAAGACCTCCGGGTCGTGCATCACACGGCGTATCCGCACGAGCAACTGCTCCTTTCCCTCATCGGTCAGGCTGCTTGACTTGTATCGCCCGGCCTCACTCGTCTTCTCCATCAACTGCTCCAGCCTCTCGGCATACTGCTGATGAAGCTGCTGCTCATGCTCTTCAGACTCAATGAGAGCCACGTTTTTCTTGAAGAGGTCTTTATTGCTCTTGGCCAACTGACGATTTTGATAGATGGTGAATGCCAGGAAAGCCAGCGTCAACAGCAGTCCGATGGCTATCGCTCCGATCACCGTATTGCGTATCTTCTTCTCTGCCGTGAGCTGCGCAAGCTGTTTCTCATACTTGCTTGCTTCGAGGTAAAACTGCATATCCTTGATCTTGCCATACTCATTGGCACTATTGACAGAGTCTTTGATCTCCATATACCTGAATTTTGCCTCCCGCGCAGCCGTCTCATTGCCCGCCTCGGCATAGCACCTGTGCTGATACCGATAAGTCTTGATCAACATGTCGAGCGACTGACTGTCCTTCGACTTCTGCTCGCACAATTTCAGGTTGGACATCGCACTGGCATAATCGCCCATCTGCATATACGCCTTGGCGATATACATGTGAGTGGGTATCTCATAATTGGCCTGGAAAGGCAGCCCCTGAGCCACACTGATGGCCTGGCGGAAACTGCTGATGGCCTCGGGATACCGCTGGTGATACAACTGCTCCATCCCATCGCAGATCCGTATCACAAACACATAATTGCTGTCTTTGGGAGTGATATCCAACTGTCTGAAATGGTGTATCCTCCCGATAGAATTTCTCAGGCTGTCTACATCCCAGTTCAGGTCCAGGATATTGTGTATGGTATTGTACACCGCCTTCCAGTCTTTTTGCTTCACGCCGATGTCGTAAGCCAGGTCGAGATTTTTACGGGCGTTGGTGTCGTCATTATAATATAGGTAGATACCAGCTATATTATTATAGGTGCGGTAGGCCATGGAGTCATCGGCTAGTTCCAGCGCCTTGGTAAAATACGAGTAAGCCATGGAATAATCCGAGCGCATCATGGCGATACCGCCGGCATTATTGAGCGCATAGAGGTAGATACGCTTCTCATCGTCACTCACATCACTGCGATACCGGCTGATCACCACGGTGAAACACGCCTGTGCCTCATCCATCTTTCCGGCATGGAGATGTTTCATGCCTTGCTGGTAAATGTCCTTGATAGAAGAGCGGGAATATTTCTGATAGAAGTCTCCGACACTCTCCACCTGCCCTGAGACGTGTGTCGGAAAATACGACAACATGCCCAAGAAAAAGCACAGAAAAACGCAAGAAAACGGAATTTTATGTGCCCATTCTTGAATTGTCACATTTCGAATGATAGAAATATCACCTGTTTTTATCATTATTTGTTACTTTAGCCGCAAAATTAATGAAAATATGGCGGATTCGTTCAAAAAAAGAGTATTTTTGCATACCATTTCTCCATGATGCCATGGGAAAGGATGCACAAAATTACTTATTTTTTCCGGAAATAACCTATTACGACCAAATTAATTCGACAAAGATGAGAAGACTTTTGTGGACGTTGGTTGTCATCATGGCAACAGCTCTTCACACTGATGCCGTCCCGGCAACAGGGCGTCTTTATGCGTATTTCATCACCGAGTCGGGCGACAGCCTGCGTGTGCGGCTCCTGGGCGACGAGCACCACAGCTTCTGGCTGTCTGACGACGGACGGTGCTTCAGACTCACCCCTCAACAGCGTCTTCGCGAGATCGACCGCGAGGCGGCACTGTCGCAGCAGATGACTCCAGCCACCCTGCGTCGCACTCCTGCCCTGGGCGACTTCAAGCACTACGAGGGGAAATACAGGGGCATCATCATTCTGGCCGATTTCGACGACCGCCATTTCAAGGAGGGCCACGACCTCGACCTCTACACCCATGTGGCCAACACGGAAGGTTTCACCAACGAGATGGGATTCAAGGGCAGCGTGCGCGACTATTTCCTCAGCCAGAGCCGGGGCAAGTTTGACTTCTCCTTCGACGTGGTGGGCCCCGTACAACTCTCCCACAGCTACAAATACTATGGCGAGGATGCCGCCGACGGCTCCTCGCGCAACCTGCACGCCGGCGAGATGATTGCCGAGGCTTGCCAGCTGGCAGGAGAAGAGGCAGACTGGAGCCAGTATGACTGGGACGGCGACGGCGAGGTGGAGCAGGTGTTTGTACTCTTCGCCGGAGAGGGCCAGCACAACAGCACCGACACCCACACCATCTGGCCCCACAAGCACTCCCTCTCACAGAGCGACTATGGCAAGACACTCCAGATAGGCGACTGCATCATCGACCAATACGCATGCAGCAGCGAGATGTTCACCGCCACCATGATCTCGGGCATCGGCGTGATGTGCCACGAATTTTCACACTGTTTCGGATTCCCTGAGCACTACGACGCCGCCATGGGGTCGGCAGGCAATTTCGGCATGGGCCGATGGGACGTGATGGGCTATGGCAACTACAACGGCAACGGCTTCACCCCCGCCGGCTACACCAGCTACGAGCGGATGGTACTCGGATGGCTCGACCCCATCGAGCTGAAAGACGGCGAAGTGCAGATAGACGGTATGCGCCCGCTGTCGGAAGACGGCGAGGCTTACATCATCTACAACGATGGCAATCCCGACGAATATTACATGCTCGAAAACCGCCAGCAGACCGGCTGGGACGAGGCACTGCCCGGACGTGGCCTGCTGATACTGCACGTCGACTTCGACAAGAAGATATGGGAGGCCAACGGCGTAAACGTGGTGCAGACGGGCGGCAGTTTCCAGAACGACCACCAGCGCATGACCATCTTCCATGCCGACAACGACGACCTGACCACAGACTTCTCCCTGCAGCGCGACCCGTATCCCTACAGCAAGCGCGACTCCCTGACCGACCGGTCGTTTCCTCCCGCCGCACTCTATACCCCCAATATGGCGGGCAAGAAACTGATGGGCAAGCCCATCACCCGCATCACGCGCAACGCCGACCAGACCATGAGCTTCCACTTCAGCGGCTCCGGCAGCGAGACGGGTATCACAGAATGGAGCTCACCCGTCACAGACGGTGCAAGAAAGGAGATTTACCACATGGGCGAAAGAAAAGTGTGGGTGATACCCCACCCTAACTCGATACCCCTCCCTAACCCTCCCCAAAGGGGAGGGAATCCCAAATACATCGGGAGATAATAGCGAAATGTAAATAGCGAAATGTGAATAGCGATAATTATTCATCAACTTTATATTTATTAACTTAAAAACCAAGCTTATGAAAAAATTTCTATGCTTAGTATGGGTCGTGTTCGCAGTCACGATGGCCAATGCCCAAAAGGCAGCGGACGAGCGACCGGTGTCGACTGACTTCCCATTCAGTCACATCAGCAAAGAAGACCAGCAAAAGCTGGAGAAGATGGTACCCGAGAGTGCCCGCCAGGCAGTACGCCAGGCTGCCAAGCCCCGCAAGGTGGTGCGCGCCGAGGGCGATGTAGACACCGTGGAGTATTATGTGGCCGCACAGAGCACACGCCGCAGCTATACTTTCGTGCCCAACGGTGGCGACATCCTCACCTACAACATCGGCATTGCCCGTGAAGGCAACAAGGTGACATTCAAGAACTTCTTCGACCTTTTCAACCCCGCCGACTACTCACCCAGTCTGGATTACGACTTCAGCGGCACCTACGACGAGGCCACCCAGACCGTGACCATACCCACCTCTACCGTCTTCGAAGAGGGCACCGTGGCCGGTATCATCTACAACTACTACACCGGCCTGCTGGCTTGCGGACAGATGTCTGAGACCGGCACGCTGATACCCGACGACCAACTGGTGTTTCACGTTGAGGGAGACTTTGAGAAACTGACCACCGACCAGGTGGTGGGTATCTCTGAATACATGCCCAGCGGCGGCCAGTCGTATGGTCTCTACAAATCCTACCGCAGGATGGTGATCTGCCTGCCCAAAGAGGCTGGCGAGATCATCTGCTTCAACGAGAACCTCGACCTGGGCAGTTCCTTCCCCAATGTCGACGCCGTGAAAGACTCCATCGCCATCATCAACATCGGCAAGGGTGAGGTCGACTACGCCGTAGAGGTAGAGAGCGACCCCGAAGGCTATATCCGCAGCACCTCCGCCGGCACCATCCCAGGCCTGTCGACGGCCTATGTCACTTTCGAAATGTCGGGTCCTGAACCCGCAGAGGAGATTGAGGCCAACGCCATCGTCAACTACGACAACGGCACAGAAGACGGCAGCCTGCTGATCAGCCTCACCGGTGTCATCGATCCGCTCCCCGACTACTCCGCCATCGTCAAGAAAGGCGAGTTCACTTTCAATACCTCCGTCGACTATCCCTTCGAGATGGGAGAGTACGAGGGTGTGCCAGCTGCCATCTCCGGCACGAAGGGGCAGGCTGCCATTTCCGACCTGTGGGTACGCTTCACCGTGCCAGAAGGCAAACTGGGCAAATTCAGCTATGACGGCTATTACAAGAACGACCCGACCTACCGCTACTCCTACTATGTGCTCGCAGGCTATTTCGTCGACAGCGACGCCGCAGCCTTGGCCACCAGCACAGAAGGCGACTTCAGCGGTGTGATTGAGATGTCTCCGGGCGAGCATTTCGTCCGCTTCCAGCATCAGTCTATGTATTATTCAGGCATCGAGAGCAACGGTATTTACCTCACCGGCCTGAGCCTCGAACTGGAGGACCTGCCCGCCGACGCCGCCGAAGTGAAAACTGAGAACATCAGTTTCGGCAACTTCATCGTAGAAGACGGCTACAGCGTGAGCGGCACCCAGAACATCGAGATCCAGAACCGCGGTGCCAACCCGCTGACCCTGGTCAACATCACCAGCGACAACGACGAGTTCAAGGCCGACATCAGCGACGTGCAGCCGGCTCCGTCACTGAAGAACCTCACCATCCCCGTGACCTTCGCATCCACCACTTCCGGTGTGAAGACCGCCGACATCACCGTGGAGACCTCTGCCGGCACCTACACCATCAAGGCCAACGCCAAGGTCTACGACATGCCCGACTTCAGCCAGATCGTGACCGAGGGCCTGGAGTATATGGACATCACCACCACACCGGAGGCTCCGTTTATCATCGAGAACGGCGTGGCCTACAACGCCAACTGCGACGACGGCGACCTGGTGCCCACCACCTCATCCCTCAATATCACGCTCAATATCCCTGAGGGCAAGATCGGCTACCTGACATGGGAAGGCCACACCTGGGGAAAGCCAATATCTGAAAACCAGATGGATTACTGGTATGACGACCGTGCACAAATCGACTATCAGTGCAACAACAGCTCAGGATGGGTGAGTCTCTTCGGACAGGACGCCGACGCCAGCTCCGACGCCTTCAAGGCATATAGCGACGGATACTACGCACAATTCCTCACCTTCATCCCGCCGACACAGACATGGTTTGGCAACCACGTCTACTTCCAGTTCGTGCAGAACGGCGACTCTGTCACCTACGGCAAAAACCGCTTCGAGGTGAAGAACATCCGCCTGCATGTGGAAGACTTTGCCGAGCACAACGTGCAACTGCTGACAGAAGGCACCGTGGAGTTTGAGCCCACCTACGTCGGCCCGCAGCGCTATACCACCGCCTCGGTACAACTGAAGAACACCGGCAGCGCCACCCTGAGCATCGACTCCATCAAGGCAGAGATCGACGGAGACCCCTTCTATGGTGTCGTGCCCGAAGGCTGGAACAACCAGGTACAATTCAACAACACCATGAATGTTGAACTGTGGTTCTATCCCGCAGAAGTGACCGACGAGGACAAGACCTATACTGGCAACGTGATCATCTACACCACCGGCGGCGAGGTGAAAGTGCCCGTACAGGGTGTGGCCAAAGGCCAGAAAGGCATCATCTATCCGGGTGACATCGAGGACGATGCCTATGGCTGGATGGTACTCGACAACGACAGAGACGGCGACACTTGGAAACTGGGCTGGAACCTCTGGGGCGACCGTCCGGAGTATGTGCTGAGCGGCCATGAGTGCCTTGGCTCCGCCTCTGCCAGTGCCTACGACGGTGCCTACAAGCCCGACAACTGGACTTTCTCACCCGCCTTTGAGATACCCGCCGACGGCGGCAAGCTGAGCTATTACATCAGTGCCTTCCATCCCGACCGCTATGCCGAGCACTACAGCTTCTACATTGTAGAAGACCTCACCGGCGTGGCCGACGGCAGTGTAGACAACATCCTCACCAACTACCAGCCTGTCATCGAGGAGACCATCGATGAGCCCGCAGACTATGGAGAGGACCATATCAAGGTGGGTGGCTGGAAGAACCACATTGTCGACCTCGACCCGTATGCCGGCAAGACCATCTACCTGGTGTTCCGCCATCACGACTGCGAGGGCCAATATGTGCTCCGTCTCGACGACGTATTCATTTACACCAATGACAAGTTCAACGAACTGGGTATCAGCACCGTCTCCCACAGCCGCAACGTCGTGGCTGAAGAGTACTACAACATCGACGGCATGCGCCTCAGCGCTCCTGCAAAGGGTGTCAACATCATCCGCACCACTCAGAAAGACGGCACTGTAAAGACCCAGAAAGTCATCATCAAATAACTGAAATATGAGAAAATTCATATTTTCCATCCTGGCATTGCTCGCTGTATCCACAGTGGGCAATGCCCAGGTTTCCGGCCTCAACATCGGCTACTGCAACGGCGAGGTGTCCACCACCACCCACAAGGAGTTTTGCTCTCAGGAGAAAGACGTGTGGGTGAGCGGAGCTATCTGGTTGCCCGCCAGCGACATCAATGTCAACGCCGGCAATGAGATCGGCGCCGTCCGAGCCGGACTGGCACAGAAGATCGGCATCGACACCATGTGCGTGTGGGTGCGCGAGTCACTCGACGGTGCCAACCTCGCCGAGGGTGGCATCCCCAAGGCCGATGTCAAAAAAGGCTGGAACGAGATACCACTCGACTCGCCACTGGCTTTAGACGGCTCCAACACCACTGGCCTCTACATCGGCTACTCCTACCACCAGACTTCTGTCAACCAGGGATTGTCCGTCTTTCTCACGCCTACTCCCAACGCTCTTTTCGTCAAGCATGCCGACGGCGAGTGGGCCGACCGCTCCGACGAGGGACTGCTCTGCGTCGAAGGCCTGGTCTACGGCGACAACCTGCCCAAACTCAACCTGCGCCTTTCTTCCATCGACGCCCCGGAGTATTATATTCTCGACAAGGGTAAGATGACCCTCACCGGCGAGGTGATGAACCTGGGAGTGCAGACAGTCAGCGGATTTGACGTGGAGGCCCGTGTCGACGGTATCGACGAGGTCTATACGGCTCATATCGACAGTACCCTCGCCTATCAGGAGAGCAAGTCGTTTGTCTTTGAGATCTCTCCTGCCATCCAGGCTACGGGCAGCGGCAAAGTCACGGTGACAATCACCAAGCTCAACGAGGGCGACGACCTCAACATGGCCGACAATGTGGCCAGCGACGTCTTCGAGATCGTGCAGCACGACTACACGCGCATGGTGCTCATCGAGGAATTCACCACCGAGCAGTGTGTCAACTGTCCGCGTGTGGCATCCTATATCCATGAGTTGCTCGACAAAGAGAAATACAAAAACACCGTGACAGCACTCTGCCACCACGCCGGCTATTACACCGACTGGCTCACCGTGCCGTGTGCCTCGACTTATCTGTGGTACTACAATGCCGGTGGCTCCACCTACGCCCCGGCACTGATGGCCGACCGCTGGACCAGCAAGGGCGGCTCCACACCGGTGTTCAACCCGGGTTCGCTGTCACAGCTGGAGTCGATCGTCGACACGCGTCTGGCCCGCCCTGCCTTCGTGTCACTCAACATCAATGCCGAGGTAGACGAAGAGTCCGGCAAGGTGAAAATCAGCGTCAACGGCAGTCGTTCCAAGGCAGATGTATGTGCCAATCCTGCCCGCATCACCGTATACCTGGCAGAAAACAACATCAACCAGCGCAGCCAGGCAGGTGCCACGCCAGAGTTCATCCACCAGCATGTGGTGCGCAAGGTGAACAGCGACTGGGGCGAGGTGATCGAGTGGAACGGCGACGACTACACCTACGAGTGTGCCCTCGACCTCCGGGCCGACTACGTGCGCGAGAACTTGCAGGTCATCGCCATGATCTACGACTACGACAGAAATGACGCGACGAAGAATGAGGTGGCCAACGCTGCTACCTTATATTATCAGGATTTCACCGGCACTGAAGGCATCACGACCGTCACTGGCGATGATGGCAAGCAGCAAGTCTTCGACCTTCAAGGCCGTCGCGTAGAGGGCGACACCTTGCGCCCGGGCCTCTACATCATCAATGGCAAAAAGCAAGTGGTGAAGTAAGGGGTTATCAGGTTTTTAGTCATCAGGTTGTGAGGTGATCAGGTTTTGCCCCACAACCTGATTTTTTAGTCTGCGGCTTTTATTTTTCCACGCCCACTCATGCTAGGTTATTTTTGGCGTCCTATTTCAACGGCTAATGGGATTAAAATAAATAAAACACTGCGTTTAGCAAAAAGGGGGCGCACTACAAGTTTTAATCCGATCATCGCATTACAAATGCTGATATTCAATGCGTGCGGATTGCAAATCCGCACGAGCGGAGGATTGCAAATCCGCACGAGCGGAAAATCCGCACGAGCGAAACGAGCGGAAAAGGGGGAAAAAAGGGGTCGCAGCCCTTTACCAAGAGGTCCTCTGTCTAAAGGTGTAGGGACGCGGCGTGCCGCGTTATGTATTATGATTAGCAGAAAACATGCGGAATGGGGCAGCGTATCTCGGAGAACCACCTATTTCGGCATTCCTATCTTCTTGATGCGCCGCTCAAAATTCTCCCGGTCGGAGAAGGCTCCGTTTTTCAGGCGTGCACGGTAATTGTAGATGGTGTTGACGCTATAATTGAGGAACTCGGCTATCTTCGAACTGTCGTCGATGCCCAGGCGTATCAGGGCCAGTATCCTGAGGGCCGTGTTCATGCGCTGGTCTTTCTGCAGCTGCATTCTCTCTTCGGGCTTGAGCAAGGCATTCACCTCTTCGACAAAATTGGGGAAGAGGTGGAGGAACGCCGCATCAAAGCTCTCATAGAGTTCCTCCAGCTGCTGGTCTTTCGACTCCTGACCGCGCGTGGCGGTATAAAGCTCCTCATACTCGTGGTTCTTGATCATCTTGTTGACCCGCTTGCGGAATTTGTCCATCTTGTCGATATAGATGGAGCAGAGCCTCATGAAGCGCCCCACATATTCCTCCTTCACACGGTTGGACTCCGACAACTGCGCGTTGAGCGCATTCAACTGCCGGTTGACATCCGAGAGGGCCTGGTTTTTCTCCGACAACTGCGCATTGGCACTGGCGAGCATGTCGTTGGTGTGCTGCTGTATCTCCTGCGCCTTTGCCAGACGCTTGCGCTGTCGGTTGACATAAAACAGCGTGGCCAACAAGAGCAGTGCCAGCACACTGATGGCCGCCAGGGTCATGGCCAGCCGGTGGCGGTTCTGCTCGCTGCGCACCTTATAGCGGTTGGCGATGTCGGAGAGCAACGGCGAGATCTGCCAGTTGCGCTGGCGTGAGCCGTAGCGGTTGGTACACTCGCTGGTGAAGCTGATATAGCGGTAGGCACGGTCGACGTCGCCCTGAAGCATCAGTTGGTTGGCCAGTTCCCAGAGCGATCCCTGGTCCATCACGGCGTTGCGCACGTCGGAGAGCGCCGATTCAACCAGCCAGTACATCATCTGCGTTGAGTCGTTCTGCGCCTTATATTCCAGATAGCGGTAGAGCGCCACCAAGGCATAGGGATGGCTTCCCCGCTCGACGGTCTGCAGCCACTTCGTGTTGGTGGCCATCGACTGCTGGAGCCTTCCCGCCCCGAGGTCGATCATCTCCCGCCGCAGGAAGGCAGTGTTGGAGTTTTCGGGTATCGTAGCCAGCAGCAACGCTTCATACTGCCCTGCTTTCTCCTGATAGGTCTGCCGCATGTCCTCCAGATGGGTGTAATAGGCTAGTTCGTTGTATACATGATTGCAAGCCTCGTAATACACGCCCAGAGCCTGGCGGTCCAGCTGGCCGGGCTCCACCTGCTGCAAGATCTCCAGCGCCTCGTCGTACATACCCGTGTTGGAGCATCGCAGGGCGAGCAGCGAGCGGCACTCACCCACTTGCGCACGGTTTCCGGTCTGCTCGGCGATACGGATACATTGCCTCAGGTAATAGATGGCCGAGTCGTTGACAAAGGCGCGGTAGAGGTCGTAGAGCTGATAGGAGAGTCGGTATCGCAGGGAGTCGTCCTTGGCCTCGGCCAGTTCATGGGTCAGCGAAGCCACCTTCTGGTCGTGCACGGCCACATACCGTGGAAAAGCAACTATCTCATGGTCGAGACACCGGTATAGCGAGTCGAGGTTGACCTGAGCATGAGCGGTGGCAGCCAGTGCCGCCATACAGAGCAATATCAAATGTCGCATTTTTCTGTGATGATTTATCCACGCCGGCCAGTGGCCCATGGGATGTAACGATTGAGGATCTTGGCTATTGTAATGGAAAAGAGTGAAGTCCATACGAAGTAGACGAGGGCAGCTGCGGCTATCAGCACGTAAGTCCCGTGTCGAAAGTCGAAAACCAGCACGGCTGGCAGCATAGCATACCGGTCGAGCATATAAATGACCAGCGAGTTACGCCCCACGGTCTGCAGCCACGCAGGGTAATGACTCACTTTCTGCGAGAGGGTAAACAGCGCATACAGCCCCAGGGCGACCATCGTCAGGCACAGAGGGATATGGTAATAGAATCCCGTGTCGACGTTCATCCAATTGTTGGGGAAGGCAATTCTGCTCATCAATCCGAGTATGATGAAAGCGGTCAGTGACGCATACTTGTAAGCGTCGTGCGCCTGGGTGAGCCGAGGTTCATATTTCCTGAACAGATAGCCAAAGAGGAAATACACTTGTACGGTAAGCGCAATATTAATCTTGGCGAAATTGAGCAGTCCGTGACCTTTCAGGACGTATCCCACTCCAAACAGCACTGCAGCGGCCAAGAACATGGGAAGGTCTCTGTCCCGGCACCATTTGAGCAGATAGTAAAACATCACCTCTCCGATGATGAAACAGGGCATGAACCACAGTTTGGCACCGCTCACCACATCCACCAGGGCATGCCACAGATGGTCGGCACCTTTGACCGGAGCCGCCGCAGCCATGGGCAGATAGCCCAGACATATCCACGGCACTACCACCGACCAGAAAAGTCTGCGCAGGAACACGCTGTCACGTCCGCCACGGTCATTGAACAGATAGCCCGACAGCGCAAAGAAAAGCGGCATCTTCACCGGACTGGAGAAGAGATAATAGTCGGCACACCCCGCACGGTGACCAAAGACCACCATGAAGATGGCCAATGCCCTCAGTGCATCCACCCATGCCTTGCGGGGTCTCGCTGCCGTTATTGGTGTTTCTGTCATATATGGTTACAAAAAATAATCGGTGCAAATATAAGCAAAAAAAATGAATCTGCCCTATTCACCTTCTACAATTATGGGCTTCTCCATCTTCTTCGCCTACGGCGAGAATCAAGGATCGACGCATGTTTTCTGCGAAACATAACACATAACGCGGCACGCCGCGTCCCTACACCTTTAGGCAGAGGACCTCTTGGTAAAATTTTTCCTCTTTTTTGGACGTCGCAGACGTCATTTTTTCCCCTTTTTGTTCCTTTTTGTCAAAGGAAGTGTGTTTGTATTTTAATTCCATTAGCCGGAGAAATCGGAGCTTTCTTGTGACATTTTTAGCTTGCCATACTGATGCAATAGAAATAAAAAAACGCTTCAAAGTTACCGATTACATTAATCCGTATGTTTATACATAAAAATCGCATAACATTATGTTTTTCATGTATTTTTCCCGTTCATTTGACGAAATGATAAGAGAATTTGACGAAATGATAACTGCCTTTGCGCTACAGAATCGTAATTTTGCGAGAGCAAATCTTCTGTCGGCAACATGACGAAGGAACGACACACCAACATTCATCAAACCAATAAAAACAATGAAGAAAAGAATTCAGACTATGGCGAGAATCCTGATGGCTATCACCATCTTGTTCGCCGTGAACACCACCGCCGACGCACAGTTGGGCGGACTGGTCAAGAAAGCCAAGAATGCAGTGAAAGAGAAAGTAAAAGAAAAAGTTGCTCCTGGCAGCAACAGTGACACCTCCACCAGCGGAGCCTCTGTCGTCAGCACCGGAGGCATGGAAGTGGCCCCACAGGGATGGCGCTACCATGGTGGAAAAGTGCATAAGTTTGTGCCCTCCGAAAGGGGTGAAGTGTTGAAATTCCTCGAGCTCAACCAGACTCCCGAGATGCAGAAAGTCTATTCCTACTACGATATCCCGAGTTCGGAAACCGTCAACTCACCCGCTAAGTCGGACTATGAGAGTGTAGCCCAGGACCTGGTACGTTTGGAATGGGACCTGCATGACGTGGAGGGCTCACTGGGTGGCATGTCGCCCGAGGGGTGGATCAAACAACTCGACAAAGAGATGTCGGAAAAGATCAACCGCGCCGCCTCCTACAACCAAGAGCCCAGCGAGATAGCCGACTATTTTGACGCGGAGCTTCAGCGCGTGAAAGCGCGTTTCCACGACAAGTATTTCCCCAGCGAGCCCCAACTCGTTGGCAAGGACATGTCGGCTTACCTGGCAGAACGCACAGCAGGCCGCGCTGAATTCAAATATGGACTCAACGAGCTGAAAGACAACGGCTCCAACCCGAAAATGAAACAGCAGTTTGAAGCCCAGGTGAAATCTCAGCTCAAGCCCGACCGCATCCTCGCCACCTATATTGTGTCCAATTTCTGGAGAGGCATGCCGTGCAGGCAAATGCCGGAGTATGGTGAGGCATGGGCTTCTGTGCAAGAGAAACCTCTGAAGACCTACTACATGAAGAATGGCAAATATTATTATGTGAAGGGTGGCTTCCGTCAGGGCTACAAGACCGACGACCCTGGCATGAGCAGCAAACCCATTGCCAACTACAACCCGGGGCTCGAGACACCCATTGAGATACCTGCCGCCATTGCCAAGAAGTATTTCAAATAAATTCAATGGGTTTTAAGGTTATGAGGTTATTAGGTTTTGAGGTGATAAGGTTATTAGGTGAGATGGCCAAAGAATACACTGTCGTCATGCATATCTCACCTGGAAACCTCTAAGCGTAGCGACCACCACGCTTTCGCTACCTGATAACCTGACAACTGGAGGAAGTGTTAATTTCTTCGCTCAGGCCATCTCTTATCGGAGATGGTGTCACACGGCTCAAGACTTTGAGGTGGAAATGGGTCAGGCGCTCACCTCAAAGTGGGTTCTTATTAGTTTTTTGTGAAGTTGTAGAGACGCCGCAATGCGACGTCTCTACTGTAGAATACCTTGGTGTGAAATAACAAATGGGAGACGCCGCAATGCGATGTCTCTACTTGGCATCGGAAGGCTATTTCAGCGAGAACTTGACTCTGGAGGAGATCTGGTCGGAAGCGGTGCCGATGAGGGCCTCGAAATCGCCCGGCTCGGCCACCCACTGTCCACGGGTATCGTCGTAGAAGCTCAGGGCATCACGACCGATGGTGATGGTCACGTCGCGACTCTCGCCAGGCTGCAGGCAGACCTTTGCGAAACCTTTCAACTCCTTGGCCGGCCTGGGCTGTGACGACTTGACATCACGGATATACAGCTGTACGACCTCGGAGCCGACACACTCGCCGGTATTGGTGACCGTGAGCGTGAAGGAAATCTTGTCGTCCTGCGTCATCGTCTTCTTATCGGCCACGGCCTTGCCCAGCCTGAAAGTGGTGTAGCTCATCCCATGTCCGAAAGCGAAAGCCGGGCGAGTCTTGTACTGGTCTACCCCGCGATAGCCCACATAGATACCCTCCTTATACTCCTCGTCGATGATCTGGCCACCCTCACGCCACACTCCCGGGAAGGCGTCAAGGCGGTGGGCCGGCACGTCGTTGAGTGCTTCGGGCCAGGTAAAGGGAAGCTTACCAGAGGGGTTGGCTTTGCCCGTGAGCACCGCAGCCAGGGCCTCGCCCGCCTGCGAACCGATAAACCAGCCCTGCACGATGGCGGGCACACGGTGGCGCCACGGCATTGCCACGGCATTGCCGGAGATGTTGACAAAGATGACGTTCTTATTGACGGCTGCCAGTTGCTCCAGAAGCTGGTCCTGGCCGTAGGGCAATGCATACTCCTTGCGGTCGTGCCCCTCACAGTCCTGGAAATCGCTCTTGTTGAGGCCTCCGAAGACGATGACATAGTCGGCGTAGCGCGCTTTCTCCACCGCCTCGGCCACCAGCTGGCCGGCAGTGCGGTGCTCGGCGATGCTCCTGCCTACGGTGACCCCGTTGTAGCTCTGCACGGTGTCGCCCACATAGCCACGGGCATATTCGCATGTGACGCCCATCTGTGCACAAGCGGCCTCGATGGCGTCAAGGGGAAGTATCTCGCGCTGCACCTTGAGCGACGAACTGCCCCCGCCCACGGTCATCATCTTGATGGCGTTCTCTCCCACGACGAGCACCCGCTTCTTGCCCTCCAGGCGCAGGGGCAGCAGCCCACCCTTGTTCTGCAGGAGCACGATGCCTTCCTCTGCGATACGCTCGGCAGCCTCGTAGTGGCTCTCCGAACAAAGGAATCCATAACCGCGCTGGCGGTTCATCGTGGTACGGAAGAAGAGCCTCAGCACACGGCGCACCTTGTCGTTGAGCTCGCGCTCCGTGTATTTGCCCTCCTTGATGCGCTGTCGGTAGGCATCGGCCAGGTGATACAGGTCGTAGGCGTTGGTCTTGCCCATGGTGAGGCCGTCTGTCCAGGTGCCAAACTCCATGTCGAGTCCGTTGCGGATGGCCTCGTCGGTGTCGTGCGCCCCACCCCAGTCTGACACCACCACGCCGTCATACCTCCAGTCGCCCTTGAGGATACGGTTGAGCATGATCTCGTTGTGGCAGTTGTGCTGACCTTTATAAAGATTGTAGGCCCCCATGATACCCCACGTATGCGCTTCGGTGACGGCCGCCTTGAACGCCGGCAGATAAATCTCGTGCAGGGCACGGTCGCTGACGACGACATTCACCTGATGGCGGTAGTTCTCGTCGTTGTTGAGTGCGTAGTGCTTGACACACGCCGCGACACCCTTCGACTGCAAGCCCTGGATATAAGGCACCACCATGCGGCTGGCGAGATAGGGATCCTCACCCATATATTCAAAATTTCGCCCTCCGAGCGGTGTGCGGTAGATATTGACCCCGGGGCCGAGTATCATGTCCTTGCCACGGTATAGGGCCTCCTCGCCGAGGCTCTCGCCGTAGAGCCTCGCCATCTGCGGGTTGAACGTGGCGGCGAGACAGGTAAGAGCCGGGAAGGCCACACACGAGTCGTTGGTCTGGCCGGCTTGTTCCCATTCGTCCCAGAGCACGTCGGGGCGCACGCCGTGCGGCCCGTCATCCGTCCAGAAGTCGGGGAATCCGAGGCGTTTGACGCCTGCTGAGGAGAATTTGCTCTGCGCATGTATCACGGCGATCTTCTCGTCGAGCGTCATACGCGAGAGCGCATCCTCCACCCGCTGTTCTATCGGCTTGGTCTCATCGAGATAGACAGAAGTCTGAGCCCGTGAGCCTATGGCCACTGACAGCAATACTATCAATCCTATTTTTTTCATTATTATCTAATCTGTATGTTCTACCTTCTGTCCATTATAGTGCCTCCCCTGATTACTACGCGGCACGCCGCGTCCCTACATTACTACGCGGCACGCCGCGTCCCTACATTAGAGATATCGAGGGGGAAGCCACCATCATTTCTGAAACACACGCACATAGTCGACCTCCATGGTGACGGGCAGAGCATTCTCGTCGACGCCCTGTGCCCCGCCCCAGGATCCGCCCCAGGCAAGATTGAGAATCACATAGAAGGGATCGTCATAGGGCCAGTCGTCGCGCCCCTTGCCACGGTTGTCATAGGAGAGCTGCACCTTGCCGTCGACGTAAGTCGTGATGTTCTGCGCCGTCCAGAGGATGGCGTATGTATGAAACTCGCCCTCGGCTCCCTGACAGAGCATCTCATGCGTCACCTGCGTGCCATTGGAGTGCACATGGGCATTGGCATGGAGGCTCGACGACACATAGTCGGGATGGTAGCCCACCTCTTCCATGATGTCTATCTCGCCGTCGGCGGGCCATGAGCGGAAGTTGACCGGCATCATCCAGAAGGCGGGCCAGGTGCCTTTGCCCTTGGGCAGCTTGATACTGGCCTCGACGTAGCCATACTTCCATCCCTGCTTCACCTTGGCATAGACACGTCCGGAATAGACCTTGCCGTTCTCCTTGAAGCAGTTGATGCGCAGCACGCCATTGCGTATCTCGGTCACCGCCCGGCCTTCGGGCGACTTGTGGTTGACGTAGGTCTGCAACTCGTTGTTGACCCATCCGGCACCCTGCACCTCGTGGGTCCAGTCGGCGGCGTTCAACTCGGTGCCCTCGTCAAACTCGTCGTGCCACACCAGCGAATAGCCCTCGGGGGCATAGTAGGCCGACTGTGCGGCCGCGGCCTGTGTGACGGGGATGGTCTTGCGGGCACCTCCCGACATGATGGTCACGCCGGCGGAGCGTATCTCCGTAGTGGGATTGGCCGCCACGGTCACCGTCATCGAGCCCTGCTGCGAAGTAGTATTCTGTGCGTCGACCTTGATCCAGTCGGCATTGGTATAGGCGCCCCACTCCTTTCCGGTAGTACTGACACTGATGCTGAAAACGCCGCCCCCGGCCTGTGCCGAGATGGTCTCCGGCTGGCAGGCAACGGAGATGCTGCCAGCCGGAGTCTTATCGTCATCGCCCCCTCCACAACTGGCGAAAGCCGCTGTGCAGAGCAATGTGGTGATCAAAAAATATTTGCGCATGTTCATTGTACTTTCTCAAGATATATTTTACTGATGGTGATGGTGTTGCCAGCCCCGTTGCCGCCGAAGTCGAAGAAGAGGTTGAGTGCTGCCGCGTCGCCTTTGGGCAGGGTCACGCCCTCCTGTTTGAAGACATAGGGTTCGAAGGCTGTCAAAGCCACACGCGGTGCGAAGAAGAAGTTGTTGTCGTCACCATTCTGAGTGAGTTTGACCGTCACACCCGGATGATCCTGGTCGGACTCCAGCACGCAGTAGAAGTTGTATTTGTCATCCTGCTTGGCCGAGATGCTGGTGTCGAAGTGCATCTGTGCCTGCCACTGGTCGGTAGTGGCCTGGGGCAGCGTGACCGTATAGACGTCGCCATCCTGTGAGAATGCCGGGTCGGCAATCTGGCTCCAGCCCGGAGCATAATAGAAGGCAGGCGAGAGCTGGCTGTCATAGACCGGCTTCCAGAGATTGCTGGAGGAGGTCCAGTCCCAGTCGTTGCCGCCGGAAGGCGTAGTGTCCCCCTCGGCGTGCCGCTGCACGATGATGTCGCTCAGGCGTATCTCCAGTCCTGCGGGACAGCCTCCGAGGTCGACGAACAGCTTGGCCGTATTGAAGCCGGAGTCCTTGCCGTTATTCTGGCATTTTACGCCCACGAGTTCCACTATGTTTTCGCCAGCCTGGAGTGCCAGTGAGCCGTTGTAGACCAGCGTGTTATTATCGTCTCCTTCATCGCAGACCTTGAAGGTGTAGCGTGCCAAGTCCTCGCTCGACTCGATCTTTGCGCGGATGTCGTAGAGCTGTCCCGGCTCGATGGGCAGGGATACGTTGTGGATGGAGCATTGTGCCTGCCACTCTGCCGAGGTGGCATCGTTGGCGGTGATGACATACACCCCCTTGTCGAAGGAGAACTGCGGGTCGCCTATCTGGCTCCAGCCTGCGTCGGCCCACCAGAACTGCATCTGTCCGGCGGTGTTGAAGCCTGCGCCGAGGTTGTCGGGAGAGTCGACAGCCACCCAGTTGACACCTGAAGTCCCGCCTTCGTCAGGCAGCACCGTGCCGTCGTCGTTGGCATGGTCTTTGATCACGATGTTGCGGATATTGACGTTGGTATTGGCCTTTGCGTGACCAAAGTCGAAGACGAGTTTCACGGGGCTGAGGTCTTTGCCCGGCACGTCGCTCTTCCAGCAGATATACTCCTCGCCGGCCTTGAGGCTGACATGCTCCTCGACGATGAAGTCGGCGTCGTTCTCATCGGTCAGTTTCACGATCACGCCATCGATGTCCTGGTCGGAGAGCAGGATGGTGGAGAAGTCGTAGTTGGCAGCGGCTGAGAGGGCCAGTGAGGTATGGAAGTGCACCTGTGCCTGCCAGTCGGCGTAGCACTCACTCGGGATGCTCACCGTATAGTCGTTGTTGCCTTTCTGGAATCCGCTCTCCAGCACCGGGGTCTGTTCATTGGTCCAGTTGGGGTCGGGATTGTAGTAGAAGGTCATCCTCGGGTCGATGCCTTTCCACATATTGTAGTCGCTGTTGGCGTCGAAGCCCTCGAAGCCCTTCTCCTCGGCCTTGCTGGTGAGTATGAAGCGCCAGGAGATACCGTCGGGCTGGTTTTCATAGACGAGCACCATCTTCGAGGCGGTAAGCGTCTCGATGCGGAAGCGTGGCTCCTGATACTGCCGGTCGGCACTGATATAGGGGAAGAGGGTGTTGGCGTCGAGCACGAGGAAGTCGACATCCACTACCTGCCCCTCGGAGTCGGTCCATTTGCCCCGCTCGAAATGATAGGCGGAGACCTGTGTCTGTGTGGCCACATCCACATCGGCCTCATTATTCTGTGTGCCCCAGGTGGTGCAGCCTTTGTTGACGTAGGTCTTGCCATCGGCTCCTGGGTTGTAGGTGAACGAGCCACCCTTCTTGTTGTCGGCGGTGAAGGTGACGCGGTCGTCGTAGACGCCGAAGCCTTTCTTCTCCTGAGGATCTGCCGACCACCACCCGGTGCCGTCGCCACCATAAGGGCCACAAGCTAGGTGTGCCACCTCGGCATAGTCGATGCGCCACTCCTTGTCGGTGATGCGCTTGAAATAGTTGTCCCAGTTGACCTTTGTCTCATTGAAGGTGAACTCTTTCTTCACGCCCGTGGCACTGACACCGTTGCGGTTGCCCAGTTTGAGTTCCACGGTATAGGTGCCGGCCTCCGTGTTGGCCCAGCCAGAGTTGTTGAGCGTGCTGTAAGTGGCCCCGTTGAAGATCCAGATGGGATAGACGCCCTCTTTCTCGGGATAACTGACAGTGATCTGGTTGACATCCTGGTCGACATGCAGTGTGAAGTCCTCGCCACTGACAGTGGGTACGCCGTTGGGGTCGACGCCCTGAAACTCGTCGGGTGAGCAAGCTGTGAGCGACCATCCTGCGACGGCGATTGCCAAAAGGCTGTATATTGTCTTTTTCATATTTCTGAGTATTAGTATGTTTTATTTGAAATAGTCTTCATTCTGTACGAGAGCGGGGTCGGAGTCGAGCTCTGCCTGATAGATGGGGATATACTTCTTGGTGGGTTTCCAGGCGTTGGTGCGCTGCGATCCTACGACGCCCTCGTCCTGGGCTGGCACGAGCACACCGGTGGCCTTGTTGGCGCTGGACACCTGTGCATCGGTCATAAACTCAGCTCGCACGAGGTCGAAATAGCGCTTGCCCTCGCCCACAAACTCCTTGTGACGCTCGGTGAACACATCGTCGAGGGTCACATTGTCGAGGGGTGTGATGCCTGCGCGTGCGCGCACCTCGTTAATATACTGCTTGGCGTCGGCGGCACTGCCGTTGGCGGCACGCAGTGAGAGTTCGGCGGCGTAGAGCAGGGCCTCCGCATAGCGGTACACCCGGTAGTTGTTGGCGTAGTTGAGGTTCTTTGACGAGGTGCCGTTGGCATTGTTCACGTCAAAGGGGCGGTACTTGAAGAGCCAGAGATGGGTGTCGGCGTCGCGCAGGGTATATTCCTTGCCCCGCACGTCCCACACGGTGCCGGCTATGCGCTTGTCATTGGCGTCATACATCTGCAGGGTGCGCAGTCGCATGGGGAGGAATCCCCATCCGTCCTGATTGCCGTCCTCGGCCCATCCGTCGCCGTTGTGCCAGTCGTTGGGCGAGATGAGGGTAGGTATGACCATGCCTCCCACGGCGAGGCCGGAGCCCCAGTCGCGCTCAGACTGTGTCTGATCGTAGTTGATCTCCCAGATCGACTCGCTGCACCACTCTCCCTCTGTGAGCCACATGCCGCGGAAGTCGGGATAAAGGGAATACTTGCCGATGACCTGCTCTTTGAGATAGCTGAGTGCCTTGCCGAATCGCTCGGTGTCGTTCTGATAGGTCACCATCTCGGCATACATCAGGATGGCCATGGCCTGCGACACACGTCCTGCGTTGCTGTCATCCCACTTCACGGGCAGCACTTTGGAGTCGATCACCTCCTCGAGCTCGGTGATGAGCTGGGCGTACACCTCGTCGGCCTTGAGCTGCGGCGCGGTGTAATTGGTGCTGGCGGTGAGGTTTTCGAGATAGAACGGTATATTGCCGAAGAGGTGCCACAGGTTGTTGTAATAGAACACGCGCAAGGTGCGCACCTGCATCTCGCATGAGGCTTCGTAGTCGGGACTGAGCTCCACCCAGGTGAGGTATCGCAGAGCGTCGTTGCAGCGCTTCACGCCCGAGTAGTCGATGGTCCAGAGGGTGCTGAGGGTGTTGTCGGCGGTGGCTTCGAAATTGCCGAGCATGTGCCAGTGCATCATGTCCTGATAGTTGGCACCTCCCACCCAGAAGTCATCGCCCATGATCTCCGAGTCGATGTTGTAGGCATTGTATTGGTCGAGCCCCCAGTCGTGCCAGTGGATGGGGTCGTAGGCGGCGATGACCGCCTCCTCGATATGTTCCTTGCTGTTGTAGTATTCCTCGAGCGGCTCGCCGTCGGGTTTCTCCACGTTGAGGAAATCCTCGCTGCAGCTGGTGGTCAGCAGCGCGGCAGAAACCATCATTCCTAAAACCAGTGATTTATTTGTCTTCATTGTATATGCTATATTGATGATGTGTTAGAATGTAATGTTGAGTCCCACGGTCCAGGTGCGTGCCTGCGGATAGATGCCACGGTCGACGCCGAGCGAGGTGCCTCCGGAGCCGATCTCCGGGTCGAATCCCCAGTATTTGGTCCAGGTGACGAGGTTGTCGGCCATCACGTAGAAGCGCAGGCGCTCGATCATCACTTTCTGTGTGATGCTGCGTGGCAGTGTATAGCCCAGCGAGATATTCTTCAGTCGCAGGTAAGAGGCATCGCAAACATAGATGTCGGACATCTGCCAGTTGACGGCATCGCCCAGTGCCAGGCGCGGATACTTGTTGCTGGTACCGGGGCCAGTCCATCGGTCGAGCATCCAGGTAGGATAGTTGCCCGAGAAGACATCGGTGCGGTAGGTGGCGTCGAAGACATCGGCTCCGCTCACCCCCTGGAAGAAGGCGTTGAAGTCGAAGCCTTTCCACTCGGCGTTGAAGTTGAGGCCGAAGGTCCACTTCGGTGTACCGTTGCCGATGTTGGTACGGTCTTCGTCGCTGATGAGTCCGTCGCCGTTGACATCCACGAATCGCACGTCGCCCGGACGGGCACTGGGCTGTATCAGCCCGCCGTTGGCGTTGGTGTAGGCATTGACCTCCTCAGTGGTCTGGAAGATGCCGTCGGTCTTATATCCGTAGAAGAAGGGGAAGGGCTGTCCGTTTTCGGCTCGTGTGCCGCCGCCAGAGATGCCCTGCACGCCGTCGAGCGGCAGGAAGCCGGTGTCGTTGCCCAGGTTTTTCAGGGTGTTCTTCAGGTAGGATGCATTGCCCTTGACATGGAACTTGGCGTCGGCGATGTGCCACTTGTATCCGAGTTCAAACTCCACACCTTTGTTCTCCATGTCGCCGGCATTGCCCAGCGGCTTGGTCTCGCCCACGTAGGAGGGGATGGGCATGGTGATGATCATGCCGTTGGTCTTCTTGATGAAGTAGTCGACGGTGAAGGTGAGTGCATTGTCGAAGAATCCGAAGTCGAGGCCGATGTCGGTCTGCTCGCTCTCCTCCCATTTCAGGTCGGGGTTGGCAGTCTTGTCGGCCTTGGAGCCCACGTTCTTCTGTGCGATCTTTCCGAAGAACACGTTGTTGCCCATGGCGGTGAGGGTGGTATAGGCGAAGTCGCCGATGCCGTCGTTACCGTTCTTACCCCAGCTGGCGCGCAACTTCAGGTTGGTGAGCCAGGAGCGTGTGGGTGCCATGAAGCTCTCGTTGGTCACATTCCATCCCACGGAGGCGGAGGGGAAGGTGCCATAGCGGTTGTTGGTGCCGAAGCGGCTGCTGCCGTCACGGCGCACGGTGGCCTGGAACATATAGCGCTCGTCGTAGTTGTAGCTCACACGTCCGAAGAGCGAGCTCATGCGGTGCTGTGTGTACATGCTTCCGCCCACTCCGTAGGGCACGGTGGCGCCGGTGATGTTGCCGTCGGCATCTTTGGTGTATTCGATCACGCCGTTGGTATAGTTGATATAGGGCTTGTTGACGTTGACCAGTCCCCAGCGCCATCCGCTCAGCTCGTCGCCCTTGAACTTGAGGGCCGACTGTCCGAGCACGATGCCGAAGGTGTGCTTGTCGATCTGCTTGTCATAGGTGAGCGTGTTTTCAATCTGCCAGGTCACGTTGTTGCCTTTGTATACACTGGCACTGGTGTGATCGGCGCGGTTGTTGGCCGAGAGGTAATAGAGCGAAGTGGTGCCGCCGCTGTTGCCGTAGAAGGCGAGGTCGGCACTGTAGGAGAAATGGTATTTGAGATTGTCCCAGAGCTGGAGGTCGAGTGCGAACTTAGGCACAAACTTGTGCGACCAGCTGCGTGTGGGGTTGAGGGTCATCATGGCGAGGGGGTTGTTCATCTCCTGATAGGTGCCGAAGGAGCCGGGGATGGTGTAGGGGTTGCCCTGTGCGTCGCGTGGCAGGTCGTAGGAGGCGAAATTGGCGATGAGGTCGTCGGCCACTTGGTGTCTCGTTCCATTGTCGTCGGTCCAGTTGACGGCAGTGGGTGCCAGCAGCGGCGACATATAGAGTGCCGACCCCAGCACGGAGCCGTACTCCGAGTTGGTGCCGATACCTGTAGCATGGGTGCGCATATAAGCCACATTGACATTGAGGTCGAGGCGGTTGAGGAAGTTGCGGTCTTTCTCAGCGTCCATGATGTTGAACTGGGTGTTGGAGCGCATGGTCAGACGGTCGTAGTTGGACTGTCCGTAGTTGCCGCCCACGATACCTTCCTGTGTGAAATATCCCATGGAGAGGTAGTAGTTCACTCGCTCGGAGGCACCGCTGATGGTCACGTCGTGGTTGACCACCGGTGCGTTGTCGTTGAAGACCAGCTCCTGCCAGTCGGTACCCTTTCCGGTGATGGTCTGGCCGTTGGAGTCGGTCAGGTTGGAGGGATCCTGGTAGAGCGGTGCATAGCCGCCGTTCATGTATTTCTCATTCTGCAGCACGGCATACTCCTGTGCACTGGTCACGTCGCGCTTCTTCCAGGCGCTCTGCCATCCATAGGAGAAGTTGTAGCTGACCTGCGGCTTGCCGATCTTGCCTTTCTTGGTGGTCACGAGCACCACACCATTGGCGGCACGCGCACCGTAGATGGCTCCAGAGGCTGCGTCTTTGAGCACCTCGATCGACTCGATATCATTGGGGTTGACAAAGTCGAGTCCTCCCTCTATCGGCATGCCGTCGACGATATAGAGTGGGTCGGATGAACTGTTGACCGAGTTATTACCGCGTATGCGTATGCGCGAACCTTCACCCGGCTGACCAGAGTTAGAGGTGACGTTGACACCGGCTGCCAAACCCTTCAACGCATTGTCCATACGCACGGGCATCTTGCCTTCCAGGTCTTCGGCGCTCACCTTGGCGATAGAGGCTGTAACCACACTTTTCTTCTGCACGCCATAGCCGATGACCACCACGTCGTTGAGCAGGGCGGCGTCTTCTTTGAGCACGATACGCATATTGGGGGCTGCAGAAACCTCCTCACTCGCATATCCGATATAGGACACCAACAGGGTGGCACCGGCATTGGCCGACAACGAGAAGTGTCCGTCAATATCAGTGATCACAGCGTTGGCTGTTCCTTTCTCCACGACAGTGGCACCGATAATCGGTTCGCCGCTGACGTCTACCACAGTGCCCGAGAAATTTTGTTTCTGGGCAGAGACCGTCATTGACATCCACAGAAATGCCAACAACGCCATCAGAATTTTTCCTTTTTCCATGTAGAAATATGATTTAATAATTGTTTAGGTATGATTGTCTCAAACGGTATTTTCTGCTCGAAATAGGTTTTCGGTTTCAAAAGTATACATTTTATCCTTTCACATCAAGTGAATAAAATGAAAAAGTGGATTTTGAGGGTTTGAGCAAAAATATGATTCCACTGATTAACAACGGATTAAGAGAATATATACAAAAAAAAGAAGTGGATGGAAAGTGGAGAATAAACCAACCAAAAAGAACCAAAAACCATTACAAAATTCGTGTGTTTTTGACACTTATCCGTCAAATTCCTCCGCATTTTTTTGGGGGCTGGGGGGAGAGGTGATCAGGTTTGAGGTGTTAGGAGGACTAGTATTACTACGGAACGGATGAGCCGCGAAACAGGCAGGCTGACAGCCTCGACGAATCATATCCGGAATCAACCTGATAATAACGAAGATTTTTTAGGTCAAATGCTTGACGATATGTAAAAAAATCATTATCTTCGCCGACATAATAAACCAATGTATGAAATAAAAAAATGCGAACAAAAGACCTTAAAACCCAAGTGCAGGATGTGCTTGAGAACAACATCCTCCCCTTCTGGATCAACCGTATGACCGACCCTGACAACGGCGGCTTCTACGGACGTATCGACGGCCACGACGTGCTTCACCCTGAGGCTGATAAGGGAGCCATCCTCAATGCCCGTATCCTCTGGTCGTTCTCGGCGGCCTACAGGGTGCTTGGCAAACCGGAATACCTGGAGACGGCCAGACGGGCAAAAGACTATATCCTCGACCATTTTATCGACCCTGAATACGGTGGGGTCTTCTGGAGCCTCGACTACAAAGGAAGACCCTCTGACACCAAGAAGCAATTCTATGCCATCGGATTCGTCATTTACGGCCTGTCGGAATATGTCAGGGCTACGGGCGACCTGGAGGCACTCGACCAAGCGATAGCACTGTATGAATGTATCGAGCAACATGCTCTCGACCATGAACATGATGGATATATCGAGGCCTGCACACGTGAGTGGGGAGAGATAGCCGACATGCGGCTTTCGGAACTCGACGCCAACTACCCCAAGTCTCAGAACACTCACCTGCACATCATCGAGCCTTATACCAACCTCTATCGCTGCCTTAAAGAGTTACAGGCTGCCCAGTCGTGCAGCTATGTGCCCGCCCTGGGGGCAGTGCTGCCTGTCGGCATCACCGTACCACCTGAGACCATCGCCAGAATAGAGCGGTCGCTGCGCCATCTCATCCGCATCTTCACAGACCACATACTCAATCCTCAGACCCACCACCTCGACCTGTTCTTCGAAATGGACTGGACGCGTGGGGCCGGACACCTCGAGAGCTACGGCCACGACATCGAGTGCTCGTGGCTGATGCATGAGGCGGCACTCGTGCTGGGCGACAAGGACGTGCTGAGACAGGTGGAGCCCATCGTGCGAATGGTGGCTCAGGCAAGCGAGAAAGGGCTGCGCCCCGACGGCTCCATGATACATGAGGCCAACCTCGACACCGGCCATGTGGACGACGACCTGCACTGGTGGGTGCAGGCCGAGAATGTGGTGGGATGGATCAACATATACCAGCACTTCGGCGACAACGACGCGCTCGACAAGGCCATCCAGTGCTGGGAATATATCAAGAAACAACTCGTGGACTGGGAACATGGTGAATGGCATTGGAGCCGTCATCCCGACGGTACGCTCAACCTCACCGACGACAAAGCCGGCTTCTGGAAATGTCCATACCACAATTCGCGCATGTGCCTGGAACTCATCGAAAGGTTATAGACATAACTTATAAGCGCGCCGTGCTCAAAGCCCTCATGGCATTGAGCACGGCGATGACGGTGACTCCGACATCGGCGAAGACAGCCATCCACATGGTGGCAAGACCGAAAGTGGCCAGGAGCAGCACCGCCAGCTTGACACCGATGGCCAGCCACACGTTCTGACGGGCGATGCCTATCGTGCGGCGTGCGATGCGGACGGCCAGCGCCACCTTCGACGGGTGATCGTCCATCAGCACCACGTCGGCGGCCTCGATGGCGGCGTCGCTGCCCAGTCCGCCCATGGCTATACCCACATCAGCGCGGGCCAGTACGGGTGCATCGTTGATACCGTCGCCCACAAAAGCCAGGTAGCGCCCTGCGGGACACTCGCTCAACAGTCGCTCCACCTGCCTGATCTTGTCGGCCGGGAGCAGCTGCGCATGATATTCCGTCAGACCGAGACGGCCTGCCACTTCCGCCGCCACCTCGCCGCGGTCGCCCGTGAGCATCACGGTGCGCGACACTCCCAGTTGCGACAAACTTTCCACTGCCTCGGCACTGTCTTCCTTTACACGGTCGTTGATGACGATATGTCCGGCATAAACGCCGTCGATGGCCACATGGATGATGGTGCCCACGTGTGTACAGTCGTGCCACTGCGCCCCGATGGCATCCATCATCCGGCTGTTGCCCACACAGACCAAGCTGTCGCCCACACGGGCACGGATGCCCTGGCCTGCCACTTCCTCCACGTCGGAGACACTGCACCCGTCGGTGGCCTCGTCGGGGAAAGCGTCGCGCAGTGCGGCGGCTATGGGATGGGTAGAGAAATGCTCCACATGTGCTGCAAGATGTAGCAGCTGACGTTCGTCACAGGCATCAGGATGCACAGCCTCGACAGCAAACTGTCCGTGGGTGAGTGTGCCTGTCTTGTCGAAGACCACCGTGCCGACCTTGGCCAGCACATCCATGAAGCCAGACCCCTTGACGAGGATACCCTGACGGGAGGCACCGCCAATCCCCCCGAAAAAGGTCAGCGGCACACTGATGACCAGCGCGCAGGGACATGACACGACGAGGAACATCAACGCCCTGTAGAGCCACACCGGGAAAGCGGCTGCGAAATGGCCTGAAAACAAAGGCGGCAGTATCGCCAGGGCCAAAGCGGCAAACACCACTACCGGAGTATAGATGCGGGCGAAACGCGCGATGAATGTCTCGCTGCGCGACTTGCTTTCCGTGGCATCTTCCATCAGGCGGATAATTTTGGAGACGGTGCTCTCACCGAAAGTTTTTGTCACACGCACACTGACCACGCCCGTGAGGCTGACGCAGCCAGAGATGATCTCGTCGCCCTCGCTCGCCTCGCGGGGCATGCTCTCACCAGTCAGCGCGACGGTGTTGAGCGACGTGGCGCCATCGAGGATGACTCCGTCGAGCGGCACTTTCTCTCCCGGTCGGATGATGATAGTCTCGCCTACCTCCACCTTGTCAGGACTGACCTCTGCCTCTCTTCCGTCTCTCACCACATGGGCTATATCAGGACGGATATCCATCAGATGGGCGACGCTGTCACGGCTTTTACCCTCTGCATAACCCTCGAATAGTTCTCCCACCTGAAAGAAGAGCATCACAAACACCGCCTCGGGAAACTCTGTCTCTGCTCCCGGCAAGAAACCGATACACAGCGCACCAATCGTGGCAACGGACATGAGAAAATGCTCATTGAAGACTTCGCCATGTGCGATGCCCTCGGCTGCCTCACGCAAGGTGTCATGCCCTATCAACAGATAAGGAACCAGATAGACCAGCAACAGCTGCCACGTCGGTAAATGAAGATGATGTTCTATCCACACGGCCGTTATCAACAAGACAACGGTGAGGCCTATCAAGACCAAATGACCTTTCAAACTGTCGTGATGATGCTCATGATGGTGTTCATGATGGTGTTCATGGTGATGCTCATGATGGTGTTCATGAGCACAACTGCATTCGTGATGATGTGAATGTGCCATAATCTCTGCATTAATTGATTTCTCGGTGCAAAGGTAAGGCAAAAGTTTTGCAACTGGGTTGCAAAATGACTATCGGAAGAAATCTTTATTTCCAAGTAAAGTTCAACCCATTGGTTCTCCGTGGCTTTCCCTATAAGCCTCCCGGAGGGCTTTCATCACGCGACGGTATTCCCAGGAGGTGATATCAATCTTGTTTTTGGTACGTTTCTCTGGGTATTTGAGCATGTAGTTGTCACGAATCATCTCGTGGGTGACGACACTGTCGAGAGAGATATGATAGCGGTCGATGATTGGAAGAAGATATTGGATGGCACTACTAATCTGGTCGTCGGTGAGCGGTTCTTCCAACGTGTTGCCCTGAAACTCTATGCCTATGGTGAACTCATTGCATTTCTCACGGTCATTGAGCACCGACTTGCCGGCATGGAAGGTGACGACCGTAGGGTCGCATAGAATATATCGGGTGCCGTCGGTATCTACCAAGCAATGGGTGCCCACCTTGTTGATAGGGGTGGTCAATACCTCCAGTGATCGTTCGATGGTGGGCAAGGCCGTATGGTGGAGGATGACGCCCCGCACTTCATTGACCTTCTCGCGATCGTAATTCTGTGTAGGATAAGAGATCTCCCGATAGGTTTTCTCATGAGGCTGTTCGTCATCTACCGAGGGCTGCTTAAAAACGAAGAAGGCGGCCACGCCAATGATGGCCAGCAACAAAAGCAAAAGCCCAGCAATCATTGTTTTCTTCATGGCATCTGGATTTTCAGCTTTGACGAGGCAGAGAAGCCCTTGGAACTCATGACACGTACAATCACCGCATCACCATGAGGCGGCATCCTGACCGCGGTGGTGGGGCCAACAAAATCATGGCGGGCCAAGAGGCGTCCATCCAATGCATAAAGGGAGAGAGTGAAGTCGTGATGTCCGGCAGGAGCTGCCACCGTGACGAGAAGCAGGCCAGAGGCGGTTTGAGCGAGCTTCAGGCTCCCATCACTGACTGGCTGCGACAAATGCTGCAAGGCCGTCTCGACCCCATCGCCGCTCTCGTAGGCACCTAAGTCGGGACGCTCACCGCGGTAGGTAATGCCCTCGACGGGGATGCCCCGATAGACCGTAGACTCGACAGGTGTGCCACCGTCGATGAGGAAAGAACCTTCACGAAGATGGGCAAACGTAGTGACAGGCAGTTCACCATCGGCCATGCGCTCGGAAATGAGTTCCTCATGGTTGGTGATATCGACAAACTGGGTGGGATCGGCCTTGTGGAATTCACAAGTGATGAGTTGCATACCAACGAGGGTGGAGTCGATCTCAAAGCGTCCGTAGTCGCCATATTTTCCGTCTTCTCCCTCTTTGTATTTGCCCGTGTTCTTATCAATCTTATTGGTAGCGGCATTGTCGTTGATGGCGATGCAGTTGGTGAGTCGCACGGTATGCCCGGAGGCAATCTCCTCGTAGATACGATATGAATAGGTCTTGTCGCTCACCGACTTGAGAGTCATGCCTGTGCAGTTGTTCATGATGATGTCACCGGCATTGTGATTCTGGTCGAAGCCCTTCGCCTTGTTGCAGACAGCAAGACAACGATTGAGATAGACATTCATGGCACCTTGGTTGGAGCCCATCTTAAATCCGTTGCCATTGCCGTCGGGAGCTATGTGCTCCAAGTCGAGGAATCCGTTCTTATAGGCAATGCAATGTTCCATGATGATGCTCACATTGTCGGCGAAGCCGCCATCTTTCTTGAAAAACACGTCCCATCCATCGTCGGAATTGGCCCAGGCACGGCATCCGTAGAAGTAGTTGCCGTCGCCCACAGATATTTTCGGTGCGAAGCCATCAGCGTCGCCCTCCTCCTCGTCGCAGTTGAGATAGGAGTCGCAGTTGATGACATAGTTGAACGAAGCCAGATTTTTCATTTGCAATCCCGTATCTCCGTTGCGATAGAAGCGGCAGTCTTCAATGATATTGTCGTGAGCTTGCTCCGTGGCATTGAGGATGTCGCTGTTGGAGCCTCCAGTAGGTTTGTTGCGCTCGATGAGCAGCCCATTGTCTGAGGCATGAGTGATGTCGATGCGATAAAAATGCCAGTAGGAGCCACAAAGGCGCACACCCTGATAAGGATTGTCGGAATGCTTGTGATAAGGCATGGCGCTGAAGTCGAGCACCGCCCTGCCACCGATGGCATAAAGAGCTATAGGTTTGTCGGCAGTGGCACATGTATTGATATTGATACGTGCATCGTAGACATAGGTGCCAGCTTGCATATAGATGGTGTCGCCAGGCTCCACCAAGTCGACCGCTTTCTGCAGCGAGTAGAAAGGTGCCTCCTCGGAACCATCGGCAGAGGCATCATCGCCCTCAGGCGAACACCAAATGATGTTGCCCGCAAACGATGGTGGCACCACTTCGCCAGTGGTATAGGTGAGTTCTTCGCCATAACTGATGCCAGCATCGGTCTGGCAATAAGCCCGATAATAGTAGGTGGTATGGCTCTCTAATGTCAGTTTCAAAGTGTAATTGGCTGTAGCTGCAGCGCTGACCACCTGATTGCCCTGCGACACGGACAAACCGGGAGTGGTATCGTAGATGACGCCCTGCTCGATGACAGGCAGTCCGCCATCATCGGCCACCTGGCCCCCCGTGACATAATAGCCATGGCGGTCGATGGTGATTTGCTTGGTATTGATGACAGCCATGGTGGCAGGAGCCGTCTCAAAGGTGCGTATTTCGCCATAGCTCACGCCGGCACGAGTGAAGGCGTAAGCGCGGTAATAGACTTGGTGGCTGGCCATCAGTGCATCAAGGTCGACCGTGAAATCATATTTCGAAGCATGGACGGGATTGTCTGTATAGACAGGCGAACCGGTATAATTCCAACATACTCCGTAATGCAGCATCTCACGGTCGCCGGCATCTGTCACCTGTCCACTGACACGTGCAGAAGTTTTGGTGACTTCGCTCACCTCGCCGGTCACTACGGTGGCAGGGATGCCCTCAGCCTCTGGGTATATCGCAAGATTGTCTACATCACAGTCGTTTTTGGTATTGTAGTTGGAGAGCCTGACACGATTCACCTCGACATCATTCACCTCCACGGTATTGTGCTGCTGGGTGTTTTTATCATACTTATAGATGCTTGTCCAGGTGAGGCCACCATCTTTCGACACCGAGATGTCGATGTATTTCTTGGTGCGTCCTTCATCGAAGGTGATCTTTTTCACGCCACGGTCGAAAACTGGGGTGACGACATAGGAGTCGCCAGGACCATTGAGGCCATTTTTCACCATACGGAGGTCGCCGTTGGAGCCATCTGTAATATACTTGGTATTGGTGCCTTTAAAACAGTTGTAAAAGATCCATTCACCCTGTCCTTCTATCACGAAAGCGAGTGGTTCCCTGACATCATCCTGTGCGGGAATAGAGTCTTCGAATGTTTGGATGAAATAAGGTTGCTGGGCCATCGACACAAGGCTGAGGAGGCTCCAGACAATGGTTAAAAAGCAATTTTTGACCATAACGATTGTTTTTAGGTGTTTGAAATGCAAAGATAATGCAAATCGAGGGGAGAACAAAATGAACTACTTCATTTTTTATCTCGCTTTACGAATTAGGGGTGTCATCGAACTCTTCAAGGCAAGGCAACATTCTGAAATGAATGCAGCGCATTAATTGTTTTCGCATGTTTTCGCTCCTTCTGCATATTTTTCGCATTTTTTTTGCAATCAATCTTCTGAAAGTTTCGCCACTCACCGAGCTCTCCCAAGGGGGAGAGGGACACTGGCGGCGAGAATTCTCCCGAGGGAAGAGGGACACTTGCAGAGAGAGTTCTTCTGAGGGGAGAGGGACACTAGCGGCGAAGTGGAGGGACTACAAGTTAAAGTGAAAAGGAGGGATCATTCTCCAAAAGTGATTTTACGTCGAATTTTGCTGATGGTGACGGGCGTGACCCTCAAAAAAGAGGCAATATCCTTCAAGTCGATCTGCTGAACAATTTGAGGGCATCGGCCCATCAGACGCTCATACCGGCTTTGTGCGTCGGTACGATAAAAATCGAGAAAGCGAGAATAGGTCTGGCAAAAAAACGACTCACTGATTTCCATCCCGACACGCAACATATCCTGGCTCTCCTGATACATCCTATTGAGTTCCACCCCATCCATCATCCACACTTCACATGCAGCGCCAGCAATGATAGAAACCTCAGCCTCCTGATGATACAGGCAGTTGGGATAGTCTGCAACAAACTCCCCCTCAAAAGAAAATCCTGTATTATAGGTTTTCCCATCCACATCATTGGTGACCACATATTTGAAATATCCTTTCGTGACATATCCCAACCATCTTGAAGGCTGCCCCACACGCTCCACAAACTGGTTTTTTACAAAAACCATTCTCTTGCCTTTCTCCATGCAATAGTCTCGCAGAAAGTCCAAATTCAAATGAGAGGTATAAGTATTAAACTGATTCATGAACACCATATCATTTCTACCTAAATATAAAACGAAGGAATGTTTCTGTTTATTGCTAACGGCAACAAAAATCAAAAAAAACTCTTAAACTACTTTTAGTGCGATATCTCATCCCATGCTTTTACCTCCGATACGCACAAGATGAATAAGCCCAAAAGTGTATCTTTGCATTTACATAAAGGTTAGTTATAACAAAAAAGACCTATAGGCTAAAACACCTGTCTTGTCGGGATGACAAGGCAGGCTTTTTCTGTTTCTATCACCATCAAACATCAGCGAGACAAGCAAATCGAATTGCTTGTCTCGCTGATATTTGATTTTACAATCTAAATAAAGGTTTAATACTCCTCCTCATCAAAAAGGAAATCTTCTTTTGTCGGATAGTCAGGCCATATATCCTCAATATCGTCGTATACATCACCCTCATCCTCAATCTCCTGAAGGTTCTCCAATACTTCAAGTGGGGCACCTGACCTTATAGCGTAATCTATTAACTCTTCCTTAGTAGCGGGCCAGGGTGCATCTTCCAGTTTTGAAGCCAATTCCAGTGTCCAATACATAGTTTTTAAATTAGTAATTAATAATGCGCGACAAAAGTAATGATTTTTTTCTTATTTCAAAGGTTTCTTCCATATTTTTTCACGCACACCGTCGATAAAGTTCAATTTTCTTGCAAGCACGAAGAGATAATCCGACAGCCTGTTCATATATTGCAGGATTTCAGGGTCGACGGGTGTTGATTCGTTCATGAAGAAAATGCGGCGCTCGGCACGACGGCACACTGTGCGGCATACATGTGCAAAGGCGGCCTCATGGGAGCCACCCGGCAGGATAAAGGCATTCTGAGGCGGGATGCTGGCATTGATGGCGTCGATTTCCTGTTCCAGAATCTCCACTTCATCGGGGTCGAGGGTATAGACCTTGGCGACAGGCATTTTAGACTTGTCCGTGGCCAGGTTGGAACAGACTGTGAAAAGATTGCGCTGCGTGCGTATGATCAATGTTTTGTCATCGCCGTCCTTCATATAAGACGCCAACACGCCCAGATTGGCACTCAATTCATCCACGGTGCCGTATGCCTCAATACGGGCATTGGTTTTCCTCACTCGGTAACCTCCCACCAAAGCGGTGGTTCCCTCATCTCCTGTCTTTGTATAAACCTTGGTTATTTTCATAGTTATATCAATTAAAAGTTGACTACATAATGTTTCTTGTATCGACGCGGCTCAAACAGTAATATACCACAGTAGTATAGGTCGTAGGAGACTCTTACGTTCTCGTGAGCCGCCATACGAAGCCACAGCTGGTGTCTTTTCTTCCCATGGCAGATGTCTTCCATCACCACAATTGTAGATTCGGAGGAATCTTCCAGCATCTTCACTACTACAGGCTGCAGATCTCCTACAGCCATATCACGTGAGAACCTTACCAATACTGCGTCAGTGACACCTTTTCTGAATGAAAGGAGATTGTGCACATCCTTCATCCGCACAGCTTTCGTGCCTCGGCATCCAGCACACACATATTGTGCCGACACTTCATCCGACGGCTGGAAATCGAGATAGTAAAGAGGCTGCAGATAATTACTCAATCTGAAGTATAACTGACAAAGCCTGCGATCATCCTCATCGACTTGAGGATACGATTTCATTAATTCGGCATACTGGTAGTAAGGAGAGTGCTCATTGATGACATATCTCACAAACCGGTAGTCATTGGGCGACTGTATACCAAAACCTCTGCAATACTTTATTCTCGACAGCCATATCAGGCCTCTTTTCACACGATTCATCTCACCCATCTCAAAAGATTACCGTCAAAAGTGGCAAAATGACACTCAACAGACGATTTCAACAGTAAAACTGTCATTGCATATTGAATATGCAAACCTACATAATTTTTTTTAATCTCACAATTTTTTCTGTTGATTTTTTTTGGCAAGACGGAAGCGAAGAAGGATGGATAGGAGGGATAGTATAGCTAAGAGGACTAGTATTACTAGAGAGTCTATCCCCCTATCCTCTCCCCCAGAAAACAAAAAAGCCCCCGCCGCTCTTATTTGAGCGGCGGGGGCGACTT
>CAMIYC010000027.1 GCA_946402905.1 uncultured Prevotellaceae bacterium | reverse complement strand
GAAGGTTGAGAGTTTGCATCAACTCTTCAAACTGCACCTTGTGGATGTACTTGCCGATGACCTCATGGTTGCAAGCATCGCGCACGATGTTGACGCCGCTCAGGTAGGCCACGGGTGAGAGCACGGTGTGCGGACCGTTGAGCAGGGTGACTTTGCGCTCGTGATATGGCTTCTCGCTCTCTGCGATGAGCACATGCAGGCCGGCTTTCTCGGCGGGGAACTCTGCGCGGAGCTCTTCACATGTCATGTTCTCAGCTTTCTCGATCACCCAGAGGTGGAAGATCTCAGCCTGTACCACCAGGTTGTCCTTATAGCTGATTTTCTGCTGGATGTCGGCAATCTCCTTGCGGGGGAATCCGGGGACGATGCGGTCTACCAAGGTGGCGCACACGTAGCAGTAGTTGGTAAACCAAGCCTTGAATGCCTCGTAGTCGGCACCGAAGTCGTCTTTCCAAAGCTCGATATACTGATAGATACACTCCTTGAGGTGATGTCCGTTGAGGAATATCAGCTCACATGGCATGATGATGAGTCCTTTTGTAGGATCGCCGTTGAAAGTCTGGAAACGACGATAGAGCAGCTGCACCAGTTTGCCGGGATAACTGCTGGCGGGAGCGTCGCTCAGTTTGCATGAAGGATCAAAAGCGATACCGGCCTCTGTCGTGTTGGAGATGACAAATCGAATCTCGGGCTGGTCGGCCAGTGCCATATATGCCCAGTTCTGGGTGTAGGGGTTGAGGGCGCGTGAGATCACGTCGATTCTCTCCAGTGTATTCACGGCTTTTCCGTTCTCACGGCCTTGCAGGTTGACGTGATACAGACAGTCCTGGCCATTGAGCCAGTCGACCATACCTTTTTCGATAGGCTGCACGACTACGACGCTGCCGTTGAAGTCGGTCTTCTGATTCATGTTCCAGATAATCCAGTCGACAAAAGCGCGCAGGAAGTTACCTTCACCAAACTGTATCACTTTCTCGGGCATGACGCTCTTCGGAGCTGTCCGCTTGTTTAATTCCTGTAATTTTTTCATTTGTTGTTATAGATTTAGTCGATGTTTTTCTGATTGCAAAATTACTATTTTTTTTATATAAAACCATTCATTTGAAAGAGAAATAAAACGTAAAGGTTTGCGTAGTCGAAGATGAGGCATAATATTTGGAAATTCGTGATTTCTTTTGTAAATTTGCAACAGGAAACTATATATAATCCAAGATGAGAAAACTATTGATTTTTATGGCTCTTGCATGTATGTCGTGCGGAGCTTATGCCCAGACAGAGCAAGGCCAGCGTAGAAGACCATTTCATTTCGATGCCACACATCCTGATGTCCATGACCCAGTGATGGCCAAGGGCGAAGACGGCAGATATTACATTTTCTCCACAGGAATGGGAGTGGGTGTGATGTCGAGTAAAGATATGAAAGAATGGCGACCGGAGAAGCCGGTTTTGCAGCCTATCCCCGCCTGGGCGACAGACACGGTGCGCGGATACCGCGGGCATACATGGGCTCCTGACATCAGTTACCAAAAGGGGCTGTGGCGTCTGTATTACTCCTGCTCCACATTTGGTAAGAACGGCAGCGCCATCGGGGTCGCAGTCAACAAGACCTTAGATCCTAATTCTCCCGATTACGGATGGAAGGACGAAGGAATGGTGATTGCCTCTCACCGCCATCAAGATAATTACAATGCCATTGACCCCAATCTCATTGTAGACAAGAAGGGGCAGCCTTATCTCACCTTCGGGTCTTTCTGGGATGGCATCCAGCTGGTGAAACTGTCGAAGAAGGACTTCAAGACACCTCAAGGTGCCCCAGTCACTATAGCCAGGCGTGTGGGCCGCAAGCTCACTCTGGCCGAGCTCAACGACGCGACCAAATTCGAGATCGAGGGTAATGACACGATCGAGGCTGGAGAGAATGCCATCGAGGCGCCGTTCATCTTCCGGCACGGGAAGTATTATTATTTGTTTGTCAGTTTCGATTATTGTTGCCGCGGCGAGCGTTCCACCTATAAGACGGTGTATGGCAGGTCGAAGGACGTTCGCGGCCCCTACGTCGACAAGGAAGGACGCAAGATGGAGCATGGCGGCGGAACATATCTCTATGGCCCGGACGCCACATACTTTGGCCTAGGTCATTGCGCTGCTTATGATTTCGACGGGCAATCCTATTTCGTATCCCATGCCTATGAGAAGGAGCAGAACGGTAGGGCAAAACTCTTTATCCGGCCGCTGCGGTTTGACGACGAGGGCTGGATTATTCCGTGACAGAAACGCAAGAATTCGAAGACAATATAAAAAAGGTGGCTTTAAAGCCACCTTTTATGATAAGAAGCGGGAGTATCATCTCGCCTTGACGTATTTGTGGAGTGTCGTGCGCACGGCGCCATAGCCGGCATACAATTCTTTGACCATCCCCTCAATCTGCTCGCCAAGCCCTGCCTCGTAAAGATTGAGTCCGAAGACATCTTTGCGGCTGTAGAGCTGTCGCAGGCATGAATAGTCCTGGTCGGTCTTGCCCACCTCCAGTGGAGCCACGATGGCCATCAGCTCGTCGAGCATGGGGTCGGGCGATGGCTCAAACGGTGTGCCGTCGTCTTTGATGCCTTTCAGGTAGCGAGCGTATCCGGCGAGTGTGAGTGGTATCAGTTGCAGATTGTCCATGTCGAGTCCGCGGGCCAGGTATTTCTTGATGGTCTCGCCAAAGCGGATGGGGAGTTTCTGACTGGTGTCCATGGCGATGCGCTGTGGCGCGTCGGGCATAAAGGGATTGGGCAGTCTGCGGTTGATGACAGCTCCGATAAACTCATACGGGTTGAGCACTCCGGGATCCGTCACCACAGGCATGGCTTCCATGTAGCCTATCTTCTGGATAAATGCGCGCAAGTCTTCGTCGGCCATTTCCGCAGAGATCAGTGTGTATCCCAGCAGGCATCCGTAAATAGACATGGCGGTGTGGAGCGGGTTGAGACATGTGGTCACCTTCATCGTCTCCACTTTGTCAACGGTCTCACGTGTGGTGTAGAGCGCACCGCCGAGATCGAGTGGCGGTCTGCCGTTGGTGTAATGGTCTTCGATAACAAGATATTGCACCTCCTCGGCATTGACGAAGGGAGCCGTGAAGGTATGCTTCTCGGTTTCGATGTAATTGTTGTCCTCAAACCCGTCCTTGGCGAGCATCTCCTGCACTTTCTGATGTGGGCGCGGCGTGATCTTGTCGATCATCGACCAGGGGAAAGTGATTTTGGTCTCATCCTTGAGATAGTCGAGGAAAGCGGATGGAATGATGCCGTCGGAAACCCATCTCTCGGCATAGGCGAAAACGCCGGCTTTTACTTTGTCGCCATTGTGCGAACAGTTGTCCATACTCTGAATGGTCAGCGGCAGCTGTCCGGCCTGGTAGCGCTCATAGAGCAGGGCGGTCACTTTGCCCATGGCCAGCACCGGCTGCAAACCGCGCTCCAGGTCATTGGGCGACACGCTGTATCCTTTCTCGGTGATAGTGAAGGATATCATCTGGAGCGACGGGGCTCGGAAGATTTCCTTCAGACGCTGCCAGTCGGCAAACTGATAGTCTGCTTTAAGCGCCTCGGTCACCGATGCGATCACTTTCTTTTCGATGGTGCCCGTAGACTGTAGGCTGACGAGCAAAGACAGGTTGTCATAGGGCGCGTAAGCTTTGTCGATGACTTCGAAGTCGAAAGTCTCGGCCACGATGACACCACGGTCGTATTTGCCTGTATTGAGGGCGTCGTTAAGTATGGCGGCCGGGAAAGCCCTGAAAATGTTGCCGCCGCCGAAGTGCACCCATGTGGGAGCGTCGTGAGTCTTCCTGGCCACTTCGGCTCTGTCAAACTTTGGGAGCTGGTATCCTTTGGCCTCCCACTCAGAGGCGTCGAAATCCTTTTTTAAGATGTCTGTCAGTTTCATAGTTTTAGTCAAAAAATCCTGGTTGTTTGTATTCTATGCCTAACTCACGGTCCACGGTGGCGAGTATGCCCTGCACTTGTCCGAGTGCGAACATCCTGCCAAGGAATGAATACCCGGCGTTGTATCCGCGGTCTTCGTCTCCGAGCATGGTCATTCCATGATCTACACGCATGGGGAGTGACGGGTTCTCCTTCTCAAAGATACGCGCCAGTTGAATGATGTCGGCTCGTCCGCCTAAATGGCTGGCCTCGGTGAAGTCGCCATTGGGGAAGATATGGCACGAACGCAGATGTACGAAGTGGGTGCGTGAGGCGAACTTCTCGGCCATCTCCACCACATTGTTGTAAGCACCTGCACTGAGCGAACCTGCGCAGAACGTCAGGCCGTTGTGCTTGTTGGGCACGGCATCGAGAAACCACTGTATGTCTTCTTCCGTCCTGACGATGCGTGGCAGTCCGAGTATCTCGATTGGCGGGTCGTCTGGATGCACGCACATGTTCATGCCGCATTCTTCGCAGACGGGCATGATGGCTTCGAGAAAATATTTCATATTGGCACGCAACTGTTTCTTGTCTATGCCTTTATATTTGTCAAGCAGTTGGTGGAATAGCTCCAGAGGATGCTCGTCGCCCTCTTTGAAATTGCCCGAAACGAAGCCCTGTGTCTTGATGACAATATTCTCTACAAGCTGATGGTCACGCTCAGGTGTCATTGTTTTGGCCAGTTCGTCAGCCTCTGCCAGCACATTTCGTCCTTGGCCCACCCCCTCAGGGAAGCGGAATCGGGCCCACTCCTCACGCGCACCCTCGCGCTTGAGAATATAGATGTCGAAATATGCAAATTCGGCATACGAGAAATAGAGGTTGGAGGAGCCGTTGGGGTTGGCATGAAGCAAGTCGGTACGAGCCCAGTCTAACACAGGCATGAAATTGTAACAGATGCAGTGTATGCCTTCGGCCGACAAGTTGCGCAGACTCTCTTTGTAGACTTCTATCTGTTCTTCCCTGTCTGGGCCTCCGTATTTGATGGTCTCCACTACGGGCAGGCTCTCTACGACCGACCATCTCATCCCATAGCTTTCGATATACTCCCGCAGGTCACGTATTTTCTCCCGTGTCCATACTTCGCCGAGTGGAACGTCGTGCAGTGCGGTGACAATGCCTTCCACTCCAATCTGTTTCAGCATGGCAAGTGTGATCTTATCTTTCTTGCCAAACCATCTCCATGTTCTTTCCATAAAAAAGTGTTGTTAATGTTTTTCTGCTATATGTTTGGTTTTCAAGCAAAGGTACTGCAAATCTTGGAAAGCGCAAAATATTTTCCATCCTTATTTGACAGAATCTGTTTCATGTTTTATCGATGGTGTTTCATCATGAAAAAAAATGACCTGCCTATGGGTAGGCAGGTCATAAATAACAATAATTATGAAAGATGGCGTTATTATTCGCCTTTTTCCATCTTGGCTTTCAGAGCAGCCAGAGCGTCGAGGTCGCCGAGGGTAGTACCGGCTGCGACATTGTTGACGGTCGGGGTCTCTTCTTTCTTAGAAGCGGTATGCTTGCGTGGAGCCTTCTTCTCATCCTTAGCCTCCTCAAAGGTGCGGCTGTGTGAGAGGATGATGCGCTTGGTCTCCTTGACAAACTCAATCACTTTGAATGGGAGTTCCTCGCCCTGCTGAGCCTGTGTGCCGTCTTCCTTCACCAGATGCTTTGGTGTGGCAAAGCCTTCGCCACCCTCATTAAGGGCGATGACGGCGCCTTTGTCCATCAGCTCAGTGATCTTGCCGGTGTGCACGCTGCCTGGAGTGTAGAGAGTCTCATAGGTATCCCAAGGATTGTCTTCGAGCTGCTTGTGGCCAAGGCTCAGACGACGGTTCTCCTTGTCTATCTCGAGCACGACGACGTCGATCTCGGCACCCACCTGTGTGAACTCTGAAGGATGCTTCACCTTCTTGGTCCAGGAGAGGTCGCTGATGTGGATCAGACCGTCGACACCTTCCTCCAGCTCTACGAAGATACCGAAGTTGGTGAAGTTACGCACTTTGGCGGTGTGCTTTGAACCGATAGGATATTTCTCTTCGATAGCCTCCCATGGGTCTTCTTTGAGCTGCTTGATGCCGAGAGACATCTTGCGCTCCTCGCGGTCGAGTGTCAGGATAACAGCCTCTACCTCGTCGCCCACGTGCATGAACTCCTGGGCAGAACGCAGGTGCTGGCTCCAGCTCATCTCTGAGACGTGGATCAGGCCTTCTACGCCCGGAGCGATCTCTACGAATGCTCCGTAGTCGGCGATCACCACCACTTTGCCCTTCACGTGGTCGCCCACCTTCAGGTTCTCGTCGAGAGCATCCCATGGATGTGGAGTGAGCTGCTTCAGACCGAGTGCGATGCGCTTCTTCTCGTCGTCGAAATCGAGGATAACGACATTGATCTTCTGGTCGAGAGAGACTACTTCCTTCGGATCGCTCACGCGGCCCCAAGACAGGTCTGTGATGTGGATGAGTCCGTCGACACCGCCGAGGTCGACAAATACACCATAAGAGGTGATGTTCTTGACGGTACCTTCGAGGATCTGACCCTTCTCGAGCTTGCTGATAATCTCTTTCTTCTGAGCTTCGAGCTCGGCTTCGATAAGAGCTTTGTGTGAGACAACAACATTGCGGAACTCCTGGTTGATCTTTACCACCTTGAATTCCATGGTCTTGCCTACGAACACATCGTAGTCGCGTATAGGATGAACGTCAATCTGACTTCCCGGCAGGAATGCCTCGATTCCAAATACGTCTACAATCATGCCACCCTTGGTGCGGCACTTGATGTAGCCCTGGATGACTTCCTCATTGTCAAGAGCTGCGTTGACACGCTCCCAGCTCTTGCTCAGGCGAGCCTTCTTGTGAGAGAGGATCAGCTGACCTTTCTTGTCTTCTTGATTTTCTACATATACCTCTACAATATCGCCCACCTTCAGGTCGGGATTGTAGCGGAATTCGCTGGCGGGGATGATACCGTCGCTCTTGTAACCGATATTGACAACAACTTCCTTCTTGTCAAATGAGATTACTTTGCCGTCAACGACCTGGTGCTCGCTGACTTTGTTAAGGGTTTCGTCGTAGGCCTTCTCGAGGTCTTCTTTGCTGACGTTGGTGATACTGCCATTCTCAAATTCTTCCCAGTTGAAGTCATCGAGCGGCTGTACATTTTTTAAGTTTGACATAAAATTAATAAATAAAATTGTAAATTAATAAAGTTTGACTTTATGTGTGTTTGATAATCGGGCGCAAAATTACTAATTTTTATCGAAATATCGGCTTGTCTTCCCTTTTTTATTTCCATCAAATGCCTGAATTTCTTTTGTTTAATGATTATTAACTAAAAAAGATGTGATGGCAGCCCCACTGACATATTGACCTGTCACGTGTGATGAGTTAAAAAAGGAACAGTTTTTGTTAATCCTAAAATGGAAAGGAGGTAGTTGATTATGGCATTTATAGATTATTACAAGATTTTAGGTGTGGACAAAAACATACCCCAGGCCGACGTGAAGAAGGCCTATCTGAAGAGAGCAAAGCAGTTTCATCCGGATTTGCATCCGGATGACCCTAAGGCCAAAGCTAAGTTCCAGGCTTTGAACGAGGCTTATGAAGTGATCGGTGATCCCGAGAAGCGTAAGAAATATGACCAGTATGGAGAGCAGTGGCGTCAGGCTGACGCCTTCCAAAGCGGAGGCCCGTTTGGGCAGTCGGGTGGGGGAGGCTCGCCATTTGAGGGTTTTGATTTCAACGTCTTCTCTGGCGGTGGCGGTGGATTCAGTAGCTTCTTCGAGCAGATTTTCGGAAGGAGCGGGCGTGGTCAGTCTCGTGCGTCACGTCAGGAGCACTCGGGCGAGATGAATGCCACGATCGACATCGACCTTTATACCGCTTTGCTGGGGGGTGATATTGTGTTCACCCTGAGTACAGGTGCCAAGATCAAGCTCAAAGTAAAGCCTGAGACGCAAAATGGCACGAAAGTGAGGTTAAGAGGAAAAGGTTTCGACCGTGGTAACGGTACTTATGGTGATTTGATCATCACGTACCGTGTCAAACTGCCGACTCATCTGACAGAACGTCAGAGGCAGCTAATCAGGGAATTGAGAGATAGCTAAAAAATAGCCGCGATTAGCGGCTATTTTTTTTGATCCTTGCTGGAAGAAGCCTTGCTGTTATTGCTTGGCTTGCTGTTATTGCTTGGCTTGCTGTTATTGCTTGGCTTGCTGTTATTGCTTGGCTTGCTGGTGTTGCTTGGCTTGCTGGTGTTGCTTGGCTTGCTGGTGTTGTTTGGCTTACTAGTATTGCTAGTCTTACTAGTCTTACTAGTATTGCTAGAACTACTAGTCTTACTAGAGCCACTAGTCTTGCTAGAGCTACTAGTCTTGCTAGAACTACTAGTATTACTAGCCTTGCTTGAGCTGCCAGTCTTGCTTGTCGAAGAGCTGGTGGAATTTGTGCTATTGTCTGTAGGCTGTGGAGTATACTTTGACATTTCCATCGATGAGATCTTGCCGCTGCCATTGACGTTTGACTTGATCTTGAAATGCTCAGAGGTGGCACGGCCATCAGTATGTATTACCGTCTTCTTGGCAGTGAAATCGATGGTGTAGTCTTTGGTGCCACCCTGTTCGCGCTTCTGTATCTGATAGTCGCCGTTGAGTTTCCAGATGACACTGGAGACACCCTCTCCATGCTGTCGTTTCATCCATCCTATAATATCATCCTTGGTAGGATTGGGAGTGCTCATAAAAGACGTGACCTGGTCGCTGAGATTCGGGGTCAGGCGTGCGGCATCATTACCGTTGACACTGAGGAAGAATTCCCTGAATAGTGAGCGGGCCATAGCGTCGTCTTCTGCGGTGGCCTCAATTTTCTTGATGCTCACTTTGTCTTTTGCCTCCTTGATGAAAGCACCGTTGGCATGCTCGGCAATGTATTTGTCGTAAGCTTTCTTTGTGTTGGTTTTGACGGCCTCTTCCCAATCCAGCGTGTCAACCAGTGCCAGTATCTTTGACTGCTGAGGGCTTTCTGGATACTCTTTCAAATATCTTAGCAAGGCTTCCCTGTCACGGTTGGCCAAAACCAAGGAAAGGTCTTGTTCCTGCTTGGATAATCTGGCGATGGCTTCATTGACAGCCCTTTGATGCTCGTCGGTCGCATCGGTGAAGTTGAGCAAAAAATCACGCATGGCTTCTATGTCACCACTCTCCATGGCGGCATTGTATGCTTGAATCTCTCTCGACATTTTGCTTTCATTGTAGAAATAGAGACAGATGGAAGCGATGACGGCGGTAATGGCCAATGATACGACCAGTGGGATGTAGTTGCGTTTGGCAGGTGTGTCTTTCCCTGAAGCCGCCACTTCTTCATCATTTTCTGTGCCGGTTTCTTCCGTGTCGGTATAAGTGGCGTCTGAAGGATCCTGAATCAGAAACTCATTCTGGGTATCTTCCTCTGGCATTGACTTGTCAGGAGCAGGTTCGTCGTATATGGGGGTGGCTTCGTCATCCGTATCTACAGCCTGCAGATCCTCCTCCTCGTCTGTGTCTTCATGGTCGTCGTCCACGTCAGGCTCCACAGGGGCTACTTTTGCCGTGGAGGGCTCATCGAGAAGGACTTCCTCCTCTGGCTCAGTATCTTCCTGCTTGTCACTGACATCCAGCACACCGACAGATTGATAAGGCCGATGGCAGTTAGGGCACAAGCCATCAGCTTTGAAATAGACCTCGCCGCAGTGTACACAGCGAGTTATCTTGCCGTCGATCTCCACCCCGCAACTGGGGCATATCGTCGCCTTTTCACTGATTTGATGTCCACATTCCGGACATTTTATAATGGCCATATAGTTATCTGTTTTTGTATGCTATAAAAATGTTTACCGTATCGGCTACCATCTCCTGAAACGGAGCTCGCGCATAGAATGCTGTCCCATAATGCGGCTTTTGTCCACATAGGTGTTGACACCGTTGATGCGTCCTTTTCCTGTATATTGCCAGATGATGTAGTCGCGTTCGTCGGCCAGCACGGGCTCGTTGTCGGAATACTGTGCCACCATCAATTTGTAATCGTCGATTTTCCCCAGGAGATAATTGTTGTAAAAGTTCTTTCCCGTATAGAGGAGGGGCTTCTGATGATAAGCCTCTTCGACGAGCACTAAGAATTTCATCAGAGAGTCGCAGAATTGATGTGTCGACATGTTTTTGGGCTTTTTTTCTATGTCTATCATAGGAATCAGGTCCTGGTCTCCCGGCCGGCACTGACTCATAAAATTTTTCAGTTGTAACTGCTGCGGCACATTGGCATGATAAAAATGATACGAACCTACCTTGAGTCCGTATTTGTGTGCCAGCTCGATATTACGCTTGTAGGTGGCGTCCTGTGTCTCTTTTCCTTCAGTGGCCTTAAAGTAGACATAAGCCATGTGGCTGTTGTTGCCGAGTGTCTCCCAGAACACGTCTCCCTGATAGTGGCTCATGTCCAGTCCGTGGATATGATTGCAAGTATCCTCACACTGTATACCATACGACTGGGCACTCACGACAGAGGCCGTGAAAAGTCCTAAAAAGGCTAATAAGATTGTTTTCATTTCCATATTCTATCAAGTTGCAAAATTACAAAAAAAAAATTGTTTTTATAATTTGTGAACAACTATTTGCGAGTATGAAAGAAATTTTAATTTTTTTTTGCGAATGGGAAATCTTCCGCAATGCGAAAAGAAGGGAAGAGTCAGTCTGTCTACTCTCGTCTTCTTTTGAATAGGACGGAAGCGATGACGGGTGCTCCGACCAGTGCCGTGACGGAATTGACAGGCATGGCACCCTCAAATCCCGGCATGCGCGCCACCAGGTTGCAGAAAAGTGACAGGCTGGCTCCGATCATCATCGTGCCCGGCATCAGCAGGCGGTGGTCAGAACTGCGAAACACGGCGCGGCACAGATGTGGTACAGCCAGACCGATAAACATGATCGGACCGCAGTATGCGGTGACTATAGCCACCAGCACACCTGAGCAGAGTATCACCAGCAGTCTCGATCGCCGCAGGTTGAGGCCTAAATTGCGGGCATATTCATCACCGAGCAGCAGCAAGTTCATCGTCTTGACAAGCAGCATGCTCAGGGGGAGCATGCAGAGCATCAACACGACAAACAGTAGCATCTGGTCACCGGAGACGCGTGAGAAAGACCCCAATCCCCATACGACGTAGGCCTTGATATCCTCTTCGGCACTGAAGAATTTGAGTACACCGATGATGGCATTGGCCATGTAGCCTATCATCACTCCGATAATCAACAGTGTCACGTTGCCTCTCACTTTTTGCGAGACATACATGATCAGCCCCATGACAGCCAACGAACCGACAATGGCTGAGACAGAGATGGCCACATCGCCGATATAGCCCAGCCGGCTCAAAGCCACTCCTCCAAGTGACCCCGACATCAGTACGACGAAGGCTACCCCCAGGCTTGCTCCGTTGCTGATGCCCAGCACCGAGGGGCCGGCCAGCGGGTTGCGGAATACGGTCTGCATCTGCAATCCGCTGACAGCCAATCCTGCACCTGCCACTGTGGCCGTCAGGGCCTGGGGCACTCTCGAACTGAGTATAATGTTTCTCCATATCTCAGATACTTGCTCATCGCCTATCAGTATTCTGAAGATAGCATGAAATGGTATTTTGACCGTGCCCAGCAGGAGATTGAGCATGAAAAGGCAGACAATGCTCAATGCGAGGAGGATGAATTTTGTCGGCGAGGAAGTTCTCATTTCAGCAGTCGATAGTATTTGGGCTGATAATCTTCGGGCATCAGTTCCGGGTGGAAAATAGCCACGAAATCCTTCAGCAGCACGTCGGGCTCAACGGGTGAAATCTCATAATAAGGTGTCTTCTTCATGTTACAGTAGATGACGTGCTTTTCCTTGAAGGCTTTAAACAGGGCGTTGCGTGGCTCTGATGCCTTCAGGGCATCGTAGGAGAAATCGCCTGAGAAGCTGTTGAGGATACGCCAGTAGTCGGCATTGGCCGCACTGGCATACATCTGCTCATATTCTATGGGCACGCCGCCGGTGTTGTCATCTTTCAGGATATATTCTGCTCCGGCGTCACGGAAGATCTGAGCGAGGTGGTTTTTCCCACCGATGGCAAACCAGTTGCCTCCATGCATCTCGCCACTAAACACGGTTGGCCTTGATTTTGCGTTGGCCGCCAGTTTCTTCACCTCGTTGTAGCGTTGTCTGATGCCTGCGAAGATCTCGTTGGCCTCTTTTTCCTTTCCTATAAACATGGCTATAAACTTGATCCACTCGGCCTGGCCTAAAGGATCCAGCTCTTTATATCCCAGATGGGGCACCAATGTGATACCGGTCTCTTTGATGGCGTCGTAGCCACCGCGCTTGAATGGAGAGATGAAGATTACGTCGGGCTGGGCAGCCAGAATCAGTTCGGGGTCAAAGTTCCCCTCCATGCCGATTTTTACGATTCCACCTTCTTTCACTCGTTTCAGCACTTCCTTGTTGTAAAGGTTTTTCGTGCCGGTAATTCCTTTTACGTAGTCAAGGGCAGAGAGAGCCGTGAAATTAGACAGTTGCAGTGATGTCATGCATATAGTCCTACTGATAGGCACTTGTACGGCAGTATATCCGGTAGGGATATCAGCCTTGACTCCTTTGGGCACCAATGCGAATTGATACCCCACAGGCATGTCCTCACTCCCACGTTTTCCTTTATCTCCGTGTTTTGACGTCTGGTGCTGCTGATCAGGCCGGGCTACGTCGACCAGACGCACACCATTGTCTAAATATTTCACTTGAAAACCGGTGGCATATTCGGGTTGGATGAGTGACGAAGAGTCGCTGATGAAAGCTTCTGTCTGTGAAGCTGTTGCTTGATGCTTGTCAGACTGGCAGGACAACACCGTGCATCCCAAGAGGATGGTAAATATCGGTGCCGTAAAAAAGCTGTTTTTCATTTTCTATACCTAATTTAATACCTAAGTCGTGCAAAATTAGATAAAAAAAATGATTTTGTTGTCTTTTTCGGAATAAATCCGTACTTTTGTGGCAAAGTAAACAAAAGCTTTGATATTATGAGACAAATCATCACCCATTTTACCGATGACGACCTGTACAAAATGTCGATGTGCTGCGCTGTCATTGACAATTATCCACGTGCGATGGTCAAGTATGCCTTTGTGGACAGAAACAACACCGTATACCCAGAGGGCTTTGCCGACGAGCTCAACAGACAAGTTGCCTTGCTGGAAAGTGTCATCGTTACAGACGAGGAAATAGACTTCATGAAGCGCAAGTGTTATTACATCCCCAACTGGTTTTATCCTTATCTCAAAGGCTTCAGGTTCGACCGCAACTGGGTAAAGGCCTGGCAGGATGATGAGGGACACCTGCATCTCGAGATCGAAGGATACTGGACCAACACGATATTGCTGGAAGTCAAACTACTGGCTATTATTTCTGAGTTGTATTACATCATGACAGGCCAGACCGGAAAGTTTGACTATGAACAATACTATCATAAATCCTATCACAAAGCAGAGCGGCTGCTTGGCTCCGGCTGCGTGTACAGCGATTTCGGCACCCGTCGCAGGGCTTCTTTTGAGGCGGAAGATGTCGTAGTAAGAGCAATGAGCGACTGTATGAAGTCAAAGCCCTGGCCTGGGCTTTTCGTAGGTACCAGCAATGTCTACCTCGCCATGAAATACGACCTGATACCAGTCGGTACGATGGCGCATGAGTTTATCTGTGCTACGGCAGCCATGTTCGGTCCCCAGATGGCCAACCACATGGCCATGGAGGCCTGGCGTCATACCTTCAGGGGCGCCCTTGGCACCTATCTCTATGACAGCTTCGGATGGGATTTGTTCAGCCTGAATTTCTCTGAAGACTTCGCCAATTTATTCAAGGGCCTTCGCATAGACAGTGGCGACAATTTTGAGCAGTTGGGAAAGATCGTGGCCAAATACAAGTCATTGGGCATTGACCCACTGACGAAGCAGGTGATTTTCAGCAATGCGCTCGATACCGACCGTGCCATCGCCATCCATGAGTATGCCAAGGACTACTGTCAGCCGTCATTTGGCATCGGCACGCATTTCACCAACGACTTTGAAGGCGTTGAGCCCATGAATATCGTCATCAAACTGGTGGCGGCCAAGATTACGGAGTCATGGAATTTCTACAACGACACCTGCAAGCTCAGCGAGGACAAGGGCAAACATACGGGCAAGCCTGAAGTCATCCGGCGCTATATGGACATCATCCATTTTCATGAAGAATAAATAACGAGTCAAGGGGGAATTTCTTCCCCCTTGAACTTGATGATCGCTTTCGCTTGCAATATCCTGTTCAATAGCTGATTCCTAATCCATCGAGAATACCCTTGATCTCATTGCCTACGCCAAGAATCGTATTGATGGCACCGTTTTTCACACCTTGTACCATATATTTGGCACACTGCCCCTCCAGTTCGCCGATTTTTTTGCGCTCTGCCGGGGTGTAATCATATTTTCTCATCTTGTCGCGCAGATTGACAAATTTCTTTCCGGCGTTTTTCCAGTCATCGACGGTATAATAGGCGCCATTGTCGCGCAAGTCGTCTGCAAGATATTGCATTTGGTTGATGGCTCCTTGCTTGGTGACACATGAAGTGAACGAGCAAACGCACAGCAGGATCACCAATAGGGAGGATAACATTTTTGCTTTCATATTCGATTGTTTTGATGGTTGTATATGGGATAAGTCTTTTTACCACTTGCCGGTAGCTCCGCCGCCGCCAGAGGAACCGCCGCCATAAGAGCCTCCACGGTGTGGCGTTTCTTTTTTCTCTTCAGGAGTCTCAGACAGTTTAGTTTCATCCGCAGTGGAGTTGGAGTAAGCTGCCGCGGCTTCAGGGCGTTTTGTTTTCGCCCATTTGTACTTTTTGTTCAAGATGCCATAGATGATACACAGAATCATGATCAGCAGTGCGCTGGATCCTGTCTCACGGCTCATCAAGCTTTTTTTCTGGGTAAACAGCGGTTGCAGTTCCGCTTTACCTGCATCTTTCTTGTCTTTCAGATATGTGTAAGTGTTTTTAGCCAGATAGAGCATGGCACTGTCGGGCATGTCTTTCGACATCATTGGCACGATATAGGTCTCGCCAAGACGGCTGCATTCCAGGTCGGTGAGTATCGACTCCATCTCACGGCTGGTGCCTATCGTCCATTGTCTCTGGTCGTAAGCTATGACCACACACAGTCCCCAGCCGGATGTCTTGCTCCCTATCTTGTATTTGTTGATCAGGTCGACAGCCATGCGATAGGTGTCAGACTGGTCGACTTGGCGGCAGATGATCACGGCGGGCTTCACATCCAGTTCGGTGTCCATCCTTCTCAGATAGCTGTTCATCTCATGGATCGTCATGGTGTCGAGTATGTGGTCGGCATCCGTGACATACTGCATGGAGTCTTTCAGATGAGCCATTTCTATGTGGTCGGCATCCCACACGGTGACGGATGAGGTGTCAGCCAAAGAAACGGTTCTGCCTTTTGACGCATTGTTGTAGGCTATCTGATAAGAACAACCCATCATCGAACCGGCCATCAGTGCCATGAAGAGATGGTTGTAAAAATGATTTTTAAAACGTTTCAGTGGTGACTCCTTTTTTTCGTCGTACTCGTCGGTTTCCACAAATGATTGTCCCGCAGCCACAGCCTCATCTGTGGCTTTCTTCGCTTTTGTGACGGATGAAAACCATTTACTGGTAAAATAGATGATGATCAGTATCATCAAAATACCAAAGAAAAAGATAGGCTCTATGGGATGAAAGAGGGTAAAGGGTATGAACATCAGCGCAAAGGCAAATAACCAAACCATCAATCCCCGGGCCAGTCCATAGACACCGCCTGATATGTAGTCGCTCATCTCTTAAAAATCGTAATTAATATGATGCTACAAAATTAATCAAAATTTTTTGATATCCAAAATTTTTCTGAAAAAGCATATCACAAGAAATCCATCAGCGTACATGGCACTTATGGGGTATAGATGATGAAAACGGACTCAGAGGGTGCCAGGCGCAGGGTGAAGGTGCCGCCGGGACCTGCCTGCAGCGACTGTCGACGGCCGGTCATGTTGTGCCAGACACTGATACGGCTCGGCTGGTCGGAGAGGCTGAATCGCAGCTCTGTGGCACAGTCTTTGATGTTGGCCACATAGAAGAGTTGCTCTTCGCCTACCGAACGATGTGTATGGACGACCGACTCCCGTCCGCTCTCAATGTTTAAGAGCCGGCTGATGCTTTCTCCCGACCGCAAGACAGGAACGCCGGCGGCATGGAGCCCGTCGATCACTTCTTGTGTCGGCTCACTGATGAACGCCTGGTCGGCGATCAACAATGCCCTGTAGCTCACGCCATCGGGTGTGCGCATCACTCCTCGCTCGGCTTTGATGCGTGTGCGCAATGCGTCGCCCGTACACACGTCCCAGTCCAGTTGGTCAAGCCCAGGGGGCAGACGGCTCGCGATGGTCTTGATGGGCACATCGTCGCCCAGGTATACAAGAACATCCGGAGCGGCTTTGCCCTGGCGCAGCAGCACCATAGAGCGTGCTGCTTGCCTCCATACGGGCATGAAGTCTTTCCAAAGCGGATTGCTCCGGTTGATGGCGTATTCGCGCCCCGCAACGTAGGGGCCGCTGGGCTTCACCTGTGGGATATGAGGTGTGGCGCAGACCACGAATTCCTGCGCACCCATCGAAAAGGCGATGTTGGCCACTCTGTGTAGGTCTGCGGGCTGGTCTTTGTATTCACAGTCGGTCATCGCTTCAGCAGAAGCCACTGGCTTTGCATAGAGATGAGCCGCACTCGAGCAGTCTTTCACGTCATAGGCACCGTCTTTCTGATAGGTCCAGAATTCGCCTTGTGGCTTTTCGACCACACGTTTCACACTGACGGCGTCGCCAGTGATGCAAAGTGCGTTGCCGATAGCCTGGGCGGTGAAAGTCAGTCCGTGTGCGGTAGCCAGTTGCTGAAAGGTGCCGAAATATTCCTCTCTCATACAGTCGGCGATGGTCTGCCGGTAGTCGAAGAGCACTTGACGGGTACGCTCCACCGACTCCACGATATAGCCGGCCAGCACGGGCAGATAGGGTGTGAAGTCGTAGCCTCTGAGCGACCTGAACTTCTCAAGCATCCGTGGAGTCCAGTTTTGTGATCCGCCTTCGTGCGAGTCCATCGTGATGCCGCTTATCATGCCTGCTGGCAGTGAGTCGAGAATGACCTGCACATAATGCTCCCAGTGGCGCTTCGCGGCATCACTCGAGAGCTTGTCGCACTCATAACCCAATAGGTCGGGCCTGCCGTGCTTGGTCTTGGCACCTGTCAGTACGGCGGCCAGCCTTATGATACGACAGCGTGTCGCTGTGGAGTCGAAAGGCAGGTGCTCGATAGAGAGTGTGTAGGGTGGATGAATGATGCTCATCCTGCAAGGATCAATCACGATGTCGCTGGGATAGGGTGGGGTGAGGTCTCCCTCGGCGAAATCACTGTGCAGGGCTGCGCGCTCCTCCCAGCGGTCCATTTTTGCTTCTCCTCCCACATGCCAGTTTTTGATCAGCTCCTTTCCATAGTATTTGATACGCCAGAAACGGCCCTCTGTGGCGGGAAAAGCGGTGGTGCGCGTGAAGTAGCCGCCCTGACTGCGATACATAGGGCGTATCCTCACCACGTCGCGCCAGTACAGACTGTCATCACTCGCTTGTAGCATGCCGATGTCGGGCAGTGGTGTGAAACCATATCCCGTAAAACGCTCTTCGGTCGCCTCTTTGTATGGGTCGGGGTTGTCCGGTGTGTGTGTATGGCCGTGTCTCTTTTCCTCCACCGGCCCTTGCATGGCTCCGTTGCGCCCTTTTCCCTGGGCGATGTATTGCGCCGTGAAGTGTCTCATCTTCCCGTCATCATGGTATGGCACGATCACAAGGGCGATGTCTTTCACGTAGCCGTCACGGCCTTCGAAGCTGAGACTGCCACTCTTATGCCGCCATACGCCATCCGGGCTTTTCTCTGCTATGGCTTCTGCATAGGCCACCCGCTGCATGGCATGGCTGGGATCTATCCATGTGCCGCCGGCACAATAACCATTGGAGATATTCAGCTCGAAGTCCAGCCCCACACGTCGGGCCTCTTTTGCCGCATATTTCAGGTGTCGCCACCACGCCTCGCTCCACCCAGGGTCAGCACCATTGGCCTCAGCGTCTTTGGCATGATTCTGGTCGTAGTAGACTACGCCTCCGAATCCCGCGTCGCGGAGGGCTTCCACGTCGGCGGTGATACCTTCCTCGCTGGTCTTCTCATAACCAAAAAACCACCATGTCTTCATCTGATATTCCCGGGTGGGATCTTGCCATAGCTTTGCCATCTTCTTCAGAGGTTGTGCTGTGGTCTGCAGTGAGATCAGGGCGGCGAGCCAGATCATCAGTATATTTGTCTTGGATGGTGCCAACAGTCTAATGTTTGTCAGTCATGATATGAAGCACCATCTCATCGGTCTCACGCATAGCCTCTGCTCCGATGCTGGTGAGATTGCGTATACTTCGGTCTACGTCCTCGTCGACGATACCTTCCGTGGCAGTGACACAGCGTCCCTCCATAGAGAGAAGCGCTGAGAGCAGGGCGGTGCTCACTCCTGAGCAGATCTTGAGCGAACATGCGGGTTTGGCTCCGTCGCAGATCATGCCCGTGAGATTTGCAATCATGTTTTTCACCGAACGGCATATCCGGTCAAAGTCTCCTCCCATCAGGTAGGTGATACCGCACGACGACCCGATGGATGCCACCACGCATCCGCAGAGTGCCGACAGCTTGCCCAGGCTCTGCTTGATGTAGATGGCGGTCAGGTGGCTGAGTATCAGAGCCCTGATAAGCTCCTCCTCGGTGTTCTCGTTTTCTATGGCATAGACGGCTACAGGATTGGTGGCGCAGATGCCTTGATTGCCTGAGCCGGAGTTTGACATGACCGGTATCATTGCACCCCCCATACGGGCGTCGCAGGCCGAGGCGGTCTTGGAGATGATATGTGAGAAGATAGAGTTGCCGAAAATGCCGTGAGCCAGGGGCCTGTCGATGGTCTTGCCCAGACAGTGACCATAATTACCTTTCTTGGCTTCATCTGCAGCCTGCATGTTGAGGTCGCGTGTTTTCAGAATGAAGCGTATCTCATCGATAGGAGCACTGATGGCAAAATCATATACCAGCCGTAGGGTCAGCGGTGTGTCCTCCTGGTCATTGGAGGTGTCTTTCCTGTCGCTCAATTCACTGGCTTTCTCCACAAAGCGTGTATGGTCGCCCTCTATGATGGCCGTAGCACTATCTCCCTCTGCCTCACAAGTCACCTCAATATAAAGGTTGTCTGGGCATTGTTTCTTGAGTTGTATGTCGATACGGTTTTCAGCGATCATGCGTTTCCCTTCTTCCAAAGCTTCCGGAGTGAGGTCGCGCAGCACTTCGAGCTGGTATTCCGACTTTCCGATGAGGGCACCCAAAGCGATGGCAATGGGCAGTCCGATCATTCCCGTGCCGGGGATACCCACCCCCATGGCGTTTTTGAGTATATTTCCACTCAGCCACACCTGTATTTTCTCCGGGCGCCGGCCCAGTTTTTCGGCGGCTTTGGCTGTACAGAGAGAGACCGCCATAGGTTCGGTACACCCGATGGCAGGCACCACCTCGCGCCTGATCAGCCGCAGTATTTCATCGCGTGTCTTTTTTTCAAGCATAGTTTTTATGATGATAAGATTAACTGAATTTTCCTATCTTTTTTATCAAGAATTAGAGAATTATAGAATTGTAGAATTATCTTTCATGTTAGAATTTACAAGAATTTGAGAAGAAATGGCAAGCCATTTCATTTTCTCATCCAATAGGATTCCCGTCGCTTGCGACGGATAATTCTCCATAATTCTTTTCTTGACCATCAATTCTATAATTCTTAAATTCTTGATAAACAATTTGTTATGAACTCTTTAAGGGTGGAATAGTTCAGTAGGATTAACCGAATTTTCCTATCCTGGAGATTTTTTACATATTCATCTCCCCGTAGGCTTTAAGGCAGCTCTTTAAATGCCTTGATGCCTTCGTCAAGGAATTCCAGGTATTTGTCGATGTTCTCATCATAGCTCCTGGCACCGGTCAGAGGCTTGCCATCGGGTGAAACCGCCACGTAGAAAGGCTGGGCATTGGCACCGAATTTATTGCTCTGCAGAAAACTCCATTTGTTACCTATCGAGCGCAGTGTCCTTTCCTGTCCTTGCTCGTCTGTCACGGTTACAGGCTCTTTCAAAGGAGTCTTGTCATCCACATAGAGAGAGATGAGCACATAGTCTTTGGTGAGCTTGCTTGCCACCCGTGGGTCTGTCCATACGGCGGCTTCCATCTTACGGCAGTTGACGCATCCGAAACCGGTGAAGTCTATCAGCACGGGCTTCCCCTGGGCTGCGGCAGCCTTCATGCCTTGCTCATAATCAGTATATGCTGCTTCCACCACTTTGGTGTTGAGGTTGAAGTCCTGTGTGTTGATGGGAGGAGCGAAGGCACTGACAGCCTTGCAGGGGGCACCCCAAAGGCCCGGCACCATATAGATAGCGAAAGCAAAAGACACCAGGCCGCCCATGATGCACAGCACGGGCATCGGCTTGTTGATGTCGCCGCCTGTCTCGTCCTCCTGAAACTTCAGCCACCCACAGAGGTATGCGCCAAGAAGTGCGAAAATCACGATCCAGAGAGAGAGGAACACTTCGCGGTCCATCAGGTGCCATCCATTTGTCAGGTCGGCCACGGAGAAAAATTTCAGGGCAAAAGCAAGTTCGATAAATCCTAACACCACCTTGATGGTGGTCATCCATGATCCGGATTTGGGGGCTTGCTTCAGCCATGCCGGGAACAAGGCGAACAGTGTGAAAGGCAAAGCCAGGGCCAGGGCGAAGCCAAACATGCCGAGAGCGGGAGCCAGCCAGTTGCCGCTGGTCGTTGTCTCCACCAGCAACAGTCCGATGATGGGAGCGGTACAGGAGAAACTGACCAGTACCAGTGTGAATGCCATCAGGAAGATGGAGAGAAGTCCGCTCGTGTTGGATGCTTTGGTGTCGACGGCGTTTGACCAGCTGCTTGGCAGTGTAATTTCAAACCATCCGAAGAACGACAGTGCGAACACCACGAGCAGGATGAACAAGAAAATGTTGAACACCGCATTGGTCGACATGGCATTCAGCGTGTCACTTCCAAAGATCGCCGTGACGAGGAGCCCGAGCACCAGATAGATGATGATGATCGAAATGCCGTAAGTGATAGCGTCTTTGATGCCTTTTTTCTTGTCACTCTTCGACCGTTTCAGGAAGAAGCTGACAGTCATTGGGATGATGGGCCATATACAGGGCATGAGCACGGCCAGCAGACCGCCCACAAACCCCATCAGCAGGATATAAAGCAGAGAATGATTGCTCAGGATCTCGCTGCCCTCGCCCATGGCGCGCAACTCCGTGATGACGGGTTTCCACAGGTCATTCTGAGTATCGGTGAGCGTCGCTCCGACAGCGGCAGAGTCTTCCGCTGCGATAGGTGTGGCGACGGTGTCTGCCGCCGTTTCTTCTTTCACTTCTTCTACGGCGGCTTCATCCTTGGTCTCCTCGGCTTCTTTCTTTTCATCAGCCGCGGCAGCTACTGCCGGACTCTTGCCACTCTGTTTTAAGGCCACTTCGCTGGGGGGCATGCACATCTCGTCGTTGCAGGCACCATATTCCATATAGGCATCAATGTTGTATTGCGGCTTGGTGAATTTCACTTTCTGTACAAACTGTGCCGTGTTTTCAAAATAGCGCAGTTTCATGCCGAACATCTCATCATAGTCGGAAATCTCCTTGCCTTTTGGCGTGAGCTTGCCTACGAGCTCGGCTCCCTCTATCTTGTTGACGTGGAGCGAGGCGGAGATAGGCCCGTCGCTGCCCAGTTCGGTAGAGTAGACGTGCCATCCGGGATCAATCGTGGCGGTGAAGACCATTTCTGCTTCTGGCCCCGAGCCCGTCTTCAATTCCGACTTGAATTTCACGGGGTCTTGCATTTGTGCCTGTGCTGTCATCCACAATGTCAACAAAAGGCAAATTGTAGAGAGTCTTTTCATAGATTATGGTAGGAATTTGTTAAAAACAACTTGTCTGAAATTTGGGAGCAAAAGTACACAAAAATTTGGAAACTACAACAGATTTATTATAATAATTCAAATGTGCAAGCGCTAAATTCATTGATATGGTGTATCGCCTTGGCTACCGTCAAGAAAAGAATCGTCTAAATATTCATTCTTTATCAAAAATTTTTCATACCTTTGCATCATGGAGGCTCACACTACCGTCCATGGCGGCTCTTCGGGAGTCAGGAAAAAGTGCCATTGTCATGTGTCAGCTTCTCACCATCGGTGATTTGCAAGCAGGCTTAGCCTGTCATGAATATGCCGCTCTGGCTTATTATCAAAAGAAATGAAACAAAAAATCAGAATAATTATGTTTAGAAAGCTATTCACTACTGCCGCATTCATGACTGCGGGCATCCTTGTCCATGCCCAGACTGTAGCTCCGCATCACAAGGGAATGAGCAACGGCAATCCCATCAGCGCAAGCGTGTTTTGTGCCGACCCTACCGCACTGGAATACAACGGACGGATATATGTCTATGGCACTAACGATCATCAGCAATTTATCAAGAATGGCAAGAAAGACGGCAATGGCTATGGCGACATCAAATCGCTCGTGGTTTTCTCTTCCGCCGATATGGTCAACTGGACGTTCCATGGCACAATCGACGTGGCCAAGATTTGCTCCTCATGGGGCTGGCGCTTCGCGGCGTCATGGGCACCGTCGGTGACGTGGCGTGTGGCTGAGGATGGTACTGAGGAGTTCTTCCTCTATTTTGCCAACAGTGGTGGCAGCGTGGGCGTGCTGAAGGCCAACTCTCCTGTAGGCCCATGGAAATCGCCACTGAGCAAACCCATGATCGATGGCGACACTCCAGGTGTCAAACCCTGTAGCTGGGTGTTCGACCCCGGTGTGGTGATCGACGAGAACGGCACTGGGTGGATAGCATTCGGTGGGGGAGACCCCAATAGCTCAGGCAGCACTCTGCAACCCAATAATGCGCGGTTTGCCAAGTTGAAGCCCTCAATGACCGCCATCGACGGCTCTGCTGTCAAGATTCCGGCTCCTTATCACTTCGAAGCCAGCGAACTGAATATCATGAACGGCAAGTTTGTCTACACTTATTGTTCTTCGTGGGCTGAGCGCCAGGACATTGACTGGAATGCCTATAAGGAAGAGCAAGGCATCAACGTAGCCAAGCCTGGTTCCTGCACCATGTGCTATATGGTTTCAGACGATCCGCTCAGTACTGACTCATGGACCTACAAAGGCGTTTACGGCCCCCATCCAGGTTTCCCTTCGCCCAACAACCACTCCCACCTGCACAAGTTCCAAGGCGACTATTATTATTTCTACCACTGGGGACCTTTGATGAAAAGCATGATAGACGTCGGCGAGATCGACAGCAGTTGTGACGGCTACCGCTCCATCTGCGTGAATAAGGCCGTAGTGAACGAGTCGTCCCAGACTATCTCTCCCGTCGTGCAAGATCTTAAAAGTGTCAACAGCATCAACTATCTGAATCCTTATGATATGATAGAGGCTGAGACCATGGCCAACAGTGGCGGCATCAGCTATGAGGACTTCACCAACATCCAACGGGATACCCGGGTGAGCACCTTGGGCAATGATGCCTCCCGTAATATGCAAGTGAAGGTGAAGAGCGGTTCATGGATTTCGCAGCGTAGCGTCAACTTTGGCGAAAAAGGAGCATCGAAATTTACCTTACGCGCCAAAGGAACAGGAACAATCGAAATACGTGTCGGCAGGATCGGTGCCAGATCGGCAGGCACCATAGCGTTCTCTTCTACGGAGATGGAAGACCAGACGATCGAACTTGACCCCGCCAAATTCCTGAATACTAAAAACATATTTTTCGTCATCACCTCTGCCGATAATTTCTTTTTGGATTCCTGGCAGTTTACTGAGGCACAGAGTGATGATATTCATGAAGTGGAAAGCCAGTCTTCGTCAATGGAGCAGAGCTATGATCTGTCTGGCCGCCGCGTGTCGAAGTCTCACCAGGGCATCCTCATCGAGCAATACACTGACCAGAATGGCGTGAAACGTCATCGTAAGATTCTCCAAGGCAAAGAATAGGGATGGAGATAAGTGTCCACTTACCCGGTTTTGAGTCTGTCAACTTTTCCTTTTCACACCCCTTACGGGGTCAGCCTCCAACGGATTGTCAGGCCATGAGTGTTTGGGATACCGGCGGCGCAGCTCTTTGCGCACCTCAAAATAGGTGGATTGCCAGAAATGGCGCAGGTCGGTGGTGAGTTGCACTGGTTTGAAGCCAGGCGACAACAGTTCCATCAAGACGGGGGCGCCATCCGCCTGTGGGGTGTCCAGCAGGCCAAAGCATTCTTGCAGGCGCACTCGTAATACGGGTGCCTCAGCTCCTATGCGGTAGTCGAGGCGGATACGACTCCCCGTGGGAACGACGATATGAGTAGGAGCCAACCGCTCTACCGTCTGTTTTTGCTCGTAGGTGAGCTGACTCCAGACGACTTCGCATAGGTCTGTTTTTTTCAGTTCTGCAGTAGTCGTCGCTTTGCCGATGAAGAGAGGTCCCCATGCCATAGCACTCTGACAGACAGCCTCCGTATCCACAGGGGGGAGAGACAGGTCTGGATGTCGGGTGGCTACGAATGCGATCCTCCGCTGCAAGTTGCGCACCTCGTCTGAGAAATTGAGCATCGAGGGACCGTCTTTGGCAATCGCCTCACAGATGACACGCTGAACTTTTTCGTGCACATCTTTTGTCAGTGGTTTAGAAGCCAGCAAAATGGCTCCGATCCGGGTCTCTTTTCTTGCTACTACCGTTCCTGCCTTGCCGTCCCAGAAGATGGTGTCGCGCTCGCGCGTAAAATCTTTCAGGTCTGCCGGGTCGACGACACAGGCCAAAAAGGCCTTGCCCACACCTCCACTTTTCTGATGCATCGAGGCGATCGCAATCCATTCAGCTCCTGCCAAAGCATCCGACGTATCTATCGACACCAGCTCTCCGCCCGACAGTTGAAACACACCCACCCCCTCTTTCCATGCTTTACCGATGCGCTCAGGGTAGGCTGACGCCAGCAGTGCCCCCACCTCGTAGGGATTGACGGAGGCATTGTCCTCCTTGGTGTGGATCATTTCTGCATACTGGCGCGCTGTTTTGGCCATCCGTCCCCATCTGCCGGGCTTCCCGCTTCTGCGCTCCCGGCGGAGGGCGTCTAAGCGGCGGTCCATAGCCACACCATCTTCAGCCGCCATGGGGTCTTTCTCCTCTATCAGTGCGGCGATGTCGGCTGCGAGAGCTTGGCGCACTTTTGTTTCTGCCATCAGCAGCATGCGGGCGATACGCGGATGGCAGGGCAGTTTTGAGAGCTTGCGCCCCCACTGAGTCACCGTGCAGGCTTCGTCTATGGCACCAAGGGATTTCAGTAACCTGCAGGCATGGGTCACGGCAGACTTAGGCGGCGGAGTCAGCCAGAGGAGGCTCTCCACGTCGTGCTCCCCCCAGATGGCGGCATCGAGCATCAGCGATGTCAGGTCAGCCTCTAAGATTTCAGGTGTCCGCACGGCGGCCATGCGGGATTCTGTGGCTTCGGTCCACAACCGATAGCACACTCCTGGGGCCACGCGCCCAGCACGTCCCATGCGCTGTGTGGCCATGTCCATCGAGATCCGTACCGTCTGCAAGTGGTTCAGCCCACTGCGTGCATCGAACACCATCTTCCGGCATAGCCCACTGTCGACGACCACACGCACACCCTCAATGGTCAAAGAGGTCTCTGCGATAGGTGTGGCCAATACCACCTTTCGTTCGCCCGCCCTGCTCGGTGCAATGGCCTTTGCCTGCTCGTCATTGGAAAGTAACCCGTATAGGGGATAAAGCTTTGTCTCGCCAAGTGTGCCCTGTGAGAGTAGTTCGAAGACCCGCCTGATCTCTCCCTCGCCGGGGAGAAATGCCAGTATGTCACCCTCTGACGAACGGTGAGCCAGCAGGATGGTCCTGGCTACCAACTGTGATACATTAGACATGTCGGCCTCTTGCTCTGTGTGGATGACTTCGACAGGGTACATCCTCCCCTCGCTCGTCAATACAGGACAGCGCAATGCCTCTGCCAAAGCGGTAGTATCTATCGTGGCCGACATCACCACCAGCCGGAGATCCTCCCGCAGCACATCCTGGCACTGTCTGACCAGGGCAAACGCCTCGTCGGTATTCAGGCTCCGCTCATGAAACTCGTCGAAGACAACCACTGCCACGTCTTCTAATGCCGGATCGTCCAGGAGCATCCGTGTGAGCACCCCTTCTGTCACCACCTCGATGCGTGTCTTACCAGACACCTTGCTCTCAAACCTGATGCGGTAGCCGACGGTCTGGCCGACGGCCTCACCAAGAAGCCAAGCCATTCTTGACGCGATCTGACGCGCCGCCACACGCCTTGGCTCCAGCACGATGATTTTGCCGGTGGCTTGCTCCAATCCTTTCAGAATGGTCAATGGCAATACCGTAGACTTTCCGGCACCGGGGGCTGCTGTCACAATCGCAGCCTTCTCACTCCGAAGGGTCTCGTTCAGACGACTCGCTACCGCAGCCACAGGCAGTGCCTCCAGTTCTCTTTGCAGTCGTCCGGTCATGTCAACACTGTTCATAGCGAAAAAAATCAACAGGCATGGCCTTACCCAAAGGCTCTGCCTCGTCTTGCTTCGTACTTCTCAATCGTAAGGATTTTCTCTTCCACAGCCTCATCTATCATGAAGCATTGCCGGGAGTCGATCATGGCAAAGTGGTCAGATTCGATTTTGTCATAGCCCGGACGGAGTCTTGTATGGCCAAAGACTTGAAAAACCTGGTCGAGGCCATACGCATGAGGCTCGTTGTGCATGTCATGTTCTCCAACGTCGGCCCACATCACACTGCCCGTTTTCTCACCGAACCAAGAGCGTGAACTTCCGATTACGGACAACATGTCCTGCCCCTTGCCTTCGTCATCCAACTGGTTGATTCTTTCAATGACAGAAGGGTCGGAGACAGAGAGATGACGCTCATCGAGGTTCCACACATGCTTGTTGACTTTCTTCAGCCAATAGGACGTCAATCCGGCATGCGAAAACAAGTAGGGCAGGGCGTTGACGCGTTCTGAATGGGCTATCTTGAACAGTTCCTTGTTCTCCGCAAACGCATGATGATACTTGGCCCAATGGTGGAGATCCTGCCTCGTGCCTCCAGCCTGCTCGTCAAACCGCTTGGAATAATAATGCTGGTCGTGGTTGCCTTTTAGCAAGACCACCTTGTCCATGTTGCGGCGCTTCAGTTCGATGATCTCCATCAGGTTCTGATAGATGTCATCGGCTTTCGTCTTTTTGTCTTCATCACCATACGGATCCAAATAATCGCCAAGAAAGACAATCCTGTCCACTTGGCTGGCGTATTTTCTGACAGGTGCTTTCCAGAAGACACGCCCGTGAACATCAGGTATTACCAATATCCTCTTTGTCATATCTTGTATGGCATTATATCATGAGTATTTCACCACCTCATTTCCACAATCACTCCTATGTGAAATGGAAAATTCAATAATTATAGAATTGTGTGAATGCTTTTACCGTGAAATGGTGGTCGGCCACACTGCCTGTCTCACGGCAACTGTGCATGGCCAGGATGGCATTGCCCATGTCTACACCACGCAGGGGGATAGACGATGCCAGGATGTTGCCAAGGGTGCTGCCGCCTGCCACGTCAGAATGATTGACAAAACGCTGGCACGGGACACCTGCTGTCCGGCAAATCTCAGCAAAGACGGCAGCGGAAACGGCGTCGCTGGCATACTTCTGCGCTGCGTTGAACTTGATGACCGGACCGCCGCCGAGCACGGGGTGGTTGGTGGGGTCATACTTTTCGCTATAGTTGGGGTGCCATGCGTGTGCATTGTCGGCAGAGATCATAAATGCACGTTCCACAGCCTGATAGAAAGCCTCCTCGCTGCCGCTCTGTGACAGGGCTATACGCTTCAGCATCGTCGAGAGAAACGGACTGCCTGCACCTTGTTTCGTCTGAGATCCTGTCTCTTCATTGTCGAAGATTGCCAGCACCTTGGTTGCGGTGGTACATGGCGTGTCGATGAGTGCCCTCAGTCCTGCATAGCACATCGACAGGTCGTCGAGCCGGCCAGAGGAGATCAGCTCGTCGTGGACACCAAAAGTACAGGCTGGCGTGGCGTCTGCCAGATAGAGGTCGAAATCCAGAACCTCTTTGGGGCTGATTCCCAGTTCGCCACAGATGACATTCATCAGCAGACTGCCTCTTTCCAGTTCGTCGCGGATGATGCCAAGAATAGGCAGCATGTCTTTCTGCTTGCTCAGTTTCACACCGTCGTTTACCTGGCGGTTGAAATGGATGGCAAGATTGCTGATCTGGAGCAATGGGCGTTTCACGTGCAGCAGCAACGTCTGTGGGTGAAGTGCGTCTTCGCCTCTGACAATCACGCGTCCCGCAATGGTCAAGGGTCGGTCAAACCATGTAGACATGATAGGGCCGCCATACACTTCGGTGTTCAGTTTCACTATGCCGCCTTCGCAAAGCATCTCAGCATGGGGCTTAATACGGAAAGTGGGAGAGTCGCAGTGGGCACAGATCATACGAAAACCAGCCTCGGACAGAGGCTCGCTGCCTATGTGGAAAGCATAGACGGAGGAGTCGTTTTTAGTCACGAATAGTTTGTCACCGGCTTTCACCTTGCCTATCGGCTCCTGGGGATTCACACGGTGATAGCCTGCCTTTTCAAGCGAGCCTACTATGTTTTTCACTGCCAGAAAGTTCACTGGCGAAGCATCTAAGAAATCTAATAATCGTTTTGTCATAACAAATGCAAAATTACGAATAAACGAACGAAAAGCCAAATGAATTTGAGCTTTTCTGAAATATGAAACGGTCTATTCTATTCTCCTCGTTGATAAAAGTTTGAAAGATTCTACATACAGTCCTTTTTGTGGATCCTCACTTTTATGATTTCAAAATTAATAAAAATCGAATCAGCCCAGCATTATGCGACCGTTATTTTATGTTAACATTCTAAAAAATTAGAAGGTTTTGTTTGATATTCTAATTTTTTAGAATATCTTTGCGCTGTAATTCTAAAAATATAGAATATGAAAGACAAGAAACAGCTTACCAAATCAGAGACCCAAGTGATGAAAGCCCTCTGGCAGTTACCTGGAGCACAGGGCTATTCATCCGAGATCATGTCTCTTCTTCCAGATCCCAAACCAGCGCCCACCACACTGCTCACCTTCCTGAAAATACTCAGTGAGAAAGGATTTGTTTCAAGTGTCAAAAAGGGCAAGGCACACTTGTTTACTGCCATCATCAAGCGCGAAGAATACCTCCGGCACTTCATGTCAGATGTGAAAACTTCCTTCTTCGGTGGTTCCTTGTCTTCGATGGTCTCTTTCTTTGCCCAGGAAGAGCATCTGAGCGACAAGGAGATAAGCGATATCCTTGACATCATCAACCATTCAAAATCTAAATAATATGGTAGACCTGAACTGGCAATTTCATCCATTAGAGGGTATCGTTTTGGCCGGCGTGCTGTTTGCTCTATACTATTGGATCATCAGGATGCGCTGCCAAGCACGCAAGGCACAGACCTATATTTTCGCGGCCGTACTGGCGGTAAGTGTCTGTTCTTTCACGTCGCTGACACTCGTGAAGGAATACGACAACAATAAAGCCACCAATAGCGGATATTCACAATCACCACAACCATATACTGCTTCCGACCCTGCTGCATCAGACAGCCCCTATAAGGAAAACGTTGCATTGATGGAACCATCAGACAATCCTTGGGATGACATCTTGCAGGTGAGAAGCACCAAATTTTTGACCGGTGTCTATGCCGCAGGTGTGCTGGTCGTGGTCGTAAGTTTTGTGGCACAGTTGTTGTGGCTCTTGCGTCTGCGCAGGAGAAGTCTCTTCGAAATGGAAGAAGATGGGGTAGGGGTCTACACCACACAGAACGGAGTTCCCTTCTCTGTTTTCAACTCGGTGTTCTTGCCATCCTCGCTCGATGACAAGATCAGACGTTATGCCTTGATACATGAGAAATCTCATATACGTCACCACCATTTCCTGAAATTGTGCATGTTGCTGTTATTGGTGGCACTCAACTGGTTCAATCCCTTTGTGTGGATGTTTTTCAATGAGATGAAAATGCAGCAGGAACTGGAGGTCGACACAGATGTGCTGGACGAAGGCATCGACCGCCGAAGTTATCAGATGAGTCTGCTCGAAGTGTGTGTGCAAAACAGCAGGTGGCTGATGGTGCAATCGGCATTTGGAGCAAAATCATTGAAACAGAGAATCATTTTCATGAATAGGAAAATCAATGGTCTTGCCAGTAATTTACGTCTGGCTGCATGTATTCTGGTTATGGGGGGAGCCTTTGCCGCCTCCATTGCAGTGCGCGCCAATATCTCTTACATAGTGTCTCACCATCCTCTGGAGGGTTGCTGGACAATGGATTTTACAAGACCTGCCAATACGACAGAAGAGTTATATCCTCCGTTCAAGCAGTATGCTTTCTACAACCACGACACCTTCTTCTCCCCTCACTTCAGGAAAAGAGACGGACTGAACTTTTTCTTCGGCTTTTCGGGCGAAGAGGTGGTGATGCGTGACGGCACACTGGTCAACGCACATGGCGACGCCCTGGTCTACCGCTTTGTCACGGATGACATTTTCCAGTGCGATTGGAATAAATCCACTACCGACAATTCGCTGGCCCAGGGAGAGGTGATCACCGACCAATGGTCAAGGGCAACGCCACCGGCTGATGTGACGAGGGCTTTCAGTCTGGCCTGCGAGGCGGGTAATGCCAATAAAAAGCCATTAGACGGGGTATGGCAACAGGAGCCGTCTGACGGCAACATGAAGTCGCAAACCTTTGTTCTGGTCAATGACAATCTGTTGATGGCGATTGAGTATGCCCCCGACCAGGATGAGTCGATATACCGATACTCTGGAGGTGGTTTCAGCTGTGTAATCACGACCGATGGCAAGAGGGCAGAAGCAAAATATATGAATGCGACAATCGTCATGCAGGACAACGATCATGCTGTCATGCATGTGGAAGGCCACGATAAAGACACACGCTTGAGACGTGTGACGATGCCTCCATACATACATCGCATGCTCGCTACTACCAAGGTGGGTGGACAATAAGTTTGAATATATATAATCATAAAGGTTAGTTTTATTTGGTAACACCTATATAGGTAAGCCTCATCATGTCGAGAGACAGGATGGGGCTTTTTTGCGTGCTTCTTTCAGATTGCCGTGGCGGAAAGGTGCTAATACGAGATAATTTGTTACCTTTGCATCAGATTTTACATGAAGCATCAGTCTGCCGTCAGAAGGAGTCGCCGGGATAGAGTCTTGCTGCCCTCTGACGGGTATGTCAATAACACAAAATGAATTGGATAATTTTGATTGTCGCCGGGCTTTGTGAGGTAGGCTTCACATATTGCCTCGGAAGAGCTAAAGAAGTAACAGGAAGCGAATGGTGGTCATGGATCGCAGGCTTTGCCGTCTTCTATGTCCTGAGTGCGGTACTCCTGGCCAAAGCCACTCAGACCATAGCCTTAGGCATAGCCTATCCCGTCTGGACGGGTATCGGAGCAGTGGGAGCTGTTCTTATCGGTATCTTTATCTTCCGTGAGCCAGCCACATTCTGGAGGCTTTTCTTCCTGACCACGCTGATTGGCTCCATTATTGGTTTAAAAGCCCTGTCCTGATGCCGAGGCACTTGAGGAAAGCATACACTCCAGTAAGAAAGTAGGTGTCATCAACAGGCATGCTGACCGACACCAACCTTGAAATTTTCCTCTCATCGTTGGCCGATCAATATTGAAATAGAAATCAATATCTCATTTTCAGCCCTGCACATTATATGAGATGTCCTCATAGTCATTGTTGCGTTTATTTCCAGCCTGCACTACATTCATCACATAGTCGCCCAGTTTCTCACACTCTGAAATGAAATCAATATAGAACACACCAAGCTGATAGTCGTAGAGGCCGGAGTTCACATCGTGCAGATTCTGGTTCTTCAGTTGCGTGCGGTAATTGTTGATCTCATGCTCGATGTTGATGGAGGTCTTGATACCTTGTTTGGTCACAGGCTGGTCTATCTGATTCATCATCTCGTCGAGTGCGCCGTTTACGAGTTGCATCATCGTCAGCATGTGCTGGGTCTGATCTGCAGTGAAGGCCTCCTGGCAGTGCATGCGGTGGCGGTTTAAGGTGCGGCCGAGGTTGTAGACTGAGTCGCCGATAGACTCAAGCTCCGTGATCTGTCTCAGCATTTTCTGTATCTCGCTCTTCGAGGCATCCGACAACCGGCCTTTGCTCACCTTGTTGAGATAACTGGCTATCTCCATCTCCATCGAGTCGGTGATGTTTTCGTATTTCTCAATCCGGGAGAATAGTTTATTGAATTTCACCTCGTCATTCAACTGCAACAGCTCCGGCACGAATCCGAACATCCGCTGGCAGCGCTCGGCAAAACTGTGAATCTCCTTCTGGGCCTCTATGATGCTCAGTTCTGCCGTTGAGAGCAGACCGCCGCTGATAAACTTCAACCTGTAGTCTTCGTCCTGAGCTTTCATCGGCAGCACCTTGCAGACCAGTGCCTCTATCTGTCTGACAAAACCGATGAGCAACAGCGTGTTGATAATGTTGAATGCCGTGTGGAAGGCAGAGAGCTTGAAGAGGTCGTTGCCGCCACCCATCACTTTTTCCACAAACCAGCTGACAGCATCACAAGCGGGATAGAACACGATGAGGAAAACCACGACACCGAAAACATTGAAAAACATGTGTGCCAAGGCGGCACGGCGGGCCTGGGTATTGGCGGTGAGAGAAGCCATGAATGCCGTGATCGTCGTACCGATGTTCTGTCCCATGGCCAATGCTGCTGCCTGTTCAAACCCGAAGCCTGGGATATTCATGCCAAAGAGCATCAGCGTGATGGCCATCGTAGCAGCAGAGGCCTGCACCACCATCGTGACCAAAGCACCTACGATGACGAAGAGTATAATGGTGAAGAATGAATCTTGAGGTACGTGCGCGAGCATGCCGGCCACCATGTCGCCGATATTCATGGCATTGGCAGCCTCCTGAAGAAACGACAAACCCATGAAGAGGAATGAAAAGCCAAAGATAAACTCGCCGACGCTCTTCCTGTTACCTTTTCCACTGAATATCAGAGGCATGCCGATAGCCAGCAACGGAATGGCAAAGGCTGCGATATTGACCTTGAAACCGACGGCGGAAATGATCCATGCCGTGACGGTGGTACCGATGTTTGCACCCATGATGACACCGATGGACTGTGCCAGTGTCATCAGGCCCGCATTCACAAAACTCACCACCATCACCGTGGTGGCGCTTGACGACTGTATGAGAGCGGTGATGAGAATACCTGTCAGTACACCCATTACGCGGTTTTTCGTCATAGCAGCCAGGATACTACGCAGGCGGTCGCCGGCAAACTTTTCGAGACCCTCAGACATCGTTTTCATTCCGAAGAGAAACAACGCCAGTGAGCCGATCAGAGAGAAAATGTTGATAATTAATTCCATGAAGCGATTTCTGTAATAATGCTGCAAAGGTTTAACATTTATATTACATCGACGTTACACTGATATTAAAATCCTGTTACAGGCAAGAGTGTTACCATACTGTGACATTTCTGAAATGATATTGTAATATTTGGGGGCGGCAGCAGTTGATAAGCATTAAGAATAATTTATTCTTTAGGTGCCAACAGACATATATTTCCATTTTTTTATGTATCTTTACACCCGACTTTGATGTATGACAAAAAAAGAAAAGCAATAATCAATTTACAATGAAAAAAATACTGATAGCCTTGGCCTTGATGGTCGCGATGGCAGCACATGCCGAAGAGGCGAAGATGGTACCCTTGGTGGGCAACGTGTTGAACCGGAATACGGTATCTCTCAATGGAGAGTGGCGCTATATCGTTGATGTGCAGGAGACGGGCTACTACGGCTACCGGCGCGAGATAATCCGAAACGGTTTTTTCAAGAATGCCAAACCACAGAAACCGGAAGACCTGGTGGAGTATGATTTTGACCAGTCTGACCGGATGCAGATTCCTTCGGACTGGAACACACAGGACCGTCGGCTCTTCTTCTACGAGGGTACGGTGTGGTTTGAAAAATCGTTCGAATATCAACCGAAGTCCGGTCGCCGCACACTGCTCTATTTCGGTGCTGTCAACTACGAGGCCATCGTCTTTGTCAACGGGCATGAAGTGGGTAAACACGTAGGCGGTTTCACACCCTTCAACTTCGACGTGACCGACCTGCTCCATGAGGGCGAAAACTTCGTGGTAGTGAAAGTAGATAACAAGCGGAGCCGGGAGAATGTGCCCACACTCATTTTCGACTGGTGGAACTACGGCGGCATCACACGCGACGTGATGCTGGTCGATGTGCCTGAGACTTATATAGAAAACTATTCGCTGCAACTCGACCGCGAGAACCAGAAGATGCTGAATTTCTCGCTCCAGTTGAGTTGCAGGGAGGCAGGCCATCGGGTGACCCTCGCCATCCCTGAGCTAAAAGTGAAGCAAACCGTAGTCACTGATGCCGGGGGATGTGTCACGGCACGGCTGAAAACCAAGAAGCTGCAATTGTGGTCTCCCGAGAATCCAAAGCGCTATCGTGTGGAGCTGAGCCTTGGCGAAGGCACTCCTGCCAGCGATTGCATGGCCGACAGCATCGGTTTCCGCACCATCACCACTCGTGGCAAGCAGTTGTTGCTCAACGGACAACCTGTCTTCCTGCGAGGTATCAGTATCCATGAGGAGAAACCCTATGGAGGTGGAAGGGCCAACAGCACCAGCGACGCCCATACACTGCTCTCATGGGCGAAGGAACTGGGCTGCAACTTCGTACGGCTGGCTCACTATCCGCATAATGAATATATGGTGCGCGAGGCCGAGCGCATGGGAATCATGGTGTGGTCGGAGATTCCAGTCTATTGGACGATCGACTGGACCAATGATGCCACATTCGACAATGCGAGCCACCAGCTCAACGATATGATACGACGTGACCAGAACCGATGCAATGTCATTATCTGGTCTATCGCAAACGAGACTCCTCATTCGGCCGAGCGCGACAGATTCCTCAGCCGGTTATCGAAACAGGCTCACGGGATGGACTCTACCCGGCTGGTGTCGATGGCCATGGAAGTGCTCTCGGCTGCAAACTATCACAACAGGTTGCAGGATAACATGAATGAATACGTCGATGTCATCTCGTTCAACCAGTACATCGGATGGTATCGTGACGTAAACGATGCTGCGAAGATGACATGGGAAATACCCTACGACAAGCCTGTCATCATCAGCGAGTTTGGTGGTGGAGCCAAGGCGGGCATGCATGGGGCGAAGAACCAGAGATTCACCGAAGAGTTTCAGGAGAACCTATATATCGAAAATACAGCCATGCTCGACAAAATCGATGGCCTGGTGGGAACGACGCCTTGGATCCTGAAAGATTTCCGCTCGCCTCGTCGCCTGCTGCCTGGTGTGCAGGATTATTACAACCGCAAGGGGCTCTTCAGTGATGACGGACAGAAGAAGAAAGCTTTCTACATACTGAAGAAGTGGTACGAAGGGAAAGAATAGTATAATTTTAAATACGGACGTATATGTTAGGACATATTGCTGATTTCACGGCTTGGCCTATACTTACAGGCATACTTGTCGGCTATATCGCCAATCACATTATGAGCGGCGAAGGAAAAGGGTGCTGCATGAATCTTGTAATAGGCATCATAGGCAGTTATGCCGGGACTTTCATCAGTCACATACTGGATATAGAACTGCTTGGGAAAGGATATCTCACCAATTTTGTCTTCTGTGTCATAGGGGCGGTTTCTGTCCTATGGATATGGAAGAAATTGTTTGATTAGATATCACCATCCACCTCTGTCTAAATGAACTGAGAAAAATATTATTATGAAAAAGCTGATATCGCTGGCCGTCATGCTGGTTTGCACGACGCTCATCAATGCTCAAGAGACTTATACCAACCCTATTCTCGGAGGTGACTACCCCGATCCCACCATCCTACGCGACGGCGAGGAATACTTCCTGACCAACTCGGCGTTCGACTATGTGCCAGGCCTGGTGGTGTATCACTCCAAGGACCTGGTCAACTGGGAGCCGGTCAGTTATGCACTCAGCACTTATCTGGGGAGTATCTGGGCTCCGGACATCAAGAAGCACAAAGGCAAATACTATATCTACTTCACTGTTCACGGGGAGCGTCGCACCAACTGTGTGGTATGGGCGGATTCACCATATGGGCCATGGAGCGACCCCATAGATCTTCACATAGGTGATATCGACCCTTGTTTTATTGAGGGTAGTGGCGGACGCTGCTATCTGGTCATGAGCGGCGGAAACAGATGGACTCTTTCGGATGACTGTCTCTCCGTGGTGAAAGGCTCCAAGATTCATTTCTATGACGGGTGGACATACCCCGACGAATGGATCACCGAAGGCTTCTGCCTGGAGGGTCCCAAACTGTACCATATCGGCGACTATTACTATTACATCAGCGCTGAGGGAGGTACTGCCGGCCCGCCTACCAGCCACATGGTGGTGGTGGCCCGTTCGAAGTCTATCGACGGTCCTTGGGAGAATATGCCCTCCAACCCTCTCATCCACACTTACAACAACACTGACCGATGGTGGTCACGAGGCCACGGCTCTCTCATAGACACACCCGATGGAAAGTAGTACTGTGTCTATCACGCGTATGAGAACGGGTTCTATAACCTGGGCCGGCAGACGCTGATGGAACCGGTTCATTTCACTTCTGACGGATGGATTGTTGCCGATGGAGGCGACGCCAGCCAACCGCTGCCATGCCCGTCTGTGGCGAAAAAAGACGGCGGCCAAGTCGGACGCCTGGCTTTTCTTCCGTCGTTCCGGATAGGTCTGGACTGGCGCTTCTACAAGAATTTCTCACCCGGGAGGGCCTTGGCAAAAGATGGCACGCTCACATTGCAGGCTCAGGGCAACTCACTGAGCTCTTCGTCGCCGATGATGTTCATCGCTGGTGCCCACAGTTATGAGATAGAGGCAGAGATACAACTCTATGGCGATGTGAAAGCCGGACTTTGTCTCTACTACAATGCCGACTACAACGTTGGCACTGGTTTTGACGGCACCCGTCGTTATCGCTACCGTCGCAACAGTTCCAATGGTGTGGGACAGTCAGGAGGAAGTCGACTCTGGCTGCGGCTGCGCAATGACAGGCATGTGGTGACGGCATTCTGGAGCCGGGACGGCAAGCAGTGGCAGCGTGAGACCTGGGGACAGGAGATTTCAGGTTTCAACCACAACACACTGTATGATTTCCAGAGCATTCTCCCTGGTGTCTTCTGTGAGGGTGAAGGTTACGCCACCTTCAGCAACTTCAGCTACCGGGAATTCTGATGATTATTCGTGATGGCTTCCGCCATACCTGTATTATCTATCTTCTAAATGATGAATGACTATAATTATTATATATGAAGAGAATCATTTCTTTATTGCTTTTATCCCTTGCTTTTGCCGTCGCACAAGCACAGCCAATTCGAGTGGGGCAAAAGTTTTGGGACGGTGAAAGCCTCTATACCGTTAAGGAAATAAGAATGGGGAAAATCATCTATATGACCACCTCTCAAGACAGCGAGCTGACTCTGGAGAAGGTCAAGGAGGGTGAATATAAAATCATCCCCAGCCGTCAGGCTGAGGAATGCCCCTTTGGTGCAGAGTTTGGTTGGAAAGTGCTGCATATCCGTCAAGAAGGCTTAAATTTTCTGGCCATCCACAAGCCCAACGGAGACGTGATGTGGACGATGGAGCTAACCACCAACAATGAGGAGAAATGTGAGGAACAGCAGATGATGATGGGCCAGGAGGAACCCTAGAATGCTGTCAATGGTATTGTCATGATCCCTCTGATAGCATTTTGGTTAGAATGGAAAAATATATCGGTTTGTAAAGAATGCTGAAATATGATGAGAAAAATGTTATTGTCTGTTCTCATGCTGATTTGTCCGTTGCTCATGATTGCCCAGCAACCTCAGGACACTCCTCAACTGGAGTTTGTCATGCAGCTTAAAGTCACTCTTGGTGAGACTTATTCTGTCGGGGAGACGCCGCAGGGCCGCCGTACGGTGATTCCCATTACCGGCGGTACGTTCGAGGGGCCGAGGCTGAGAGGAGAAATCCTTAATGGCGGAGCCGATTATCAACTGGCAAATGGTGACCGCACGCAGCTTGAAGCCATCTACAGCATACGCACCCATGATGGTACCTATATTCACGTGCGCAACCGGGGCATTATCTCCAACGGAAAGGATGAACAGGGGAAACCTTCTTTTTATTTTAAGGCGGCGCCTCAGTTCGAAGCCCCTGAAGATGGCCCTTATGCTTGGCTCAACAATGCTATTTATGTCTGCCAGCCTGAGTTCTCACCATCTTTCAAGGGCGTCATCTTGAATGTATGGAAGGTGATCTGACCACACACAGCCAATCATATAACGATCCTTCCGGCCTGTCTCACCGCCGAAGGGCGGAGGGAGTTGTTGTGCTGATACGAGGAGGACGCTGGCCAGCAGCAGAGGGATGAGGTTTTTTTTTCATGATGAAGTGGTCTGGATGGTGGTATCTGGGCTTTGTGGTAATGATAAGCGGATGAAGAGAGGTTGAGAATTATTTGGGTTTGCCAGTTATTTCATCTGTCTTCTCATCCATTGCCAGCACTTCTCCCAGCTAGCAGGAAAGCGCCAGTGTCCGCTCGACGGGGTGATGTCCTTGGCTTTGGGTGCTGAGATCTCGTTCCATGCCGACCAGACCGATGTGGGAGAGCATGTGTCGTCGCTGTACCCCCATGACATAAAGGTAGGTACGGTTAGGATGCGTGCGAAGTTTACCACGTCGAAGTATTGCAGGGTAGCTACGGCTTGTTCGTAAGGTATTTCAACCTGCCCGTCCTTATAGAAGCCGCTGAAGAATTTGGGCCATCCTCCAGCGCGGTGGTGAAGAAACCCAGTCAGGTCGCAGAGGGCAGGGTAGAAGGGGGCACACATTGTGGCTTTCTCGTTGAGTGCCGCGGTGATGATGGTCAGCGCACCGCCCTGTGAACCTCCGGTGACGATAGCGTTTTTGCCGTCCCATTCTGGCAAGGAGCAAAGGAAGTCGAGGGCGCGGGCGCAGCCCACATACACATCCTTATAGTAATAGGAGTCTCGTGAAGCCATCCCCCGGCGCATGTAGCCGTCGCATTTCTGTTGTCGCATAACGTTGTAGGCGTCGTCAGGTATTAGCTGGTCGTTGTCGTGGATCTCTATCTTCATGTAGATGCATCCCTGGTTGGGGAAATAGTCAGAAGGATAGATCTTTTGGCTACCTGCACCCGGTGGGCAGAGCACCACCGGGAAAGGTCCGTTGCCGCGTGGCATTGTCAGATAACCCAGTATCCATTTCTCCTTGCCCACATGGAGACGTACGAGTCTGGTGAGGAAATGTTCATCTGTGGCTTCGGGGATGTCATGGTATTCCGGTTCGAAAGGCACTTTTCGGGCTTCTTTCAGCGCTTTCTGCCAGAAGGCGCGGAAATCATCGGGCATCAAGGTCAGTGTCTTGATCTCTTCAGGCGAGAAGGCCAGCTTCACAAGGTCTTTGGCTGTCTTGCCGTCGCTGGTGCGAAATTCATACTGGCATGCCAGGAATCCCGGTTCGTTCATCGTGCCCATGTTTACCACAGCCTCGCCTCCAGCGAAGCAGATGGAGTCCCATTGTTCGGGCAGCCACATTTCAGGTCCCACCTTATAGCGCAGGGTGACTCCTTCCAGGGGCATGCCCCCCTCACGGGCGATTATGCGCAGCCTGGCATTCTGCCCTGTGATATAATGGCTGTCTGCATGGTCTGGGATGGCGATTGTTTCCACGAAAGCCTTTCGTGGGTTGCCGAACTCCTGCTGGAATTTCTGGGCATGTACCGTCATGGTTATGATGGTCAGGAGTATAGATAATATGGTGGCTTTCATCGTTTTGTTCTGTTTGTTCATCATATTTTGCAAAAATATGAAAAAAATGGGGGAATCAAAAATAAAAAGAATATGGAATCTGCTAATTGTTTAAATTTGGCAATAAATTTCAAATTTTTTTGGAGAATATGGTTTTATTTGGTATTTTTGTAGCTCATAACTACCTTATAAATTTGTATTTTTTTATTATTAAAGATTATGGGACTTATTGGAGCGATTATCATTGGTATTCTTGCTGGTTTCTTAGCCAATAAGATCATGGGCAGGAGCGGTGGCCTGTTGTGGAATCTTTTTCTTGGTGTCATCGGCGGTTTTGCAGGTGGTTTTTTGTTCGATTTGTTGAACATTACATGGGGCGGCACCATTGGTCAGCTGGGCACGGCTGTTGTGGGAGCCGTCGTCGTGTTGTGGATAGCTTCAAAACTGAAGAAGTAAGTTGTGACCTAATAACCCGCTGTCATTAGGTTTCTTGCAGAGGTGTTGCGGACATTGGGAAAGATAGCCTTCATTTCTTAAGTATCCGTAAAAAACTTGGTATGAAATGTGGTCCTTGTGAGTTTGGAATGCGGGCGAGGGCGCCCACACTCCCCAATTATACCAAGTTTTTTACTCAATACTTACCATTAAAATCATCATTGCTGATGGGACATCATCCTTCATGAATGTTTAACCAAGTGCATCTAAACCTATTAACCTAAATTACTAAAAACCATATTTATTATTAACTGACTATTATGTAAAAAGACTTTCTTTCTCTATCTCGTTGCAAATTTAGGGAGAGATTCTGAAGAGGGAAAATAATAGCACAGTTTTGTTATTGGCAAGTTGCGACAGGGGGTCTATTTTGCGACAAAAAGGAAGAATGAGTGGGAAATGTGTCGCACCCCGATAGATACATGTTCGGAGCACTCAAGATGTACAGGACATCATGTATGGTTGCAGCGAGTTTGAACAGCTTATCATACATTTCTTTTCACGGATTTTTCCAGCATTATAATAAACTTTTAATATCTTTGCAATGAGATAGGACATGATATGAAAAAGAATAATTTTCAAACCATAAAAATTACAGAGCAGCCATCACGCTATGAAAACTTGGAAATGATGTCTGTGCGGGAGATCCTGAAGCACATCAACGATGAGGATGCCATCGTGGCAGGGGCTGTCAGGGAAGTCATACCGCAGGTCCAGAAGCTGGTTGAGGCCATAGAACCGAGGATGAGACGCGGCGGTCGCTTGTTTTATGTCGGTGCCGGTACCAGCGGACGGCTGGGCGTACTGGATGCCAGTGAACTGCCACCTACTTTCGGTATTCCGGAATCGAGGGTCGTCGGAATCATTGCCGGAGGCGACCAGGCGTTACGACATGCCGTTGAAAGGGCGGAGGATTCATCGGAGCAAGGATGGCAGGACTTGCAGTCCTATCATCCAACAACAGATGACACCGTACTGGGCATTGCCGCATCAGGTACCACTCCTTATGTCGTGGGTGCCATCAGGATGGCCAGGCAGCATGGCCTGTTGACAGGTGGCATCACCAACAACCTTCACACTCCTCTGGCAAAGGCTGCCGACTACGCCATCGAGACAATCGTGGGGCCGGAGTTCGTAACTGGTTCGACCCGAATGAAAAGCGGTACCGCCCAAAAGATGATTTTGAATATGATTTCCACAACATTGATGGTCCGTCTGGGGCGTGTCCGGGGCAATCGCATGGTCAACATGCAGCTTTCAAATGCCAAATTGATTGACCGCGGGACCCGCATACTCCAAGAGGAGCTTGGAATCAGTTACGTGGAAGCACAACGTCTCCTGATGGAAGCTGGCAGTGTGGAGAGGGTGCTCCATCAACGTTCATCCTATAACGTATTTTACTGATTCCATTTCAGATTATGCTTGTTTATCTATAATTGTTGACCTACACATGTAGATCTATGGCTCTGGTCCAAATTTTAATATAATCAATATTATGATAAGTAGAAGTACGGGATTCCAAAGAGTTCCATTGGAATACCTCCCCATTTCCTTATTGCTTGTCTGAAACCTTAGTGGCACCAGTCTCTGCATCCACGCCGGCTTTCTTGGGGGCAGGTTTTACCTCGACGGCGTCGTACCCTATTTTTTTGAAACCCTTGATGATGGCGTTCACATCCGTCTTGTCGGCATCATAACCGATGGTTATAGTCTTGTCGTCGAGATTGGTCTTGATGCTCTTGACACCCTTCTCGAAGCGGATGTTCTCCTTGATTGTTTTCTCGCAGCTTGTACAGTGTATCTCAGGTGTGGTGATTAGCACTACGGTCTTGATGTCCTTGGCAAAGCTGGAGACAGCCAGTGCCAATGAGATGAATAATACTCTTACTCTCATATCACTTTAATACTTGTTGAAATTCATTCTTATTCCTATATAATAGATAGCTCCGTGCATGGGACCCCATACCATCGTGGCATCGAAGTTTGTTCCCCAGGGGTCATCAGCAGATACGATGGGATGCTTCTGCTTTCGTGCCGTGATATTCTCGCCACCGGCGTAAATGCTCCAATGACGGAAAAAACGGGTCACCTGTGCGCTCACTTGCTCATATCCCTTGTAGCGGTTGTCCCATGACTGTTTCCCCTCGGCGGTCGTGTAAGGGTCAGGCATCCTTCCGCCACCATTGAGTTGCAGGGTGGCGTCAAATTGCCACTTGCCCAAGCCTGGTTTGTACTGGGCGGAGACCAACCCCTTGTATTTGTTGGTGAGGGGTTTTTCCCTGAGAATTCCGCCATAGGTCGCTTTGACGTTCGTGCGGCGGTAGGTTGTAGTGATGGTAAAACCCTCTGACAGTGAGCAGGTTGCCTCTGCCTGCCAGGTGTGTGAGTAACTGTCGCCCATGAGATTGGTGAAATGGATAGCATGTGGATTGCTGTCCATGTCGATAAGCAGTTGGTGCTGGAAGGTGGTGTGGTAATACTCTGCACTTAGTTCCAGTTTACGTTCTCCGATGGGGATGCTCATGACGGCACTCACGCCATAGTTCCATGCCTCTTCCTGGTCAAGGTTTTCGTCGATGATGATCTGCCGGCTGCTGGCCAGCAGATAGTTGTATTCCGCCATCACGTGGTTGGTGCGGTAGCCTTTCCCTATAGAGCCTCGCAGTGTCAGCTTGTCATTGGGCGAAAATTTCAAATGCATGCGAGGGGTGACGAATCCGCCGTGGATGTTGCTGTGGTCCCACCGAAGCCCTCCCATCAGAGTGAGCAGTTCTCCTATTTTGTATGTGTACTGGGTGTAAATGCCCGGTATCGTCTCGTCGCTAAGTTCTGACCATTGACCACTTGACCGTGATATGTTGAAATGGTCGTGGTTGAGGCTCACGCCTGTAGAGAGGCTGTGATGCTCGTTGAAGTCCGTTTCAAACATCAGCGATGCATAGCCGTTCCGCTGGTTGTTGCCATACTGTTTATGTCCGTAAAGGGCATTCTGGTGGTGTGTGGAACCAGAGAGGATTAGGGCGACGTTCGACGAATGGTCCGGGTCGAAAATATAGGCGTTTTTCACGAAAGCCTCATAACGCTCATTGGTGATGTCGATGAGGTATGGATGGCTTGACGTGGCATGATGCCCTATTTGACCGCTTTCCCGATGCTCCTTCAGTCCCTTCACTGATGCCTGGAAAACATAGTTGTTGCCCAACCATGCCCAACGGCTCATCAGTGAGCCTTGCCGCACCTTGGGCATGTCGGCAAATCCGTCACCATTCCCGTCATGTGCCTTGTCGAATATTTCATAGTGCCCGAACAAGGCGGTGCTCCAGCGGTTGGTGAGGTGCAGGTTGGCACCGAGGTTCGCCTCCACCTTACCCTTCGTGTTGCAGAACAGGTTTGCATCGGCAAAGGGTGTGCCTTGGGGCTTCTTAAACTCCACGTTGATTTGTCCTGTGATGCTCTCGTAGCCGTTCTTCACCGACGAGG
>CAMIYC010000026.1 GCA_946402905.1 uncultured Prevotellaceae bacterium | reverse complement strand
GCATTACAAATGCTCATACTCAATGCGGGCGGATTGCAAATCCGCCCGAGCTGAGGCAGGAACAGAGGGGAGTGAAACTTCCACTCTGCCTGCCTATGGTCAATAATAGACTCATGGTATTTACCCATGTAGCTCCAGAGACGTGGACTATACCTGCCACACGGGCTTTAGCACCACTATCTACACATGTGGCTCATCATACGGAAGAGCGCGAGCGATCACCATTTGGTCTTCAGAGCCAGTGCCTGCGAGGTCTTTTCCGTCATAGGTTTGACGCTCAGCTGGGCTGTGGCACGGATGTCGCAGATATTTGCGCCAATCTTGAAAAGATACGTACCACCATCTACGACCCATGCACTCTGCGACTCGTCGAAAGAGGCGAGGTCGCGACGCTGCAACGTCATCCTTAGCGTCTCACTCTGCCCCGGCTTCAGTTCGCCAGTTTTGCCGAAGGCTTTCAGTTCCTTGGCAGGTTTTTCAAGCTGTCCTTTAGGAGCCGTCACATACACCTGTACCACCTCTTTGCCTGGCACCTTTCCTGTGTTCTTCACATTGACGCTCACCTCTATCTCCTCACCTTTCTGTCTGACCACCGGCTTGCTATACTCGAAAGTGGTATAGCTGAGTCCATAGCCAAAAGGATAGGCCACCTGACGGTTGTAAGTATCAAAATAACGGTATCCCACGTAGATGCCCTCCTCGTGATTGGTGTAGTCATATCCAGGCACCTGTCGGCCATTGGACTTCATCGCATCATAAGTATAGAGATCCATGCTTCCGGGGAAATTCTTGGTCGACGGATGGTCGGCGGCAGCGATGGGCCATGTCATGGTGAGTTTTCCGGAAGGCGTCACCTTGCCAGTCATAATGTCGGCTATCGAGTTGCCACCCTCCTCACCGGGTTGCCAAGCACAGATGATAGCATCAGGATATCCACTCCAGGAAGCGGTCTCAATGACGGAGCCCGAGTTGATGATGACGACTACAGGCTTGCCATTGGCATGGAAGGCGTTGCATACGTCCATGATCATCTGTCGCTCCTCGTTGGTGAGATTGAACTCGCCCTCAATATCCCGGTCTACGCCCTCTCCAGCCTGTCGGCCTATCGTCACGATCGCGGCATCGGCTGCCTTCACCTCGTTATTCACACAAATAGGACTGATAGCGATCTCCGGATACTTTTGCTGTCCGAACATTTCCATCTGATACCATTTGGCAGGATGACGGTCGGCCTGGAACTTCACCCTGGCAAAATCGATATATTTGCGGTATATTTCGGTCAGTGTGGGAGAAGAGGAGATACCTGCATTCTTCAGTCCCTCCACCATGTCGACCACATAAGGGGTATGCACACATCCCGACCCTGTGCCCCCTGAGAGGAAGTCATAGGAATTGACGCCGAAGAGAGCCACTGTCTTGATGTCAGCCTCCCCCACATTCCAGGGCAGCGTACCATTGTTCTTGAGCAGCACGATTCCCTCTGTGGCGCTCTGGCGCGTGATCTGGGCATGCCCTTTGAGGTCGGGCTGGTTGGAGGCAGGATAGTGGTTGAAGCTCGGTGTCTTCACGATATACTCCAGCATACGACGCACATTGCGGTCGACATCAGCCATCGAGAGAGTACCGTTTTTCACACCGGCTACGATTTCGTCAGACTGTTTTTTCTGTCCCGGTTCCAGCAGGTCGTTGCCGGCATGCACTTCATCGGTGGTGGGCAGTCCCTCGCGTATGCCGATCCAGTCGGTCATGACGATGCCCTTGAATCCCCAGTCATCACGCAGGATTTTGGTGAGCAGGTCGTGATTGCCCATCGAATACTTGCCGTTGATCTGGTTGTAGGAAGCCATCACCGTCCACGGATCGCTCTCGCGCACGGCAATCTCAAAGCCACGCAGATAGAGTTCGCGGGCAGCGCGTGGAGATACACGCTCGTCGACACTGGTGCGGTCGGTCTCCTGAGAGTTGACGGCAAAATGCTTGATGCTCACGCCTGCGCCACGGCTCTGCACACCCCGGACATAAGCAGCGGCGATTTTACCCGTCAGGAGCGGGTCCTCGCTGTAATACTCAAAGTTGCGTCCGCAGAGTGGATTGCGGTGCAGATTCATGCCCGGTCCAAGGATCACATCGCAGCGGTAGTCTTTGGTCTCGTCGCCGATGGCCTCGCCCACTTTTGTAGCCAGTGAAGTGTTCCAGGTAGAAGCCAGGCAAGTGCCGATGGGGAACCCCGTGGCATAAAAAGTCTGAGAAGTACCTTTACGGGTAGGATCGATACGCACGCCTGCCGGTCCGTCAGTCAACACGGTGGCAGGAATTCCCAGTCTTGGTATAGCGGCAGTAGTGCCAGCGGCTCCGGCCACCAATGTAGCCTCTCCGCCCACTACAGCTCCCTCGCCGAAGAAATTATTGGCGCCACCCACTAAAAGTTTTGCTTTCTCCTCCAAGGTCATGGCTGAGAGCACCTCGTCGATGTTGTCGGCACGCAACTGCGGTGCATTCTGTGCGTTCATTGTCATGGCAATCATTGCAGCCCCAAGGGCCATTTTCGTTTTTTTCATTTTCTCATCATAGTTTAAATTAAACGCTTCTTTATTGTATTTTACTTTGTCTTCTTTTGCAGATGTATATTATCAGCTGTAAGTTCTAGTTTTTTAATCACTTCATCATACACATTTAAATCAAACGTACTAGTATCTCTATTTGATGTAGTTGTAGCATAATTATCAATGAGTATATTATAATAATGTTCATCTTTCCAAATATTATTGTCATCATTAGCAGACCTTATAGCATTTTCATTTACTTCCAACTTATTCAATGGTATCAAGTAGAAGTTACCAAATTTTCTTGTTACTTTATACAATGTAGTAGTTTTTCCAAATTTGAGATTTACGTAACTATTTGGATAAAATACTCCATTCTTTTCATCATATTTAGCAATACCATATTTTTCTATTATACCTTTATTTTGATTAGTATTCTCAAGGTATACTAATCCATATTGCCTTTGTACAAGCTCATAAACATTTTTATTATTTCTACTAACATTATGTGTTGTTAATCCACAAGTAGAACTATGACTTCTAACAAAATTATTTATAAGCTCTTTACCATATTCTGCTATAAAATCATCTATATGTGCAAACTCAGATTTAGCCTCTGCTACAATATTGGTCCCATGAATTCTTCCGCCATTTAATAGGACATAATTAGGAAGCATTTTAGAGACAGCACCCATACCCATTTTATATCCTTCTACAATAAAAGCATATTTTACTATGTCAGCAGCCGCACAAGCAATAAGTGGATTAGTATGAGTGAACATTTTTATAAATTCACTTCTTACAGTTTCGGCATCAGCACTTCCTTCAGAAAACCTTATAGTTTGTCTTCCATATTTGTTTACAATACTTCTCCTTTCTATGAATGTATTAGTTTCAACATATTCAAATACACCAGAATCGCTAAAGTTCGCGTTAATCCATGTTATTTTCTGTGCAGGAGATAATTTACAGAACAAGTCTACTTCTTCCTGTGTAGGCTTGTTTATATTAGCAACATAAAATGGTATTTGTGCACCGTTATCTTCTATTACAACAATTCCTGGATGATGACCATATCCAAACACTCTAGATATTTCTTTTTCATTATATTCTTTAGGAGCAGTATTCAAGTATTCAAAACCTCTTAAACCACCTTTGCCCATATTATAATGTAATGGAGCTTGGATAAAGGCAGTTTTCACCATTGCATAATTTGTTACATATTTTTGAAACTCTATTGCAGTTTTCTCTGTAAGAACACTACTTGAAGGTAATATACTAGCTAAGCCATCAACTGGACTAGCAACAAATTGTATAAACTCATCGCTTTGTGTTACAAATAAAGTTTTATTTATATAAAGAGATGTAGCAGTAGCATATTTTAAAAATGCTGCCAGAGGAGGATAAGCACTATCTTTAATGAAATTAATATCTTTCAATATTTGCATCATTAATTCATTACCTGATTTAGCTTGTTCACATCTTGGATATATTGCTTCTAATATATGTTTACCATCTACTTGTAGACTAAAGTTTGTACTACCATCGTTATTTCTATTTTTTTGAACACTTTTTATAATCTTGTCGAAGATTTGTCTTGTAGCAAACAATGTTTTTTTTGCTCCAAACTTGTCTGGATTAAGTACTTTAATTAATTCTTCAATATCTTTTGATATGACAGATAAATTATTATAATCAAGTATTATTTGCAAGTCATATAGAAGTCTAGCTATGGATACATCCACCCCCTCTTCTAAGGGCGCGGTAAAGCTAAACTTTCCTCTATTCTTAAATCTATCAAATTGTAAATCAGCATCTAATAAAACATCAACATTCTTTGTGCTAAAGTCCGTATTATATGTTCTATTTACTTTTCGAAGAAGTTGTTCAATATTGTCTGAATAATCCCATTCAATACCTAATTCATCTACAATACTTCTTATTGCTTGTAGCAAATAATTTTTACACTTAATTTTTGAGTAAATTCCATTGTTCTTAAACTGGTCTACAATTCTTCTAATTCCAGGTTGTGTAATAAAAGAAATAGCTGTATCATAATCACTACCAATATCTACAAGAGTTTTAAATACATGAAAAGTAAGGGCGTTCACATTAGGCATACTTTCTTCTTTCATTGCATCAAGAATTTGGGAAGTAGTTTGTGAACTATACGATGTAAGTATCTTACCATCTAAGTTCTTGTTATTTTTCGACCAACCAAAAGTGTCATGAGTTACAACTACCTCACTCGTAGAAGAATTGTTATCTACTTTATCAAAAGCTGCATATATTTTATTTATGTCTTTATTTCTGTATACTATTTGTATTTTACGTTTATCAGATAATTTCGGTTTAACAGTATTTGCAATAGAACACAATGTGTCTCTTTTTACACTAAAAGCCTTAAGTATAAGTCCACTAGTAGCGTCTTCTTGATAATCTGCTTGGTCAAAAAAATTATATGGAGTTCTTGCAGCCCTTTTGCTACCAACTTCATCATTGCCTTCATATAATTTATCTAACACATAGCTAATATCATCAAAATTTCTTCTAGAAAGATTTTCTTCAAGACTTGACATGTCTGTAAGCATCGTTATAAAAGCATTAAAAATTTGGTTATTTAATGCGTGTGTAGTATTTCTATCATCTTTGGATAATTCATTGTACTCAGCAAACGACATCAATCCTCTTTCATCTGCTAAATCTTCTAAGTCTCCCTCTTGTATATGTTGTCTTTGTTTAAGTTTTTCTTTTAATTCATTACTATCATAGTTTCCTTTTTCATCAGAAATAGACCTTTTAATGTCTTCTACCCATTTATCACTAAGTTTACTATTTTCAATAAAACTCTTTTTTTCACACGTAGAAAGATGGTCAAAGATATAGTTTTTATATAGAATAAAATCATCATCAATATATTCATATTTTCTAATGATATTATTATCAAAATAAGTATCCATCATTACTCCATAGATACTATCAATATCAAAGTCTGCACCAGTTTGACTAACCCAACCATCAGGCACTGCTATAGTAGAACCATAAGCATCGTCTAAGAAGAATGCCAATTTCATCTTACACATACTTTGTTTACCTTCTGTAGGTATACGGTATCCAATAAATTCATCAGCACCGATTGCTTTAAGCTGTCTAAGAAATACTCTATCTAGTTCTTCTTTATTTAAATGAGAATATTTACTTCTATCAAAACCAAATGCAGCAGCAGGTAAAGCTACTTCTATATAATCTGCTACTTTATCTTTCTTATAATCTTTTTTCTCTTCGTTAGCAAGATTATCGTATTCTCTTTCTGTTATAACATTTCCTTTACAGTCTTTATATAGCTGTGGATGATATTGTAAATTATTATCAGTTCTAATATCGCTTTTGCTTTCTGCTAGGCTCTTGAATCCTAAACCAGTAATTTGTGCTGCATGGAAACCTGGAAGAAGTTGTCTTGTAATATTGGTATTGAATAGCGATTGAACAATGTTTTCAAATTTTGATGAAATTAGAGATATAAAGTTTGGCATAATTGTATCAGTAGGAGAGATAGCATTCTCTGATAGAGTACAATAGTCAATCATATTATTATCTAATCCTAGCCGAGTTAATTCTTCTTTCAATGCTTCATAAAACTGAGTATAGTCTACATCTTTGATATTATTGTTTTTATCAAATATGATATTACCTTCTTTATCTAGTGGTACTTTAAATCTATTCAATAGATTAATATAGCTTTTCTTTATTTTAGCAGTGTACACTTCAAAGAATCGTGCTTTTGCTTTCTTAACATGCTCTGGAGAATTCTCGTCAATGTTGTCTACAATCTTCTTAACAAATTGTATTGCAGCTTTGTTTTGAGTATCTAGATGCTGTGGTGTTTCTTGTTGTGTATAAAGAAAATTATAATTAAACAGTTCAACATGTCGACTACCACTAGTCATAATTTCACTAGTCCATTCTCTTTTAGGACTATCAATGTCTTTTAATATTTCATCTGAAATATGACCTTTTTCATCCCACAAGGTATATAATCTAGATTGACCTGCTTTAGATGTTTCACGAGTATTTAGTTGGTCTATGCCAATTCTACTCATCAGTTTAGCAACTTTTTCTAGTTGTGTACCAGCAATAAGTCTTGGAACAAGTACAAATTCAGCATTCTTTATTTGTCTTGGTGACATAGTTTGCGTTTCATCATTCCAATACAAGTCGTAATAGAAGTTCTTTTGTACTTGTATAAACTGCTTAACATCATTTATAGTTAATGGTTGCGTCTCATCTAATATTTTATCTATTAGAGGCTTGTATTTATCTAGTTGTCCTCTAGCTGTAATACGTCTAATCCACTCCTCAAATGTAATATATGATTGACCATCGTTTATAGTAGTATCTTGATAACCGCCTTTATGTTTTCCTTTTTTGATTGGGCCATAAAGCAAATTAAGCGCTTCCTCTTTACTAATAACATTTTTGCCCATAACTTTTTCATTACTAAGAACATCTTCTAGTATATCTAACATATGTTCATCAGTCTTAACAGTATTATGAATAGTTATTGCTCTAAACGCATTAGTCATTCTTGGTCTAAACGGTCTGACAATATTACCAGTTTTATATGCAAAGTTAGCATTATCTAACGGACTGTTTATTACAACTCTAGCAACTGGTTGTACTGGCTTAGTAGCATTATAGAAACCATATTTTACGCCAGAACCTTGTACTTCTTTAGCACGCTTCAGAAATGTCTGACTATTGCTATAAAACTTACTGTCTCCTTCAAACAAATCACCAAATCCACAGTACATTAAATGATAGTTTAATATAAAGTCTGCAATACGTGTAGTATTAACTTCAACAATCTCTCTAGAAATGTTCGGTAATTGTATGTTTTTTACGAAGTCATTAAATTCGTTTAGCCTAGTACGACCATATTCTATATAATTAAGAATAAATTCTTTGATTTTTCTATCTATTACTTCTTGTTGTAAATCGGTAAGTACTACATTACCATCTTTATCGAATTGAAGTATTGCATCAGCGTCATTAGTTCTAGTTTTAATAAAATTAAAACATTCATCTAGTATATCTTTACCATAATTATGTTCACCAGCTGCGCCATTATCGTCATAATTATAGAATCTAAATCTATCACTAGTAAACACTTTACCTGTCAGCTTTGCTACATTATTTTCTATAACATAGATTGGTCCATTACCATCATCATTTATATCTGCGAAATGAAACACAGGATGCAAGCCATTATGTTTTGTGTTACTTTCTATTATACTACTTTGATTTAATTCTGGTACATAATTTGCTCCATCTTTTATTACTTTTATTCTATAGTTACCATTCTTTCCTCTAACAGTTTTAAACATTACTCTAGCTGCAGTAGCCATATTAGTAAGCTCCTGCAAAAATATGTTTTTTTGTTGCTTTACAATTACATGATTGCTATCTACATTCCATTGTATTCCTCCTTGGCTCGCAGATATTTTATTTTTATTGATCCATATAGTAGAACGTACATCTAACCAAATAGAAGAATCAATACTGTCTTTTACAAATCCAACAAAGTGTGCATTAGTTAGTTTACCATTGTTGTAAACTCCTTCCATTACATATACGTTGTCTTTTTTAGTATCGTTATCTTTATTACTATATCTAAAGGATAGCTGTAGTTTTTGTCCATTTCTTGATTTCAATCTACTTCGTGAGGATAGTGGTATAACTATAGTTGTAGGCTGTGTTTCTGTAGATTGCAAATGTTCCACAAAACTGGAAAGATTAAGATATTTACTATGTTTAACTACTTTTATAGGATAATCATTAAACATAGCTCTTGATTTATTTATATCTCTTTCATCGTTTTGAATATTTCTAAAGAAAGTACTAATTTGTTCATCTATCTGTCTAACATTAGCTATTGATAAAAGTCCATCAACTTTATATCTTGGAGCACTGACTGTAAAGATCTTAGGAGCATCTGATGGAATACGCATAAAATACACGGCAGATTCATCAGCACCATAAGCAGTATCTTGACTCCCAAAATAATTTCTCCAAGCAGTACCAATATAGTCACCTTTACTCATAGCTTTATATAGTACATTTGTACCGTCATCGAGATTAGAAGCACCGTTGTGTAGAGCTATTTGTAGCATTCCTGTAGCATAAGATGTCGGAACAAACTTATTTCCTTCTTTTCTAAATAAGCCATAGTTTATTACTTTATCGCCTTCTTTGTGTTCAATAAGTATATTACTAAAATCATATTGTTTGTTCTTGCCATCTTGATTCTTATGCTTTCCGAATTGCATTATAGGAGCATTTTCATCTATGACTTTTTTACCATCAACAGTACGTTCTTGATTCAATTTGCTTTCTAACATATTTTTAATATACGTTATATAGCTATCGTTGATAACGTCAGAAGACTGATTACCGTTGCTATTTCTACTATTCAAAGAACTATTAATTAATGTATAAGGTACAAGTAATGTTCCTAATTGGTTCATAGGGGTTGTATTTGTAGACTTAACATACCCCTCACTATATATAGGAGTAAGGTCAATTATCTCACTATATTTTTTATCTTTTTTGGCTTGATTGTTATGGTCTCTTAATACACTTATTTTTAATTGTATGTCCTTATAGTTTTGTTCTATGTCGATTGCTGCTCTTATTGTCTTATCTAATAAGTTTACCAATAATGTTAGATTATTTTTTTTACTTATAACTCCATCAATATCGTGATTAAATATAAAATTTCTTATTTCTAGAATATTTATACTAGGATAATATCTTTTTAGCTGAATAGCAAGTTCGTCTGCAAGCTGTCTAGCATTAACGTTGTTTGCGTCACGTTCTTCTTTATAATCTTGAATATTAAGTATAAGTATTCCAGCAAAACTGTAATTAGCTTCATGATTTTCACTTAGAGCTGTGCTTTTTATAGCATTCAGATATTTAAACCTCAGTGTACTTAATCTATCTATATTTTTATTACTTATTATACTTTTTGAGACACCGTTTTCTACAAGTGTTTCTCGTTTAGCTATAAGCGTTTTATTGAATGTTCTAAAAAACTCCAGTTGAAGATTAGGTTTACCTTTTAATACTGTGTATAAATTATGAAATGCTGCAAGCCCTGGTAAAGTATTAGCAATTTGTGCTATACTATCCATCATTTCATCGATGTTGTCAAATCTACCATAATGATACAATACAGTAGCACATTGATTTGCGTCCATAGTGTCAGAAATACCAAACTCGTTATCTTTATCTTGTACGGCATTACCATCAGCTAATGTGCATTTTCTAAGAGAGCCAAGAAGCATTTTAATAGGTGCACCAACATGGGTCATAAAATTAGAGTATAGACCCATGTTATTATCTAGTACTGTATTGGTTAAATCAACATCTGAATCTTTAGCTTCATCATCTAATTCTGATTCATTTCCTTGTGTGTTACCCTCAGCAGTTTCTAAGTATTCTAACTCTACTTTTTCATCTTCTGAAGTATATTCATCTAATTGTATGTCTTTTAATCTACTATCTAACAATACTTCTTTCAAATATTGTTCACACGGACTAACATCGGTATCATCTAATTTTGTACTATTAATTTCGTTATACAATGCAATAACATTAAGTAATTGGATATTTACATCATCTTCTCTACCGCTTAAAAGATTTCGCACATAGCTAATATTATTTACAATTTTTAAGTTATTAAAAATATCTACAGGAGGAATACTTGTAATAGCACTTATTCTCTTTGCTAAAACACTACAAAAACATCTCATTGCATATCTTACACATTCTGTTTCTATAGGCACATTGAGCTTTTCATTCCTGTTTTTCACATCATTGTATCTAGCTATCATATAGTTAACAAAAAGTCTTTTGCCTAACTGCCTAGCAGCAATACTAGTATAACCATAGGTACTTATTTTATCAAAATCTCTAGTTTTTCTATAGCCTTCTCTTACATTAGGATATAGTTTGTAATAATAGTCTATAGCCTTGTTTTTAACTGTGGTTGGATTAGCAGTTATTACACTTGTGTTTTTACCTAGTTTTTTTTTGAAATCGTCCGTGAAAACTAACTCTCCATCACTATTTATATCTTCTATTATTGTAGTAACAAAAGAATAAAACAGTTTACAATTAGTACCACAATACTTTTCTAATTGTTTAAGACTACCATATTTGTTTGTGTCTACATTTATTTTACAAGCCATATTTTTATTATTTAGCTGTACTAAATTCCACATAACATATAAGCTAAAGCCATTTGGCTCACTTTTTTGCATTTGTTAATTCTTTTTTTATCCGTATCTTAGTGGGGAGTCAACGATAGGTTTATAAGTTACCGCCATCACTCTCACTCGCTATAATACCGGAGAAAAGCTCCAACTTCACATATGAAAAAGGTTTCGTCCATCGCCTAAATAGTTTAACCTTTTCAGAGGAAGTTGCAAATTACTATATCAGTGTCCACATTATTGAAGACTTCTTGTCCGCACTTAACAAGACGGTAGTCATAACCGGCAAACTCCCAGCAAAGTTCAACAAACAGAATGCCAATGGCTACAGGACTAGGACGTTAATTCTAACCACGGCATGCTATCTGTCAGTTCATGCACTTCGTATACGAATAGAAGAGTTACAAACGCTCCATGATAATTCTCGTCCATGTCAACTAGGCTTTGCCAAGATTCTCATAGATTTATATATGACGCTCCCACAACATCTTCATATGGGCTATTGGTTACATTAAGTCCTATAGCTAAAAGCGACTTCTTTATTCATTCATAAGCCATTATTAGAGTTGATGATTTTTTGATAAAAAGAGTTGAGGAATGATAGGTTTTAAAATGGAGGTATCATTACAACGCGGCACGCCGCGTCCCTACATTTTCACTGGAAAAAGAAAATATAGATAACAAGGGAGCACGCTGGTGCTCCATCCCATCACAGCCTATTTCAGAAGTCAATGACGAAAGACACTGACATGCTCTTCCAATCCACAAACCAGGCATCGGGCATAAGCATCATCGATCATCTCTACTTCCTCGCTTCCGCATTCAGGACAAACATATCTACTCATAAGGTTAAGATTTGACGGTTAATACGTTGCAAAAATAATCTTTTATTTTCAAATATACAACAATTTGGGAAGAATAAAAAAAGACTGTCCGCAACCAGCTCCATTTTCACAATTTATTCGTAAATTTGCAGATATAAAACCAAACAACTATAACCTATGAATAAAATGAGACCATTCCTTATGGCCATGCTCTTCTTTATGACGGCCGTTATTCCATGTACAGCCCAAAAGAAAGAGGCTGCCAAGCATGCAGACGACCCCAACGAGATGGTGGCATACCTTTTCACCTACTTCAACAGCAACGACCCCAAGGACGAACAGATCTGCTATGCCATCAGCGACGACGGCTACAACTACACGCCACTCAACCACGGCTATCCCGTCATCCTAAGCGACACCATTGCCCTGACCCAGTGCGTGCGCGACCCTCACATCCTACGCTGTGAAGACGGCAAGACCTTTTACATGGTGGCCACAGACATGCGTTCGAGCTTAGGATGGTCGAGCAACCGTGGCATGGTGATGCTCAAGTCTACCGACCTCATCCACTGGCAGCATAGCACGGTCAACTTCCCCACGCGCTACACGAAAACGTGGAAGAACGTGATCCGAGTGTGGGCACCGGAGACCATCTACGACCATCAGGCCGGCAAGTACATGGTGTTTTACTCACTTCGCACCAGCGACCCCGGTTCCTTCGACAAAATCTACTATCAGTATGCCAACGAAGACTTCACCGACCTGGAGGGTGAACCCCGGTGGCTTTTCGATGCCGGCAATGCCACCATCGATGGCGACATCGTGTATAATGATGCCGACCAGCTTTATCACCTCTTCTACAAGCAGGAGTCTGGCCGCGGCATCTATCAGGCGGTGGCCCGACAGCTCACCGACCGCTGGAAGATGGTAGACGGTCACGTGGAGCAGACCAAGGAAGCCGTAGAAGGCGTGGGCGTGTGCAAAGCCATAGACGGCCGTTCGTGGATCATCATGTACGACTGCTACGGCAACGGTCACTATCAATTCTGCCGTTCGGAAGACCTGAAGAGCTTCCAGTTTGTGCAAAACACGGAGATGAAAGGCAAGTTCACGCCTCGTCATGGCACGGTGATCCCCATCACCCGGGCTGAGAAAGCTCGGTTACTCAAAGAGTTTGGCAATCATCGCCAGCCCATTCTTCCGGGCTTTCATGCCGATCCTGAAGTACTCTACAGCCACAAGACCCAAAAATACTACATCTACAGCACGACCGACGGCATCCCCGGCTGGGGTGGTCACGACTTCAGCGTATTCTCCAGCACCGACCTCACTAACTGGACCGACGAAGGCAAGATGCTCAACGTGAAAGGCGACCAAGTGAAATGGGCCACCGGCAATGCCTGGGCTCCGTGCATTGAGGAGGTGAAGCAAAAAGACGGTTCGTATAAATACTACTTCTACTACTCCGCCCACAACCCCAAGAGCAACCGCAAGGAAATCGGCGTAGCGGTGAGCGACCATCCCACGGGACCCTTCGTCGACTCCGGCTCCCCCATCCTGACCGATGCCGACCGCCCAGCCGGTGCTCATGGAGGGCAGGCCATCGATGTAGACGTGTTCAAGGATCCTAAGAGCGGAAAGTACTATCTCTACTGGGGCAACGGATTCATGGCGGGCGCTGAGTTGAATGACGACCTGCTGTCAGTGAAGAAAGAGACCATCCGTCTGCTGACTCCCGAGGGCGGCGACCTTCAGACATGGGCATTCCGCGAGGGAGCTTACGTCTTCTACCGCAAGGGCACCTACTACTTCCTCTGGTCGGTCGACGACACGGGCAGTCCCAACTACCACGTGTGCTACGGCACCGCCAAATCGCCGCTCGGCCCCATCGGTATCGACCCTGACCACTACCTCGTCATCAAGCAGAAGCCGGAGGACAGTATCTACGGCACGGCGCACAACTCTATCCTCCAGCTTCCCGGCAAAGACGAATGGTATATCGTATACCACCGTATCAACAAAAACTATATCGACCGTCGGCTTGGCGGCGGCGGTCCCGGTGTGCACAGAGAGGTGTGCATAGACCGCCTGACCTTCGACAAGAAGGGCCGTATCGTTCCCGTCACGCCGACCCTGAACGGGCCAGAGCCTCTGACCGTGAAGAAATAATTCGTCAGAACGAGATATTCACTCCTCCCATAAAAGTGGCACGGGGCATGGGGTATCCTAAGTTGACCTCATAGCTCTGTGCCAACAAGTTCTCTCCCCTTGCCCAAAGTCTGACCTGAGGGACCAGCTGATAGCTGACGGTGGCGTTGAGAAGCCAGAAGTTCTCTTTCTGCTCCCCCTCTCCCACAGCAGTATAAAGCCCACTGATATATTGCAGGCCAGAAATCACAGCCCACCGGTTGTAACGGTAATGTGCGCCTAAAAAACCTTTGTAGGTAGGAGCCCCCACCACAGGATGCTCCATGTGGAGGTAAGAATGATTGGTATTCAGGCTCCAATGAGAGCCTAACTGACACTGGGCCTCCAGTTCGACGCCGTAATTCTCTATCTCACCGGTGTTCACATTCTGGCGGTTGACCGTCTGGATCATATTGTCGCCCTTCAAGTAATAGACATTGGCTCCATAGGAGAAAATGCCGAGACGATGGCGCCAGGAAAGCTCGTAGTTCCATATACGCTCAGGCTCCAGTTCCTCGTTTGACGGTGGATAGAGATACATCTCGCGCATCGTGGGGTTGCGGAATCCCTTGCTCACCATGGCCTTCACTTCGCCGTCGTCCAGGGGTCGCAACACCACCCCCGCCTGGGGTATCCACTCCGAACCAGCGACCGAATGATGGTCGTAGCGCAGTCCGGCATCGACCGTGAGCCATGATTTGATATCCTGCCGCAAGTCGACATATCCTGCCACCTCGTTCCTATACGACTTGCCACTCTGCTTATTAGGTGTGTCGAGCACCTCACCCGTGGCCTTTGAGGTATAGTAGGCATGGCCATAGATATGCTGATAATCGGCCCCGATGGTGAGGTGATTGCCCTCAAAAAGGCTGAAAGTCTGATACAGCGACACACCTGTGAGTGCGTCTTTGGACCTGAAGTAGCGCTGTGTGGGTTTCGTGGGGTCTTCCGTGCCGTCATCGATCTTGTGGCGTCCGAAATTAGAATACACACTGAGAGCTCCGCTGGTGCTGCCGTAATGATTTTCCAGTGCTGCAGACGCCATGCCACGGGTGATCCACTGATCGGCATCATAGAGCGGGTTGGACACTGTGCCGGGATAAGACGAATTGAAATGAGTGATGTTGGCATCGACGTAAGCATTCCAGTTATCGGAGAGGTCATAGCCCATTTTCAGATAGCCTCCATATTGTTCAAACCCCATCCTTGGGCGGTGATTGTCGGTGCGGCTGTATTGCGCCGAGACGGTACTGGAGAATCTTCCCCTCCGCATCTGACTGGAGGCCTCCGTCTGCACCGTGCCATAACTGCCTGCTCCCAGGCTGACCCCTGTTTTGACACCATCCTCCTTCATGGAACGGGTGACGATGTTGAGCACTCCCCCCATGGCATTGGAGCCATAAAGCACGGAGGCCGGACCGCGCAGCACCTCCACACGGTCTGCCATCATCGTCTGATAACTGTCGCTAACAGGATGACCATAAATACCCTGATACTGCGGGTGGCCATCGATGAGCACCATCATCTGCCCCGCGCCGCCACTGATACCACGTAGGTTGATTCCCCCTGCGGCGCCACCACTCACACCATATCCCATTACCGACCTGGCGGTGACGAAAAGCGACGGCACCTGCTGCATCAAAGTGGGCAGCACATTGGGCTGTTGCTGTTCTGTCAGCGTCTCACGGCCGACAACAGAGACTGTCATCGGCAGATAGCGCACATCCACCACATGACGCGAGCCAGTGATCACTACCTCCTGCAAAGAGAGGCTGTCATCCAACTCAACAGCCACACAGACATGAGCCGAGAATAATATTGTCAACAAAAAGAGTATTATACGTTTCAATTTCTTGGAGTTTTAGAATAATAGGGTGCAAAAATACAAAAAACGAGCCAATTCTGTTGCATTCTTGAAAGCAAAATGATATATTTGCAAAAACAAATCTACAGAACAAATGAAGACAAGGCTCATCATCATCCTGTCACTGGCAAGTATCGCCACCTTGATGGCACAACCACGATATGACATGGCGCATATACAGCGTGAGCGTCTCAATCGCGGAGTCGTGGCCCTGCACGAAGGAGACAATGTGGTGGTCAGCTGGCGTACGCTGAGCACAGACGTCAGCGGAGAGGCTTTCGATGTATACCGCAACGGAGAGAAGCTCACCCCCCACCCCCTGACCTCAGGAGGCACATTCTTCGTGGATGAGCATCCGCTAAGCACCGAAGCCGTCTACGAAGTGCGTGGAGGCAAGTGTGACGGTGCATACACACTGAAGCCTGACGCCCCAGAGGGTTATATCCCCATCAGGATCGACAAGCCCGACGGCGGCACCTCTCCCGACAGGCGGAACTACCATTACAATGCCAACGACGCTTCCGTGGGTGACGTAGACGGCGACGGGCAATATGAGATATTCCTGAAATGGGATCCTTCCAACTCCAAGGACAATTCATTCGCCGGATTCTCCGGCAATACCCTTATCGACTGCTACCGTCTTGACGGCACACGTCTGTGGCGTATCGACCTGGGGCGGAACATCCGCTCCGGAGCGCACTACACCTCGTTTATGGTCTACGACTTCGACGGCGACGGCAGAGCCGAACTGATGGTGAAGACCGCCGACGGCACTGTTGACGGCATGGGGCAAGTGATCGGCGACCCACATGCCGACTGGCGCTATCATTCTGATGACGGCAATGACAAGCGAAACGGGCGTATCCTCGACGGCCCCGAATACCTCTCCGTCTTCAACGGAGAGACTGGTGCCGTGATGGCCACCCGGCCCTACATCCCTGAACGTGGTGATGCAGGTGCCTGGGGCGACACACACGCCAACCGCTCTGAACGCTACCTGGCGGGGGTGGCCTATCTCGACGGTATCCATGCCAGCGGCATCTTCTGCCGCGGATACTACACACGCACGGTGGTGGCCGCCTGGGACTGGGACGGCAAAGAACTCAAGAACCGATGGACCTTCGACACCGACACCCCACAATGGTCCTCATACGCCGGGCAGGGCAACCACAACCTTCGCATAGCCGATGTAGACGGCGACGGCTGTGACGAGATCACCTATGGTTCGATGGCCATCGACCACGACGGCATCGGCCTCTACAACACCGGCTTCGGCCATGGCGACGCCATGCACCTGACGGTCTTCGACCCCAGGAGCGACCTGCTACAGGTGTGGGACTGCCACGAGAATCACCGCGACGGCTCCGACTTCCGCGATGCAAAGACGGGACGTGTGTTTTTCCAGATCAAGAGTGATGAAGACGTGGGGCGCTGCATGGCCGCCGACATCGACCCTACTCATCCAGGCCTGGAGATGTGGAGCAGTGCCAGCGGAGGCGTGCGCGATATCCAGGGACAACTATTGTATCGTGCCCGTCTCTCCACCAATTTCGGCATCTGGTGGGACGGAGACTTGCTGCGAGAATTGCTCGACCATGAGACCGTGAGCAAATACGACTGGACGACAGGGCGTGTGGGATTGCTACAGCATTTTGAGGGTGTGCGCTTCAACAACGGTTCGAAGTCGAACCCCTGCCTTCAGGCCGACCTTGTAGGCGACTGGCGCGAAGAGGTGCTGGCCAGGAACAATGAGTCGACCGAGTTGCGACTGTATATCAGCACCATCCCCACTGACTACCGCATCAACTGTCTGATGGAGGACATCCCCTACCGTCTGAGTGTGGCATCAGAAAACACGGGCTACAACCAGCCACCCGAGACAGGGTTTTACCTGGGTCCGGACAAGACGGTGCGTCCATTTCTGAAATAAAGAAAAGAGGTAGGCTGTACAATATCTTTTTATCAAGAATTTAAGAATTAGGGGCAATATGTTGTAGTATAGATGTCATGTGTATGTTTCCTATGAAGCATACACACTCCCCCTGGCTTAAAATCCCTATGGATGCATGGCATCCATTCATTTTCGTAATGGTTTCGTATTTTCGCATTTTTTCGTAATACAACCCCCACGCGGTATATTACCCTACTTTGGAAATAAGGTGTTAAGTGTCTCATTCTTAGCTTGGTCTTAGAAATCAATTTGTTGTACGTTGCAATACTTGGAGTAAATATAATCAACTACGGATTTATCTCTGATTTGACTGATTTTGTAGGTTTTTCTTCTTTAAAATAATATTTTGTTTAATATCAGAAAAATCAGATAAATCCGTAGTTTTAATTCGCAATTGGGCTGTCTAATTTGTTATAGTATAGATGTCATGTGAATGTTTCTCCTGAAAGCATACACACTCCCCCTAACACCCCTCCGACTCCCCCGTTTCCCGGGGGAGAGCAACCTCTAACTTAGAGGGGGAATTGATTACCATTTCTCACATATCTTTCTGCCTTTGACTACTTTGATGCCGCTGTTGCCAGCCCCCTCCCGCTGACCGACCTGGTTGAAAAAGCAGTCGGGCTCAGACAATACTGTCGAGACTGAGACCTGCGGCAGATCCGTAAACGCATGTTCTGTCACCCTGAAAAAGACGATGCCGTGACGCATCATTATCTCCGACAGTTCCAGGTCATTGCACTGTCCGTCCCACGTCCTCAGATGAGCCGGCAGGGTGCGATTGCCCAGCTCGGTCTTGCCGCGTGCAGGAAAGACATCCTCGCTGCCGTCGCTTTTGCCCTCGATACCATTGGCACGTATCACCTCATAATACTGATGCAACGGGTCGGCGTTCACTTCATTTCGCAGCCACACCATAGAGTCCGACCACTCTACCCGATGCACCAACAGACCGCTGCCAGGCAGGTAAGCATCCCATTTGAAGGCATCTTTCTGCCTGTTTTCCAGCAAGAAATACTCATTCTCTATGGGAGTATTGATGCGGAAGCCACATTGCTCCCGGCATAACGGAGGGAGCATATAATATCCCCCGGAAGAAAGGATCTGAGGAGCATCGCAGAATCCGACTGCCCATCTTTCATAAAGAGAATAGCCCACGGGGGTGCGCCCTTGATTGAAATTGGTGCCCGTAGCCATGACAGACCATCCCTTAGGATGCGGACTGCCCGAATGATAATATACATCATAAAAATCAGGCAGTCCAAGCGCATGGCCAAACTCGTGACACATCGTGCCGATGCCATTGATCTTCACCGACTCCGGCCTGGCAGTCCATCCGCGCAACTCAGCCGAGCAGGCATATTCATAGGCACACACCCCGTCTTTATACACATACATCAGGGAGTCGCCAGATGTCTGAGTGATATATTGATGGTGAGGCCATACCAGTCTGCGGTCATTGCCGCTATAGTCGGAGGAATTGCCGGCGAAAATAAAATAGATCATATCCACGAGCCCATCTCCGTCGCCGTCGTAACGGCTGAAGTCGACCTCAGCGTCGGCGGCACAGACAGCAGCCAGCGACAACGAGTCGTAGCGGTTTTTCCACTCCCCCTCTTCCTCATATCGGGCATCATACTGACTGAAGTCGATGGTATAAGGACCATATACATCAAAGTTCATATTCATCTTACCGCTGGAATTGTCGTAAAAATAGTCGCGCACACTGCCTGTATACCGCTCTTGGTCGTAGCCGGTATAATGTTCCTTGTTGACCATATCACGGAAGAGGGTGCGGCAGTCGGTGCGGGAGAATTTGCGGTCATTGAACTCCACCAGAATCACCAGTCCGCGGAAATGATTGTAAAACAGCTGAGGATCACGACGTATGGCACGGCCCTTATCTGTCCGTCTTCTCTCGACCGCTCTCTGAGCCTTGGCCCTGGATACAGGCATACCCGGCACGATATAGGTAGGCACTGCGGCCAGGAACATCCGTTCAGCCGTCTGGCGATAAGCCGCGTCATGCGCCATCACACGGGTATCCACCAACCTGTCTCCCTCACGACGTGCATAGACATAATATCCGGCACTGTCCTGCACGACAGTATATCCATCCTCTGTGGTGTAAAAGCTGCACCACTCATCGCCATGTAAGAGCAGGGTGAGAGGGCTGCCGTCGGGCTGGCTCACCACCATGGGAGTGGTATCGGCCGGTACTGCCCGGAGGAGGACAGACCATCCCCAACAGCAAACCGTGATAAGGCAACGCAGTATACGGATTGTCATCAGGCCACGACCTTTGTGTTTATGTATATATATTCTGCTCACGCCCTGAACCTTTCCTCTCTGTCTTTCTCCACCTGTGCCGTGATCTTGTCTTTAGCCACCTCATGCAGTTTGAAGCAGAAGAAAAGCAGAATCACGAAACCTACAGCGCCCACCCCCGGCGAGATCATTCCACCCATTGCCAGCATATCATATACACCATGCCCCAGAACAGGAACTGCAAGGATATGTATGGCGGCACGACGTGAGCGGGAGCCGAAATGGTAGACAGAATAATAGTATCCCATCAACACGCCGAATGCATAGTGTCCCGGTACTGCCAGGAAAGCCCATCCCAGTGCCACTGACTGCCATTGCTCCATGTTGCCGACGAGATAGAAGACGTTTTCCACGGCAGCAAACCCCAGGCTGACACAGACCGCATAAACGATGCCGTCGAAGTGCTCGTCGAAAAAAGGATTGTGGCGCACCACGAGCCAGAGTGCCAGCAGTTTGACAGTTTCTTCCGGTATGGCAGCTACAAGAAATGCCTCGGAAATGGTGCCAAGGAATGTGGTAGGTTCACCCTGTCCGAACAACATATGCTGGATGAGAAGCTCACATGTAGCCACAGGCAGACAAGTCAGTACGCCATACATTGTAGCTTTGACCAGACATGACATCGGCTCAGGATTGGGGTCTTTCTTATAAATGTATGCCAGTAGAACAAAGACTGGCAGCAGTGCGAAGATAATGACGGTCTGCATATAACCAATAACCTTTTTATTCTATTATTTCGTCTTTTCCTTATACAACTTAAACAATTCTGCAACGCAATGGCTTTCCGTAAAGTCAGACTTTATAGGGAAGCCGTAGGCCTGCATGACGGCACGGTCGTTGTCTTGATGGGCTGTCAACAGTTCAGGATAAAGATACATATTCTCGCCATACATATCAGCAAGGCACTTATCCTGATACAGTTTTCTTGCATCAATGATAGTTTGAGCCGTTTGCTCAATCCGTTGCTTTTGTTTTTCGGTAGGTGACGGCATGGGGAAGTTATAATAGACGGATGGAGCATAGCGGTAATCGTTCTTTAGTCTACCAGCAACAACACGCATCCATGCATTGTGAACATTAGAGCTAATGAGACCAAAATCATAAAGCGTCGCATCATTGATGAGCACTGTCGCATCACTGGCAATTACCCTTGGAGGCATAAAGCCAACAGGGATATACCGTCGATTCTCAGATGATACACGAGGGATAAGCAGATAGGCCGTTTCAGGCTGTCTGTTTTGAGTAAACAAATACGGTTTATTAGCTGTTTTCTTTATTCTATCCACAGGACTGCTCATACGATATTCGCTAATATAGCGGAAACGTTCTGTCAGTTCTGGAATATGTGCATAGTCGGCTGGTCGTTTTCCAACGAGCCACAGACAATATCGTGAAAAATCTGTATCATTGAGAAACTCGCGACTTCCGACAAAAGGCAGTATCACATCATCAAGTTCCGGATATCGCTTCACAAGATTCTCACGTTCGGCTTTGCTGAAAAGCAAACGGCCACCATCAGCAGGTGGACTTCCTTGAACGACCTTAGCCAGTCCTTCATTAATACTCCGGCTGCGATTCTTTATGAACACATCTGGTGCTGCTTTCAGATAGCCATTGATGTGCTCCACGGTTTCGTATTTGCCACCATTGAAAAGCTGTTTAACTTTTCGCTCCTTATATGAGAAACCGACAATAACACACGATACGCCAGCGGTGGATTTTGCCTCACTTGTCCATTTGAATGTACTATGTGCAAAATTGATGAAAAGATTGTTGTTGAGAAGCTTCTGCCAGAATAGATTGACCGATTCACCTTGACAGATGGAATTGGAGGAAACAAATGCAGCTTCTGCATCTGTGCCTTTAATCAAATCAGATGCCTTTTTGAACCACCCAGCCACATAATCCAACTTTCCATAGTTATTGGAAGGTGCAAATACTACTTTCATGTCATCAGTCTGCTCCTTTGATCGCATGGACTGGCCTACAAATGGAGGATTACCGATGATGTAGTTGTAGCGGACTTTGCACCACTTATTGGGTTTTGGGCCACGCTTCACGTCGGAAGTGACAAGATTTATCTCATCATACTCAGCAGAGGGCTCACTTGCCATCGTGGGATCATCATCGAAGATAACATAAGTATTCTTGGCATAGATAGTGGGGATGCCTGTTGGTACTTCTACCACATCCCACTCCATTCGCAATGCATTTCCCTCTCGAATATTGGAATAACTTTTCAGTGGCAGGAAGTCGATTTCCTGATGTACAATTTTCTCCGTCTCTCGAAGCATCTGCGCTTCGGATATCCACAAGGCTGTAGTGGCTACAGTGACGGCAAAATCGTTGATCTCGATGCCATAGAACTGATGGATACTCACCTTGACGGGATTGACGAAGGCACCCATCATCACCTGTCCGTGAAACATTTCTCGTATGGCCTCATTCTCTAATCGTCGAAGCGAAAGGTATGTCTCTGTCAGGAAGTTGCCCGATCCACATGCAGGGTCAAGAAACTTCAGTGAGGATAGTTTGGTCTGAAAGTCTCCGAGCTTGCGTTTGCGCAGACGTTCCACTTTCTCCTCCAGAATTTCATCAAGCTCACGGCGCAAGTCATTGAGGAAAAGCGGGTCGATGACCTTATGAATATTCTCAATAGAAGTATAGTGCATGCCTCCGCTGCGACGGGTGACCGGATTCAGCGTTGATTCAAACACGGCGCCGAAGATAGTGGGCGAAATCTCACTCCAGTCAAAGTCGAGCGAGGCATTCTGCAACAGTGTCTGCTTCAGTTCTTCTGTGAACTGAGGTATCTCGATTTGTTCTGCAAATAATCCCCCATTCGTATAAGGGAATGATTTCAGGTCATCTTTCAGATACCTGCTGCGCTTGTCAAGCGGTGTGTTTAGGACTTCAAAGAGTCGGATCAAAGCACTGCGCAAGTCTTCTGCTTCGTAGCGTGCCAGAAAGTCGTGGAACTGGTCGTGTGTGAAGATTTCTGCATCCTCAGCATAAAGACAGAACACGATGCGTACGCACAGGATATTCAGCCAACGCAGTGCTTCGGGCGAATTGTCATCATATTGTCTCAATAAAGCATCATATATCTTCCCGACGATCTCTCCAGCCTGCATCGACACCCGCATTTCCTTCGTTATATGTTCGCTCTTGACATCCACAAGGAACATCAGCCGGTAGTATTCCTTTCCCAGGTTTTCAAGCAATATCTGTTCCGGCTCGCCATTGGGATGCTCCATGTCATAAACCAGAAACTCAGAGAAATTGCAAGTCACTATCCATCGAGGATGCTCTGAAACGGGTAGTCCTACGACATAGCGACGAGCTTGTTGAAAAGGGTTCAGCAAACTATTGTCACTCTGTCTGATGCCTTTTCGCAAATCCTTACCAAGAGACTTTTGCTCAATGAGGACACGGGTGGAAGGTATGCGACCATCTATGAAGTTAGAGGCATCCACCATTTGATGTTCTTCAAAAGTGATAAAGCCATCTGATGGAGTCTCAATGCCAAACACATTAGAGAGCAGGTCTAGCCAAAAGGATTGTGATTCGCCCCTCTCATATCCTCTGCCCTTCCATCGCTCGGCAAACTCAGCGGCAGCTATTGCTATTTGTTTTTCCGTCTTCATAAATAGATTCTACTAATTATAATATGTTAACGCTCCGGCTAAGGGTATTTGAGTGGCACGTATCTAAAGTCGTTGTCATGATGTTTCAAAGTTTGGCTACAAATTTACTCAATTATATTGAGTATTGGACGAAAAACGTTTAAAAAACTATGTAATCGTATAAAATTACTTGGTAAGAAATGTGGTTGTTATGAGTTTGAAGGCGGGCGAGGGCGCCCGCGCTCCCCGGGAGCGCCTGGCGGTTTAATGCTTTCGTATTTTCGTGATTTTTCGTAAACAGTCCATCACAACGCGGCACGCCGCGTCCCTACACCTCTTGGGGTGGGAGCATCCGTTTTTTTTCTCTAAATGAGAAAGAATTCTTAATCTCGACTGGCTTATATATCATTTTTTTTGTAAATTTGCATGGTATGTGGCATCAGAGTTATAATCCTATGATGTCTTGACGGTATCCTCACCGACAGCCTGGAGTCAGGCGACACGCCTAACAGGCGATCAAAGACAAACGATAACGTAAAAATGAAACTAATAGCAACAAGCGACTGGCACCTCGGCAACCTGTTTCATGGCATTGACAGGCTGAACGAACACAAGGACTTTCTCTCTTGGCTCCTCAAACAGATAAAGCAACAGCAACCCGATGCCCTGCTCATCGCTGGTGACGTGTTCGACAACGGCAATCCCTCGGCGCTGTCACAAACGGCATACTATGAATTCCTGGCAGACGCTACCGAAAGATGCAAACACATGCAAGTGATCATCACAGCCGGCAACCATGACTCCGCCAGTCGGCTGGAAGCGCCGCGGCCTCTGCTCACCCGACATCAGGTTGAGATACGTGGCAGCGTCAAGCGCAAATGGGTGGCCGACGGCGACGGCGGCACCTGGCAAATCAACTATGATGACCTGATCATCCCCATCACCGACCAGGAGGGTGGCAAGGCTGTGGTGCTTGCAGTGCCCTACTTGCGCAATGACATCATACAGGACGCCTCCTACTCCAAAGGCGTGAACGAATTGCTACGCACGCTGACGGCCAGGGCCAGACAAACGTACCCAGACACGCTGCTGGTGATGATGGCGCACATGTATGCCAAGGGTGCAGACATCGCAAAGACTGACGCCAGTGAGAAAATCATCATCGGAGGCCAGGAGGAGGTCAACATGGAAGGCTGGACGGCACATCCCGACTATATGACATGCGGCCATATCCACAAGCGACAGCACATCTGGCACACAGACTGGGCCAGATACACCGGCAGCATCCTGCCCATGTCGTTTGCAGAGAAAGACTATACACATGGCGTGGATCTCATCTCACTCCAAAAAGGTTCCAAACCAGTCGTGACGCAGCTTGTCTACCAGCCCCAGCACCGGCTGGTCGTCCTGCCAGAGAATGACGAAGAACTGACTCCGAAAAAGTTCAGGAAACTGATTGACGAGCGACTAAGCGACAGGATGAACGGTGAACGTGACGAGCACTCCGACTATGTGACACTGAAGGTGAAGCTTGACAAGATGAGCAACGATGACATCAAGGCCCTGGAGCAACAGGTGAACTCCAAAAACGCCGTGCTATGCAAGATACAGAAGATCATCCCTCAGCTCGATATTCAGACCATCACCGACCATCAATCACTCAAAAGCATCGATGACATCCTCAACCGCGATCCCATGGACACTCTGAAAGAGGCATTCGCCATCAAACACAATGCAGAGATGAACGAACGACAAGTGGCTATGCTCACAGAACTATTGAGCTCGATCAACAACCAACCCAACGAATGAAATGAAAATCCTAAGACTCGAAATACTCAACCTCGCCTCCCTCGACAAACAAGGCGGAGAGATCATCGACTTCGTAACCGGTGCCTTGGGCGACAGCACCATCTTCAGCATCGTCGGCCCTACAGGCAGCGGCAAATCGACCCTTCTCGACGCCATCTGTCTCGCCCTCTACAACCGGGCTCCCCGCTACCCAAGAAAAAAAGGCGACAGGAACCAGAACATAGAGGTTTACGGTACGCCTGATGACGCAGAGGCCAACAGGCCGGCCCCCACCGATGCCTGCAACATCCTCACCCACGGCAAGAAGGAAGGCTACAGCAAGCTGACATTCCAAGCCAACAACGGCCAAGTATACAGGGCCGAATGGTATGTCCGTTTCAAGACGAAAAGATTTGAGAAACCCACCACCTGCCTTTATAGGATTTTCTCCGACGCCAAAGGTATCCTGCATGAAGAGACAGCAGAATGGGATGACCTGCCCACCATCATCGGACTGGACTATGAGCAATTTCTGCGCACGGTGCTCATAGCCCAAGGCTCCTTTGCCAATTTTCTCAACGCCAAAGAGGATGAGCGTTATGAACTGTTGGAAAAACTGATCGGATGCGAGGAACTATACTCCCGGATCGCCAGTGAGATAAAAGTCAAAAGAGACGCAGCCGCCGAAGTATACAACCAGGTCAATGCCTCCATTGAAGCAGTAAGACAGAACCTGCTCTCCGACAAGGAGCGTGAAAACCTCGAGAATGAAATCAAGCAGTTGGAAGCAAAAGAAAAGGAAATCTCTGACAGTATAAAAGCCATTGAGACCCAGTTGCAATGGTATGCCGACGATGACAAGATGGTATCTGATATCGAACAGCAACAGGCTGCAGCCGACAAGGCGAGACAAGAACTCTACGATTTCCAGCCAGCCATTTTCAAGCTTCACCTGCATGACGACATCGCGCCGGCAGTCAACTGCCTGAGAGATATCAAAACCACAAAGGCCGACATCGAAGATACAAATAGTAAAATCAAGGCAGATGAACTCATCATCAAGCAGCAAGACGAGCACATCACTGCAGCGACGCACTTGCTCAGCCAATTGGAAGCAGCGGCAGAAAAGGCACAGTCGGCCATCGACGAGACAGCGCCGCACATCCAAAAGGCGCGTGAACTGGGAGCAAAAATCGACACGGCAGCGAATGTTCTCAAGGACAAGCAAAACGCCAAAACTCTGGCGGTAAAAGATTACAATGACGCCCAAAAGGCCGTCGCTGACAACAACGCCGAGACCCAAAAGGCACGAATCAAGGCAGACCAGGCCACGGGAAAGCAAAAAGCCACAGAGGCCGAAGTAGAGAAGAAAAAGAAAGAGCTAAAAGATGCTGCCGAAAAAGCAGAAGAGGCGCTGGAAAAAGAAATGCTGAAAGTGGCTGGTGTGAACGCCGAAGACCTGCAAGAGCAAAAGACGCAGGCCAACGACGACTGGCTCCACCTAAAAAAGGCCCTGGAAGTGACAAGCCACCTCAACAAGGCTCAGGCTGAGAAAGAAGAGAAAGACGGTCTCAAAACCAGACTGGAAGAGAAGAACGCCCTCTTGTCCGAACAGTTGGCAAAGCTTGACATCGACTCTCTGAAAAAGGAGACTGAGACACTGCGAAAGACATACACCCTGATGACCAGTGAGCAATGGAGCCAACACCGCGCCACTCTCACAGAAGGTATGCCCTGCCCTCTCTGTGGGGCCACCGAGCATCCATACCAAGCAGATGAGAAGGTGCTTGACGAAACCACGTCAGAACTGTTGACGCTGCTCCAAGCCAAGGAAGCCACACTACAAGAACAGGAAAAGAACAAGACAGAATGGAATGGAGAGAAAAACAAGAATGAGGGAGAAATCTCCGGACTCAGGCAACGGCTGCAACAGCTGAACAGCGACATCGCCCACTATGAGAACGAATGGCAAGCCCTGCTGGAGTGGAACCCGCAACTGAAAAAAGACGAAGCCCAACTGGATGAACAGCTACCCTCATACGAGAAGAGAAAGGATGAAACAGACGAGAAGCTGACCGCCTACAACAAGGTGCAGAAGACAATCAGTCAACTGACCAAAAGAAGAGACGAGACCCTCGGAAAGCAAACAACATATACGGAGGAGGCCGCCGGTCTTCTGAGCAAAGCCCAAAAACTCGTCAACGACTCAACCACCCGACTGGCTCAAGCCGAGGCACTTGGTCCGACGCTGCTGCACCAACTGGAAGGCAAGCGCAAGACACTGAATGACGCCACAGCGATGTACAAGCAGGCCTACGATGCCCTCAAGGATCTGCAAGATGCTTACAAAGCCGAATTGGGCGAGCAACATCCGGATGCGGTAGAACAACGGCTGAAGAAGAACAAGGAAGATGCCACAGATGCCGTGAAGTGCAAAAAGGAAGAGATATCAAAGATGCAAGCAGAGCTCGCCCGGATGTACGGTGGGCTGCAAAACCAAAAGGACCTGCTCGGGAAACAACAACAAACCCTTGACCGCAAAGACAAGGAACTTGCAGACTGGATGGATCACTACAATGGCAAGGACGACCAAGTGAAAGTTGTCACCATGGATGACGTGGAGGCCATGTATCTTGCCACCGATGACTGGAATGCCATCCGCCAGGAGAAAGACCGCCGCAACGAGAATGCCGTGTCGACATCAGCCCTGCTCAAAAAAGCAAAAGACAACCATGACAAGCACCAAGAGCAAAAGCCCATGAAGACACGTGAGTCGCTGCGGTCGGAGCTGCAGGAGCTGCAAGACCACAGCCACAACGAGCAGCTGATAGCCGACAAGGCGAGGATGGCCAACCATATAGATGCCATCGCCCGTCTGGGCGACAAGGTGACAGCACTCAACCAGGCTACCAGAGTCAAGGAAGACTGGACGGCCATCACTGATGCTATCGGCGGCGAGGGGAAGACACTGCGCAAAATAGCACAATGCTATACATTGGGCTTCCTGGTGGAGCATGCCAACGCAGAGATCAGGAAATTCAACAGCCGCTACGAACTGGTACAGGTGAAGAATTCGCTGGGCATACGCGTCATCGACCACGACAGGGCAGATGACGTGCGCGACACCACCTCCCTGTCGGGCGGCGAGACTTTCATCGTCAGTCTCGGTCTCGCGCTGGGTCTCTCGTCGCTGTCGTCACGCAATATCTCTTTTGAGAACCTGTTTATCGATGAAGGTTTTGGGACACTCGATCCCGACATGCTGGCCACCGTGATCGACTCTCTGGCGATGCTGCAATCCTCGCAAGGCAAAAAAGTGGGCGTGATCAGCCACACCGACACGATGAGCGAACGTATCACCACTCAAATAAGAATCGTCAAGAATGGCCATTCTGGCAGCAGCCATATAGAAATCTATCCGTGACAGATGCATCCGAAGACCTATGGGCTGAAAGACACAGATGACATTACATACAAATACTAACCAATAATAACAAATTACACTTAAAATAATGAAAAAAACAATGATTTGCTTATTACTGTCATTGCCACTGACAGTATTTCAAATGGAAGCACAACCCATCACGGCTGGTCAGCACACCCGTGTAGAGACCACGTATGGCCCCATAGAGGGCTATCAGGACGGCCACATTTTCACCTTCAAGGGCATACAGTATGCCAAGGCAGAGCGTTTCATGCCGCCACAAGCCCCCGACAAGTTTCAGGATGTGAAGCAGTGCAAGGTTTACGGGCCACAGGCGCCGCAGAATGAGAGTCTGAAATGGAATGGTCGCAACAGCCAGTCAGACTATGGCTTCGGCAATCAGTTTGTAGTGGAGCCGATGGACGAAAAGGAATGCCTGGTGCTGAACGTGTGGACGCCGAGTATCAGCGACGGTCGTCAGCGCCCCGTCTTTGTGTGGATACACGGTGGCGGCTACTCTGGCGGCTCCGGGCACGACCTGCCCTGCTATGAGGGTCGTTCGCTGGCCGAGGCTGGCAATATCGTGGTGGTGAACCTGAACCATCGTCTGAACATCCTTGGCTATGCCGACCTCACGGGGCTTGGCGGCAAGTATGCCCAAAGCGTCAACCTTGGCATGCAGGACATCGTGAAAGCCCTGGAATGGGTGCGCGACAACATCAGCCGCTTTGGTGGCAATCCCAATGAGGTGACCATCGGCGGACAGTCGGGAGGTGGTGGAAAAGTGTCTACCCTGCTGGCCATGCCATCAGCCAAAGGACTCTTCAAACGTGCCATTGTCCAGAGCGGTTCGACGTTACGTCAGGCACTGCCCGAACAGACCCGCGCCTTCGGCCTTGCCCTCGCCCAGGAATTAGGCCAGCCTGCCACGGCAGCCGCCGACTTCTCGAAATACACCTACGACGAGCTGAACTACGCCGTGAGCCGTCTGGCACAGCGCGGCATCAGGGGTGGTTTTTCGCCCGTGGTCGACGGCACCATCCTGCCCCAGCACCCCTTCGAGCCAGCCTCTCCCGTGTCGAAGGATGTGCCAATGCTCATCGGCACCGACTTCAACGAGTTTACATTCGACATCAGCCGCGACATGACGTGGGAAGAGGCCGAGGGCATCGTCAGGCAGCGCCAGGGCGAGCATGCAGACCAGTATATCGCAGCCTTCAAGAAAGCATACCCCCATGCCGAGCCCAAGGAGATGACCTACGTGGATACAGGATTCCGCGCCGGAGCCGTGCGCCAAGCTTCAGCCAAGGCTGCCCAAGGTGGTGCCCCCGCCTACTTATACCTCTTCACATGGAAGCCCGAGAGCAACGCCCTTGGCGCCTCACATGGCATGGAGCTGCCCTTCATGCTCCACAATGTCAGCTTACAGCGTGAGATGACCGGTGCCTCGGCAACCGCCTACAAATTTGAGAAGCTCATCAGCAGCATCTGGCTTGCCTTCATCAAGACGGGCAATCCCAACACAAAGGGTCTGCCCAAATGGGAGCCCTACACTGCAGAGACAGGCGTCACCATGATACTCGACAACAAGTGCGAGCCACGTCAGCATCACGACCGCGAACTGATGCAAATGAGCCGTAGCATCTGGTAACAAGACCTCATCATACTAAGAGATTCCATCAAGCAATTCATAAAAACAAGCCAAAATATGAAAAAAACAATCATTTCGACGACTCTGACGGCCTTCAGCATCATAACGATGGCCCAGACGGCTCCTATCCGCATCGACCTCGGACAGAAAGGAGCCGTGGTGTCGCCCAATCTTTACGGTATCTTCTTCGAGGAGATCAGCCATTCCGGCGACGGCGGTCTAAACGCCGAGCTGGTGCAAAACCGTGGTTTCGAGGAACACGTACTACCCTCGGGTATGACCTATCAAGACGGCAGAGCCTACGCGCCTGACGCCATGAACTATGAGCACCGTAATCATCGCAAATGGAACATTCCCTGGAACCTGGAAGAAAAGAAGATGACTGGGTGGAAAGTGACCGGTGAGAAAGCCACCGTCAAAGGAGAAGTCATAGAAGTCTCCGCGCCACTGCACCCCAACACTCCCCACGCCATGCAACTCGACATCCAAAAAGTGCAAAAGGGCGGCAAGGCAGTGCTGACCAACACGGGCTACTGGGGCATCGGCCTGAAAGAAGGAGAGCGTTACGACCTGAGACTTTATGTGAAATCGGCCAACTACAAAGGCAGTGTCACCGCCCGACTGGTAGACGGTGAGACAGGCGCATCACTTGGATCCACCACTTTCGCCACCAAGAAGCTGAAAGAATGGACAGAGCTGACCACCACGCTGACGGCCGAAAAGACGGTGGGTAAAGGAGAGCTGGCCCTGGAGTTTGACAAGGCGGGCACTATACTTGTCGACTACGTGTCTCTATTCCCACAAGCCACCTTCAAAGGTCGCAAGAACGGCCAACGCGCCGACGTAGCCCAGATGCTTGTCGACCTGCACCCGAAATTCATGCGCTGGCCCGGCGGTTGCATAGTTGAAGGAGCCACCTATGAGAACCGAGTGAAGTGGAAGGAGACACTGGGCGACCCGATGACACGTCGCGGCGAATGGGATCTGTGGGGCTACCGTGCCACCTGGGGCATGGGCTACCATGAGTTTCTTCAGTTTTGCGAAGACTTGCAGATGGACGCCATGTTTGTAAACAACGCCGGCATGTCGTGCTCTGTGCGCAACGGTGATTTTGTGAGCAGCGATGCCGACATGGACGCAGTGATTCAAGACTTCCGTGATGCCATCGATTATGCCCTTGCCGACCCCTCGAAGAACAAATGGGCCAAGATGCGGGCCGACACCGGCCATCCCCTACCCTTCCCCCTGAAGTACGTTGAGATCGGAAACGAGAACGTCGGTCCCGAGTATGTCACCCATTTCAACTACATATTCAAAAAGCTGAAAGCAGAGTATCCTCAGATCACCTTCATCAACACCCTGGGTCACACCGACCCGCTTTTAGCTCAGGTACCCGGCGAGTACATGGTGGACCCCCACTGGTATCGCAACCCCGACTTTTTCTTTGCCAACAACCACCTTTTCGATGACGCCCCACGCACGCACGACATCTACGTTGGAGAATACGCCTGCAACGGCGGTGTGGGTGCCGGCAATCTGCTGGCCGCCCTCAGCGAGGCCGCCTTTATTATGGGCATGGAGCGCAACAGCGACGTGGTGAAGATGACCTCTTATGCACCCCTCTTCGAGAACGAAAACCGTCGAGACTGGCCTTGCAATCTGATTCACATCAACAGTTCTGAGGTCTACGGCCGTGCTTCATACTACGTGCAGCAGATGGCTGCCGAGAACCGTCCTACCTACAACGTCTTCGTAAGCGAGCCATCGACCTCCGGCGAAGCAGCTCCCTTCGATGCCGGAACCATCGGTCTGGGCAGTTACGCCACTCAGTGTGAATATCGAGACATCCGTTTGACCACCGCTGACGGTCAGGTGAGGAGCATCCCCGTCAGCCAGTTCCAACCGTCGAGAGGCGAATGGAAAGTGGAGGGCGACATCATCCGCCAAACGAGCAACGAGCCGCTGACCATGGCACTGCTGCCAGATCTGAAGAGCGACCAATACACTCTTGAGCTGAAAGCCCGCAAGCTGAGCGGCATGGAGGGCTTTTTCATCTATTATGGTATGGACGAAAGGGGGCGTAACGGATATGCAGCCAACATTGCCGGGTGGAACAATCACACCACCGCCATCCAGCCCATCCGTCGAGGGCGCACCAACGATGTGCTGGGCCGCCGCGCCAGCCAGTCAGTAGACACAGCCAAATGGTATGACGTGAAGCTCGTCTTCACCCCGATGTCTGCCACGCTCTACGTTGACGGCCAGGAGATGACCGTCGCACATCCTGCAGCCCGCACTCGTCATTTCTGCCAGACCGGCTATGACGATCAGACTGGCGAACTGATCATCAAAGTGGTGAACGGCACCGATCAGCCCTACCGCCGCTCATTCAATATTGAGGGGGTGCGGAATGTCATGCCCACCGGCCGTGTCATCACCCTGAATGGTGATGCCAACGATGAGAACACCTTTGAGGAGCCCACCAAACTTGCCCCACGAACCACACTGTTCGGCAAGTTTGGCAAAAAATTTGACTACGAATTCGCTCCCATGTCGTTCTCTATCATGAGAGTGAAAGTGGAGAAGTAGCTCAGGAAATCAACGACATGTTGAACTTTTAAAAATAAATCTTTTACAAATATAATTCAACCAACAGGCATCAACTATTATGAAAACATTCAAGAGCAAACTATTTGCAGTGCTTCTGGGCATCATGGTTCCCATTCTGACAGCCAACTGCAGTGACAAGAAGAGTGCCGGCAAAGTGGAAGCAGCCGAGCCGGCAACGGAGACAGAAAGTGTGATCAAAATGGCATTGCCGCCATTCCAGAAATTCGTGGTGGTGACCGACGAAGACACTGGACTCTACCAGAAGGCAGACCGCAACAGTCCCCATCTGGTGAGATGGATTGAAGCAGACTGTGAGAGTGACTTATGTGAGAGTATCTACCAGTGGTCGGACCAGCCTGGCAAGTCCGGTTTCGAGCTCAGCACAGAGATCTTGACCTGGGAGGGCCGAGTCTTACCCGTACTCGGCGATGAAGGTCAATTTTATAAGGTATGTATCATCGGCGAATGGTGTGACATAGAGAGTGCCTACATCTCCAAAGACTGTGTGGGCGATATCGAAACCGCCGCCATCAATGCAGACATGCTTGAATCAGAAGACAATTACGCCACGTGCTGCGTAATAAAAGACGGCAAATACAAGGATATTGTGCTAATGGATGAGTTTGACGAACTCAACGGAGAGACGCTCAAAGCAGGTATCCTGAAAGACGGTGTGGTAGCCATCCCCGCAGTCTTCCAAATAGACTGCCAGATGTTTGGTGAGTCTGCACAAAGCACAGAGAAGATCAAAATCGAAGAAGTGGATGGCATTCTCCTCCTCAGATACGACAAGAGCTTGTCTGTAAGAGCCGAAGACGGCTACGAAGCCTATCAGCTCGACCCCAAGAAGCTGAGCAGCGATCAGGTCGTAAAGATTGTGGAAAAGCTGACGGCCAAAAAGCCTGAGTATGTGAACTACATGTACCACTTCCCCGCCCAGGGTTTGGAGTCATTCTATTACAAGGTGAAGTAATGACCGACGTGACAGATTATTCCTCAGAAGCATATTTGCGCGCCAGCCTGAACTGGTATCCGTATACTATACACGCCATGCCGAGGTATGCCGCTGCCTGTATCCAGAGGATACGTATCTCTGGCAATATCTGGTTGACGGTGGCACCCATAGAGTTGACCCGTATGAAGGCGCGCACGCCGAAAGTGCTTGGGAAGAGCCATGACACGCCCTGCCAAGCCCCTGGAATATTAGACTGTGGCCATGACACCCCTGTGAGGAAGAGCAGCGGCACAGATACGAAGACCATCAGCAACATGACATTCTCGCGGTATCTCACGAGACATGAGACCGTCATGCCGAAAAAGATGCAGGCCAGCGTATAGGGGAGGAGCATGAGCAACAGCGTGGTACCGCTGGCGAGTTGCGGGAAGGAGAACATGCGCGGCACGGCTATGGCGAGGTATGCCGCTGCCACCGCTCCGATCATGCCATAGCAGAGAGCCTTGCCCCACACGATGCGGTAGGCCCCACGATAGTGGGGGTCGTCATCGGGTATGAGCTGCCCGTTGCGATGTCTCTCCCTTGCGGTACCAGCCGACATGCCGATGCCCAATGCGAGAGCCTGCTGCAGCAGGAGCATGAGCACGGCAGGGAGCACACACGACCCGTATCCTCCAGATGGGTTGAACATGGCCACCTCCTCCACGGCCAGAGGCTGCGCCGTGATCGCATCCTCACGCTTGGTGAAGTTGCCGGCTTTCTTGATTTTCAGTCCTGCGCCGAGTCGTCCCGCCTCGACCATAGCTGTCTGATAGACGGCCTTATAGGCAAGCATGAGCGACATGTCGCAATAGACACTGACGGTGCTCTGCTCCCCTCGGTTGATGCGTGTGGCGAAATCAGGCGGTATGAGATAGATGCCCCTGACGAGCTGGCGGCTGATAAGCGAGCGTGCATCGTCGAGGTCAGCAGCATAATACTTCACCTGCACATCCGGCGTGGCGTCGCAATCGCGTATAAACTGGCGCGAGAGCGCGGAATGTGACTGGTCGACGATAGCCACAGGTGTCTCGCGCAGCGTCTCGTTGTTGTATATCCATGAATAGATCAAGGGATATCCCAGCGGCACCACGACGAGGAACATCAGTACGCCCTCGTCTTTGATGACCTTGGCCATCTCCCTCCTCCAGATGTAGGCCACATCAGTAATATGTTCTTTTAATCTATGGAATATAGACATAATTGATCATTGCGTTTTTTACTTTTCTTATTACGAACCATGGTAGCAGCATGAAAGCCACGAGTGCCACGAGGTGGAACCACACATCGATGACAGGAAAACCGTTGAGCACGGTGGCCTGGTAGAGCATCCAGTAGTGGCGCAGCGGGAAGAGCCACGACAAGGACTGCAACGGCGGATCCATACCAATAACGGGGAATGCCGACCCACACATGGAAATGCCGAGTACCATCCACAGCGAGCAGATACTCATGGACATGCGCATCGACGGCATCAACCCGAAAGCAAAGATTCCGAATCCGAGCGAGCCAGCCACCTGCAGCAGCGTGAGCCTGACGATATTCCACGTTCCTCCGAGATGAGGGAAATCGAGCACGTCGAAGATATAATGCTGATAGAGGAATATGACGAGCAGGAAGACCAGTGCATGTATGAGATACTTGCCGATGATGGCCACCAGGATGTTGCCGTCGGCCCGTGCGAGCCAACCCTTCCCCGTGTCAAACTTCATCTCCATGCCGAGGGTGTAGGCAGATAGCAAGGCCATGAAAAGCATGAGGATGCCCGGCACGAATACGGTGGTCAGACTATAATTGTAGCTGCCCTGGGGATTGGCTATCATGTGTGCATCGATGGAGACCGGCTGTAGAGCCGCCTTGATCTGCTGCTTAGGTGCGCCCTTGGCACTCATGGTGGCCTGCGCCACAGAGGCAGATCCGAGCGTTGCGATGGTCTTGAGGTCTTTGGAAGCCATGGATCCCGCCGTCAGACACGTCATGGTGTAATAGTATGAGATCCTGGGCTGTCTCCCCGCGAGAAGTTTTGCCGCGGTACCTTCCGGTATGTAGAGATAGGCATAAACTTTGCCCTCCTGCATCGCATCACGTGCCTCGGTGACAGAAGCGAATTGATACATCACGCGCGAATTCTGCATGGCATCGAGGTTTCGCACGAGCCCACGCGAAGTAGCGGTGTTGTCCTGATCCACCACGCCAATAGGCAGGTCCTGCGGCAGTCCTTCGTCGAGCATGGTGGTGAAAAACACGACCAGCAGGATGGGAAACACGATCATACAGAACCCATATATACGGTTGCGTCTCAGCATGTCAAGCTCACGCAGTGCGATGTCGAATATCTGAGAGATCACCTTCATTGACTATTTTTTAAGAATTACAGACATACCCGGTCGGATGCCTTCGATTTTCTTTGTGGGTCGAGCCTTCACTTCGAAAGTTTTCTGGTCATACTCTCCTGAGGCCTTGGTAGCTTTCCATACGGCGAACGAGCCCTTGTCCTTCATAGAGGTGACCTTCATCTTGGCCTCTATGTCAAGAGCTGGCACCCTGACGGTGATCTCCTCTCCCACCCTGATGTCCTTGAGCCGATCCTCACGGATGTTGAACGTGGCCCACTGGTCGTCCATCAATGCCACCGACATGATGGGCGTGCCGGTGCCCACGAGTTCGCCCACCTTGGGGTAGACATCCGTCACTTCTCCTGCCATCTGAGCGGTCTGCACGGTCTCTCCGATGTAGGAATAAACCTCCTCTACAGCGCCTCGTGCCCTTCTCACCTGGGCCTGTGCCGCCATCTTATCCTCCTGACGCGAACCGTTGACCGCCATATCGTACTGGCTCTTTGCGGCCTTGACCTGAGCCTGTGAAGCCTTGTACTGAGCCTCGGCCTCATCACGTTTCTGCGCCGAGATGACGCCCTGTTCGAAGAGCCGCTGCACGCGCTTATAAGACTTCTCGGCGATATCCTGCCCCACGAGAGCCTGCTGAAGCAGCTGATATGCGCCCTCGATCTGCTCCCTGCGCGCGCCGTTGCGTGCCATCTGTTCCATGGCCGATGCTGCATCCTCAGCACTTCTGGCCTGATGGATCTTTGCCCTCACTTCCGGGGCGTCGATCACGGCAAGCGTATCTCCAGCCCTGACGAAGTCGCCCTCTTTGACAAGTATACGCTGTATACGCCCCGGCACCTTGCTTGACACGCGGTATTCCTCGACTTCCATCTGCCCTTGTATTTCATCCGGGTCGCGGTCGAGGGCCAGGAAACCGATCAGTGCCACGATGATTACTACGATAGAAAAGCCGGCTATGGCGAGCAGGATATTGGTATGTTGACTTTTAGCTGACATGATAATGTTTGTTTACAAGTGAATGAATAATTGAAAATGAATATGATTTTGATTATTTAAAAATGCCATGTTGTAGTACAGAGCTCTTGCCCCCCTCTACCGTCGAGTGTGAGCATACGCTGCGACCATGCAGCCAGGGGCATGCAGGGCTGTAGCAGGAGTGAAATTTTTCTCATTTATTTGTTCGTGTATAAGATTAGAATTCAAATCCGAGATTGATATAGAAATTGGCTTTCCTGGTCTTGCTGCTAAATCCGAGCGTAGCTCCGACGGGACCGACGAGGGTGTTGTAGAAATATCCGATCTTAGCGCCCAACAGAGTCTTGTGATCCAGAAATTCTTCCAGCCTGGGTGCCTGTTGCGCTCCCGCCACGGCCACCTGCAGGTAGTGCTTGTCTCCCATACGCTGCTGTGCCTGGAGCTGTAATGCAACGAAATGGCGACCTACATATTCCACATATCCGATGCCAGGGAATGGCATCTGCTGCTCTACATAATGGCCGAACCATGATCCGCCGACGGCGTTGCTGAACACCAGCGGTATGTTGGCACCGAAGAGCATTCGCCCGTATGCCATCGGTTGTATGGACAGTCGGTTGCCTATGGGGAACGACATCCGCCAGTTGGCATTGAGGTCGCTCATGCCGGCCTTGCCTCCCATCTGTGCGAAATTGTCGGTCATATAGGCATATTCCGCTTTGAAGCGTGCACCTCGTGAAGGAAAGTTCCAGTCGTTCTCGCTATTGTAATTGACAGTGGCCCTGTAACTGATATAGTGGTCGTTTTCAAGCGGTAGATCAGAGGAACGGGATGACAGCAGTTTGTCTTTATAGTGCAAATAATCCCATCTTGCCCCAAGTGTGAAGTTGAAGTTTCTGACATTGAAATTCAGGGGTGTCAGCTCCGTCTGGTGCTGGAAATAAAGGATGCTATAGTCACGATCGCCATCAATATATATGTCGACATCGTTGCGGCTGAAGGTATAGGATATTTTCGGACGGTCTTTACTGAGAGAGTGAAGTGTGAGTTCGGCGCGTGCCTTCATCCTCTTGCCCAGTCGAAGCGTGATTGTTCCGTCGAGCGGCGTAGACTGTTCGGCCAGCGGGAAACTGGCCCCGAACTGTACAGCGGCATGCTCCTCGAGGTCATACCTGAAGCCGGCTCCCACCTCGCTCGTTTTCCGGTTGCCGGCGATAAGTATCACCCTCACGCCGTCGCCGTCGGCCACCGTGCGACATTCGGCTGTCTGATAAAACAAGTCGACCCTCATGGCAGTGGTGAGCCTCTGTTCACGCTGCGGGTCAATTTCGTCGCCTGCCTTGAGATGAAATTTCCTACGGAGGAAGCGCTCGTCCATGGGTGTCATGTTCTCAAACACATAAGAAGTCACCTTTTTTCTCTCCGTCATCACATCCGGGCTTAGCGGCGACAATCTCACCGGCACGAAAGAATCGTCGATGCCGATACGCTGTTTGAGTGCGATGAGTTCATCCCAGTGTTTCATAGCCTCTTCCTCTCCTCGCCTGATGAGCGTGTCGATGGCATTATATGTGAAGCTGGCTGCGCCGTATCCCGTCGTATTGACGCGGATGGGCACATCGGTGATGGCCAGGTTGTCGTCGTATTTGTTTTTACAGTTGACATCGATGATCTGGCTGAGAATACTCATAGTGCGCCCCATGTCGTCGGCTATCTTAGGCGCTCCCTGCACGGTGACACCGATAATGATGTCGGCTCCCATCTCCCGGGCGATGTCGGCGGGATAGTTGTTGCGCAGTCCACCGTCGACGAGCACCTTGTCGCCCACCCTGACAGGCGAGAAGGCAGCAGGAATGGCCATCGATGCCCTCATGGCCTGTGGCAGGTATCCACTGTGCAGGTCTACCTCAGAATTGTCGATGATATTGGTGGCCACGCATGCAAAAGGTATGGGCAGGTCACGTGAGAAGTCGAGCGAGTCGGTATACCCCTCACATAGTTTATAAAACAATTCTGCCAGGTTTTTCCCTTTGATGAGTCCTCCGTCGGTCTGGTTTTTCTTGCCGAGTGTGAGCCCCATGGTATAGAAGTATGTGTTTTGCCTCCTGCGGTCCTCGAGTGTCTGCTCCGAGAGGTTCTCCCGGTCGGAGATCACGTAGCTCCAGTCCTGGACACGCACCACGGAGTCGAGCACATGTGCGTTATATCCAATGGCATAGAGTCCGCCTACGATGCTCCCCATGGAGGTGCCTGTGATGATGTCGATGGGGATGCCGGCACGTTCTATCACCTTCAGGGCGCCGATATGAGCCATGCCCTTTGCCCCTCCCCCACTGAGCACAACAGCCACCTTGGCTCTTTTTTTCTTTACCGTACTGTCTTGTGCCATGGCACAGGCAGATACTGTCAGCATGAGGAGTATCAATGAGAGTTGTCTTATTTTGCACATGAGGTTGTCTAAATGGAGAAATGTTTTATAAAACATGAACAGCGGCACCCAGCCTCCAATCACGATTACACTAACGAATGCAAATTTAATAAAAACTAATGATTTGAAAGCACAAATAGTAAAAAAATTATAGAAATATATTTTTACCTTCCGAACTTGCCTATTATCTTTCAGATCATTATCCTGCTAATTGATGATTTCAGCATCTTTCCGCCCTCTCCGCCAACGCGGCACGCCGCGTCCCTACACCTGATGGCAGAGGGTATCAGTCACGCCACTCAAACGGGTTAAACCCCAATCGGTCTAATGACCAATTGGGGTTAAAAGGTCGTAAAAAAACTATTTTATTGCGTAATGATGGAATTTTGCCTTATCTTTGTAGCAGTTTTTGAGCATACTTTTCACCTATATTCATTTGAGATGTACGGAATCGCTGATCTGGATAACTGTTACTGCTCCTGCGAGAAAGTTTTCCGTCCCGACCTGGAGGGGAAACCTATCGTGGTGCTGAGCAATAACGACGGCTGCGTGGTGGCCCGTTCCAATGAGGCCAAGGCCCTTGGTATCAAGGAGGGTACGCCCTATTTTCAGCTATCGCAGCAATTTCCCAATACCAAGATTGCCGTTTTCTCAAGCAATTACGAACTATACGGTGAACTGACCGGGCGCGTGGTGAGCATCATCAGCAAAGAGACTCCGGCCTACTTCCGCTACAGCATCGACGAGTGCTTCATGTATCTCGACGGCATCGCCCTGGAGGACCTTCAGAAATGGGGTGAGCACCTACACCGCCGTGTGAAGCGTGAAGTGGGCATGCCCATCAGCATCGGCCTGGCCCCCAACAAGACCCTTGCAAAAATCGCCTCCAAACTGGCCAAGAAATATCAGGCCTACCGCCACTGCTGCATGATAGACACCGACTACAAGCGCGAGCGTGCCCTGGAATGGTGCCCGATAGAAGACGTGTGGGGCATCGGTCGCCGCTATGCGGCGAAACTTCAGTCCTACGGTGTGAAGACAGCCCTTGACTTTGCGTGTCATCATCAAGACTGGGTAAGGCAGACCTTCAACAACATCAACATCGTGCGCACTTGGCAGGAGCTGAACGGCATGGACAGTGTGCCTAATGAAGTGCTGGCCAAGAAGAAAAGCATCTGCACGAGCCGGAGTTTCAATGGCATGGTCGGCGACTATGACACGCTTCGCACCCACGTGGCCAACTATGCGTCTCGCTGTGCGGAGAAATTGCGTGCCCAGTCCACGGTGGCCACCATCGTAGGTGTATTCGTCAACACAAACGCTTTCCGTGAGGACCTTGCCCAATATTGGAACTTCCAAGAGACTCGCCTGGTCACTCCCAGCAACTCTACGTCCTCCATCGTAGGAGCCGCCAGCGAGGTGCTACGCAAGATTTTCCGTCAGGGCTATCAATACAAGAAAGCCGGCGTGATCGTGATGGGCATCTCGGCAGACTCGCCCATCCAGCAAGACCTTTTCGACGTAAACGCCGAGCAGATCCAGAAGATGCGCCGCCTGGACGAGGTGGTGGACCGCATCAACCGCATGAACGGCTCTGAGACGGTGGTGATCGGTGCCCAGCAATATACACGCAAAGACGGCAAGGGCAAGGCCGATGTCTTCGCCAATGCCATCAAGCACGACTTCCGGAGCAAGAACCCCACCACACGCTGGACAGACATCATCAAGCTGCACTGACGCTCCTACACACGGTTCTGGCTTACCCCACCCAGGAATTTAGCGACATTGTCAATGGCGACGGCTATCAGCCGCTGCCTTGCCTCCTTTGTGGCCCATGCGATATGCGGTGTGATAAAAGCATCAGCACATCGCAGCAAGGGAGAATCGTCTTGTGGCGGTTCGGTAGCGAGCACGTCAGCACAGTAGGCTGCGATGCGATGGGCTCTCAGTGCATCAGCCACGGCCTGTTCATCGACGAGCGGTCCTCGTCCGGTATTGATGAGGATGGCCGAAGGCTTCATCATTGAGAGTGTCTCTGCGCACACCAGATGGTGTGTTTGCGGGGTGAGCGGACAATGCAGGCTGACGACATCACTCAGCCGGAACAACTCCTGCAGAGAGACTTTTCCTATCCCCTCGGGGAGCTGTGCGTTGCTCTTACTGGTCAGTGCGAGTACGTTCATTCCGAGTGCCTGGGAGATGGCGGCCACGCGCCGTCCGATATTGCCCAGCCCCACGATGCCCATGGTCTTACCGCAGAGTTCGGTGAGCGGAGTGTCCCAATAGCAGAAATCGGGGCAATGCGCCCACTCGCCTTGCCTGTTCTTGTCGGCATAGTGCTCCACCCGATTGGTGACAGTGAGCAGGTGTGCCATCACCATCTGCGCCACGCTATCTGTGCTATATGCGGGCACATTGGTCACGACGATGCCCCGCTCGCGGGCGGCCTCCACGTCGACCACGTTGTAGCCTGTGGCCAGCACGCCGATGTAGCGCAATCTGGGTAGCCTGCTCAGCTCTTCTCTCCGCAGGCACACCTTGTTGGTCAGCACCACGTCGGCCTCCCGGCACCTGCCGATGGTGTCGGCAGGAGTCGTGCGATCATAGACGGTCAGGTGGCCCAGCCGCTCCAGTGCGTCCCATCCGAGCTCTCCGTGTGCCGCTGTATATCCATCGAGCACCACGATGTGCACATCATCTTTTTGCATAGGGATATTTATTAGGTGTGATGTGTTGACAGTGCCCTATTTTTTCCAGGCATTAACGACCTCGCCGATATACATGGAGTGTATGCCTGCAGGGAAGTTGGCATACATGTCTTTCGGCGCACTACTCTTGAAATACTGTGGGTCAAAAGGCGCGGCATACATGATTTTGCACTCTATCACCATATCCGCCTCTGTGTAGTATGGAGTGCCATTAGCGGTATATGCCTTATGAAGTCCTAAAGCCTCAGCTTTGTCCTCATCACGCCCGCTTTTCGTCCCCATGTATCTGAGCACCTTGCTATGCTCCACGTCGAATGCCATCACGGTAAAATACTCCGCCTTGTCCATGAATTCCTTGGTATATCGTTTCTCAGCCACATATACCGTCAGTGCGGTGCGCCCCCAGAGCGTTCCTATTCCGCCCCATCCGATAGTCATGGCATTGCTCTTGGCCCTGTCTCCTGCGGCAAGCAGCTCCGCATCATGAAACCACTGAAAACCATTCTCCGTGAAGTCTTCCCTGACGTCAATCTTCTTGAATCCGTTGTCTTCCTGAGCAAAGACCGGAGCACCAGCCATCATCAAGAAGGCAGCAGTCATCAAAATAAAATTTAGTTTCCTCATGTCATTCTATTACAGTTATTCGCATTTGTATGTCGTCAACAGGCCTGTCGCCACGGGCTGTGGCAGTGCGCTGTATCATCTCCACCACGTCGAGGCCATCTTCCACTTCGCCAAAGACCGTATATTGGCCGTCGAGATGCGGTGTGCCTCCTACAGACGTGTAGATTTCGCGCTGTTTGTCGGTGAGCCCGGAGAAGCCGGATGTCTGCTTCTCAGCTTCAGCAGCCAGCCTGTCTTGTAGCTCCTGGAGTCCGGCGCGGTTGCGCTCCCTGCGCATTTGCATGATTTCATCCCGGTGCCCGGAAGCCAGCTGGTTGAAGACAGCCTGCATCTTCTGCATCTTCAGTTGTCTGGAAAACTGTCGAAGCTGCCCTTCGTTATACTTTTGTCCCCATACAATATAGAACTGGGAACCACTGCTTCTGCGCTCTGGGTTGACCTCGTCGCCTTGACGGGCAGCCGCCAGGGCACCACGCTTATGGTACAACCCCTCCTTGATCTCGGCTTCGAGGGTATAATCCGGTCCGCCGACCCCCAGCATCTTTCCAGCGGGAGCTCCCTTGGAGTCGGGGTCGCCGCCCTGAATCATGAAATCTTTAATCACCCGATGGAACAGTGTACCATCATAATAGCCCTCCCTGGCCAACTTCAGGAAGTTGTCACGGTGGATGGGAGTCTCATCGTAGAGGCGAACCACAATGTCACCCAGCATAGTCTGTATCTTTACTTTTGCCATATTGGTTAAGAATTTGGTGCAAAGATAGCGAAAAAAAATCAGAATACATGTGGAAGTGTTTTAGATTTTTGCAAGTATCTGTAGTACAGAAAGAAACGAATGTGTTCCGAAGTTGAAAGGTACCAAAAGTGCAATTTGCAATTTGTCGCTTTTGGTGCCCAAGCAAGCTGTTTTTATGTCATTATAACCAAATGAGATTTAACAATTCGTTAAGATTATTTAATGCTCAGTTTTTAGCCATTTTGAGCTTTTGACAACTTTGGTGAGCAAAGACAAAGGATTTATGCCAGTCAAAAGAGAGAAGATAAAGCATCAAAATGGGGTCGGTTGTACCGATATTGTACCTCGCCTCCTCTAAGCGTATGGGATTCACGGTGGTTCAAAATTCAATGTCGAACTATGGACAGAATTACTGATTGTCAATCGTACCAAATCCGTGATTAATCGAGAGCAAAACAATAGTATACTTTTGCTTTGCCGAGTATGAACGGATTATCTAATGTTTATGTGTCGCCAGACAGGTAATCTTTGGTACAAAGTGAATCAAAAAGGAAGTGAAAAGAAAGAATGAGGTAACACTTTGAGACAAAATAGAGATTTCTCGGGCTACATTTAATCTTTTTCTTCAAAAAAGTTTGGCTATTTCAAATTAAAGCAATACCTTTGCATCACCAGAACCCGCCAAGCCTCTCAACGATGCTCAAATGTGCGGGTCGTTTTATTTTATGAGCAACAGAATCCCATTCCAGAAGCCGTACACCAGTGCGCACGATCTTGTCTGTCTCTTGCAGTCAAGAGGATTGACTGTTACAGATGCTTCCAAGGCTGAGAGTTATCTCGAATATATTGGCTATTACCGTCTGTCAGCCTATATGTATCCTTTGCTACAGATGCCGAAGGAGCAACATCGCTATAAACCGAGCGCAACGTTTAGTCAAGTGATGATGCTCT
>CAMIYC010000025.1 GCA_946402905.1 uncultured Prevotellaceae bacterium | reverse complement strand
ACCAAAGGTTGAAGGTAAGCGGCACCTCGGAAATAAAAACAAAAACTTCGTTATTAGTTTTGTATTTCTCTCGGTTTGCATTACCTTTTACCGAAGGTTGAAGGTAAGCGGCACCTCGGAAATAAAAACAAAAACTTCGTTATTTGTTTTGTATTTCTCTCGGTTTGCATTACCTTTGTCCGTTGGAATGGAATTACGAAAGGCATCAAGAGATATTCTTAATATCGTCTTCTCCCTTTTTTTAGGCGGAGCGATATTATACTGGATGTATCGCAACTTTGATTTCTCGCAGATCAAGGATGTGATGCTGCACGATATGGACTGGACATGGATGCTTCTGTCTCTGCCCTTCGGTGTCACCGCCCAAGTATTCAGAGGCATGCGCTGGCGCCAGACTTTAGAGCCCATTGGTGAGCATTGCCGCACCTCCGTTTCGATTTACTCTATCTTCATTTCCTATGCCAGCAGCCTGATTATCCCCCGTGTAGGGGAGTTTGCCCGTTGCGGTATTCTGAAGCAATACGACCAGGTGTCATTTACCAAGGCCATCGGCACGGTGGTGACCGAGCGTGCGGTCGACATGGCTGTGATGCTCACGGTGACGCTACTCACCCTACTGCTTCAAATCAGTGTCTTCAACGACTTCTTTATCACCACGGGTACCCGTCTGGATGTGTTTCTGAGCCAGTTTACCACCACCGGCTACCTTGTGACATTCATCTGTCTGGCCGCAGCCTTGCTTCTCATCTGGTCTCTTTTGCGCAAGATGTCCATATATAATAAGGTTAAGACCACTTTCACGAACCTCTGGCAAGGCATCTCGTCGGTAAAGGACGTTCGTAACATCCCCCTATACGTGTTTTTCACGCTGGGCATCTGGGCAAGTTATTTCATCCACTTCTACCTGACCTTTTACTGTTTTGAAGGCACTTCAGGTCTAAGCCTGGGCTGCGCCCTTGTATCCTTTGTGGTGGGCAGTATCGCGGTAATCGTGCCTACTCCCAACGGTGCCGGTCCGTGGCATTTCTCCGTAAAGACCATGCTGATACTCTATGGCGTGGAGAGCGACACAGCCCTCTACTTTGTACTCATCGTGCACACGGTGCAAACGTTCCTGGTGTTGCTGCTCGGGCTCTACGGATGGGTAGCCCTGAGAAGCCTGAAGAAGAGAAGGAACGGAGACTCTGACTAACGAAAAGAATTTTTGCGATATCGTATAACCTTAAAATTTAACAGTATGAGTGAAATCAAGAATCTAAACCCTGTTTGCATCTGGAAGAATTTCCATGCGCTGACACAGGTGCCCCGTCCTTCCGGTCACCTTGAGAAGATCCAGCAATTCCTGCTCGACTTTGCCCATGAAGCCGGCGTGGAAGCTTTTAAGGATCCTGCCGGCAACATCGTGATGCGCAAGCCCGCCACGGCAGGCATGGAAGACCGCAAAGGCGTGATCCTTCAGGCCCACATGGACATGGTGCCCCAGAAGACTCCCGAGTCGAAGCACGATTTTGTGACCGACCCGATTGAGCCATGGATAGACGGAGAGTGGGTGAAAGCCAAAGGGACGACCCTGGGTGCCGACAATGGTCTTGGAGTGGCCGCTATCATGGCAGTGATGGAGTCGAAAGATTTGTGCCACGGTCCTGTGGAGGCACTGATCACCGCTGACGAGGAGACTGGCATGTATGGTGCCAACGACCTGCCTCAAGGCGAGCTCAACGGCCATATCCTGCTCAACCTGGACTCTGAGACATGGGGCAAGTTTGTCATCGGCAGTGCCGGTGGTCTCGACGTGACAGCCACCCTGTCATATAAGGAAGTGGAGACCTGTCCGGAAGACTCGGCTGTAAAAGTGACTCTGAAGGGTCTGCGGGGTGGTCACTCCGGTCTGGAGATCCACGAAGGCCGTGGCAACGCCAACAAACTAATGGTGCGCTTTGTGCGTGAAGCCATAGAGGAATGCGACGCCCGCCTGGCCACCTGGCACGGCGGCAACATGCGCAATGCCATCCCCTTCAAGTGCGAAGTGGTGCTGACCCTGCCCAAAGAGAACATCCCTGCCCTGGCAGAACTGGTTGAAGCCTGGAGAGAGGACTTCGCCGACGAATATAAGAACATCGAGAGTGGCATTGAGTTTTTCTGCGAAGAAGTGGAAGTGCCTAAGTGCGAGGTGCCCGAGGAGATACAAGACAACCTGGTGAATGCCATCTACGCCTGCCATGACGGTGTGATCCGCATGATCCCCTCCTATCCCGACGTCGTGGAGACCTCCAGCAACCTGGCCATCATCGATATCGAGAGCGGAATGGCCTCGATCAAGATTCTGGCCCGCTCTTCCCGTGAGGACATGAAAGACTACGTGGCCACGATGCTGGAGAGCTGCTTCAACATGGCTGGGATGAAAGTGGAGTTTTCCGGCAGTTATGGCGGGTGGGACCCCAACCCAGACAGCGAGATACTTCACCTGTTGCTGAAAGAGTACAAAGAACTGTTTGGCAGCGAGGGGATTATCCAGGTAGACCATGCCGGCCTGGAGTGCTCTGTGATCCTGGGCAAATATCCCCATCTCGACGTAGTGTCTCTCGGACCGACGATGAAATCGCCCCACACCACCACCGAGCGAGCTTTGATTGCCACCGTTGAGCCCTTCTGGCAACTGCTGAAGAAGACACTGGAAGACATACCTCAGCTTTAGGAGCAGAGTATTGAATCGATATCTTTTTATCAAGAATTTAAGAATTAGGGTGTCCTTTGTTGTAGTTTAGATGTCATGTGAATGTTTCCTATGAAGCATACACACTCCCCCTTCCCCCCTCTAACTTAGAGGGGGAACCGCTGGCTGAGACACACTCCCCCTTCCCCCCTCTAACTTAGAGGGGGAATTGATTACCACTGCAAATGGAGAGTGGACGTGTAAGAAAACAAAGGACACCCTAATTAAGAATAAAAGATTTTTAGTTACCAAAGAGGTTGGTCTCAAGGATTATTCTTTAATTACCTCCCTATGGTCAGTGGCTCTACCGCAAGTCTCTTAAATTCTTGATAAAAATAATGCCTACTTTTTCGATACATGTTGTTTCGTATTTAGATTTTTTTTGCTATCTTTGCACCGCATTATAAACATTCAACCAATATTTCATAAAATGGACGATTATCCGGCGGAAACTTATCAACCTTTCGCGTGAGGATACGGCACCAGGTGCTGATCCTTGCGAAGAAGTTATTTTTCCTCATCAATCAATCTTCGGAGGATTAGCAGATGAAAACATACTGGAATACAAGCAAAGGCTTGCAGACGCTTCCGGAATGGGAGCCCAACTGTTGGATACAAGTGACCTGTCCGACAGACGAAGACCAGCGCGAGCTGGAGAAGCGATTTGAAATACCCGACTATTTTTTCAGCGACATCAGCGATACCGACGAGCGTGCCCGCTATGAGTACGACGACGGCTGGATGCTCATCATCCTTCGCATCCCCTATGTGAAGGAGATACGCTCCCGCACGCCCTACACCACCGTGCCTCTCGGTATCATCCACAAACGAGACGTGACCATCACGGTATGTTATTACGAGACCAATATGATGATCGACTTTGTATCGTATCAGCAGAAGCGCGGCGAGGGTTTCACCGACTATGTGGACATGATATTCCGTCTCTTCCTCTCCTCATCGGTATGGTACTTGAAACGCCTGAAACAGATCAGCAGTCTGATAGAGAAAGCGAAGCGCAATCTCGACCATGAGATTAACAATGAGTCGCTCATCGGCCTGAGCCGTCTGCAGGACTCTCTCACCTATTTTGCCACTTCGATCCGTGGCAACGAGAATTTGCTGGCCAAGCTGAAGTTCAAACTGCAGGTAGACGAGCTTGATGCCGACCTGATAGAAGACGTGAACATCGAGATGAGCCAGGCCCGTGAGACCACCAACATCTACTCCGACATTCTGGAGTCGACGATGGACACCTACTCCAGCATCATCAACAACAACATGAACAACGTGATGCGTACACTGACCTCCGTATCCATCCTCCTGATGTTTCCCACGCTGATAGCCAGTCTGTTTGGCATGAACCTGATCAACGGCATGGAGGACAACCCCAACGGTTTCATTGTGGCACTGGTGATTTCGGTAGCAGTATCCGTGCTTATATGGTGGATTTTCCGTCATAAACGGCTTATTTAAAGAACTAAGCAAAAAAATTTAAATAAAAATTAGGATTATTCATTTTTTTTACCTAAGTTTGCATTTTGATAATGTGAACAATCGAATCATAAACCTATTGTGAAATGATGGACTCTCAAGAAAACACCCTGCCACAGGGTACCCCCGCAGAAGAGAACAAAGTGATGGAAGCCCCGACCGCTCAAGTTGAGGAGCCAGTAGTAGAGAAGACTGAAGCAGGAAATTCGCCGGCTGAAGAAGTGCCCGTTGCCCCTCAAGAAACGGAGACCGCAGAAGTCCCCGCTGCTGAGACGCCCTTAGAGGTTGCTACCCCTGAGGCGGAGGCCGCATTGCCCGAAGCAGAGGTAGCATCTCCGCAGTCAGAAGAAGCTCCCAAGGCCGAGGAGGAAGCTCCGAAGAAAGTTTACAAGACCAAGAAAGAGGTTCTTGAGAGAGTGACAGAGCTGGCTCATGACGACAGTCATCCGAGCAAAGACGAAGTAGACCATCTGAAGACCGTCTTCTACAAGTTGCACATCGCCGAGCGCGAGGCAGCCCTGAAATCCTACCTTGACGGAGGTGGAGATCCTGAGAAGTATCAGGTGACTCCTGATGAGGACGAGGAGAAATTCAAGGCCGAGATGAGTCTCATCAAAGAAAAGAGAGCCCGTATATTCCAAGAGTTGGAAAACGAGAAAGCCGAGAATCTGAAGAAGAAGCTCGACATCATAGAGAAGGTGAAGAGTCTGGTGACCTCTCCCGACAATGCCAACCGTTCGTACCAGGAGTTTAAGAAGCTTCAGCAAGAATGGAAAGAGATCAAGGCCGTTCCTGCCGAGAGAGCCAATGAGCTATGGCGCAACTACCAGCTCTATGTTGAGAAATTCTACGACCTGCTGAAGCTCAACAGCGAAGCCAGGGAATATGACTTCAAGAAGAACCTTGAGATCAAGACCAAGTTGTGCGAGGCTGCAGAGAAGCTTGCCGACGAGCCCGACGTGATCAGCGCTTTCCATCAGTTGCAAGAGTTGCATCAGCAATACCGCGAGGCCGGCCCCGTGTCCAAGGACTTACGTGAAGAGGTGTGGACACGATTCAAGGCTGCCTCGACCGTGATCAACAAGCGCCACCAGCAGCACTTTGAGGATTTGCGCTCCAAGGAAGAAGAAAATCTGGCCAAGAAGACAGCCCTCTGTGAGAAAGTGGAAGCTATTGCCCAAGAAGAGAACAAAGGTGCCGCCGACTGGGAGCGCCACACACGTGAGATCATCGCCGTACAGCAAGAGTGGAAGGCCATCGGTTTTGCCCCTCAGAAGATGAACGTGAAGATTTTTGAGCGCTTCCGTGCGGCATGTGACGACTTCTTCGGCAGGAAGACCCAGTTCTTCCGTGACATGAAGAGCCGTTTCGCAGAGAACGCCGAGAAGAAGCGCGCTCTTGTAGAGCAAGCCCAGGCTCTTCAGGACAGCACAGACTGGAAAGCCACTTCGGAGAAGCTTACCGCCCTTCAACGTGAATGGAAGACGATCGGCATGGTGCCCAAGAAGCTTGGCGACCAGCTGTGGAATGACTTCCTCGGAGCCTGCAACAAATTCTTCGAGGCCCGCAATGCCGCCACTGCCGGCACCCGCAACGAGGAGCATGCCAACCTGGCCAAGAAGCGCGAGATCATCGGCAAGATGAAAGACCTGGCCGTCCAAGGCGACGGGAACATCCAGGACGACATCCAGACCCTGGTGGACGAATACAACAGCATCGGCCATGTGCCCTACCGCGAGAAAGACAAACTCTACAAAGAATACCGCGAGATACTTGACAAACTCTATAAAGAACTGAACATCACGGTGGCCCGCCGCCGTCTGGACAATTTCAAGAGCAGCCTGCGCAATGTGGCAGAGAAAGGTGCCAATGCCCTGGACAACGAGCGTACGCGCCTGATGCGCCGCTATGACAGTCTGAAGCAAGAGATCCAGACTTATGAGAACAATATCGGCTTCCTGAGTGTCTCGAGCAAGAAAGGCAACAGCCTGATCGACGAGATGAACCGCAAGGTGCAGAAGCTGAAAGACGACCTCAGCCTGGTGAGAGAGAAGATCAAAGCCATAGACGAAGAGAACAACAAGGCAGAGGAAGAAGAGAAAGAAGAGAACTAAACCCAATCATCACTATTCAAAGGCGCATCACTTGTCATGGTGCGCCTTTTCAAGACATCAAACAAACTATTTTATGAAAAAACTATTTACTCTGACACTACTGCTCATGACCAGTCTGGTAATGAGCGCACAGGTGAAGAAGACGTGGGACTTCACCAAGGGTCTCAGCTACGAGACCATCGAAAACCTAAACGCCGACGCCACCCACTGGGCACAGAACGGCACAGATGCCGACGGCAACGTGAACAACTGGAAGAACGTGGGCAAGCCAGACGCCGGCAGTTACCTGATGGCCAATGGCGTTGTCATCCCCGAGACCGCCGGTCTGCTCTTTGACATCGGCAGCAACAAAGACAACAGCATCCATCTGGCCACCAGCAAGCTCCGTCTCACCCGCAAGAACACCAAGATCACGTTTCCCAAGCTGGCCAACGGCCAGAAGATCACCATTGTGGGTCGTTCTGCCAACAGTACTGCCACCAACCGTGGTATTGCCCCCGTGCAAGACTACATCAAGTTTGTGGAGGGCACCCAGACCGGCGGAGCCTGTATTTTCTTAGGCAGCCAAGCTGAAGGCTCTGAAGGCACATACACCTTCGTATGGAAAGTGGAGACCGAGGAGACCGACTCTGTGGACGTGCAATTCCAGCTCACCCCTGACGCCGGTATCGACTTCACCCTCTTCATGATCGACGAGGGCGACGCTCCCGAGGTGAAGGAAGCCCAGAAAGTGGCCTATCTCTACGAGGGCAACCTTGATGACGACTATGCCTACATCTACCTTTCCGGCGACAGCCGTTTTGACATCACCACCTACGACATGGCCGACGAAACCAACTTTTCAGCATGGACGTCTACCCTGTCAGAAGAGTTGCGCGGTTATGAGTCTGTAGTGCTCAGTCCGGCCATCAATGCCCAAACGAAGCCCTACATCAGTGCGATGCTCAGCGACCTTGTGGCTTTCGTGCCTGTGCTCAACCTCAACACCAGCCTCTATGAGCCCATGCAATGGGGCAAAGCCATAGACAGCGGCAGCAAAGTGCTGAACATCCTCGACGCCGAGAACAGCACCTTTGAGGGCCTCGACATCGCCGAAGGCCTTGAACTGCTACTCGACGGTAGTATTACCGGTGTGGAGCTGGGCAACTATTTCGCCAACGACAAGATTGTGGCCACTGCCGGCGAGGTGACTGCCATGCATGTGCACAACGCCAACCGCAATGCCTACATGCTGCTCCCCCTCAGCCTTGAAAACATGCCCAACGCCAACCAAGACGTCATCTCGCAACTCATTCCCCAGGCTCTTCAGTATGTGACCGACACGAAACAGGAGGGTAAAGCCGTGAATAAGCCCGTGATCAATGTGAAACAGGAGAACGGCTACTCCACCGTGAGCATCACTGCCAACAACAGCACCAAGATCTTCTATACCACCGACGGCACCGATCCTACGAGAGAGAGCACGGTATATACCGAACCATTCACGCTGAACGCTGCCGCCACGGTGAAAGCCTTCGCTATCGGCGATGGTTTCTATGACAGCGAAATTGTCGCCAAAGACGTGATCATCATGACTCAGGCTGCCGCACCCACCTTTGCCGTGGCCCGCGAGGCCGGCAAGTCGGTGGTCACCATCACAAGTACTGACGAAGGCACCACCATCTATTACAACTTCAACAACAGCAATGTCATCACCGAGTCGGCTGTCTATACAGAGCCTGTAGAGATCACCACTCCGGTAGCCATCTATGCCTTTGTCTCCGGCGGCGATTTCCTGCCGTCAGAGGTGGCAAGCAAGTTTGTGGGGGTCGACGGTATCGACAACACCACCATCCGCTGGGATGTGATGGCCCACTTCGACGCCAACGCTGACGACTGGAAGGGCAAAGGTCAGCAGACCGACGAGACCGGTGCCATCGTCAATGCCAACTACCTCTTCACATGGGGCAAGAACGCCGGCAACTACTACGACTACAACCAACCCATCGGTACTGTGACAGGCTCTGACGGTCAAGACTCCACGCTCTATGCCGTGGCTGCACCCGAGACCCTGGAGGCCAACGGCTGGGTGGCCAAGTCGCGCGGCCAGGTGATGACCTGGGAGAGCCTCAACCTGGGCTACAACATCGGCGACACAAGCATGCGCAACCCCGACTCTGCCGACGACGTGATCGGCGTCAATGACACTCTGGGCATCACTACCAACGCCCTGACCTTCGGCAAGCAGCCCACCGACGGCCCGTTCAACGCCTCTCTGGAGACGACAGACAAATACCAGGCTCCGTTCAACGTGATCGTCTACGCCGGCAACGGTAACGAAGGCGAGATACCGACCATGCAGATTGAAGTCTCTGCCGATGGCGAGAACTGGACGAAGATCGGCGACGTGGACTACTCGCTCATCCGTCGCAACTGGAAGCGCACCTGCGTGAGCTACGAGGGCACCGACCAGGTGTATGTGCGCATCCTGCACACCGCCGCCAAGTCGAGCGGCCAGATCTATGACATCTACGTGATGAACAACGGCGAGTATTCCCGCCAGTACTCTGAGGCCGCCCTCGACGGCATCGCCACCGTGCAGCCCGCCGGCGACATCGTGCGCACCGAGATCTACACCACCAACGGCAGCCGCGTAGGCAGCATGGTGAAAGGCATCAACATCATCCGCCGCACTTACGCCAACGGAGTGGTCAAGACCAGCAAGGTGATCGTCAGATAAGATCAATCACATCATACACCCAAAACGACTCCCTCCCCCCAACCGAGAAGGAGTCGTTTTTATACCAAATCATGTAATTATGAATATCTCCAGGAATCTTTTGATATGCGGTCTGCTGATGGCCAGTCCGCTCATCGTCCATGCCCAGCAGTTGGCCTTTCCCGGCGCCCAGGGCTGGGGTCGCCATGCTACAGGCGGTCGCACGGGGAAAGTATACCACGTGACCAACCTCAACGACTCTGGCAGCGGTTCGCTGCGCGACGCCGTGAGCCAGCCCAACCGTATCGTCGTCTTCGACGTGGCCGGTGTGATCAACATCAGCAGCAGGATAGTCTTCTCACCCAACCTCTACGTGGCCGGTCAGACCGCTCCCGGCGAAGGCGTAACCGTCTACGGAGACGGTGTCTCCTTCTCCGGAGCCTCTAATATCATCGTGCGCCACATGCGCTTCCGCATGGGCAAAGGCGGCAGTTCGGGCAAAGACTGCGCCGGTATCTCCAGCGGTACCAACATGATCTTCGACCATTGCTCTTTTGCCTGGGGACTGGACGAAGTCTTCTCGATCAATTCTGACGGCAAGGGCGACCTGCGCAACATCACCCTGATGAACTGCATCTTCGGCCAGGGGCTGCTCACCCATTCAGCCGGCGGTCTGATGCAAGCCGACAGTATCACGCTCTACCGCAACTTCTACTGCGACAACGGCACCCGTAACAACAAAGTGAAAGGTGCACATCAGTTTGTCAACAACATCGTCTACAACTGGAAAAACGGCTGCTACCTGATGGGGGGCGACTCACAGGGCAAGAGCTATGCCAACACCCAGGGCAACCTCTTCATCAACGGCCCGGCAGGTGGCGGCAACGCCTGTACCTCCGCCAACAGCGACTTCCACATCTATGCCGACGACAACTGGCAAGACAAGAACAAGGACGGGGTGCTCAACCCCTATGAGATACCCCACAGCGAATACGGAGGCGGCCCGACGTTTGAACCGGAGCCCTATCCCTACCCATCCCTCGACATCATCGGAGCCACCACTCTGACCGACGCCTTGCTGCCCGATGTAGGCGCCTCGCTGCCCTACCGCGACCTGGCCGACTGCTACATGGTAGACGAATGCCTCTCACTGGGCACCGCAGGCATACTCATCTCAACCGAGGACGCCCTGCCCATCGGCAAGCCCACAGCGTGGAATATGTGGAGCGGCACCAGCCGCACCGACAGCGACGGCGACGGCATGCCCGATGAATGGGAGAACGCCCATGGCACCAATGCCCATCAGAACGATGCCATGACCCTCTCAGACAATGGCTACACCAACATAGAGAACTACATCAACAGCATCAGCGCCACCGATGTCCAACCCTACCTGCGCACCCCGCAAATGCTGGAACAGACCGATGCCACCCCGACCAGCATCAGCCTCAGCTGGCGCGACTGGACGACCGGCGAAGAAGGCTTCGCCATAGAGATTGAGAAAGACGGAGCCTATGTCGAAGTAGGCCGGACCACTGCCGGTGCTACGAGTTTCGTGATCGCCAGCGGTGTGACAGCGAGCACCGCCTACCAAGTGCGTGTCTGTGCCGTCAAGGGGTCGGAAAAGTCGGGCTACGCCCTCATCACCGCCAAGACCCAGCAAGAACAAGTAGACCTGATAGACGTGGACAATTATGAGCCCGACTACACATGGATGGGCGGCGACGGTGTATGGGACACTACATCCCCCTCTTGGGACCAAGGCATATACGAAGACGGCGGTCAAGTGCTCTTCCCCATCAGCAATGACGCCACCATCACGCTTAACGAGACCGTATCTCCCACGAATGTAGTAGTGACAGGCAATGGCGACCTGACCCTCTCCGGCAGCGGCAAGATCAGCGGCGACGGGTCGTTGAACAAAGCCGGATCGGGTGTACTGACCCTCAACACTATCAACGACTACACGGGAGCTACCGTACTGCGTGGCGGCGAGATCAGCTTCAGCAGCCTGAAGAACGGAGGTGTGGCCAGTTCGATCGGCTCCAGTCTGGACTATCCCCAAAACTGGATATGGTATGGAGGCATCTGGAGATATACCGGGGGCAACGCCACGACCAACCGTGGCGCCGTGATCTACAAAGACACCGAACTGCACATCACCAACCCCGAAGCCAATGTCAGCATGAGCGGGCAGATGGAAGGCGACGGCGGTCTCATCCTCGACGGAGAGGGAACCCTCTCCCCCACCAACAAAGGCTTCTTCAGCTACGATGGTCCCACCATTGTCAGGGGCGGCATTCTCAAGCTCAACGGTGTATCCAAACTATGGACAGACAAGATCTGCGACCTGGGCAAGACCTCAAAGCTGGTATTGGCCGGCGGCGAATTCCGCACCCAAGACACCAATGACACCTACGCCACCTACGACTTCCCCATTGAGTCGGCCAGCGACACCTACTCCAAGGTCTATTTCTGCCGCAACTGCTCTATCAAGAGTACCATCACCGGCAGCGGTACCCTCGAATGGGAGATCAACTGGGTGAGAGAATATATCACCGGCGACTGGCGCGGCTTCTACGGCACCCTTATAGCCAACGGCCTGGGCAATAGCAGCAATGGGGCACAGCTGATGCTTTACAACAACTCCTACCAAGGCATGCCCAACAACACCATCTACCTGAAAGGCAACACCCGTGTAATCTACTGGGGCACCAACGGCGAGCTATACTTAGGCGGCCTGAGCGGAGACCAAGGCACGTATCTCAGCGGTTCGAGCAAGAACACCTCCGGGCATGTGATGACGTGGCATGTAGGCGGTGCCAACACCGACGAGACCTTCAAAGGCATCATCGACAACTGCGCGAGCAGCACGAACTCGAAATACGACGGGACGACCAACATCATCAAAGAAGGTGTGGGCTACTGGCGTCTGACCGGCAACAACGTCTACAGCGGCAGCACTCAGGTGAAAGGCGGCAAGCTCATTGTGAACGGCAAGAACAGCGGCAAAGGCAGCGTGAGTGTGAGCAATGAAGCCACCCTGGCCGGCACGGGCAGCATCACGGGTGCTGTGACCATCAACGAAGGCGGTGCCATCCAGGCCGGTGACGAAGAGATCGGCGGGAAGATGCTCACCCTGGGCAGCAGCCTGACGGTGAACGCCGGCGGCATCGTGAGTGTGCAGGCCAACCGCACCACTTGCAACACCATCAACGTGAAAGGCGCTATCACTCTGAAAGAAGGCGCTGTCCTGCGCCTGTCTGAGGGGAAGTTTGACGAAGCCCCCTACGCCTCCACCACCTACCAAGTATTCTCAGCCACAGGCGGCATCTCGGGTGAGTTTGCCGAGATTATCCCTTCCACCCCCGGCGAAGGCCAGACATGGGACACGAGCGAGCTTTACACCAGAGGAGTGATCAAGGTGTCGGGAGGTGAAGACGACCCATCGGGCATATCACCTGTATCAGGCCATGGTTCGTCGCAGCGTACAGAGTATTTCAGCACCACGGGCGAGCGCATACAGTCGCCCACCAACGGTCTCTATATCAAACGCATCACAGAGGCAGACGGGAAGACCACCTGCAAGAAAGTAGTGATGTAGGATATCGAATGACATTTCATCATAAAAGGCCGGCTGCGCAGATGCAGCCGGCCTTTTATGATGAAAGCTATTTTGTAACTGGCTATCAGTCTTGCCAGAGTTATCGCACTTCAAACAACTGGATGAACCCAGTCATCATAAAAACTTTCTTGATATCATCACTGATATGCTCTACGATGACCTTTCCGCCCTTAGCGGCTACCTCCTTGCGTATGGCAAGGAAGATTCTCAATCCAGAACTGCTGATATACTCCAGCTGACCGCAATCCAAAATAATCTCTTTGTCGGCATTCTCCAACAGGGGAGCGATCTCCTGCTGGGCCTTGATGGCTGATGGAGTATCGAGCCTGCCACAGAAAGTGGCCGTCATGCCTCCCGGATGTTGTTTGATGTCTAAAGTCATGTTTATCAGTTGAGTTAATATCCGAATGCCGTCTTTATCGTGTATGGTTTACTTCACCAAAGCCTTGCGTGCAGCTTCGATCTTTTCTTTAGCCTCAGCCATCTGAGCCTTCAGCTCATCGACAGTAGTGGCATTGAGTGGCTCGAGAGAAGCGAGTGCCTCAGCTACGGGCTTGATCTCAGGATCGTACTGTGTGAGGTTCTTCAAAGCGTCGAGCACCAGGACGATGCGGTATGTGACGTTGGAAGCGGCCTTGTCGTCGAAGACGCTGAGGAACTTGTCTGCATTCTGGTTGACCACATAGAGTTGCTCTACAAGAGCAGAAGAAGCGAGCTGCCAGAAATAGTTGATGCGTCCGTTCTCATTCATGGCATCATAGAGAGCTCCGGTGGTCTCGAAAAGACTGTTGGCATTGTCGATCACCTTGAAAGAGGGGTCGTTGATGTCAGCAGACAGTTTTGCGATAGCTTTGTCATACTCATCGGTCGGCATTTCATAGAGAGCAGCGATTTTACGGTCTACGCTGAGTGCGCTCAGAATGCGATACTTCTCGGCCAGGGTGGTAGCTTCCTCTGCCACTGCCGGGCTGAAAAGATACTCGGGCTTCACCTGTTTTTCCTCATTTGTGAGCTTCAGGTCGGCTCCCTCCTGTACGAACGGGAACTGCTTGAGCTGTCCGAGTTCAGCAGCGATGCTGTCGACCTGCACCTTGATGCTGGCCTCAATCTGCTCCTGCTCAAAACTCTTCTCTCCCTCAGCCTTGTCAGTTTGCTCAACTTTCTTGCCTCCACAAGCAGCCAAAACGATGGCCACAAAAGCAATAGCTAAAATGGATAATTTCTTCATTTTGTTTTGATTTTGATAATTATTAAAGATTCATTTCATTAGATTTGTCTCAGCTAAAACGGCTTTGCCCATTCATCGGGCATATTTCTCTGCAAAAATAGATAAAATTTTTAAGAAAAACGCTATAGTGCGTCATCTTTTTATACAATTTATCACAATAATATTTAATTTACGTTTTTTCTGAGGTATCGTCCTGGGAAATCCGTGAGTAGCAAAATAGCGGCGACGACACACATCAGCAGCATGACGGCCATGTTGATCCATAGCGTCTTGACATGCCAATCACCGATGACCTTCTCGCTACTATAGAACGGAGCCCTCCCGTTGTGGCTGAGGGGCGTGACGAACACCATACCTGAGCGCGGCACGACATGGCCGTCGACCACATCGAGCAAGCGTTGCTGGTCGGCTCCCACCACGAAATCCTCCAGCCTCAAGTTGTAGTTGTCACGTTTCAACTCCAGGAGGTGTTCTTTCCCAAACTCCCTGATGTATTCTGCGATTTTCCTGTCAGCCTTGAGTGTGGCCTGATTACCACGCTTTGAGAGTATTTTCTCGGCATCCTTCATATAGTCGCGCAGGGTCTGATAGGACCAGTCGCCCTGATAAGGCTGCATGTGGCAAAAGTCGGTGACGAGGTGCAGATTGGTCTTGATCACATCCAGATGCTCCGGCCTGCCGGCATTTCCCCCGGCCTGTTCATGCTTCCACGTCTCCAGCTGCGACTGTAGTTCGTAGAGCAATCCCATGTTGTAGAACTGCGTCTCATACTTCTCCTTATCGATGTCGAACAAAGGTTTCTCATAGGGGTTGTCAGCAAAAGATGTGACAGCCAGCGCCTCGAACGCCCATCTTGACGGTATGACATCACCGATCAGCGGCACATTGCCCGTGGTACTTTTGGGTGTGAGGTCGTTGAAATTGACGACCAGCCCGCACAACAATATCTGTGGTATGAGCAAGAGCGGTATGCAGATATAAATAGCCACCACAGAGTTGAGGCACTGCGAGAGGAGCAATCCGGTGAGATTGGCGAGTAATGCTGTGACGAAGAGAATGAGCCACCATGTGCCGAACAGCCCATGTAATCCCATGATATTATTGCCCACGACGATAAAGAGGAACGTCTGCAAGAGCGAGACCCCGGCCATGAAAACGATTTTGGACCATATATAGCTCTGGTAAGACAGGCTGAGGAACCTCTCACGCTTCAGCAGGGCCCTGTCTTTGATGATTTCCTCGGCACTGCCACTCATCCCCGTGAAAGTAGCGACGATGACCGCCATAAAGAAATAGCTGATCAGGTTTTTGTTGTCCATCACGGAGTATCCCTCCGGCGGTGCGAACCTGGTGAGCAATGCGCAGATGACGGCGAGCAGCGGAGCGACAGACAGCGTGATGACCAGGTATTGGATGTTGGTGACCTTGGTCATGATGTTACGATGCAAGAAGATGGCAAACTGCTTGAGGGCTCCAGGTTTTCTCTGATCCGACACCGGCATCTCAAAGACTTCCGGCGCGTCCATCCGGCCCCGGTTTTTCAGGTACAGCTCATGCCAGTTTTGTGGTGTCATCTTCCTCTCATCGGATTGTTCACCCATATTGTTGAGTGCTTTCTCGTCGATGATATTGAGCACGATTTCCGGATTGACGCTTCCGCATGTGGGGCATGCGCTGGTATCAGCGTCGGCATAATTGGCCGCCTCCTTGAAATAGGTGATGGCATCAATGGGATTGCCGTCAAACACAGGATACCCGCCCTTGTCGAGCAGCCAGAGTCGGTCGAAAAGCTTGTATACATCACTTGACGGCTGATGGATGTTGACGATGATCAGTTTGCCCTTGAGCGTCTGCTCTTTCAGCAGGAGTATGACTTTCTCTGTATCGGCAGACGAGAGTCCTGATGTCGGTTCGTCAAGAAAGAGCACTGCAGGCTCCCTGATCAACTCCAATGCAATATTGAGTCGTTTTCTCTGTCCTCCGGAAATGTATTTATTGATGGCCGACCCCACTTTGAGGTCTTTTGCGGCATATAGCCCCAGGTCTTTGAGCGTTTTGTTCACCCTGCGGTCAATTTCCTCTTCGGTCAGTCGCTCAAAACAGAGTTTGGCGGTGAACCAAAGGTTCTGATAGACGGTGAGTTCCTCAATGAGCAAGTCGTCCTGCGGCACGAAACCTATCAGGTTTTTGGCCTCCGGCTCTGCGATATCGTGCCCATTGATGGTGATGCTTCCCTGTTGCGGTTTCAAAGATCCATTGAGCAGCGACAAAAGTGTGGTCTTTCCTGTACCTGACCCTCCCATGATAGCCAGCATCTCCCCGTTTCTGAGTGTGAAACTGAGGTCGTGCATGCCATTGTCGCTATTGGGGAACCTGAAGTTGATGTCACGGCCGCAGAATTCCACTTTTGCGGTCTGCTGTTTGTCTTTGTCGTATGCGCTGATGATGGAAGAATAATAAACAGGCTTTCCGAACGCATTTTTCACGACACTACTCTGCTGCCACACCTGGTATACCCCCTCGAGCACCGGCACATCATTGAGGGTGACGCTGTCCTTTCCATCGTAGGTGAAGATGAGCAGTCCGGTCTCCCTTTCCAACAAAGTCTTAATGACGCCATCGAATCCTTCCACCCGATGTAATCTCACTCGCTCGCTCTCCCTGCCTGCCACAAAATCAGCGAAGTCACGGTACTGTTCGCCTGAGATATGTAATTGTGTGGCCATCGTAGAAAACATGGAGTTGTCTGTGGTATCACTGCTCCCACAGAACTCCATCACACGCAGCAGAAGCAGCGCCTCCTCGCTGGTGCGTATTTTTCCATGCAATGAAGAGCAAATATAAGTGACTGTTTTCTCGCTGTCGAGGTCTTCTGTCATCTCATACGCCATACGCATATCACTATACAAGTCGACATATACATCCGTATTGCGTATGCCGAAATGGCGTCGCAGATAGTTGACGAGCATTTTCTTTGCCCACTCCTCGTCTACCTGTTCCACTTTTCCGAAGAGTGCGAAAAGGCTGATAAAGCTTGAAAGTATGATGTCTGTCATATTAGTTTACTTTCTTATTCAGCGAGAGCACATTTTTCCCACCGATGCGTTCATAATTAATGCTATCCATAATTTGCCTTACCAGGTGAATGCCCAGTCCTCCGATGAGTCTGTCTTCAGCCGGCAAAGTAGTGTCGATATCCTCCTGAGTGGTGGGGTCGAACGGTTTCCCCCAGTCAGTGATGACAAACAACAGGTTGCGGTTGTCGGCCTTCGCCTCGATGAGAATTTCTCCCACGGTACCTGTAGGATAGGCATAATTCATGACATTGACTACCGCCTCCTCTATAGCCAGGTTGATGCTCATGACCGTACTCATGTCTACCTGAACCTCCTCGCAGACCTCCTCGACGAAAGCCGAGAGCTGTGGCACCTGTTCCACATCATTGGAGAGCGTTATGCTTTTCTGGAGTAACGCCTGCTGATCATGCTGCTTGGTGTATTGTATGGCCATCATGGTCATATCATCACTTTGTGGTGCGTCGCCCACGAACTCACTAATCTTTTTCTCCATTTCTTTTATCAATGTCTGAGGTTGCTGATGGGTCTGTCTTGATACTTCTATCATGCGTTGTTCCTGAAATTGCTCGAAACGCGCATTCTCGGCCTCGGTCACCCCGTCGGTATATAGGAAGACGGTGGTCTGTGGCTCGATGAAGATTTCTTGTGTGGTAAACTTCCAGTTGTCCATGATACCCAGTGGCAGGTTGGGGTCACATGCCATCATGCTGACCTCACTCCCGTTGATGATCAATGGTGGATTATGCCCTGCATTGCAGTATCTCAGTCTCCCTGAGGGAAGGTCAAGAACACCGACAAACAAAGTGACGAACATATTGGAGTCGTTGTCTTCGGCGACCATTTCGTTGATACCTGCAGCTATTTTCCCTGGATTGCTGTCGTGTGACGAGGCAGTACGGAACAAAGCCCTTATAACGGCCATGACCATAGCCGCCGGCATCCCCTTGCCCGACACATCACCTACGCAGAAATAAAGTTTCTCATCACGTATGAGGAAGTCGTAGAGGTCTCCCCCCACCTCCTTGGCCGGTGTGAGCAGCGCATAGATGTCCATATCATTCCTTTCGGGGAATGCCGGGAACGTCTGGGGCAGCATCGACATCTGTATATTTCGTGCTATGAGCAGTTCGCCCTCTATACGTCCTTTCTCCTCGTTGGCCTTTTTGATTTGCTCGATCTGACTGACCAGCGACCGCTGCATGGTAGAGAAGGAGTCGTGCAGTGTGAGCATCTCGTCTTTGCTCTTGATCTCCGGCAAGGGTGTCTCCAGGTTGCCGTCGGCGATTTCGACGGCCGAGCGTGCGAATTGCGTGAGCGGCCTGGTGACTTTGTGAATATTGATTCTGCAGACGAGCCCTACGATGAGAAGGGCAATGACCAGCACGAAGATGAAGACAAGCACAAAAGCACTGACAGGCTGGAGGAGGTCTTTGAAAGGCACCATTGCAACAATTGTCCAACCGGTCTGCTTGATTTTTTTTATGAAGACAAATTGGCCATTTGCAGACTTCCCAATAAGGACGGTCATGAAAGTATTATTATTCAGTATCTCCTCGACAGACGTTCCAACGCTTCTATAATTATTTTTATTTAGATAGTCGTATATAGTCTCTCCATCGGCATTCACTTTGTCGGGATGTACGACAAAATTTCCATTGGCAGTGACGATGAATGACCTTGCCCCTCCTCTGTCTTCCATCCCCATATAATACTCATCATTATAGATGCTGTCCAAGTCGAGTATGAGTTCTGACAGCCAGTCCAATGAAATGTCTGCGGTCTGTACGGCATAAATCTCGCCTTTGCTGTTGGCCAAGGGGGTGGAATAGGTGATCATCATGACTTCGCCACCTCCCTCGTCGACATAAGGTTCGGTCCAGATGGCTTTTCCCTCATCGAGAGGCTTGGTATACCACTCTTTATAGAGATAATCATATTGAGGGGAATCGAGGTTTTTGGTTTTAATTCCAATACTGTCTCGATAGGCATAAGGTGCAAACCTCTTTCCTCTTTTGGGTTCGCACTCAGGGTTGAGTGCCATGGCAGCACCGATAAGATTGGGGTTGAGCTGTAGCAGTTGCTCGAGCGCCATGTACTCTTGTCCTCCTGAGTCGATATTTTTTTCTATTTCTGGTATCCTGTTGGAAACGGCCACTTCGACCGCTGTAAACACATTGTCCATTTTCATTTCCATCGCGCTCATATTAGCAATATAGAGTGCTGACAGCACCACCAGCCCACCAATCGAAAGGATAAGGAAAAACAATCCAGAAAGGATCAATGTAATAATCAACAACGTGCCTACGACACGCCATGTGAGGCGCGCCGCTATCGACCGTGAGGGGCGTAGGAAATCAGGTAGTTTCATAAGATTGCTTATCAACATGCAAATATAACAAGAAAATCTGAAAACGTGCAATGAAACGGATAATTAATTACTGAACTTTCTCTACCTTTTTTATCAAGAATTTATTACAAACAATTTGTAGTAGTATAGATGTCATGTGAATGTTACCTATGAAGCGTACACACTCCCCCTAACACCCCCTCCGACTCCCCCGTTTCCCGGGGGAGAGCAACCTCTAACTTAGAGGGGGAACTGATTACCACTGCAAATAGAGAGTGGATGTGTAAGAAAACAAAGGACTATTTTCCAAAGAACAGCTGAGGTTACACTGCAACATGAGACCAGAAGACGAGATGGGCGGCTTTGACAATAGTCAAAGCCGCCCATCCTGTAAAGAGGCTATCTGAATCGTGATTATCTCACGATGACCTTTGAGGTCTTGACCACGCCATTGGCGTAGGTGCGGCGGATGATGTTGATGCCTTTCACCATGCTGCCTACGCGGCTGCCGTTGGTGGTGTAGATCTCGGTGCGCACGATGTCGCCGGCGGGCTGCACGGTGGCGATGCCGTCGAGGGCGGCCTCAGAGTACTGGCGGGAATACTCGCCGTTGTTCATCACGTAGATGTCATAGATCTGGCCGCTCGACTTGGCGGCGGTGTGCAGGATGCGCACATACACCTGGTCGGTGCCCTCGTAGCTCACGCAGGTGCGCTTCCAGTTGCGACGGATGAGCGAGTAGTCCACGTCGCCGATCTTCGTCCAGTTCTCGCCGTCGGCAGAGACTTCAATCTGCATGGTCGGTATCTGTCCTTCGTTACCGTTGCCGGCATAGACGATCACGTTGAACGGAGCCTGGTATTTGTCTGTCGTCTCCAGAGAAGCGTTGAATGGGCCGTCGGTAGGCTGCTTGCCGAAGGTCAGGGCGTTGGCAGTGATACCCTGGGTGTCGTTGGCGCCAATCACGTCGTCGGCAGAGTCAGGATTGCGCATGCTGGTGTCGCCAATGTTGTAGCCCAGGTTGAGGCTCTCCCAGGTCATCACCTGGCCGCGCGACTTGGCCACCCAGCCGTTGGCCTCCAGGGTCTCGGGTGCTGCCACAGCGTAGACGGTGGAATCCTGTCCCTCTGAACCGACCACGCTACCGATGGGCTGGTCATAGTCGTAGTAATTGCCGGCGTTCTTACCCCATGTAAAGAGATAGTTGGCGTTGATGATAGCTCCAGACTCGTCGGTCTGCTGACCTTTGCCCTTCCAGTCGTCAGCGTTGGCGTCGAAGTGAGCCATCACATCCCAGCGGATGGTGGTGTTGTCGATGCCGTCGACACCCACGAACTTGCTTGCCACCTCAGACGGCAAGTAGTCGCCGCCAGCTGCGAAGGCATAGATGGCAGCCGGAGTGGTGATTTCTACAGGCTCTGTATAGACAGCCGACTCGGTGATGACATTGCTGTTGTTGAAGTTGTAATAGATGGTGGTTCCCTCTGTGGTACCGGTGATGGTGACCACCGACTTGCCAGCCTCACGCGCCACGGCGAAGGTGGGTGCGGCAGCTTTGTCCTTGATGATGACAGCAGCCTCGGCAATCTCGCTGTCGAGATAGCCGTCACCCACGCCGAAAGCCTTGACTGTGGCGGCAGCAGTGAGTGTGAACGGCTCAGTATAGAGAGTGCTGGCAGTAGTAGGATCGGTGCCATCGACGGTGTAATAGATGGCTGTGGAATTGGCTGCGGTGATGGTGACCACTGTCTGTCCATCCTCAAATGCTTGCTGGATATTGGGTTTGCTGACGGGCAGTACCGTGTTTTTGGTATCGGCCACTACGGCGAGAGCCTGTGAGGGCAGACTGACGATAGCCGTCTCAGAGATACGCGTCATATCCTCGAGTGTGATGGGCAGCAACATATATGCGTTGCGTGTCTTGTTGTGCATGTGCATGGCCACCGTCTCTCCGGCCGTTGCCAAGACAGCGTCATTAGCGAAGTAGTCGCCCAGCTGTACGCCAGTGATACCACCCTCGGTGATCAGTTCGATGCCTGCCTCGACGTCGAATCCCTCGAAAGCAGCATTGGTAGCATCAGTGACGGTGAGCACATTGGTGGATGTAGCCACTGCGCTGCCAAGCCCCAGAGCCTGGTAGATATTGGGGTTGAGGTTGAGGATAGGCACATAAGCGATGGCCTTCCTGATGGTAGGCAGATAGGCATTATCGGCACCGATAGTAGGACTGATGACCACAGCGTCGTAGGCCTGGAGTTCCTCGACAGAGGGCTGTGTCTCGGCCACATTGATGTCTGTCACGTCAAAGCGGTTGTCGCCGCTGATGAAAGCGTAGGCCAGATCGTCGTCGACACTTGCATTGAAGAGATAACCGATCTTCTTGGCTTCCTCCACATGTGGAGAGTCGCCCTCACCCACGGTGATATAATAGATATGGCAACCGTTGGTATTGTAGATCTGGATATCGTATGTGCCGTCTTCATTGGGTGTGTCGGCCGCATCGGTGGGCACGACCCATTCCTGATCCTGATACGTAGTAGGAGCACCTACTGCATTGCCGTCAGGACCCAGGAGCTGAGTGCCGCTGGTGCCATGGCCCAGATAGAGCTGTACGCCACGGGCATCGGTGAGTTTATGCGACTCCACACCCATTTTGATGGTAGTACCAGGTGCCACATGAGGTATGACGAAATAGTTTTTCTTTGAGCTTCCGAGCCAGAGATAAGAAGCGCCCTGGTATGGACCGAATCCACTTCCGGCATTGGGCTCAATGTAATTGACGGCGATGGCGAGAGAGCGTGCGGTAGTGTTGGTGTAGAGCAGGCCCTCCAGTTCGGGAATATTCACGCCGTTGGCCTGCAGCGTAGCGCCATCGGCATTGCCTTGTGCGGTCACCTCCCAGAAGCAGTTGTCCTTAGAGAGTTCGGTGGGTTCAGTGGCAGAGCTTTTTTCCACATCCGACCACGCTCCGGTAGTTGGACCTTTGGCAGCCTCCGCCTTCAAATTCTCAACCGTAGCAGCACTCCACTTGGTGAAGTCCCACGATTTTCGATAAGTCTCCTGTGCGCTGGCTGTCAGAGCCAGGACGAGAGAAAGGGTTAGAGTAAAGAATTTTTTCATCATTGTTGGTTTTTATAAGGTTTATAATGGATCATCAGAGGGATAGTATTCCTAGTAGGATTAGTATTCCTAGAGAGACTAGTTTTACTAGGGGGGGGTGGGCAGCACCAGGCTGCCCACTACTGGAATTGCAAGTCGAAAGGCACCCAGTTGGCTCCGGCCATGATTTTGGAGCGCACTGTAGCTGCAAGCGCCTCATCCTGATACTTGCCACACACGCGGTCGGCGACGATAGAGAGGTCGTTGTAGCGGACGGCCATACGGTTCATCATCGGATAGACTTTTCCTTCGGCGGCGAATTCAAGCATGGCTTCGTCAAGAAGTGCGAGGTCGTTGAACCTCATGGTGCCCCCCTCTCCCAGTTCATGAGTATTGTCTTTGACAGGTCGGCTGATGAGTCCGGTGAAACATCCTCTTAAGCCGAGCGACGGGTATCTTCTTGTGCCGAAGTTGGCCGTCCCAGTCCAGTCGCACTTGGTGGGGTCTACGGTGCTTGCGAAGCCTTTCCACTCAGCCATTTCCGGATGGAAGCAGTCGTCGCCCTCTCCAGCCTTGACTCCAGAGTTGAAGACAGCGTTCATGGCGATAAACCGTTTGAGGTGGTTGAGAGCCTCGCAGAGCATCAGATGATATTGAGTGGCTCTATAGACATAGATGTGGCAGTCGTCTTGATAAGCATTGACCCTTGCCGTGCTTCCTACAGGTCTGAACTTAGAGATATAGTCCTGCCCATTGGAAGTGCCGAATACACATTTGTATCTTGTGTCGTTGGTGGATGCTCCGGGATTGAATTCCGGGTTGAGGAAATGCTCCTTTGCCTTGGCTGAAGGTCTCAACAGATACTGGTTGGGGTATTCATTGGAGAAATGCTTCAAGAGCGTGTTGGTCTGATTGTTGGTATAGTCGTAGATGATGGCAGATACAGCCTCGTAAGGATAGGGCTGGCTGTTGTTCCAAATCGGGCTGTAGTGTCCAGGTGTTGCCGCTGATGGCAGCCAATATACATTCGATCCAGGATCGGATGTGACATTGATTTGCTTGCCCAATGCAGCGAGCAGCAAGTCGGCAGCTTTTTGATAATACTCGGTGGCATCCTGCGACTCCGCATTGAGCACTGCCCCCTTCCACAGGCAGAGCTCGGCATACAGTCCGGCATAAGGCGGCACCATATAGTTCCACTTACGATACTGGCTGCTTGACAGGCTGACGCTATGAGTAGGATCGAGCCATTCGTACCAGTCGATCTCCAGGTCGGCAGAGACCCCGTCGAAGCCCTCATCGAGTGTGGCCAGGCACTTGTCGACCAGCTGAGGCAGCTGCATCATGTGGAATTTTTCGCCCTCCTTGATTTCAGTCACCTCGGTGATGGCATCGTCGAACCATACCGCTTTGCCATAGATCTCAGCCAGGGTTTTGTATGCCCACACTTTGGTGCGGAGAGCCGACACAGCCAATGCATTCCAAGCCGTCTGATCGACATTTGGTCTCGACTTATACTCCCTCATATTCTTCAGATAGTCGTTGCATGCGATGACCACCTCGTAATAGCCCTGAGGGTTGGCATAAGAGTTGGTCTGGAGGTTGTCGTCATACTGATTGAGGGCGATCAGTTCATTGCTGGAGTCCTCGGTGGGTTCGATGAGTTCCCCTCTTGTCTCTGTGAGCAATATTTCCTTATCGCCGACAGCCTGCATCTTGGTCATGATGCCCAAGAAACCCGTGTACATCTCCGTATTGCTGGTAAATCCGTCGTCGCCTTTGAACTCATCGTCGGTCTCCGGGTCCCAGAAATCGGAGCATGACGTCATCATCGACATGCCAGTGATGACACAAATGGCGCAAATGATGTGATATATCAGTTTCATATTCCTTGTTTTCTTTTTGTTGGTTCAAGATTAGAATTTCAGATTCACTCCCACTTTCACTGCCCGTGGTGCCGTGGCCTTGGCATAGTCGACTCCCTGCATGAGAGGACTATTTGAGAAAGCGAACTCAGGATCCAGTCCTAAATAGTCGGTGATACAGAAGAGGTTCTGTCCGGTGACGAAGAGCGTCCCTCCCTGTATAAAATTCCATATCGGTTTATTCCAGGTGTAGCTCAGCGTGATGTCTCTCAGTTTGATATATCCAGCGTCTTCTATCCACCGGTCGCTGAAGGCGTTGTTGCCCACCCTGTCATTGTATCTGACGCGTGGCATATCCGTGTCCTGTCCTTCCATGAGCCACCTACGGCTGACAGAAGTAGCCTGATTGGAGAAGTCGTTGGACGACTCAGTGATGCGTCTGACAGCATTGTAAGCATCATTGCCCACCGAATAGGCAAACGTCATGTCGAGCGCAAAGTTTTTGTATTCCAGCCTTGTGAAGAAAGAGCCGAAGAAATCGGGTGTGGCAGAACCTATGATTTCTCTGTCGTCAGCATCGATGACGCCGTCTCCATTCTTGTCTTTGTAATGTACGTCGCCGGCCACGAATTTCTGTCCGTTAGCCATCAGGTTGGCAGCCTCGGCTTCAGCCGTGGTTTTGAATATCCCCAGTGCCTTCAGTCCATAGAAGTTGTAGGGATTCTCCCCTACCCTGGTGACGATCTGTGCATGATCGTCAAGATTGGAGACGATTTCAGAGAGAGCCCCCAGCGACTTGACCTGATTACTCAGCGTAGTGAGTGTTCCTCCGATGGTCCATCTGAAGTTTCTGCCATAGACGGGCGACACTGCGAGCGACAGTTCTATGCCCTTCGACTCCAGTTCCGCCTCATTACTGTAGTATGCACTTGAGCCGAGTATCGGAGACCTATTGCCAGAGATGAGCACATCCGTAGCCTTCGTAGCATAGTATCCGATACCGATATTGACGCGGTGCCTCAAGAGTGCGGCTTCCACTCCCACGTTGATGGTGCGGTCGGTTTCTGCCTTGAGGTCAGTACTTGGCACATTGGCCCTTACGATGCCAGAAATGGTCTGGTAAGGATTTGACGTATAATAGTATTTTCCATATTTGGACGAGAACCTGCTATTACCCGTCATGGTATAGTTGGCATAGACATTGAGTTTGTCCAACCAGTCAGAGGTGCTTAGTCCTGGCAAGTTTTTGGCCATGAACACCACATCAGCTGCAGGATAGAACGTCATGCGCGTAGCGTCTTTCCCCACCGACGATGCACCGTCGTAGGCTGCGGTGAATCCGACTTTCACCAAGTTGCGGAAAGTCCAGTCTGCATGTGCATAGATGTTCATCCAGTTCCATTTGTTATTGTAGCCTGAGAAGTATTTTCCAAGAGACTGCGCATCGCCGAGGGTCTGGTAGAAGTCGTTGTTGGAGTTACGTCCGAATCCTGCGTCATACTCATACGAAGTGGTCATGGCCTGCCATCCTGCATTGAATCCGAATTTATGTGTCTCCCCGATATTCCATTTATATGCGGCGTTGACATTATAGAACATATTGAATGTATGGTTTGTGCCGACCCTGATGGTATTGTCAGACTGTCCGAACTGATCAAAGAGCGGGACGATATCCTCATTGTTGATGCCCGGTATGAAAGCCTCTTCCTGGTTGTAGTTATAATACATGCCCACGATAGCGTTGAGTGTAAGGTTTCTGACCGGCGTGTAGATGAGATGTATCTTTGTGTTCATGTCATACTGTCTGTTCTTGCCAGCCATGGAGCTGACCAGTGAGAGCGGGTTACTGACGATGAAGTCTTCGTTTTGTATGGCTCCGTACCAATAGCTGGCATACGTGTTGATGAGGTTTCCATAGAGGTCGCTCTTATATGGGCTCAACAGCGGCGAATGCCTGTATGCTGCCAGCATCGGGTTGGTCTCGAGCGACATACCCTGCTCCTGGTACTTGCCTTTGAGATAAGCAGTGTTGACATTTGCCCTGACCTCGAAATTCTTGCTCACCAGAACGGATGCGTTGATTTGCGCATTATAGCGGTCGCTGTTGGTATTTTTGATCGTACCCTGATCACCCATATAGCCCAACGAGATATTATACTTGGCAATGTTGTCACCACCCTCGACCCTGAAGAGATAATCCATGGTAGAGCTGTTGCGGTAGATTTCATCCTGCCAGTCGGTATCATACTGATAGAGGTAGGACTTGTTGGCCTCCTGGTCGCTGAGGAAGTTGAAGTCGTTGAAGAAGGCCTCCATGTTGGGATAGTAAGTGAGTGCGATATCGCTGAGATAGTTTTTGTAGTCAGACGATTTCATGAGAGGTATGCGCTTAGAGTTCCAATTCATGCCGGCGATGGCAGAGAATGTGATGCGCGTGTTCATGTCGGAGGAAATGGCCTGGTCGGTCTCGATCATGATGACGCCGTTGGCACCGATAGAGCCATAGGCGGCTGCCTCGGCACCTTTGAGCACGGTGATGTTGCGTATATCGAGGTTGTTGAGCGCCTGGAAGAAAGACCTGGAATAGCCTCCTATGATCTGGCTGAGATTGGCATCGGGCATATATGGCACACCGTTGATGACAATGAGCGGTGTATTGTCGGCCATGAGCGACCTCACGCCTCTGAGCTGCATGAACGAGCCTTCTCCGGTCATACCACTTTTATTGACGACCTGGAGTCCGGCGACCTCGCCTTTGAGTGCATTGTCTATAGACAGAGATCCGAGAGCGAAATCCTTTCGGTTGAGATTGGTCATCTGATGTGCGGTTTGGTCACCGGAAGTGGTAGCAAACGGTGTGACGGTAGTCTCGTTGTATCTTGTCCTGTTTTCCTCCACCATGTAGATATTCAGCTGCGAGACACTCTCGTCGTAGAGATATATGGTGCGCTGATAGAAGCCGTCGTGCATCACATGCAGTGCGTTTCCCTTCTTCACCCCTTCAATGGTGAAATTGCCCTCGTCGTTGGTCCTTACGGTCTGGCACCCGTTGCTTGACACGAGTGCGTCGACGACGGGCTGTCCAGTAGATGAAAAGACACGTCCGCTGACCTGTTGTGCAGAAGCGCTCACCACCGCTGCCGCCATCATGGCCAGGCACACTGTAATTTTCTTTATATTATTACTCATACTTATATTGCTGTTCGGAAGATTAATAATTGTTTGTCGTCGGTCTCAGGCACCAGTGATGGAATTTCACGTTGGTTTTGCCCTCCCAGTTGTTGCAGTTGATACGCATAGTGATTTGCACGGGAGAGCCGTCTCCATTGACATCCGGTATCACCAGTTCTTCCATCATCTGTCCGCCGTCGGTGTCGTAGTTGGCAGCCTTGCTGTTGCCTCCCACTTCCCTTACGTATGTGGCGTCGTATCCTTCTGGATGCGTATTAGACAGTGTGGTACCTCTGTCATAATGGAACTCTGTAGAGGTGCTCCATCTGATAGTCCTGGTGCGTGTGATCTCCTGTCCGTTGATGAGGATGATGACCATGATGTCGAGGTTTTGGTTTTGTACGGAACCCATGGCAAACCGGTATGCTCCCGGTGGGAAGAGATAAGGTCTGACGGTGCCGTCGTCATTGAGTTTGACGGGTGTGAAGTCGAGTTGGAATCCATCAGCATCAGCGATTTCGGAAGGTTTATCGAACCTAACGATACGGTTTTCGTGATAGGGCCATACTCCCGGCAGCGGCGACCATGCCGTCACCTCCGTGTTGCACTCCTTGAAATTGAGATTGACGGCTTTGAAGTAGGTGGCTTTCTGCTCATCGGTGCAGTTCTCATAATAGTAGAAGTAGTCCTTCAGCCTATACATGAGCAAGTTGTTGGGCAGATGCAGTTTGGTGATTTTATAGACAATACCGTTAGACAGTTCTATAGGCTCTGCGGTGTTGACCTGCTGCACGTTCGTACGCCATTGAGTGTTGAAGACGCTCTTGAGGTCTTGCAAGTCAGCGGTCTGTATCTGGCTGGCGGTATATCTTTTGTTGTAGAATGCCGACTTGAGTATCCAGTCTTTCATGATACTGTCGCTTCTCTCCATGTCCCAGTTCTGGAGTCGCTGGTGTGCATCGTTGAGTGCGTCTTCTATCACCTTGTTTGAAGGCAGCAGCATGGTTGCGGTGAGCGATTCAGAGTTCATATCGAAATTGACAGCCTCGAAGAACGTGTTACGATAGATGAACACCGAGTCGTAAACGGTATTACCCTGGTCGTTGATTCCGATGGCCTTGCTGTTGTTTCGGTCGAACTCTCTTCCTCCGGAAGCGAGCACCATTTCACGGAAGATGGAATAGTCATCGTCGAGGTCGTTGATGAAATCGTATAGAGACGTTGGTGTCTCAATCATATCTGATATGACATATACGTATCCCGTTGTGGTTTTCACCACCTCTTTGACAGCCCCATTGTTGAAGAGTATATGGTCTACGATGACTCCGTTTTTTCCTAAGGAATCGATGGAGACATTGACATATTTTCCATGCCACATCATCAGCCTGGTACCGTCTTCGAGGTTGGCTGGTGAAATAGAGATGTCGCTGACATGAGACCTTGTGACGAAATCCATCTTGTCTTCAGGCGTTTTGAAATGGTCGTTGGTGACGACGAGCATGGTGCTCAGTTGTCCTTTCTTCTTAAGCTCGTCGTATATTCCCTGCGACTTGAAGAGTTCGTTCATATTGGAGAGGTCACTTCTTCCGTTGATATACTCCTCAGAAGTCACATCCACGATTTTCAGTTCATTATTGGATATCTGTGTCTCAGCGTTTCCATAATGGTCATCATCTTTCAGTTCTGAGCATGAGAAAACCGTGCCCAGAACCACCAATGCGATGAAAGGTTTGAATATTTTTTTCATATCTGTCATGTTTCTTTGAGGTGTATTATTCAATCGGTATGAACTTCATACAGTCAAACTGCAGGCTGAAATTGCTGTTGGTGCTTGCCGCCGGGTCGAGCACGATGAAACTGAACTGATGTGAAGCAGTCTCAGCAAACTCGATCTCGTCGTAGATCGTACTGGTATATACTCCAGGCAGCGCGCTTGTCACCTTGGTATAGGGTGCGGAGAACGTGGTATAGTCGTCGCTTTCGTCGAAAGTCATTTTGAGCATGCCACCGTTTCCATCACTCTGCTGGCGCATAAAGTTATTGCCAGTCATGAAGATGATGGTCAGTTCGACGCGGTATTTTCCTCTGACGATGGTAGGAGTCTTCATGCTCACCTTTCCCATGTATCCGAGATTGAACACGACGCGGTCGTTGTTGTTGGCATTTTTCATATTGCTTCGGCATGTCACATAGTCGATATCACTGTAGTTGTGATTTTTGCTCCCCGACTCACCCATCTCATACTCGAAGCATGCAGCTGTGGCCACACGGAATCGCTGTTCGGAAGCCGTGGGTTCAGCTGGCTGATAGTATTCGGCATCGACCATGTTTTTGATTTCTGTGTAGTCGGCAAAATCCCAGAGCACGGCAGCCTGTTCGGGTTCCCACACGGGGAGCCATGCGTCGAGTTCGTGTACATACCCATTTTTTGACAGCACGTTCGATTGGCCGGGTATGAATCTGGCGGACTCTCCAGCGTTGTTGACCACATACTTTTCAGCTTCCTGCGTAGCCAGGCTGTCGTAAGTGACGGTGAAGACCTGATTGGCAGCCGAGGAGCTCCAGATCCGTGTGACGTCAGATCCCTGCATTGCTCCGAGTTCGTCGGTGCGATACTGATTGGTGAGGATGTGGTATCCCACGTATTTTCTCATGATCGAGTCTTCGCTCAGTCCCTCTTTGTCTATGTCCTTCAGTTTGGCCTTGAGTTGGTCAAAAGACCCTATACCAGCTTTTGCGAAGGTTTCGTCAGAGACATTAAGCAGCGTGTAGTAATAGTGTGTGATCACCTTCTCACGGTTTTGGTTGAGTGTAGTGTCCACCACCACACTGAGTCTTTCGCTCCACCCTGTGGCTCTGAGTGCCTCGCTCATGATATTAGCGCGTCCGCTCTCCACCACTCTGTCATAGATGGTCTCGACGAGGGGTGTCATGGCTTTTGAAAGCACATACACCTTTCCGTTGTAAGCACTGAGTCCCATCTCGACCACCCTTCCCTCGCCGTTGAGTATGGCTTGTCCTGCACTGAGCGAGTCGATGGTGATGGAGATAACGTCTCCACTGAGATTCTGCAAGGTTTTCTTCTGCACGAAATTTTCCGGCAGTATGGAGTCTTTTACAGTGTGGTAGAGCACGAACTGTCTCAGGTACTCCTTAGAGAGTTGTTGCAAACTATCCACCCCACGTCTGTTGTAGAATTCGCGCATGGCCTCGTCGTTGGGTACGAAAGCCGTGAAACTTGTACCAGAGGACGACTGGTTGAGCGCATTGTACATATTAGCATATTTGAGTACCTTGACATACTCAGCATACCCTTCCTGCTCTTCGAGGAAAGAAGATATCGGTGCTGAGAGAGCGGTAGCATAGACCTCGTCCTTGAACGGGTCGGTATTGATGTCGAGTACATCTTTATCGCATGCTGCCAGGATGATTGCGACGGCAGCCATAGCGATTATATTCCTGTTGAGAAAATGTTTTCTATTCATACGTCAACTCCTTTCGTTATTTTGATGATGAATAATACGGGTTCTGCTCCAGCAGTTTGTTGTGCTCGATATCCGACTGTGGTATCGGCATATACCATGCGTTCTGATCCTGTAGCACGGACTGTATCCACTGCTGGTTGGTGGTCTGGTTTCCTTCCATCACCTTTGTCATGAACTGTGTTTTGTATTTGCCGTCAGCGATGCGTCCGAGCCACAGCAGGTCATACCATCTTTTACCCTCAGCCATGAATTCCATTTCGCGCTGGTTGAGTATTTCCTCTATGAGTGTCCACTCGTCGAGCTGTGCAATCTGCTGCGATGCGTCAGCAGCCTGGGGGTCGATGTCTTTGAAATCGCCCAGTCCTGCACGATTCCGTATTCTGTTAATGAGAGAGACGGCCTCCGACCAATTGCCCTGCCCTTTCATGGTGAGAGCCAATGCCTTTGTGAGGATGACATCAGCCACCCGGTAGATGATGAAATTGGCGTCTTGATGCGCGCGTGCTCCACCTGTGATGTCAGGCACGTCAGTGCCATAATATTTCCAGATATAATACTGGTTGGATGTGGCCCATGCGATCACCTGTCCATTGTCGGGCACGTAGGTAGCCATGAGCATTCTCCCCATTCTTCCATCCTCTGTGAGACCGTTGTCTTTGAGGGCCTGAGTCTCCTGCTTCATCATCTCCGTGGCTCTGGTAGTGGGCCTGAGCGGTGAAGAAGCATTGACGGTGAAGAGCGAATTGAAGTTGTTGGTCTGGTTCTGTGAGTAATCCCAGTTGAGCTCAAAGATGGACTCATTGCTGTTTCCGGGATAGAACATGGTGTACCAGTCATTGGTGTTGGTCATGAAAACAGGTCTGAAAGCTTCGTTGGCATTGAGTATCAAGTCGCAGTATTCTATACACTGGTCATAGTCCTCACTCCAGAGGCAAGCGTCGGCCATGAGTGCGTAGAGGGCCCATTTGGTAGCCCTGCCTTTAGTCTGCCAGTCCTGCTCATAAGTGCCTTTTGCGGCACCTGTTTCAAGTGCCGTTTTCACGTCGTTTTTCACTTGTGCGATGATCTCGCTCTCGCTCGACTTCGCGAGGTCGAAGCTTGCATTGTCGTTGACATAAGCCTGCAGCACGAGGGGCACCTCCTTGAAGTTTTTGGCGAGCAACAGGTAGCAGTATGCCCTGAGGAAGTAAGCCTCGGCCAAGTGTGAGTTGAGGATGGCAGTATAATAGGTGTCATCCTTCACTTCGGGTGCATAGAGTATGACCGAGTTGGCCATTCCGATGACTTTATACACGTCGGCCCAGTTGCACAGCGAGTGTGTGGGTGTCATGTTAAAGTCCTGGAGTTTGGTGTCAGAGGCGTTGATGGTATATAGCGATCCACCTCTGAGCTCTCCCCATTTGATGAATGTAGGTACACACTGCCTCATATAATAATATCCAGATGCGATGACAGCCTCAACGTCTTCTTTCGACTTCCAGTAGTCGTCGGTCACCTGTTCATTGTTTGGGAGCACGTCGAGCCAGTCGTTACACGAAGTGGTCGTGGTGAGAGTGACGGCTCCGATTATCCATATAGCTAATATATTCTTCTTCATGATCATCTGCATTAAAAGTCGAGGTTAATACCGAGTGCGAATCGTCTTGACACAGGTGTTGTGGCATTGTCTCTGACCAGGCTGGTGGCCGACGGCATGGAGACTTCCGGATCCTGTCCTTTATATTTGGTCCATGTGAAGAGGTCGTATCCGGTGGCGAAGACATTGAGTTTGGTGATGCCTAAGTGTTTGAGCCATTTCTTGGGTACGTTGTAACTGAGCGAGAGTGTCTTAAGCCTGAGGAAAGAAGCATCCTCGACGAACCGGTCACTACCCAAGTAGTTGTATCCCATTCCATAGAGCGCACGAGGAATGTCTGTCGCGTCGCCTTCAGCTCTCCATCTGTGGAGCACAGCTGTGCTCTGATTGTTCTTTCCATACATATTCTCGAGTGAGATACGTGCCCCGTTGATGACTTTCTGTCCGTATCTTCCATAGAAGAATGTAGTGAGAGTGAGGTCTTTCCATCTCACCTGGAATCCACCACCTCCGAAGAACTTTGGATTGGAGTTGCCCAGGTATACGATATCATTCTCATTGATCACACCGTCGTGGTTGATATCCTCGTAGATGGCATCGCCGGGATATGCCTGTACGGTACCATTTTTCATGGTGATGACATTCCCCTGCCAGTCATACATCACATTGCCTGCGGCGTCGCGCGCATAAGTCTGCTCAGCATTCTGGTATACGCCGAGGTAGCGATATCCATAAAACGATCCGACGGGTGCATTCTCTACGATTCTGAGTGCATAATTTCCGTTGCCAAAAGAGTAATTGTCCATCACCCATGTGCTGGGCAGTTCTTTCACCTTATTTATATTGCGGCTTACATTGGCATTGACGGATATGGTCCATATTTTATTTCTGAACACCTGGTACTCGAATCTCATCTCGACACCCTTATTGCTCATCTTGCCCGAGTTGATATATTTCACCTGGCTGTATCCGGTGGACACAGGCAGTTTGGTATCCTTGAGCAGCATATCGCTGGTCTGCTTGTCGTAGTAGTCGAATGTGAAGCTCAGTCTGTCGAAGAACCGGAAGTCGAGACCGAAGTCGAACTCACGTGTTGTCTCCCATTTGAGGTTGTCGAGCTGCATGCGGTCAGGTGTGATGGCCGGCATGTCCATATACTGTCCGAGGCTCTTATAGGCTCCGAGATAGATAGATGCTCCCGAGGGGGAAGTACCCGACCATCCATAGCCCACACGCACCTTTCCCTCGTTGAACCATTTTTTGAAGCTGTCGCTCCAGAAGTGCTCCTGCTCAATGTTCCAGGCAGCACCGAAGGCCGGGAAGGTGCCCCATCTTTTCTCTTTACCCATGGTGGAGTTGCCCTCATGGTTGATGGTGCCGCGCAGCACGTATCGGTTGTCGTACGAATAGACCGCCTGTCCGATGAAGGAGATGGACCTACGCTCAGAATTGCCCGACCCCGAAGTTCTCACGACGCTACCCACGACAGGGTCGCTGAGGCTTGCGGAAGCATTTCCGTAAGTGCTGCTGGTGTAGCTGAAGCTCTCGTTGTCGGCTGTCTTGACCAGTCCTGTGGCGATGATTTTATGCTTCTCGGCGAAGGTGTTGTTATAGATCAGCTTGTTCTCGCTCTGCAAGGCGAAAGCGTCGGTGGTGGCATCGACACTCATATTGGCGAAGCTGCTGGTCCACAGCACACCTGTTGCCTCCTGTGGCAGGAACTGCTTGTTCTTGGTCGTACGCATGTTGAGCGACACCCATCCCTGATACTGCAGGTGGAAGGGGAAGTCGTATTGCAGCGTGATGGTCATCTTCTCGTCACGCTGTGTGGTCTTGTTGTATCCCTCCTTGACCATGGCCACGGGGTTGTAGTTGGCCGAGCTTACACTCGTGCTGCTGGTGCTGGTGAAAGCTCCCTGGAAGTCCTCATCTCGCGAGAAGTAGACGTCGGTGGGCTGCTTGGTCACGTCGTCTATCCAGTAGGGGCTGAGGTTGGGCATTTTCTGCATGGCGATGTTACGCACCGAGGAGAGTGCGTTGGCATCCTTGTTGGTATTGGAGAACGAGAAGTCGGTGCGCACACGCAGGCGGTCGCTGAAGTTGTAGGTGATCTTCATGCCTGCCGAGAGTCTCTGCACTCCGGTACCCTTGGTGGTGCCTTGCTCGTCGTAGTATCCGAGATTGAGCTTGTAAACCGCTTTCTCACCACCACCCGTCATGGAGAAGTTGTTGTCGGTGATGATGGCGTCTTGCTTGACGGCATCCAGCCAGTCGGTGTTGACATTATACTCGTCGTAGTAGCGATAGCTGGGATCGTAATTGAGTTCGGCGTTATTGAAGAGCATGTTCATCTCGTTGGCCGCATTGCTGATACCTTTGGCATTGGCAGCATTCCATATAGCGTCCTGCATGAGCGACACATATTGTGCTCCGTTGAGCAGCGGTATGCTCTCAGGCTCTTTTTTTGCTGTGAACTTAGAGGAGAAAGAAAATTTTGTCTTTCCTTGCGACCCACGTTTGGTGTTGATCAAGAGCACGCCGTTTGCTCCCTTTGTACCATAGATGGCTGTCGCAGAGGCATCTTTGAGCACCTCGATGCTCTCGATATTGGCGGGTGCTATATTGAGCAACGCTCCGAAGTCTTCCTCATTGGCTGTAGAGAAATTGAAGTCTTCGGTGATGTCGACATCCTGCGGCACGCCATCGATGACGATGAGCGGCTCGTTGGAAGCGCTGAGCGAGCTTGTACCACGTATACGTATACTGCTCCTTGCACCCGGGTCACCACCGAGGTTGATATCGAGGCCGGCAATCTGTCCCTGCAGAGCCTCTTCTACAGAGGTGACGGGCGAAGTCTCCACGATGGCCGAGAGGTCGACTTTCTGGACGGAAGAGGTCTGTTCCATACGTGAGATACCCATGCCGTCTCGTCCTCCTCTTGTGCCGGTGACGGTGACTTCCTGCAGTGTGGTCTCGTTGACCAGTTTGAAGTCGATCTGTGTCTGTCCGTTATAATTGACGGTCTGCGCCTTCATACCGATATACGTGGCCCTTACCTTGAGGTTTTTGCTGTCGGCAGGCACCTGCAGATAATAATTTCCGTCGATGTCGGTCACGACACCTTTTATATAACGGTTCTGATTATTGACGAGCACCACATTGGCTCCGATGATCGGCTCTTCCATTCCATTGTCGAGCGTCTCGGTCACCTTACCTGTGATCACTTTTTCCTGAGCCATCATGCCCATAGAGCACAACAGCGTTATTAAGAAGATAAATATTTTTTTCTGTTTCATGGCGCTTCGTTTTATTGTAAGATACCGTCAATGAAGTGCATACATCCATCAGCGAAAGCGAAAGGCAGGCAATAGTATTTCTCTGTCACCCCTACCAATCTGTCGCTGTCGAATCCCGCGTAGATCCTTCCTCCGTTCTCCACGATACTGAGGTGTTCACTGCCCATTGTATAGAATGTGCCTTTACAGGAAGATCCCGGGTAGGGATAACTGGTGATGGTATTCATGAGAGAGGACACGAAATAGTTGCGCAGATAATTGGCCAGCAGTGTTTTGTTGCTGGAAGAGAGATTTCCGCTGAGGGTATAATCCTCGGCTACTTTCAGAGCGGAGCATCCTGGTATATTTGCGATGTTGTTTTTGATAGCCTCATTAGTTGGCACAAAGACCAGGTATCGTGTGTCGTCGCTGACGATGGTGGGCATGGTGCCATTGACCACGAGTCCGGCTTTCTGCAACAGCTGTGCGAAAAGATAATACTCATAGTTTTTGTCGTTGCCCACAGCGAGCCGGTGTGTGAGTCCGTCGCCCGATGCCTCAGCGAAGAGCTTGGGGTAGTCGTAGCTGTATGCCCTTCCGTTGTCCCATGCCTGTCCGTTGTTGGTGATTTCGTGGAAAGGTACGAATGGTGAGCCCTGGTATGTAGGGCTGAGCTGCTCATTGAAGAGTGCGCTGGTGGTGATTTTTCCGTCTCTGACAAACCAATAGTTGAAGGCTGTGTTGGTTTCGACCACCTGTATGCCAGATGTTTTGAGTTCTGCCAGATTGGAGGCGGTGTGCATATTGACGATGCTTCGTGCCTGTCCGGATCCCATGTTGGCGAAATTGCCGTCGACATCGCTGTATACCTCCAGGTTCTTTCCCTGTGTGGTGGTATTGAGTCTCATCTGCGGTTCATTCTGGTTGAACTGCAGGTTGGCAGGCATCAAGGTGACGAATTGCGACTTGTTTGACGCGAGTGACAGCACGAGTTCGCTCAGGTCGAGTGCATACATGAAGCATTGGTATGTGGTGTCGCGGAAAGCCGGCCCCACGACAGAAGAGAAGATGGCCGGTGCCTCCATGTTGTTCATACCATAAACCACGCCATTGGCGCAGAAGAGCCGGTCGTCCACCTCATCGGGGTTGACGTTGACCGGTGTGCCGTATGCCGTCTGGACCAATCCTTTTTTGATTTCCTCCGGGAAGACGGGATCCATGTCACTTGCAAAGGACTGCATGATGAAATATTGCAGGATGAGGGGATCGAGCTGGTTGAGCGACCTGTATCCACTCTCAGGTTTCCAGTAGGTGGTGAAGAAATGGTTGATAGCCTGGTTGGAAGGTGCGAAAATGGTATAGCTGTTCCGTTCGAGAGATGAAACCATCCGATAATCCCTGACAGGCCATTCACATGCGATGGCAGGCAGCACTCCATGCGTGAGCACATAGACCACCTTTCCCAGCGTGGTGCTGGTCTCCTGGTCGGCCTCAGTGAGCTCTGCGTAAGTGTCATAAAGACTGACAAAATCGCTGTAATTAGGGTTGTTTTTCAGAGTTGTATGTATCGTCTCGAGAGGTTTGACTACCTGGTTGACGTGATAGAGGTATCCATTATCCGTCACTACCGCGTCGTTGTCTGTGACGCTTGCATTGGAGACGTTGAATCCGTTGTTGTCCCCCGTCCACTGGCTATTTGGGTAGAAATACTCATAATTCGCTTTTGCGTCGATGCCTTTGGTAGAGAAGAGCATGGAGCTCATGACGGGCAGGTATCTCTCGTAGTGATAGATGGTGACGGTGGTGTCCACTCCGTTGAGTTTGCCAGTATATTGTTCCAATCCATCGGCGCTTCTGGTGCGGTGCTTGTAATACAGTCCGGCAGCATTTTGTTTTTGCTCGTCCGTGGCCCCGTCGCCCTCATTGGGTCTGAAATTGACCATTTTCGCCCAGTCATAGGCATAGTACATGAGATGATAGCCCACTGTTTTTTTCAGTTCCACCGGATCTTTCGTATTCATGTCTTCTACGGAGGAGTAGCCATTCTGCTGTAGGAAAGCCTGCCACGCCTCATCATTGGGTGCCATGACGGTAAGCACACTTTGTCCATTGACAATCGGCTTGAATCCGGTCAGTTCCACGGCTTTGAGAAACATGTTGTAGTTCCCTTCGCTTTCAAGCACTTCCCATGCGTTTCCTTTAAGCCAGTCGGGTGCCTTGTAATGGTCATCGTCGGCGATGTCATGGCATGACATGAAGCACAAGCTTGCAAGCAAGACGCAAAACTTTGTCAGTTGTGTTTTCTTGTTTGTCATTGATATACTAGTTATGATAATATTAATCACATTAGGTTTATGCCGTAAGCAATGTTGCAATAGTTAAGGTTTGGTCACATATAGTTTGTTGGCGGCAAAAATAATAAAAAAGTTTAAATTATCCTAATATTAATAGGTATAATTCTTTATTAAGGGCATTTATTCCCCATTATTTTTGAATTATTTTATTTATTGCCTATTTTTGCACCAAAATAAGACCTTATGAAAAAAAATTTCATCACATTTGTTTTTGTTTTTGCATGGTGCATGATTTTCACTTCGTGCAAGGAAAGATATTCCGTCGGCGAGAAAGTAGGCACACTGACCGAGTTTGCCCAGTCCGGGCTTTTCTGGGACTCATGGGACGGGCGTCTGAACCTGACCCAGACGGGTATGAACACCGCAGGCGAGCCCTTTGAGTTTTCTTTCGACAACGACCGCCACGACCAGGACAGTCTGATCAGTCTGTTTCAACAGGCTCAGGTAGAAGGCTGGAAGATTAAGATCAAGTATCACCGTGTAATGGGCTGGAACTGGTTTGAGAATCGTGGCCGTTTCGATTATTTCGTGGATGACGTGGAGGTTCTTGACAGGAATTTTGCCAATGTGCTCCGCACCAGCGGTCAAGCCCAGGGACACGTGATAGATACGGTTTACGTGGTGATCGACAAGTCGGAGATCAATTTTTCAAAATGACTTATTCAAATCTTGAGCCGATGCCCACTATGCAAAAAAGAAAACCAATCATGATAAAACAACGCTATGCCGTCATAGTGCTTTTCGCACTTATTGTAGCCTCTTGTATGACAGGCTTCTTCAGTTTCAGCTCCAAAAGCCTTCAGGTGGACCGTGATATGGACAGGGCATTGACGCTCACCTTGCTGGAGCAACGAAATGATGTCATTACCCAAGACACCATCCGCACATTCAACGGCCATCTGCAGATGGCTGAGCTTCGTGGCAAGGCAACACTTGTAGTGAGCACCCAAGGTCGGCGATTCCGCCCATACGCACATTGCGACAAAGCCACCATCTTCAGTCTGTCCGACCAAAGGCCTGCAGCCATCCTTTGGGCGCTGACCATGGTGTGGGGTGCCTTCTGTCTCTACCGCCGTCGGCATGATGTGGTGCAGTCGGCAGGTATGCTGCAATATGGAGGACTCCGGTTTGCTGAGTCCGATGCCCGATTCTATGATTCAGAAGGGCGGCACATCAGGTTCACTCCCATGCAGCACCAATTGATGCAGATGTTTTTACATTCTCCCTCACACACTCTGGCAAAAACAGAGATATGCGAAGCTCTCTGGCCCAAGAAGCCAGATGCCAGCGAGACCCTCTATACGCTTATCCGTCGGTTGAAGCCCGTTGTAGAGCAACATACCGACCTTCGGATCGAGTCAGACCGAAGCAGGTCATATCGTCTGACAATCAAGTAGATAGAAAACTGACACTTGTCTGTCAGCACATTGTCAGACAAATGTCAGACAATGTTTTCCTCACATTCTGATTTTTGTTGTTAGCTTTGCCGGAAAACGAGCAAAGCATGATACGACTAAAAACTTTTTCGAGAATCAATACCGGTATGGCCTGGCTGGTTTTTGCCATCGCCGCCATGGTTTATGGGCTGACCGTAGAGCCAACGGCCAGTTTGTGGGACTGCCCCGAATTCATTACTTGCGGCTACAAACTGGAAATCGGGCATCCCCCTGGTGCTCCTGTCTATATGTTGCTGGCCAATGCCTTTTCTCAACTATCCGGAGACCCATCCCATGTAGCTCTGGCGGTCAACCTCTTATCGGCACTGCTAAGTGCCGGGTGCATCTTTTTTCTGTATCTCACCATTACGTACCTTGTCCGAAAACTGATCTGTCCGTCGGCCAGCCATCTCACTACGGCCTCGGTCATCAGCATTGAAGCATGTGGAATGGTAGGAGCCTTGGCCTACACTTTCAGTGACACATTCTGGTTCTCAGCCGTAGAAGCAGAGGTCTACGCCTTTTCCAGTTTCCTGACCGCGCTGATGTTCTGGCTGATTCTGAAATGGGATGAGGAAAGACAAGAGGAATACACTACGATGAAGATGGCAGCATTCCCCCGCAGTGACCGGTGGATCATTCTGATAGCCTATATCACAGGTCTTTCCATAGGAGTCCATCTTCTCTGCTTGCTCTGCCTTCCCGCCATGTCGTTCGTCGTCTATCTTAGAGAAGCGAAGCACGTCACAAAGACGGGTATGCTGAAGACGTTCTTGACAGGCGGGTTGCTCGTGGGAGTCATCCTTTACGCGCTCATACCCGGTGTAGTGAAGGTGGGAGGCTGGTTTGAATTACTTTTCACCAATATGCTGAACTGCCCATACCATACGGGAATTGTTGTTTACATCATTCTGTTGACAGCCATACTCGTCTTTGCCTATTATAAGTCACAAGGCAGAAGGGTCAAGTTGCCGCTGGCCTGTCTGTTGATGATTCTTGCCGGCTACAGCAGCTATGGTGTCATTCTCATACGAGCCAATGCCCGGCCTCCTATGTGCGAGAACGCGCCCGACAACATTTTTTCATTGGGCAGCTACCTCAACCGCGAGCAATACGGAGCCACCCCACTCTTTCACGGCCCTGCTTATTGCAGTGAGCCTGACTATGATGTGAAGGGTGACTATATGGTGATCAAACAGGAGCCAGGCAAAGCGATCTACCGTCCTCTGTCCGACACCACGAAGCAGCGATACGAGGTGATACGCCATGATGTCAGATATATCTATAAAGACAACATGTACTTTCCGCGTATGCACTCAGCTCGCCACGCCCAAGCATACGAGCAGTGGATGAATGGTGTAAAGAAAAAGGGGAATCTGCCCACGACTGCTGAGAACCTGCGTTTCTTCTTCACCTACCAGGTAAATTTCATGTATTGGCGCTATTTCCTTTGGAACTTCGTAGGTCGTCAGAACAACATCCAGGGGCACGGAGAGGTGGAGCACGGCAACTGGATCACAGGTATCAGATGGATAGACAACTGGCTGTTGGGGTGCAACACGGGGAACATACCGACAGACCTGGCAGAAAACAAAGGACATAATGTGTACTACGCTTTGCCTCTGCTGCTCGGACTGGCGGGCATCATCTGGCAATGGCGGCGGGGGCGTGAAGGGCACCAGCAACTGCTGGTCATCATGCTTTTCTTTGTCATGACAGGTCTTGCCATCGTGGTATATCTGAACCAGACACCTCTGCAGCCCCGTGAGCGAGACTACGCCTATGCAGGGTCATTCTATGCTTTTGCTATCTGGATAGGCATGGGTGTCGGTGCCGCTACGTCCTTTGCGCAGAAACTATTGAGAAAGAAGCTGCTGGCAACTGTCATAGCAGGAGCCGCCAGTCTGTGCATTCCTATACAAATGGTCAGCCAGACATGGGACGACCATGACCGGTCAGGCCGCTACACCTGCCGTGACTTCGGTTCCAACTATCTCGAGAGCATGCAGCATGAAGGAAATCCCATCATCCTGACAAACGGCGACAACGACACCTTCCCCCTCTGGTATAACCATGAGGTAGAGGGTGTGCGTACCGACACTCGCGACTGCAACTTGGAATACCTGCAGACCGACTGGTATATCGACCAGATGAAACGGCCTGCCTACGATTCTCCTCCCCTGCCCATCAGCTGGCGTCATGAAGACTACCTGGAAGGCAAGAGAGAATATGTGCCCGTACGCCCTGAACTCAAAACCGAGGTAAAGGAATATATGAAAACACATCCTGCAGAGGCTTGTGAAACGTTGGGCGAAAATCCTTTCGAACTGAAGAACATCATCGACAGGTGGGTGCTCAGCGACCATGAAGAAATGCAGTGCATCCCTACTGACAGCGTCACCGTCTCGTCTGACAAAGGCATTATGGTTATTTCATTGAAAGGGATGCGGGCTTTATCCAAGAACGATCTGATGGTGCTGGAGATGTTGTCAAAAGGCGATTGGAACCGCCCTATTTACACCTCCATCAGTCTGGGTCCCGACAATCTGCCGTTTCTCAACGACCATCTGGTATTGGAGGGGCTTGCCTATCGCATTTCTCCAACAGCGACGAAGCAACAAGTGGATGTGGAGAGACTCTACGACAACATCATGCACCGATTCAGATATGGCGGTCTGAACGCCAATGGCATCTATGTGGATGAAGACGTAAAACGGATGGCCAATACCCACCAATTCATCATGGGTGTATTGATAGACTCTCTTCTCCAGCAAGGTGATACAAAAAGGGCTGCTGCCGTATGCCGGAAGTGGCAACAAGAAATGCCACCAGCCAACGTGCCCTATACACACTTTGCGCTCGCCATGGCTCGCTGCTACTACCAGACCCGTCAACCGGAAAAAGGCGATGACATCGTCAAAAACCTCTTACGTCGTTCGGACGAATGGCTGTCGTGGATAGAGACTGTCAAGCCCTCACGCCGACAGGGTTCTTACCAGACACGCCACGAGTGGATGCAGACTATGACGCTGGCACTCTCCGAGGCAGAGCTGTATGACAGAACATCCATCTACAATCAATACATCCATCAATACGAGCAACACCTCAAACTTTACGAAAATGAAACATCCATCAATTGACAAAAACGCGGCAACCAATAATAGGGAAAAGTCCGTCAACCGGCCATCAGTCATGAACAGTCGCTTGATTATCTTAACAGCTGTTGTCCTCATTATCGTGGGCTACTTCTTCATGTCGGGGAGTGGGAATACGGCACAGTCTTTCAATCCCGGCATTTTCTCCACCCTCAGGATAGAAATTGCCCCCCTGTTTTGCCTGTCAGGCTATCTACTGATCATTGTTGGAATCCTAAGGAAAAATAGTTGAGGTCATGATGAGTATTTTGGGGAACCTTCTTGTCTGTCAACCTCCCTGTACGATTATAGCAATAGCCTGAACTTTTGTTCAGAGATAAACCCTTGGCAAGCAATTTTCCGGCTTAGCCGAGGGTGCTTTGCATTAATTGCACTAACTTCGCATCCTAATTCTCCCAATAAAAAAGAAGGGAAAATGAAAAAAATAGTGTTTCCGTAAAAAAACGAGGGGGCTGAAGTGTCTTATTGTTAGATGCGCTCACAAAAGAGTGTAAATATGGATTGACAGATATGCTTGAACAAAGAGATATAGAACTGCTTTTCCGCCAGAACTACTGCGAGATGAACCATCTGGCCAAAGTCATGCTGGGTAATGACGGCGAGGCAGAAGATGTGGTGCAAGACATTTTTTTGCGAATCGCCAGCAGTGTCATTGCTTTTCCCTCCGACCAGCGACCTTCGGTTCCGCAAAAGAGCGGCAACTATCTATTGGTCGCCGTGCGCAATGCCTGCCTGAACAGGATCAGGCAGAAGCAGTTGCACGAGAAAGTGAAGAACTTGCTGCCCATTGATGCCGATGTCGATCTCCAGCCCATCGACAAACAGCAGGAGAGGTTTGAAGACATTGCCGCTTTTGTAGACGGGCAAATGGAGGAGCCGCACCGCAGCATCTTCCACCTCCGTTTCGATGAGGACCTGACCATAGCTGACATCGCCCGCCGGCTTGACATGAACCCCAACACCACCTACAAGTATCTCGCCCAGTGCTTGGAGCATATCAGACAACACTTCCACATCCATTAAAACGACAACGACTATGGAAACGACCAACAAAAACATCCGCCAACTGCTGGAAATGCTCGACCACCCCGAGGCATACACCGAGCAGCAAATCCACGACATCATCTATCGTGATGAGGATACTCGCGAGACCTACCGCCTGATGGTGGAGGCGAAGCGAAGCTGCCGCAACCATCAAGACGAAGCTCCCATCGATGTGGATGCCGCCTGGCAGCGGTTCAATCAAAGACTCCAGCCCGAGCAACATGGACATGGCCGGATGAAGAAGGCCACCTCATTGACCTTTGGTCGAGCATGCTCACGCTCAGAAGAGCAGATGCAAGCATCGTTCTCCTTTCGTTTAGTCGCATCCTTCATAGGTGTGCTGCTGGTATCAGGCATTACCTTTGCCACCATCCACTTCGTGCGGCATCACATCGGAGGAGACATGCCAGCTACACCGCAGGAGACAGAAGTTGCTGTTCCGGATCAACAAGTTGCTTTTGATGACACTGTCAAGGTGGACACGACAGACACCATTGTGCAAAAAGCCACCATGGAACCTGTTGTCTTCGACAATGTACCATTAGAGGAGATGCTGCCAGAAATAGCCGACCACTATGATGCCACGGTCGCCTTCGCCGACGACAAGGCCCGACAGCTCCGCTTCCGCTTCGTTTGGAATCCAAAGCAGGACATCGGACAAGTGGTTAGTGACCTCAATCAATTCGAGAGTCTGACTGTTACATTGAAGGACAACAAAATCACCGTAGAGTAGCCTTCCGCCATGAAAAGGACCATCACGCTCATCATGCTATTCCTGCTGCTAAGCATCAACATGCAGGCTCAAAGACGCATATCGCGCCAATACAACAATGTGTCACTCGCCGATGCTCTCACTCAACTCGCTGAGCAGCAGACCGGCTACACCATCATGTTCCTCTACAACGAACTGGAGGACTTCCGCATCACCACGACTATCAGCCGCAAGACTCTGCCCGAAGCCATCCGGCAGATGATAGGTTTCTATCCCATCCGCGTCACGACAAGCAAAGACGAGGGTGGAAAGAAAATTTTCGTGGAATGTGTGCAGAAAGCAGATACACACTACAAAGGCACCATCATCGACGAGAAAGTCAAACCCGTGGCCTATGCTAACATTGCCCTGCTCTCCCCCCAAGACTCCACACTGATGGCCAGTGGAGTATCCAACGAAAGCGGCTATTTCGTCATCCCCTGTGAGCAGAAGCCTGTTCTCGCCCGTATCTCTTACATCGGCTACAAAACAAACTATGTGATGCTTGATTCAAGAAATGCCGGCAAAATCAGGCTCCAACTTGAAACCATCCTGCTGAACGGTGTGAACGTGACAGGCGAACGTATCTTATCGGGCACAGAAAACGGCCACCTTGTCTATAACATGCCGATGCTCCTGCAAGTCTATCCTGCCGACAATGCCTACGACGCGCTGACCGGCATCCCTGGCGTGAGCGAGATGGATGGCACCATCATGTTCGCTGGCCAGGCCGCGACGCTCATCATCAATGGCAAGCCCACCACGCTCAGTTCGGAAAAGGTAGTAGAGCGACTCAAACAGATGCCCGCCGCCATGCTTGCCAAGGCCGAGGTGATGCCATCGGCTCCTGCCAAATACCATGTGCGGGGCATGGCCATCAATATTGTGACGAAGGACTTCTCAGGAACAAACCAACTTTCAGGACAACTGATGGGTGGCTGGCGGCACAACAAATATGGTACGGGCTATGCAGGTGGCAGCATCATCTATAACCATGGAAAACTGGGCATCGACGCATCGTATACCTATACTAACGGCACTGGTTACGGCCAGGTGGAGCATGAGGCCTGCCATCCCCTTAACGGCCAGCGCGTGCCTTACAGCGACAAGACCCGCAACCGCAGCGACGGCATGGACCACGAATACCGCATCGGCATGGATTATGCCATCAGCGATGACCACCGCCTGGGCCTGGCCTACACGGGGCAATGGAACTCAACCCGCTCCACCAATACCACGACAGGTACGGCGCAATCCACGCAGCACTCCCGCCAGCACACTTATCTGCACAATGTGGACGCCTCCTACGCTGCTCCGTTCGGTCTGCAACTTGAAATCTCCTATACCAACTATCAGGAACCCCGCACACAGAACCTTGACGGCGAGTTGTACGACATCAGCCGCGACCTCTACGTCGACAGCCGTCAGAAAGTAAGCAAATGGCTCTTCACGGCCGATCAGACCCACTCGCTGCCGAGAGGTTGGGAACTGAGTTATGGCGGCAAAGCACAGTTCACCAATAACAACAGTTATCAGACTACGCTCGACGCCAAGCAGAGACCTGTACCCGATGCCTCATCACACGTTGATTACGACGAGCGCATCCTCAACGCCTATGCTGGACTGAGCAAGCAGATAGGCAAGTCGTTGAACCTTGAAGCCTCAGTAACAGCCGAGCAATATCACGCGACGAAATGGAACGAATGGCGCATCTATCCGCAGTTCAACGCCATGTGGAACATCAATGCCAAGAACATGCTCAA
>CAMIYC010000024.1 GCA_946402905.1 uncultured Prevotellaceae bacterium | reverse complement strand
TAAAACTCAAGAACCTCTATCCTATATTGAATTTTTAAATGTTACAAGATACTAGGAATACCAGATCGACTAGCCCCCCTCACCCTCAAAAAAATCCGGCAAAAGACCCTTTTGCCGGATTTTTTGACCCTTTTTCTCATTATCTTTGCTTGAAAACCGAAGTGAAGATGCATCTCGGCAAAAGAAATAAATGAATTTATTTCGTTTTGCGCTCGATTTTCATTAACTTTGCACCCTTAAAGCGAAAAATCGCTAATTGGGGCATTTTTTTAAGCGAAAAATCGCACAATTTGGCATTTTCGCGTGAGAAGATCATATCAATCAACATTATATTTGCAAAAAAATGGCCAAGAAATTTGCCGAGTACAACGGTCTTGATCTGACCGCCATCAACAACCAGGTGCTGGAAGAGTGGAAAAAGGAAAATGTCTTCGCACGCTCCATCGAAGAGCGTGAGGGATGTCCGCAATTCGTGTTTTACGAGGGTCCCCCCTCTGCCAATGGACACCCGGGCATACACCATGTGCTCGCACGCACCATCAAGGACACCTTCAACCGCTACAAGACGATGAAGGGCTACCAAGTGTTCCGCAAAGCAGGATGGGACACTCACGGACTGCCTGTGGAGCTGGGCGTGGAGAAGGAACTGGGCATCACCAAGGCCGATATCGACAACAAAGACAGTGACAAATACATCTCCGTGGAGGACTACAACCGCAAATGCCGTGAAAACGTCATGATGTATACCCACGAATGGGATGAACTGACCGAAAAAATAGGATATTGGGTAGACCTCAACAACCCATATATCACCTACGACAATAAGTATATCGAGACATTGTGGTGGTTGCTCAGCCAGTTTTATCAGAAGGGGCTGCTCTATAAGGGGTATACCATACAGCCCTATTCGCCCGCTGCTGGCACCGGACTGTCCAGCCATGAGCTCAACCAGCCCGGCTGCTACCGCGACGTGAAGGATACCACTGTGACGGCACAGTTTGCCATGACCAACCCGCGCCCGGAGATGGCGGAGTGGGGAAAGCCCTACTTCATCGCATGGACCACCACACCGTGGACACTCGCAGCCAACTCCGCACTCTGCGTAGGTCCGAAGATCGACTATGTGGCCGTCCGCACCTATAATATGTACACCGCTGAGCCGATCACCATCGTTATGGCCGAGGCTCGTCTCTCTGCTTACCTCAACGAGAAAGGAAAGGATGTCGACCTCACCTCTTATAAAAAAGGCGACAAAATCATCCCATGGACCATCGTGGGGCATTACAAAGGCGCCGACCTCGTGGGGATGGGTTACGAGCAGCTCTTGCCTATGGTGAAACCCCTCACCGACGGGGCCTTCCGGGTCATCCCCGGCGACTATGTCACCACAGAGGACGGTACCGGCATCGTACACATCGCGCCCAACTTCGGTGCCGACGATGCCAATGTGGCCAAGAAAGCAGGGGTGCCACCCATTGTCATGATCGACAAGAAAGGACATGAGCGTCCTGTCGTCGACCTGCAAGGCAAATATTTCGTGACTGAAGACCTTGACCCTGACTTCGTCAAAAACAACATCGACGAGCAGCTGTGGGGAAGATACGCAGGAAAATATGTGAAGAATGCCTATGACGAGAACCTCACCGACAAGGATGAGACCCTCGACATCGCTATATGTATGGACTTGAAAGCGGAAAACAAGGCTTTCAAGATCGAGAAACATGTGCACAACTACCCACACTGCTGGCGTACCGACAAGCCCGTGCTCTACTATCCGCTCGACAGCTGGTTTATCAAGAGCACCGCCTGCAAGGAGCGCATGTCGCAACTCAACAAGACCATCAACTGGAAGCCTGAGTCGACAGGCACAGGACGTTTCGGCAACTGGCTGGAGAACCTCAACGACTGGAACCTCAGCAGAAGCCGATTCTGGGGCACACCGCTGCCCATCTGGCGTAACGAGGAGGATGGTGAGGCCATCTGCATCGGGTCGCTGCAACAGCTCTATGATGAGATCGAGAAAGCTGTGGAAGCTGGAGTGATGGCTACCAACCCGCTCAAGGACAAAGGGTTTGTTCCCGGCGACTACTCGCGCGAAAACTACGACCGTATCGACCTTCACAGGCCCTACGTCGACCATATCGTGCTCGTCAGCAGCAAGGGACATCCCATGAAGCGGGAGGCCGACCTCATCGATGTGTGGTTCGACTCCGGATCCATGCCTTACGCACAGATACATTATCCCTTTGAGAATGCCGACGCCATCGACAAAAACCTCGCATTCCCCTGTGATTTCATTAGCGAGGGAGTGGACCAGACACGCGGATGGTTCTTCACGCTGCATGCCATCGCCACGATGATCTTCGACCAGGTGGCCTTCAAGAATGTCATCTCCTCGGGACTCGTCCAGGACGCCCATGGCAACAAGATGAGCAAGCGGCTCGGCAATGCCGTCGACCCCTTTGAGGCCATCGCGAAATATGGAGCCGACGCACTGCGTTTCTACATGATAACCAACTCACAGCCCTGGGACAACCTCAAGTTCGACCAGGCCGGTGTCGAGGAGGTGCGACGCAAACTCTTCGCCACGCTCTATAATACATATTCTTTCTTCGCCCTCTATGCCAATGTCGACGGGTTTGACTATTCTCAGCCCGAGGTGCCTGTCAGTGAGCGGCCGGAGATCGACCGGTGGATACTCTCCGAACTCCACTCGCTCATCAAAGGGGTGGACGAGAGCCTTAATGACTATGAGCCCACACGCGCAGGACGTATGATTGACACCTTCGTCAACGACAACCTGTCCAACTGGTATGTGCGACTCAACCGCAAGCGTTTCTGGGGCAAGGAGATGAGCCCGGATAAACTGAGCGCCTACCAGACGCTGTATACCTGTCTCGAGACGGTGGCCAGACTGCTGGCACCATTCTCGCCCTTCTTCGCCGACCGCCTTTATCTCGACCTTGTCAGCGTGACCGGGCGCGACCAGGCAGTGAGCGTACACCTCACACGGTTCCCCGTGGCCGACGAGTCGCTCATCGTCAAGGAGCAGGAGGCACGCATGCAGCTGGCACAGAAAGTGACATCGATGGTGCTGGCCCTCAGACGGAAGGCCAACCTGAAGGTGCGACAGCCGCTGCAGACCATCATGATACCTGCCACCGACCAGCAGCAGCGTGAGCGCATCGAGGCCGTGGCAAGCCTGATACTCAATGAGGTGAACGTGAAGGAACTGCAGTTTGCTGAGGGCGCCGGTCTGCTGGTCAAGAAGGTGAAGTGTAACTTCCGCACGATGGGCAAGAAATTCGGCAAACTCATGAAGGGTGTCGCAGCTGCCGTAGCCGCACTCTCACAGGAGGACATCCTCCAGCTGGAGTCGGCGGGCCTCTTCAATCTGGAGGTGGAAGGTCAGCCGGTGACCATCGACGCTGCCGACGTAGAGATTGTCAGCGAGGATATCCCCGGATGGCTCGTAGGCAATGAGGGCAACCTCACCGTGGCCCTTGACGTGGAGGTGAGCGACCAGCTGCGCAAGGAGGGCGTGGCCCGTGAGGTCATCAACCGTGTGCAAAACCTGCGCAAGGACGGCGGACTCGAGATCACCGACCGTATCAAGGTGGTCATCTCGCCCAATGTCGTGCTGGCCGAGGCCGTCGACGCTTACGGCGAGTATATCCGTGCACAGATCCTGGCCGACCGCATTATCTTCGCCAGCAACGAAGGCCCGGAGGTCGATTTCGACGACTTCAAGGTGAACATCCTGGTAGAGAAAATATAACCGAAAGATCATCATAAATCATTACACTAATAATCTTAGTATGGCAGAGAAAACACGTTACAGCGATGCGGAACTGGAGGAATTCCGCGCGATTATCAATGAGAAGCTGCAGCTGGCTTATCGTGACTACAATCAGATGATGAGACAGCTGATGAATGCTGACGGCAATGATGTGGACGACACATCGCCGACGTATAAAATCCTCGAGGAGGGCAGTGCCACACAGAGCAAGGAGGAACTGATACAGCTCGCCGGAAGGCAGCAGAAGTTCATCCAGGGACTGGAGGCCGCACTGGTGCGTATCGAAAACAAGACCTATGGCATCGACCGCATCACAGGCGAGTTGATACCCAAGGAGCGGTTGCGTGCCGTACCTCATGCCACGCTGAGCGTAGCGTCAAAAAACGCCCGTAAGACAAGATGACAGAAAACAAAAAGGCTGTAAGGGGCATCATCGCTTGTGTCGCCGTGTTGCTCATACTCGTCATCGACCAGGTCATCAAGATCGAGGTCAAGACCAACATGACCTTGCATGAGGCCATCAGGGTCACTGGATGGTTCTATATCAATTTCGTCGAGAACAACGGCATGGCCTATGGCATGACGTTCATTCCCAAGATTGCACTGAGTCTCTTCCGACTCGTGGCTGTCACCGTGATAGGGGTGTATATACACCGACAGGTCAAAGCGTGGGCACGCATGGGATACATCCTCTGTCTGTCGATGGTGCTCGCGGGAGCGGCCGGCAATATCATCGACTGCCTCTTCTATGGGCAGGTCTTCTCTGAGTCGACCCCCTACCAGGTGGCATCGTGGGTGGAGTGGGGAAGCGGATACGCGCCTTTCCTGCAGGGAAGGGTGGTAGATATGTTCTATTTCCCCATCATCGACACCTACCTGCCCGACTGGCTCCCCTTCTGGGGCGGCGAGCGTTATGTCTTCTTCAGCCCGGTGTTTAATTTTGCCGACTCCTGCATCAGCGTGGGTGTCGTCCTGTTGCTGTTGTTCTACCGGAAGGAACTCAGCGAGATTTCATTATCCGAAAAAGATAGTAAGGACAAGACTGCTGATGACACCGGCAGCAAAACCGACTAACGACATGAGACCGGCCTCCATCATCAGAACCTCACTCAGCATGTTGCCCTGCGTCATGCTTTGGTGGCTGATGGCATGCAAGCCCAGTATGCCCAAGGAGATTATCTCACCCGGCAAGATGGAGGATATACTTTACGACTATCATCTGGCCGACGGTATAGCCATGGCTGAGGGCTATTATGAGCAGGTGGCATACCGCAGGATGGTATACCGTGAAGCAGCACTGCGCAAACACGGCGTCACACAGGCAGAGTTCGACTCCTCCATGGTCTATTATTACCGCCATACCGAGATGCTCCACGACATTTATCTGCAGCTCTCCAAGCGACTCAACAATGAGGCGCTGGCTCTGGGTGCCACTGCCAACGAACTGGGACAGCTGGGCGGCGAAGTGTCGCAGGGTGACACCGCCACGGTGTGGTCCGACACCAGGTCGGCCATACTCATGCCTATGGCGCCCTACAACACCGTCTCTTTTGAAGTAAAGGCCGACACCGCCTATCATGCCGGAGACCGGATGATCCTGTCGTTCGACGCACAGTTCATCTTCCAGGACGGCATGCGCGACGGGGTGGCCATGCTCGCCGTCACTTTCCGCAACGACAGCGTAGCCACCCATGTGCAGCATATCTCCTCCGACTCACACTATATGGTGCAGGTCTATGACAACGACCGCATCGGACTGAAAAGTGTCAAGGGGTTCATCTATCTCACCCGAGGGCAGAACAACGAGACACAGACACTGAAACTGATGAGCATCAGCAATATGAGGCTGATGCGACTGCATACCCAGCCGCCCAAAGAGGAGGATGAGGCTGAAGGGTCGGCCACGACGCCGCCCATGCCTCCCAACTCCAACCGGCCGGCGTCGATACATCCTGAGGTGCCGGGGCCTGCCGGTCCGCCGCCTCCGCCCTCACAACACTAAAATTGACCTACATGATGATATGGAGTCTATTGCTCGCGGCGGTCTTATACGCCTCGCCGGTACATTTTGAGGTGCTGCTTGCCGGAAATTTCGGCGAGCCGCGCCCTAATCATTTCCATGGAGGGCTGGATATCAAGACACAGCAGATGGAAGGCAAGGCCATCTATTCCATCGGCGATGGATACGTGAGCCGTGTCACCGTCAACCTCGACGGGATGGGCAATGCCATTTATATCCGTCACCCGGAGGGATATACCAGCGTCTACGCACACTTGCAGCGTTTCGCGCCTGGCATAGAGGCGAAGCTGCGCAAGTGGCAGTACGTCCATCACAGCACCGACGCCGACATCACCTTCGATGCCACCGACTGCCCCGTCGCCAAGGGGCAGGTCATCGCCCTGAGCGGCGACACCGGGGCGAGTATGGGGCCACACCTCCATCTGGAGATACATCAGACTGATACCTGGAACATGCTCGACCCGCTGGAGTTCATTCCCGAGCTGGTGCAAGACTCGGTCGCACCGGTGGCGCATAGTTTCATGGCCTATCCGCAGGGGGAGGCAAGTTCCTTTGCCGGCATGAACACGCCACAGCACTTTGATTTCACCACCAACGAGATCCAGGAGGAGTTCACGGCTTGGGGCAAGGTCGGCTTCGGACTCTATGCCCACGACTACATGCAAGGCTCGGCCAATACCTTCGGCATCCGTCACACCTGTCTGCTGGTCGACGGGCACGAGGTGTTCAGCAGCGATGTCAACAACATACCTGTCTCCGGCAACAAGTTGGTCAATATCTGGGGCGACATAGACCATTTCACCAGTCACCAGCAGTGGTTCATGAAGTCGTTCCTTGAACCCGGCAATACGCTGCCCATGCTCAAGGCTGACAAAAACAGGGGCATCGTCAGTTTCGACCAGGAGCGCACTTATCATGTGAAGTATATCCTTCAGGATTTCTTCGGCAATGTATCTGAATATGGTTTCACCGTCAGGGGGCAACGGGAGCAGACTAACCCCGCCGAAATGACAGAGTCCGCCGACTCGACGCAGGCCGGACCGGAACCGCCAGCACCGCTGGCAGAGCATGAGGCCGACAGGTATCCCCACTTGGTCATACTGCCCGTCGGCCAGAGACAGTGGGACGAACAGCATGTCGTGCTCCTCGACATACGGGGGGCAAAGGAGGGACTGCCCACCTTTGAAGGATACCTCGACGGGCAGTTTGTCCTCTTCGAATATGTGAAGAAGTCTACCCGGATATTCTGCGACCTAAGCCATACCCCTGTGGTGCCCACGGGCAGGGAGCGCCATCTGCGTCTCAAGGCCCGCGACGAAAGTGGCCAGGAGGCAGAGTTCGAGGCCACGGTCGTCTATTGAGAAGCGTGCCGACAGGCATGCCTGCGCACTATTGCAGTCAACAATCCAAGTAAAAACCTATAAAAACATCAGAAGCCATGCGAAAGACCGCTACTTTACTGTTCATCTTGTTTTCCGTATACGGATGGGCCTGCACCAACTTCATCGTGGGCAGGGCCGCCAGCACCGACGGGTCGGTCATCTGCACCTACAATGCCGACGACTACGGAATGTTTCAGAACCTCTGCCATTATCCCGCCGCCAAGCATGCGCCGGGCGAGATGCGCCGGGTGGTCGACTGGGACAGCAACCGGTATCACGGCTCTATTCCTGAGGCCCCCGAGACCTACAACGTGATCGGCAATATCAACGAGTATCAGGTGTGTATCGGCGAGACCACCTATGGCGGCCGGGAGGAGATGGTCGACACCACCGGCATCCTCGACTATGGCTCGCTTATCTATATCGCCCTGCAGCGCTCCAAGACCGCCCGCGAGGCCATCAACGTGATGACCACGCTGGTCAATACCTATGGCTACAACTCAGAGGGCGAGACTTTCTCTATCTGCGACCCCAATGAGGCGTGGATCATGGAGATGATGGGCAAGGGACCCGGCAGCAAGGGAGCCGTATGGGTGGCGATACGCATACCCGACAATGCCATCTGCGCGCATGCCAACCAGAGCCGCATCACCACCTTTAATATGAAAGACAAGAAAAACGTGCTCTATGCCAAGGATGTGGTGTCGTTCGCACGCAAGATGGGGTGGTACAGTGGCAAGGACGCCGACTTCAACTGGAATGAGACCTACGCCAAGCCCGACTTCGGTGGTCGTCGCTTCTGCGAGGCCAGGGTGTGGAGCTTCTTCAATCATTTCAGCAGCGACATGAACCGTTATCTGCCCTATGCCATGGGTATAGAGGAGAAAGCCGAGCCTATGCCGCTGTGGATCATTCCCAGTCATAAGGTGAGCGTGCAGGAAGTGATGGCCTGTATGCGCGACCACTACGAGGGCACACCCTTCGCACTCGACTCCGACATCGGAGGCGGCATCTGGGAGATGCCCTACCGGCCCACGCCACTGACCTTTGAGGTGGATGGCAAGAAATATTTCAACGAGCGTCCCACATCCACCCAGCAGACCGGATTCTCCTACGTCAGCCAGCTGCGCTCGTGGTTGCCGCGTGAGATAGGCGGACTGATGTGGTGGGGCAACGACGACGGCAATATGGTGGCCTACACACCTGTATATTGCAGCATGACCGAACGTCCTGAGTGCTACAACACGCCGGGTGTCGACGAGATCAATTTCTCCGACCGCAACGCGTTCTGGGTGTGCAATTGGGTGAGCAATATGGTATATCCCCGTTATTCGCTGATGTTCCCGTCGCTGCAGCAGGTGCGCGACTCGCTCGAGAACAGTTATTTCGCCGCACAGAAAGCCACGGAGGAGCGTGCCTCACAGCTCTATGCCGAGAGCCCCCTCAAGGCGGTGGAGTATCTCAACCGCTACAGCATCGACCAGGCTCAGCACATGTTGGCACGCTGGAACCAGCTGGCTCGTTATCTCATCGTGAAATACAACGATATGATCATACACCCGGAGAAGGACGGACGCTTCACACGCGATGAGTACGGCCTCGGCACCCGTCCGCAGCGCCCGGGCTATCCCGAGAAATTCCGACGCGCCCTCATCCGTCAGACCGGCTCCAAATATGCACAGCCGGAATAACCCTCCAACTTAAGATCCAATGAGCAGATTTCTCCACATCGCATCCCTGACGGCAGTCTTGGTCATGGTCTGTGCTCCATTGAGGGCGCAGGCACCCGATGACCAGTTCCTCGGCAAATATCAGCTGAGAAAGATGGTCATGGTGGGAAGGCATGGTGTGAGGTCGGCTTCGCTCTCCAAAGGGGAGCGGCGCATCACCCCTCATCCCTGGCATCAATGGAGCGTCGGTGCCGGTCAGCTGACAGAGCGCGGAGCACTCCTCGAGCAGTATATGGGTTGCTATTTCAGAGCATGGCTCACCAAGGCAGGGCTCTTCAGCGACGATGACGACCGCCATGCTGCCGACTGCTATGTCTATGCCAATACAATGAGACGCACTGTGGAAACGGCCAGCAGTTTCTTGCAGGGCTTCATGCCCCAGGCGGGGGTGGAGGTCGTCTACAACAAGGACATCGCCTTCGGGGACATGGACCAGGTGTTCAACAATGCCAGCACTTACGCCGGCAGCTATTTCCTCGCCAAGGTCAAGGCCGAGGCCGAATATGCCTCTGGCCCGGGTGGATTTGCCGCTGTCGTCGACAGTATGCAGCACAATGCCGCCATCCTGGCCTCTGTGCTCGACCTCGCGGGGTCGCCGGCGTGTCAGCAGGGCGACACCTGCTCGCTCACCTTCCCCGAACCATACAATTATCTTCATAAAGACTGGATGCCCAGGATACGGGGCGGGCGCATCGACCTCACGCGTCTCACTGCCGGCAATTTCATCCTGCAGCATTACGATGCGCCCAGTCCCGACGAGGGCACTTTCGGCCTTGGCATCAGCGACGACGACCTCATCCGCATCGGCTATATCAAGGAGATGTGGTGCTTTCTGAGCATGGGCACTCCCTCGGTGGGCAAGGATGCCGCTCACCATCTGCTGGTCAAACTGGAGAATGTGCTGCAGGACGACGCGCATCATTTCGTCTATCTGGTAGGACACGACTCCAACCTTTCTTCCCTGACAGGCGCACTCGGTGTCAAGCCTTATATGCTGCCCGATACGCCGGAGATGAAGACACCGCTGGGGGGCAAGTTGGTGCTTGAGATATGGGAGGATGAGCAAGGAGAGGCATGGGTCGGCGTGCGCTATGTGTATCAGAGCCTGCGTCAGGTTATGGAATTGATGCCCCTGAGCCTCGATTGTCCGCCGGCGTCGTATCCTCTGGAGCTGACAGGACTGCAGCCCAATGACGACGGACTGTACCGCTGGCAAGACGTGCTCTCGCTCATCCGTCGGGCCATCGACGACTACGGCACGCTCAATGTGCCGCTCAGTCATGATGTCAATCTCGACGGAGTAGTCGACATGCTCGACGCTGTGGATATCGTCAAGTACTCTCTCGACCAGCCCTTCAAGGTCTTTTATCAGCCGCAGGCAGATACCAATACCGACGGCGTGGTGGACACCGGCGATGCCATACAACTGGCAAGGATCATCGCCGGAGGCATTCCGGGTTCACGATGACGATAGGAAGCCCGTGGGGCGGAAAGCGAAAAATCTTTTTAAAAATTTGTACGTCTCGTAAATGTTTCTTATCTTTGCAATGATATGTGAAGACGTATGTCTTACGCCTTTCTAACCATTGTCTGAAATACAGAAACATGACCTTAATCATCGTTGCAATCCTGCTGGTCTGCTATCTGCTCATCGCCACCGAGTGGTTGACAAATGTCAACAAGGCCGCTGTGGCCATCTTTGCCTGTGCCGTGGGGTGGGTGCTCTATATCTGCTATGGCTCAGACTTCGTGATGAAGGAGCATCAGGGCGACTATGTCGATTTCCTCAATGGCGCCGTGGCTACCAGCACTGCCGTGAAGCATTATATCGCGCAGAATATTTTCCTCAGATATGTGGGCAAGGCGGCGGAGATCGTGCTATTCCTCCTGGCCACGATGACCATCACCGAGATCCTGCACAACAACGGATGCTTCGACTTCCTCACACCGTGGGTGCGCACCCGTAAGAGCCACAAACTGCTGTGGATGCTATCCGTCATCACTTTCATTATCTCGGCCAACCTCGACAACCTCACCACCACGTCGCTCATGCTCGTCATCATGCACAACATCGTGTCGCAGCGCCGGCAGCGCATGATCTATGGCAGCGCCGTGGTCATATCGGCCAATATCGGTGGAGCACTCACCGTCATCGGCGACCCCGCAGGGCTGCTCCTCTGGAATATGAATGCCGTCACAGCCACCAACTTTTCCATGTCGCTGCTCATCCCCTGTCTCGTGGCATGGGCCGTGCCGGTCTTTCTCCTCGGTAGAATGTTGCCCGACAGGGTGGAGATAGAATGGAAACCTATGCCCTATCGTGGCGACGACACCAACCTCAACGCATGGCAACGGCTGCTGATGCTCTTCGTAGGCATCGGCGGACTGTGGTTTATACCCACCTTTCACAATATCACCAAGCTGCCGCCCTTCCTTGGAGCCCTGTGCGTGCTCTCGGTGCTGTGGATAGTCAATGAGATCTTCAACCACCGCCTGATGGACGTCGACAAGATGACTGAGCGTCGCATGCCGCGACAACTCCAGTACGGCGTGCTGCAGATGATACTCTTCGTCATCGGTATGATGCTCGCGGTGGGCGTCGTGAATGAGACTGGCGCGGTGAGATGGCTGGCACGTCTCTGCGACATTCATCTCCACAGTGTATGGGTCATGGGACTGATTGCAGGGCTGGTGAGCTCCGTGCTCGACAATTTTGCCACCTCGCTGAGCTTCTTCTCCCTGTATGATGTGGCCGAGGATCCTGCCGCAGGCACTTATATGGCACAATTCGCACAAAACGGATGCTACTGGAAGGTGATCAGCTATTGTGCCGCTGTCGCCGGCAACATCCTGGCAGCAGGGTCACTCAGCGGCATGGCCCTCATCAAGATGGAGCGCATACACGTGGGATGGTATTTCCGCAACGTGGGGCTCAAGGTCCTCCTCGGAGCCCTCCTCGGCCTCGCACTCATGGCTCTGATCATTTAACCCCTCCCTATCCCTCCCCAAAGGGGAGGGGACCAGCCCCCCCGGAATCTCCGGACACCCCGGACACCCCGGAATCCCCGGAAAATCCGGAATATCCGGAACCCCCGGAAAACCCGGAAAACCCGGAATCCCCGGCCCCCAGAAAAACCTCAAAAATAACCTAAGATATGGCAAGAATCAAGACAATAGGAGTGATGACCTCGGGCGGAGACGCGCCAGGTATGAATGCAGCCATCCGCGCGGTGACCCGCGCCGGCATCTGCAACGGTTTTAAGATCATGGGCATCTACCGTGGATACGACGGACTCATCAACAATGAGATCGAGGAGTTTTCCACAGAGAATGTCAGTGGTATCATCATGTCGGGCGGTACGATCCTCAAGACCGCCCGTAGCAAGGAGTTCATGACACCTGAGGGCAAGGCGAAAGCATACGAGACGATGAAAAGTCGAGGCATCGACGCTCTGGTCGTCATAGGTGGCAACGGCTCGCTCACCGGAGCCATGCATTTCGCCATGGAATATGATGTGTGCTGCATCGGACTGCCTGGCACCATCGACAACGACCTCTACGGCACCGATTCCACCATCGGCTACGACACCACCATGAACACCATCATGGACTGCGTAGACCGCATACGCGACACCGCACAGAGCCATGAGCGCATCTTCTTTGTCGAGGTGATGGGGCGCGACGCCGGATTCCTGGCCCAGAACAGCGCCATCGCAAGCGGAGCCGAGGCGGCCATCATCCCGGAAGACTCCACCAACGTCGACCAGTTGGCGCGATTCATGGAGCGTGGCATACGTAAGTCTAAGAAGAGCTGCATCGTCATCGTGTCGGAGAGCCCCAAGTGCGGAGCCATGTATTATGCCGACCGCGTGAAGAAAGAGTTCCCCTCGTTTGATGTGCGTGTCTCCATCCTTGGCCATCTGCAGCGCGGAGGGCGTCCTACAGCCCACGACCGCATCCTGGCCAGCCGCACGGGTGTGGGAGCCATAGAGGCGATACTGCAAGGCCAGCGCAATGTGATGGTGGGCGTGCGCAACAACGAGATTGTCTATGTGCCGCTGGTCGAGGCGATACGCAGCGATAAGCCCTTCGACAAGAAACTCATCAAGGTGCTCGATGAATTGAGTATCTGACATACCGTATCCTTCGTCAAATACATTTTATTTCGCAGAAAATGCAGATATTTTTTGCATTGGTGTGAAAATTATCGTAAATTTGCGTACACTTTGAAAAATATCCAAATCAATAAAAAATATTAGCTTATGTCACAAATCAATGGACACATCTCTCAGATCATCGGTCCGGTGATCGACGTGTATTATGAGACACGAGGACTGGATCCGGAGAAGGTGCTACCAAAAATTCATGATGCCCTGAGGATTGTCAGACCCGACGGGCGTGACCTCATCGTCGAGGTGCAGCAGCACATTGGCGAGGACACTGTGCGTTGCGTGGCCATGGACAATACCGACGGCCTGCAGCGCGGACTTGAGGCCATCACCACCGGCTTCCCGATCCTGATGCCCGCCGGCGACCAGATCAAGGGCCGTATGCTCAATGTGATCGGCCAGCCTATCGACGGTATGAAGGAACTCGACATGCGGGGCGCATATCCCATCCACAGGGAGGCTCCCAAGTTTGAGGAACTCTCCACACAGAAAGAGATGCTCTCCACGGGTATCAAGGTGATTGACCTGCTCGAGCCTTACATGAAGGGCGGTAAGATCGGACTCTTCGGAGGTGCAGGTGTGGGCAAGACCGTGCTCATCATGGAGCTGATTAACAACATCGCAAAGGGACACAACGGATACTCCGTGTTTGCCGGTGTGGGAGAACGCACACGTGAGGGCAACGACCTCATCCGTGAGATGATCGAGAGCGGTGTCGTGCGCTACGGCGAGAAATTCAAGAAAGCCATGGACGAAGGCAAGTGGGACCTCTCACTCGTCGACCCCGAGGAACTCAAGAAGAGCCAGGCCACATTGGTGTATGGACAGATGAACGAGCCGCCGGGAGCACGTGCCTCTGTGGCCCTCTCAGGACTGACCGTCGCCGAGGAGTTCCGCGACAACGGAGGCAAGGACGGAGAGGCCGCCGATATCCTCTTCTTCATCGACAATATCTTCCGCTTCACACAGGCTGGTTCTGAGGTGTCGGCTCTGCTCGGACGTATGCCTTCAGCCGTGGGATATCAGCCTACGCTGGCCTCGGAGATGGGCACCATGCAGGAGCGCATCACCTCTACCAAGAAAGGTTCCATCACCTCCGTGCAGGCTGTGTATGTGCCGGCCGACGACTTGACCGACCCGGCCCCGGCCACCACCTTCACACACCTCGATGCCACCACCGAGCTGAGCCGTAAGATCACCGAGCTGGGTATCTATCCCGCCGTCGACCCGCTGGGCAGCACCTCGCGTATCCTCGACCCGCTGATTGTGGGCAAGGAGCATTATGAGTGTGCGCAGCGCGTGAAGCAGATCTTGCAGCGTTACAAGGAGTTGCAGGATATCATCGCCATCCTCGGTATGGACGAGTTGAGCGATGAGGACAAGCTCACCGTCAACCGTGCACGCCGTGTGCAGCGCTTCCTCTCGCAGCCCTTCTCCGTGGCTGAGCAGTTTACGGGAGTCAAGGGTGTGATGGTATCCATCGAGGACACCATCAAGGGATTCAACATGATTCTCGACGGAGAGGTTGACGATCTGCCCGAGCAGGCTTTCCTCAACGTCGGTACCATCGAGGATGCCATCGCCAAGGGTAAGAAACTTCTCGAACAGGCTAAAGGATAAATAAACGCTTAGGTATATGTTAAAGTTAAGAATAGTTTCCCCGGAGAGGGTGGTCTACGACGGTGAGGCCGAGCGCGTCAATGTGCCCGGCATCCTGGGCAATTTCGAGATCCTGCAGCATCACGCACCGATCATCTCCGCCCTGCAGGATGGCAAGGTGGTCTATGTCAACACCGAGGGCGACCATGAACTTGAGGTGCATGGTGGCTTCGTAGAGGTGCAGAAAGACAGGGTGAGCCTGTGCGTAGAGGTGCTCTGAGCGTGATATGGGTGTCCTGGCCGTCTCCATAGCCGTAGCACTCTTCGCAGTGCTTACCGTCGTCTATCTCATGGGATATGACTATGTGAAGGCACATGCACCGGGACACCTGGTCCGCTTCTACTTCATCATGGTGGCTGTCAGGTTTCTGTTTGCCGTCACGCTGGTGGGCTTATACACCTTTTTCTCTACTGACAGAGAGGATACTATACATTTCGCGGTGCTGACACTCGTGCTATACTTCACGATGATGGCCGTGACACTTATCTTAAAACATTGAATGAAATGAAATACATCAAACAATTGCTTTGCATCACGATGCTGCTGTGGGTGGCCGCACCGGCCATGGCCGAGGAGAAAGGCGGGCTCAACATCTCGCATGTCGTGCTGGAGCATATCAAGGACTCCTATGAGTGGCATGTGACCGATATCGGCTCGCACTCGGTGGTCATACATCTGCCAGTCATCGTCCACAGCTCCACGGGATGGCATGTGTTCTGCAGCTCGGGCTTCAGCGAGGAGCCCAATGCAGAGGGATACAGGATGGGACCGCACAACCTGGCCATCGCCACACAGGGCGACAACGAGGGCAAGATCGTGGAACTGACCGGCGAGGGGGAGAAGCGTCCTTTCGACATCTCCATCACCAAGACCGTCGCATCGCTGATGATCAATGCCGTCGTGCTGCTGCTCTGCATCCTCATCCCAGCGCGCTGGTATCGCCGCCATAAGGCGAGCGACACCCCTCCGGGTGGATTCACCGGCTTCATCGAGATGCTTGTCATGTATGTGGTCAATGAGATTATCAAGCCAGGAGTGGGCAAGGGATATGAGAAATACTGCCCCTATCTGCTCACCTGCTTCTTCTTCATCTTCACTTGCAATCTGATGGGACTGATACCCTTCCCGCCGGGAGGCGGCAATGTGACTGGCAACATCGCCGTCACCTTCTTCCTGGCGCTCTGCACGTTTGTCATCGTGCAGGTGAGCGGCAATAAGCACTATTGGAAGGATATCTTCTGGCCCGATGTGCCCAAGGCGCTCAAGGTGTTCCCACTCATACCCGCCATCGAGTTTGTGGGCATCTTCACCAAGCCGTTCGCACTGATGATCCGACTCTTCGCCAACATCATGGCCGGACATGCCATCGCCATCTCGCTGGTGTGCATCATCTTCCTCGTGGCCAGCAAGTCGGCAGGGGTGTTCTTCGGCATGAGTACGGTGAGCGTCATCATGAGTGTATTTATGTCCACGCTCGAGGTGCTGGTCTGTTTCATCCAGGCCATGGTCTTCACCATGCTCAGTTCCATCTTCATCGGTCTCGCCCGTGTAGAGCCAGAGCATGAATGAAAGATGAAAAATGAAAGATGAAAATTGATAAATGAAAGATGAAAGATGAGAAAAGATGAGAAAAGATGAGAAAATGAGGTATCAACTTGTCAACTCATCAACTCGTCAACTTGTCACTTAAAAAAATCAAAAACTCAATAATTAACAATTAAAATTTAAAAATTATGATTTCATTATTATTAGCAGTAGAAGGCATTGCCAAATTAGGCGCCGCAATAGGTGCAGGTCTTGCAGCAATTGGCGCAGGTATCGGTATCGGTAAAATCGGTGGACAAGCCATGGACGCTATGGCCCGCCAGCCGGAGGTTATGAACAAGCTGTTCACCAACATGATCGTTGCCGCGGCTCTGATTGAGGGTGTTGCCCTGTTCGCCGCAGTGATCGCATTCCTCTGCGTAGGATAATTACGTCGGCAGACACTCACACGATTAAATCATATTTATAGCGTATGGATTTATTAGTTCCGAGTACTGGCTTGCTTTTCTGGATGACCATCACATTCTTCGTGGTGCTGTTCATTCTGTGGAAATGGGGCTTCCCGGCCATCACAGGGATGGTGAGGGAGCGCAACGCTTTCATTGATGACAGTCTGCGCAAGGCACAGGAGGCCAACGACAAGCTCGCCAATATACAGCAAGAAGGTGAATCCATCCTGCAGGAGGCTCGCAGTGAGCAGGCACGCATCCTCAAGGATGCCGCCGACACACGCGACGCTATCGTGGGTAAAGCACAGGAGAAAGCCAAGACAGAGGGGGCACGCATTATAGGCGAGGCCAAGGTCGAGGCTGAGAATGAGCGGCAGAGTGCCATCAACGACATCCGCTCACAGGTGGCTGTACTCTCCGTACAGATCGCCGAGAAAGTGCTCCGCGAAAAGTTATCTACCGACAAAGCGCAGATGGATCTCATTGACAGGCTGCTGGATGAGGTGACTGTAAAAAATAAATAAGTGATATGGAGTTAGGTGTAATATCGGTACGGTATGCCAGGGCGCTACTCAAAAGCGCTGTTGAGCAGAAACTCGACGACCAGGTCTACCAGGAGATGCAGACGCTCTCGAAGAGCTATCTGCAGGTGCCTGAACTGCGGTTTACGATAGATAATCCTATGCTCGACAATGGCAAGAAAGAGAGCCTGCTCGTCACCGCATCCGGGGGCAGCGGCATCTCTCCGCTCACCAGGCGATTCATCGCACTGGTGCTGTCAGAGGGCAGGGAAAACGCCCTTCAGCTGATGGCTGCTTCGTATATCACGCTTTACAGGAAACAGAAAAACATCACACGCGGCAAACTCATCACCGCTGTCGCCGTCACTCCCGAGATTGAGAGGAAGATGCGGCAGAGAGTGGAGAGCAGAACTCAGGGAACTGTGGAGTTTCAGACCGAGGTCAACCCCGAGATTATCGGTGGATTTATCCTCGAGTATGACACATACAGGATGGATGCCAGCATACAAAACCAGTTGCGGCAGATCCTCACACAGTTAAGGAAATAACTTATAACTTTTGAAAAAACATTTCTAAATGTCAGAGAAAATAAAACCAAGCGAAGTGTCCGAGGTGCTGCTTCAGCAACTGCGGGGCATCAGCAGCAGCGAGAAATTCGACGAGGTGGGCACCGTGCTCCAGGTGAGCGACGGCGTGGCCCGCATCTATGGATTGCGCAATGCTGAGGCCAACGAATTGCTCGAGTTTGAGAATGGCACCATGGCCATCGTGATGAACCTCGAGGAGGACAACGTGGGATGCGTGTTGCTCGGCACTACTTCAGGCATCAAGGAGGGTATGGTGGTCAAACGCACCAAGCGCATCGCCTCTATCCGCGTCAATGACAATATGCTCGGGCGTGTGATCAACCCGCTCGGGCAGGCCATCGACGGCAAGGGCGACATCGACCTCTCCAATGCCTTTGAGATGCCACTCGACCGTAAGGCTCCCGGCGTGATCTACCGTCAGCCGGTGAAAGAGCCGCTCCAGACGGGACTCAAGGCGGTCGACTCGATGATACCCATCGGCCGCGGACAGCGCGAGCTCATCATCGGCGACCGACAGACCGGCAAGACTGCCATCGCCGTCGACACCATCATCAATCAGAAGAGTTTCTACGAGGCAGGCAAACCCGTATACTGCATCTATGTGGCCATCGGACAGAAAGCATCCACCGTGGCAGCACTGGTGCAGAACCTCAAGGAGCACGGGGCTATGCCCTATACCATCATCGTCTCGGCCACGGCTGCCGACCCAGCTGCCATGCAGTATTACGCACCATTTGCAGGTGCGGCCATCGGCGAGTATTTCCGCGACAGGGGCGAGTCGGCCCTCGTCGTCTACGACGACCTCTCCAAGCAAGCCGTGGCCTACCGCGAGGTGTCGCTCATCCTGCGCCGCCCTTCAGGGCGCGAGGCTTATCCCGGCGATGTGTTCTATCTGCACAGCCGTCTGCTCGAGCGCGCCGCACGTATCAATGACCAGCAGGAGGTGGCTGAGCAGATGAACGACCTGCCCGCCTGCATGAAAGGTCATGTCAAGGGAGGTGGCTCGCTCACCGCTCTGCCCATCATCGAGACTCAGGCTGGCGACGTGTCGGCCTATATCCCCACCAATGTGATCTCCATCACCGACGGACAGATCTACCTGGAGACCGACCTCTTCAACCAGGGCTTCCGTCCCGCCATCAACGTGGGTATCTCGGTGAGCCGTGTGGGTGGCTCGGCACAGATCAAGAGTATGAAGAAGGTGGCCGGTACGCTCAAGATCGACATGGCGCAGTATCGCGAGTTGGAGGCTTTCTCCAAGTTCTCCAGTGATATGGATGCCGTCACCGCTATGACCCTCGACCGCGGACGTAAGAACAACCAGCTGCTCATCCAGCCGCAGTACAGCCCGATGGCTGTGGGCGAGCAGATCGCTATCCTCTATTGTGGCACGCGCGGACTCATGCACGATGTGCCCGTCACAGAGGTAAGGCGCTGCCAGGACCTGTTCCTCGAGAAGCTGCGCAGCAGCCATCCCGAGGTGATCGAGACCCTCGGCAGTGGCAAGATAGACGACAACGTGACCGCTGCCATCGAGAAAACCATGGCCGATATCGCCGGCCAGTTTAAGGAGTAATAGCCTATGCCGTCACTAAAAGAGATAAAAAACCGTATAGCCTCGGTCAACAGCACCCGGAAGATCACCAGTGCGATGAAGATGGTGGCTTCGTCAAAGCTACATCACGCGCAGGTGCAGATAGAGCGCATGCTGCCCTACGAGGACTTGCTGGAGCATATCCTCAAGACGTTCCTCGCCTCTGAGGCTGAGGCCGACACCGTCTACTCCAGACCCAGGCCGGTCAAGAGGGTGGCTCTCGTGGTCTTCGCCTCCAACAGCAGCCTGTGTGGTGGATTCAACTCTAACACACTGCGACTCATGCAGCAGGCCATCGGCGAATACGAACATCTCGGCAAGGATAATATCATCATTTATCCCATCGGCCGCAAAGTAGCCGAAAAGGTGACGAAACTTGGATTTAAACCCGCAGGTGAGTTCTCGGCACTGGCCGACAAACCCAACTCTGCCGACTGTATCAACATCGCCACCGAACTGGGCGCGAAGTACCGGCTCGGAGAGATCGACCGCGTGGAGCTGATCTACCACCACTTCAAGAGTGCCGGCTCGCAGATCCTCACACGCAAGACTTTCCTGCCCATCGACGTGGAGTCGGTGCTGGAGCGCGACCATGAGCGCGACCTCACCTCCAATGTCATCACCAAGAAGGCGCAGGACTATCTCAAAAAGCATCACCGGCAGGGCGAACGGCAGTCGGAAGAGGTGAAGCCGCTCAACGACAACTTCATCGTCGAGCCCGACATGGAGACAGTGCTGGGTGTGCTGATTCCCAAACTGGCGCATCTCATGCTCTACACGGCACTGCTCGACAGCAACGCTTCTGAGCATGCCGCGCGCATGGTGGCCATGCAGACGGCCACCGACAATGCCGACGAGTTGCTCCGCGAGCTCAACTTGCAGTACAACAAGAGTCGTCAGCAGGCTATTACCAGCGAATTGCTCGACATCGTGGGCGGGTCGGTCAACAACTGACACACCTACGTGCAGAATATCTTTACATCACCGGGCGGCAGATTCTTTCTGGCCGCCCGGTGATGTTGTGAAAATATTGAAATACAACGGCAGACATCGAAATGCAAAAACCTAAACACACAAAGACAGGCGAAGACTTGATTTTTTAAGTGTAAAAAAGATAAAAAATTCAGGATTTTTTGTATTTTTGTAGCCAAATCAACAAATTTGAAGCACATGAATCTCAAAGTACGTTTAGCACTGATGAACTTCCTGGAGTTCGCGGTTTGGGGGGCTTACCTTACCTCCATGGGTACCTATCTCGTCAATATCGGACTGGCATCGCAGATAGGATGGTTTTATGCCGTGCAGGGCATCGTGTCGATCTTCATGCCCGCCATCATGGGCATCGTGGCCGACCGGTGGATACCTGCCCAGCGTCTGCTGGGACTTTGCCATCTCGCAGCAGCGGTCTTCATGATCGCCGCCGGCTATTATGGCTACATGGCTGGAGCTGAAACACAGTTCGGCACGCTCTTCTTCCTTTATACACTGAGCGTGGCTTTCTTCATGCCCACCATCGCCCTGGCCAACTCGGTGGCTTTCTCTGCCCTCACCAAGGCCGGCATGGACACCGTCAAGGACTTCCCGCCCATACGTATCTTTGGCACCATCGGTTTTATCTGCACCATGTGGCTGGTCGACCTGATGGGATTCCAGGCCAATCAGAACCAGTTCTTCACCTCCGGCCTGCTGAGCATTGTGCTTTTCCTTTATACATTCACACTTCCTGCCTGCGACATCAACAAGGAGAAAAAGAAAGGCGGGCTGGTCGAGGCTCTCGGTCTCAATGCCTTCGCGTTGTTCAAAAAGCGCACCATGGCCATCTTCTTCATCTTCTCCATGTTCCTCGGTGTCTGTCTACAGATCACCAACGGATTTGCCAATCCTTTCATCACCAGCTTCGGAGCCATCGAGGAGTATAAGCACACCTTCGGCGTGGAGCACGCCAATATCCTCATCTCGCTCTCACAGATCAGTGAGACCTGTTGTATATTGCTCATCCCCTTCTTCATGAAGAAATTCGGCATCAAGAACGTGATGCTCATCGCTATGCTGGCGTGGGTGTTCCGCTTCGGACTCTTCGGCACCGGCAATCCTGGCAGTGGCGTTTGGATGTTTATCATCTCCATGCTCGTCTATGGTGTGGCCTTCGATTTCTTCAATATCTCGGGAGCCCTCTTTGTAGACAAGACCACCAGCGAGGATATCCGCTCCAGTGCACAAGGCCTGTTCATGCTCATGACCAACGGCCTCGGAGCCTCAATCGGCACCCTCTCGGCCCAGGCCATCGTCAATCACTACACCGTCGACGGCGTCACACAATGGCAGACCTGCTGGTTTATCTTCGCAGGCTATGCCCTCGTCATCGCTGTACTCTTTGCCCTCATCTTCCGTCCCCGCAAGGAAGATGTCATGGTGTAATCACCATTCACCACGTCAACTAACAACTCGTCAACTAACAACTTGTCAACTCGTCAACTTGTCAACTCGTCAACTCGTCAACTCGTCAACTAATAACTTGTCAACTTGTCAACTCGTCAACTTGTCACTAAAAAATGCCCCTAGTCAAACTGAAATTCAAGAGCGTCGCCGAGATCGTCGGAACAGATGATGTGGGATTGCTCGTGCTCGTCACTGAAGACGAGCAGCGCCAGCTCACCATCATCTGTGATAAGGCAATGGCCTATCAGTTTGGCCTTCGGATGTCTAAGGTGCCAGTGACCAACCGCCTGCTGCCCGAAGTGCTGTGGACTATTGTCAGCCGGCATACGGAGCTGCATTTCCAGATTGTGATCAACGACCTGTCCGACGGACAGTACCGCACGCTTCTCTATGAACCGCAGATCCTCCAGGCCATCCCCATACGGGCGAGCGACGGGGTGCTCTTGTCCTACATCGCCGGACTGCCTATCTATATCGAGGAACATCTGCTCATGCGTCAGGGCGTGCCCTATCAGGAGCAGTCGCGGGGTGTGTCGGTGCCTGTCAATGTCATCAGCGACGAGATGTTGGAGAAAGCACTGCGCAAAGCCATCGACGAGGAAAACTACGAACAGGCGTCGCAGTTGCGCGACGAGATGCGCCGGCGCGGAAAGGAAGGCCTGTCATGAAAGAGGCACGTTATTTTTTTGTTCCCGACGCGGCTTCGCAGCAGGCCCTGCCCTCCGACGAGGCGGTACATGCCACACGTGTGTTGCGGCTGCAGAGCGGCGATGAGATATTCCTCATTGATGGTGCCGGGGCTTTCCATCGTGCCAGGGTCACCATGGCCACTCAGAAACATTGTGGCTATGAGATCCTGGAGTCGGTGCCTCAGCTCCCTATGTGGCGCGGGCATATCCACCTGGCCATGGCTCCCACTAAGATGATGGAGCGTGTGGAGTGGATGGCCGAGAAAGCCACGGAGATTGGCTTCGACGAACTCAGTTTTCTCGACTGTCAGTTTTCAGAGCGCAAGGTCATCAAGACTGAGCGCATAGAGAAAATCGTGATCTCTGCCGTCAAGCAGAGCCGCAAGGCGTGGAAACCGCAGGTCAACCCCATCACTCCTTTTACCCGTTTTGTCACAGCGCCGCGTCCGGGTGCCAAGTTTATCGCTCATTGTTATGATGAGATAGAGCGGCAAGACCTTTATACCCTCCTTCGTGACACCTCTCAGCCTTTTGGCCCTGATGTCACGGTGATGATCGGCCCGGAGGGCGACTTCTCCGTCGAAGAGGTGCGTCTGGCCATGGCTCACGGCTTTGTGCCCGTTACCCTCGGCGAGGCGCGGCTGCGCACCGAGACGGCTTGCCTCTCAGCCGTGATGATGGCACAACTCTGCCGCCGCCCGTGAATGAGCGCATGTTTGTTAAAAAACATGTTGTAATACGTCGGCCTTCGGCCTCATAATCTCTCAAAATCTTTTTCAAAATCCTCAATTGTCAAAAAAGAAATATTTACAAATAGATTTCGTAAGACTTTGAGCGCAGTCAACTCTGGGAACGCGGGCGTCCTCGCCCGCATCTGCGGCGGGCGAGGACGCCCACGTTCCCAGGCAAAGTAGTGAAATAACAGCTTAGTTATATAGAAGCGACCTACATCCCGTGTTCCCCTACGATGGCGAAGTAAGCCAAGTCGTCGGTACCGTCGTTGTAGAAAGCGTGTGAGTGCCCCATCGGACAGTAGTGCACGTCGCCGGCTTTCACTTTCTCCACCGTGTCGTCATATTCAAAGTGGCCTTCGCCACTGAGGATGTAGATGATTTCTGAGTTCTGCTCATGTGAGTGATAGCCGATGTTAGCGCCGGGCTTCAGCCGGCTCATCATGATTTTGTTTTGGCCGTCCACATAATTCCGGGTGTCAAGTTCGCCGTTGCCTCCCTTGAATCCCATTTCTTTTTTCTCTTCGATGTTGTTGTAGTCGATGATCATATAATTGAGGTTTTGGGTTGAAAGGTTGATGGTTGAAAGGTTGATAGTTGAAACTTCCGTTCCATCTGCAAATATAAGAAAAAAGCGGAAAAATACGTGCTATTTTTCTAAAAAAAGAAATAATCCTTTCCATCCCCTGAGATTTTCATTATATTTGCATCACGTTGTGCGATGGCGATTATATCTCATCCAGTATACGTCTTTCATTCCACAAATACGATATCATGCAATCCGAACCATATCAATTCGAAGTTTGCGCCAATGGCGTGGAGAGTTGTCTGGCCGCACAAGAGGGTGGGGCAGACCGTGTGGAACTGTGCGCGGGCATCCCGGAGGGGGGCACCACACCCTCGTATGGCGAAATCCTGGTGGCGCGCCGGGTGCTCACCAAAACCCGCCTGCATGTCATCATCCGACCTCGCGGTGGTGATTTCCTGTACACACCCTCCGAGGTGGAGCGTATGGCTGCCGACATTGATATCTGCCGCCAGCTCGGCGCCGACGGCGTGGTCTTCGGTTGTCTCACACCCGATGGCGAGGTAGACCTGCCCAGCAATCAACTGTTGCTGAATCACGCCAAGGGTATGTCAGTCACCTTTCACCGGGCTTTCGACTGCTGTCGTGACCCCCGACGCACCCTGCGCCTGCTCATCGGACTGGGTTTCGACCGCATCCTCACGTCGGGTCAGCAGCCCACCGCCCAGCAGGGCATACCCCTCTTGGCGGAACTCAACCAGTTGGCTGCCGGCCGCATCAAGCTTCTCGCCGGTTGCGGCGTGAACGAAAAAAATATAGCAGCCATTGCGGCTGCTACATTGATCAGGGAGTTTCACTTCTCCGCCAGGGAGAGAGTGCCCAGCATGATGCGCTATCAGAATCCCTCAGTCTATATGGGTGCCAAGGGCTCTGACGATTATACTCGTGAAGTCACTACCGTAAAACGTGTGCGAGATACTATTTCAGCTTGTCTGCAAACTCAGATGTAGCAGCACGACGTGCTCTCTGATGTAGGGACGCGGCGTGCCGCGTTGCACCCCCCTCGTCCACTAACAACTCGTCAACTTGTCTACTCGTCAACTTGTCTACTCGTCCACAAGCAACTTGTCAACTCGTCCACTTGTCAACTCGTCAACTAAAAAAAATCACCTCGACTTCGTGATTCCCCAGTAATTCAGGTTGAGCTTATTCTCCACGTCATCCTCGGTGGCATCGGGCAGATTGCAGAAGAAGTCGATGCCCGTCCGCTCCTCCAACTCGTCGATGGTGATGGCATAGTCGCCATATTTCTTGTTGGAGTCCGACGTATTGTTGTGCTCCGTCCACAGCCCCATGGCCTGATAGCTGTTGGTCTTTTTGTCGTAAGCCAGCAATGCCATGTAGAAGTATTTCGGCACAGGCAGCCGGTTGTTGCATTTCTTGCTGTATATCTGGTCGCTGCGTATCGTGCCAGCCTTCACCACGTAGAGCGTGTCGCAGTCGGAGGCCCAGTCGCGCACCTTGTCTTCCAGACGCTGCCACAGTCCGCTGTTGTGATTGGAGTATTGGGGCTGCATGTTGCTCAGGTAGAACGTCTGGGCGTTCTGCTCCGACGAGCACAGACGGTCGGCCGACGGACAGAGATGTCCGCGGGTATAACCGCTGCCAGAGTAGTCTTCCTTGGTCGACCGGTATTGTGAGGGTATCTCTGGGTCTTCTTTGAAAGAGTTACTCCGGTCGGCATTGTCGAGCATGTTGCCGGCATAGAGTTGGTAGCAGGTCCAGCGGTTGGCCAGGTCGTTGTAGCTCCACTCCAGGCTGAAGGTGATGCCGTATTTCGCCGTCGACTTGATGATGAGCTGGTTGCGTGTCGAGTCGGCTGCCAGGTGTGGATACTCCAGCAGCTTGGCGCGGTATTTGTTGCGGTTCTTGTTGTTGTCGGTCACGTCTTCGCCGCCCGACTGATAGTATTTCACCACCACCTTCGAGGCCAGGTAGTCTTTCGACTTCCCGTTTTTCAGATACACCTTGACGCCGTATTTCAGGTTCTCGATCACCTGCACGCGGTCAAACTCCACCGTGGTATACCTCACCTCCGTGCCGTCGCGCAGGGTGATCACCACAGTGTCGGCTTTCTCTTCGGCCATGGCCGAGAGCGAGCATATCATAGCTGTCAGTATGAATAGGATCTTTCTCATGGCCATGCTTATTTGATGATGATTTTACTGCCTTGTCTCACATACACACCTTTCTGCAGACGGTCGGCCTGGGTGCCCATCAGCTGTCCGCTCAGGTTATAGATGCGTCCGCCGGGGGCGTCCTGGCTGATTTCCGCGGTGCTGATGTCGGTCATCACACCGTCAACGCAGATGTTGGCGCTGCTGCCTGTCGTCGTCCTGATGTAGGCACGGAATGCCTTCAGGTCGTTGGTCACGTTGGGATAAAAGAGCGTGTTGTTGTCGCCCAAGAAGAGCACCTGCGTGTCGCCGGCCTGCAGGGTGGTGGGATCATAGATGCCCACCATCTCATAAGTGCCTTGTGTCACGGGAGTCAGGCTGCTGTTGATTTCCACGTTGGAGAGCACGATGTCGTCGATGTCTTCTTCGGGAAATACAAGATAAGGCACACCTGCCTGGATGTTTTCCGTCGAGGTGAATTCGAGCGAGTTGGTCGAGGCGTTGTAGCCTGTGAGCTGAGCGATACGGGCTGCTCCCACGATGCCGGCGAAATCCAGGATGTCGAAAGGCACACAGAGTGTGTTCCACACGCCGGTGCTCATTTTCCTCTCCACCGTCACGTTCACCGTGCGGTCGTCATACATGCCGATGGTACTCACGTTGTCGTAGCGTGTCTCGCCCAGTGCCAGCTGTGGCATCACCTCTTCTATCTCGGTATAGCAGAGTTGTGTCGCCGCACCTCCGTCGCGGGTGCAGAGTATGCCTGTGATGTCGTAGTTGCGGCCTCGCAGGTCGTCGGCGAAATCGTATGTCGTGCCGAATAGATTGGCCAGGGCGATGCTCCCTCCGTTGCCAGTGGCGGTCAGCTGGGTGCCGTCACGCTCCACGCTCACGCCCTCTATCATGATATAGTCGGCGCGGTAGGTGTCTTGGCTCAGCTGGGAGAGGTCGCCCACCACTACGGGTGTAGGCGTCTGCCAGTGGTCGAGGCAGAGGATGGAGTCGGCGATGGATGTGGCGCAGTGCACCAGTTCGGGCATGCCGTCGGTCACGCGATACTCACCGTCGACTGCTCCTATCAGTGCGCCGCCTGCCGTGGTGTGCCATCCTGGGTCTGCAGGCAGGAAGTTGGTGAAGCGCACCGCTGCCCCGTTGTCGCGCACGTAGGCGTCGGTGGTGCCACCACTGCTGTGTACAAACTCGATGTTGCCCTGGTTGCTCTCGCTGAGCGACAGTCTCACGGGCGTGCCGCTCTCCAATTGACGCAGCGCGCTGATGGAGCTCACCACCACTTTCTGTGGCTGAGGCTGTGTGGCCTCGCTGGTCACGCGCACCTCGTCGAGGAAGAATCGGTTCTTGGCAGGAGCCTCAAACTTGATCTTCGTCGTTGGCGTGCCGCCGCTGATGCCGACGGTGTAGGTCTCCCATTGCGAGTCCTTCAGTGCGAAGGTGGTGGCGCTCAGGGTACCGCCGCCGCTGATGCTCAGGGTCAGCGTGGTGCCGTCGCCGATCCAGCTGCCGGCATTGAAGGTGAGGGTGCCGTCGCCGCTGAGTTGTGTGAGCGTGGGTGTCGTGGCAGAGCCGGCTTTCTTGCTGCTGCCCAGTCGGATACAGTAATTGCCGCCATATCCGGTCACGAAGCTCCATCCATCGTTGTCGGTGGAAATCGTACTGCCCGAGGCGATGCTTCCATTCCATTTGTCGTCGTTTCCTCCAGTGGAGGTATTACCGTCAAACGACTCATAAAATAAATCTGTCTGCGCCTTTACCATACTCACCGTCAGTAGGCACAGCAGTAAGATGAGTTGATGTTTCATGTTGGTGAGGTTTTGATGTTTTGAGGTTTTAAGGTTTTGATGTTTTAAGGTTGTGAGGTTATAAGGTTGTGAGGTTATAAGGTTTGTGGTTTCAAGGTCTTGAGGTTTCAAGGTCGTAAGGTTTCAATGTCGTGAGATAGTGAGGTTCTTGAGGTGGTGCCCTCAATCCCCTCATTTACTAATCTTAATTTTTACTTTTTACTTTTTTAATTTTTAATTTAAATTTTTGGTGTCCCATTTGTTTCCTTGCACATCCACTTTCCATTTGCAGTGGTAATCATTTCCCCCTCTAAGTTAGAGGTTGCTCTTCCCCGGGAAACGGGGGAGTCGGAGGGGGTGTCAGGGGGAGTGTGTCTCAGCCAGCATTTCCTCCCAAGTTAGAGGGGGCCAGGGGGAGTGTGTCTCAGCCCGCGTTTCCCCCTCTAAGTTAGAGGGGGTTAGGGGGAGTGTGTCTCAGCCAGCATTTCCCCCTCTAAGTTAGAGGGGATGTAAGGGGAGTGTGTATGCTTCATAGAATTATTCACTCGACATATACACTACAACAAATTGGACACCTTATTTTAATCTTTAATCTTTCAATTTTACTTTTTACTTTTTACTTTTTAATTTTTAATTTTTTCCTGTGCTTCTTTGTAGCTGTCGAGCGATCCGATGTCGAATCGGTGTCCGGGCATGCGCCAGGCATGGATCACCGTGCGGTCCACGAGGTAGTGCGCCAGGTTGCCGGGAGCATCGAAGCCGCAGCCGTGGTTCATGCAGTCGCGGATGAGCGGCATGTCTTCGCGCCGGTATATATAGAAAGGTGGCACAGCCCATTCCGACACGGGCCGCTCCGGCTTCTCCTGCATCTCCAGCACACGCTGCTGGTCGTCGAGTGCGATCACTCCCGTGCGCTGCAGCCTTTTGAGCTCAGGCTCATGATAATACATGATGACCGACGACTGCTTCTCCTGGAAGAAATCCACGAAACCCCTGAACGAGAAGTCGAGCAGGTTGTCGGCGGCCAGCACCATGATGTCGTCGTCGATGCCACGCTGGTTGATGGCCAGCAGCAGGTCGCGCACGGCTCCCAGACGGGTCTCGTTGGTCTCTGTGCCGTCGTCGATGATGCTGACGGGCTTCTGATAGTGCATCTCTCTGGCCCAGTCGTCGAAGATATGCGCAAACTTATGGTTGGTCACGATGATATGCTCGTCTACCTCGTCGAAGATGTCGATGTCGTCGATCATCCGCTCGAGTATCGACTTGCTGCCCACCTTGAGCAGCGGCTTGGGGAAATTTTCCGTCAGTGGATACAGCCTGGTGGCGTATCCTGCGGCGATGATGATATTTTTCATGTTACAGGAAATCTACTCCGTTGCTGGTATTGCAGAAGAACACCTTGAACGAGTCCTTGTATTGTGGAAACTCCTTCAGGTATTCCTCAGTGATAAACTCTCTGATTTGCTCCTCCTTGTCGGGGTCGACCAGTGCGATGCACGCTCCCTTGAAGCCTGCGCCGCTGAAGCGCCCGCCGTAGATGCCGTCGGTGCGGCGCATGATCTTGTACAGTTCGATCAGCTCCGGCGAACCGCATTCATAGTTGTTCATCGAACTCTCACAACTCTCGAAAATCAGCTGGCCGAAGGCTTTGATGTCGCCTTTCTTCCAGGCCTCCACGCCCCGCTTCACACGGTCGCACTCCGAGTAGTAGTGCAGCGCGCGCTTGGCGAAGCGCTCCGGCATGCGCTCCCGGTACTTGTCAAACAACTCGCGGGGCACGTCGTGCAGCCGTGTCTCGCCCATCTCCTTGAGGGGGATGTGCTCGTAGGCCTGCATGATCCACGCCGCCGTCTTACACTCCGACACCCTCAGGTTGTAGTCGGTGCCGGTGAGCTTGCGCGTCACGCCGCTGAAGAAGATACCGATCTTGAAAGGCATGGCCGTTTTGCCGTCGCCGAAGGGCAGAATCTTGTAGTCGGAGGTCTCGGTGTCGAGGAAGAGCAGTTTCTCTGCCTCGCAGAGCACCACGCAGGCCTGGTCGAGGATGCCGTTGTTCAGACCCACATACTGTCGCTCGGCCATCGAGGCATAGCGGATGATCTGCATTTTGTCCAGTCCCAGGTCGTTCACCTTGTCAAGGGCTGCCACAAATCCGCAGAGCAGCGCCGCCGACGACGACAGACCGCCGATGGGCATGGAGCCTTTCACCACGCCGCGCACGCCTTTCTGCAACTGGAAGTCCTGCTGCAGCGACCACACCGCACCGCGCAGGTAGTCGCCCCAGTTGTTTTGTTTGCCGTCGATCTCTCTCCTCACGTTGAAGGTCATCAGACCCTCAAACGAGAGGGAGCACATCTCCACCTTGCCGGTGTCGGTGGCGGAGAAAAGAAACTCGATGCCGCTGTCGAAGGCGAAGCCGCTCACCAGTCCGTGCTGGTGGTCTACGTGTGCACCCAGCGGGCATATCCGATAGGGCGAGAAGAGCTGATACAGAGCGTCTCCCTTGCCGAAGAATGTGCGATAAGCTTGAAATAGATCTCTCATGTTGGTTTCTGAGTTTTTATTATGTATTTTTTTTGATTTTATCTGATAGTCAGTACGTTATAGACGAAGAGCAGGTTGCCGATGATATAGCGTCGCCACAGTCGCCGCGGCTCTTTGATGAGCCGGTACAGCCATTCCATCGAGTGCTCTTGCCACCATAGGGGGGCTCGCTTCACGGTGCCTGCATAGAAGTCGAAGACGGCGCCTATCGTGCCCACATGACAGCCGATATGGAGCTCTTTCCAGTGCTCGTAGGTCCATTTCTCCTGCTTGGGGGCGGTCATGCCTATCCAGAGCAGGTCGGGACGTGCATTGTTGATGGCATGGATGATGGCGGCGTTGTCCTCGTCGTCAAATTGTGGCTTGTAGGGCGGCGAATAGGTGACGATGTCGAGCCCGGGATAGTCTTTTCCGGCACGCTCCCGGATGAGGCTGAGCACCCGCTCGCTTGATCCCATGAACATCACCTTCCGTTTCGTCGCCGTCTGCTGTGCCTCTCGGGCTTGTCTTTGCATCTCATGTTCAAAGAGATCCCAGCCGGCTATTCGCTCTTGGGGCTTTGATGTGGCATTGATCCACCGGCAGGCTATTACGATGCTGGCACCGTCGGGTATCAGGTAGTCGCCGCAGGTCAGGGCCTCAGCGAAGGCCTGGTCTTTCTGTGCCACGTTGTATGAGTGGGCGTTGATGGTGTTGATCAGCACCTTGCCCTCGGGGATGTCGTCGAGTGCCTTGCGGCTCTCTGTCAGTCGGAGTGTCTTCAGACGCATGGTGTTCGGTCTTTATGCGGACTGTGTGGTGTCGTAGAGATGGTTCAGAACACTGATATATCGCTCGGGCGAAAATCGCTCCAGGATGGTAGCCTGAGCCCGTCGGCCCATTACTTGCAACCGTCTGCGGTCGGCGTGGAGCGACGCAATGGCATCGGCGATGCCTTTGGGGTCTTTGAGGCCCACAAGCAGTCCGTTCTCGCCGTCGTCTACCACGGTGCTGATGCTGCCCACGTCTGTGGTGACGGGTGCCATGCCATAGCTCATACACTCCAGCAGCGATATGGGCAGGCCTTCATAAAGCGACGGGAGGAGAAATACATGGCATCTCCTGAGCAGCGCCTCTTTGCTTTTCCCCGACACGATGCCTTCATAGCGGAAACGTTGGCCCAGGGCTTGTTCGAAGCGGGGTATGTAGCGGCCCTCTTCCTGCTCTTTGCCGGCAAGGTGCAGGATGAAGTCATCGCCCCGGTCTCTCATGATCTCCGCGGCGGCCAGCATATCGTCTGTCCCCTTGTTGGGCTCGATGCGTCCCAGGTATACTATCTCCAGCGGACTGCTGTCGTAATCTTTATGAGAGGACGGGTCGTCGGCGATGTCGACACAGTTGGGCAGCACGTGTACGTCTCCCGGCCTGAATTGGCTGGTCAGGGCGGCTCTCTCCTTGTCGCTCTGCACGATGATGGGCACCTCCCAGCTAAACACCTTGCTCAGCAGCCGTTGGATGATCCATGGCCGCTTTTCTTTGGAGAGGTAGAGGCCGCCGTGTAAGTGTATCACCATGCGTCGGTGCATGCTCACGGCCAGGGTCATAAACCAGAAGTCGCGCAGGATGGATGGCGCATCGAGCGGAAAATTGTAGTGGATGAGGTGCCGGGGGTGACGCCGCAGCAGTTTCCTCCATCTCAGGTATGCGCCGGCGATACGCCAGAGACGGCTCGCCCACAGACTGCTCTCCGTGTCGCCTTTTCCCTGCAGGAAGTGCTGGTAGCGGCACGTCGGATTGTGTCGGATGATGAAGTCGGCCACAGCCGACACGCCGCTCACATTGACGGCGGGGTCGAGTGATGGTGCGACGATGATGACGTCCATTCGTTTCGCTGAGCCTCTAACTGCTCTCTTGTGTATCTTTTGTCTTCTGGGTAAAGGATGCGCTCGTGTTCCAGTATCTCATCGATGGTGAAACGAAATCTGAGCACTTTGGCGGGCACACCGCCGATGATGGAGTAGGGTGGGAAGGATTTGGTGACGACGGCACCGGCGGCCACACACGACCCTCGGCCGATGGTGACACCGGAGAGCAGCGTCACGTTGATGCCAAACCAGTTGTCGCCCTCGATGGTCACGTCCTGGTCGTCTTCTGGACGTTTGGGCAGGTCGCCGTCAAACATCCAGTGGCCCACACCGTCGAAGCGGTGATTGCCGGTGATGATTTTCAGGTAGGGGGCGATGCCCACTTTGCTGCCGATGTGCACCTTGGCATGGGTGGAGTAGATCACGGCGTAGCGCGCTATCCTCACGTTGTCGGAGATGTAGATATTCTCCAGTCCTTTGAAGATGCTGGTCGAGGGCTTGATCATCACGTTCTTGCCGCAATGCCCCATGGCTCTCTTGATGAAGAAAGCCCAGAATTTATCTGCGATGTACTCTAAGGCTAATTGTAGTCTCCACATGAAATTGACAGTCAGAGTGATTCAAACAGTGTGATATATTGTTGGGTGGTGCCGGTGAGGGAAAACTGGGTGTCGACCACTTTTTGGCATTCCTCTCCCATCGCCTTCCGCTTCTCAGGGTCGTCGAGCAGGGCATTGATGTGACGGCAGATGGTGCCGGTGTTGTTGCGCTCCACAAGAAATCCCGACTTCCCGTCTGTGATGATCTCTGCCGAGCCGCCGCCAAGGGTGGCAATGACAGGCGTGCCCGTGGCCATCGACTCCAGTATTGAGTTGGAGATACCTTCAGCATGTTGGCGGTAGTCGGTAAGCAGCAGGGTGAGCGTAGAGCAACATAAGATCTCTTCCACGTCCTGCCTGTATCCCATGAAGCGGATGCTGGATTCGTCTTCCGCTCTGAGAAGTGACAGTGCCTCTTCCATTTTCCTGCCTTTGCCCACATATACGAAGGTGACATCGTCTCGCATGTCTCTTACTTTCCTGGCCACTTCTATAAAGGTGCGATAGTCCTTACGTCGGTCTACACCTGCCACCATCGTCACGAGATGTCTGGTGGAGATGCCGAGCGTTTCCCGACGATACTGCTCTGTGTCGAGATGGCTGATGCTGTCGAGCCTCGACTTGTTGAAGCCGTTGTACACGCAACATCTTTTTCTCTTGGGTATACGGTAGGCTTCGAGGCCGGCCTGCGAGTTGCCCACAGCCTTGTCACAGAGCGTCCTGCTGAGGATGTTGACAAAATAGTCTTTGGAGGGGAAACGGGGCTCGTTGCAGTCGGCGATATACGAGATGATGTATTTGAATTTCCTTCTCAGCTTGATGGCGTCTGTGAAGAAAGCGCACATCAACCCCCAAGCCATTACGATGTCTGGTTTGAAGCTGCTTATCAGGCGGTCTGCTTCTCTGATGACATCCAGGTTGCTTTTGTGCTCTTCCCGCCGGCTGAGAATCTCCACCTGCGCGGTAGTCGAGTAGATCTCGTCGTATTCCACGAAATTGTCTGCCACGATGAGCTGTATGTCTTCGAAGCCTCTGGCGTTGAGTCCTTGTATCAGCTGTAGGCATCGGCGCTCTTTGCCACCACGTCCGAAGGAGTCGATGAAGAATGTGATGCGCATCTTCTGGAGTGTCAGTCTTTTCTTGATCTTTTCATCTCCTCGAAATAGGATTTCATCCTTTTCCCTTGATAGGAGGTGCTGAAATATTGCAGGGCTATCTGCTTTCCGCGGAGCGCGATGGCCTCGCGCTCCGCGGTGTTGGTATAGGCTTGTACGATTTTGCGGGCGATGTCGTCGGGCGAGTTGGGACGCACGATGTAGGCACTCTCTCCGTCTATCAGCCAATGATTAGCCTCGCCCACGGTGGTGGTGATGACTGGCGTGCCGGCGATGAGCACCTCGCCCAGTTTCGTGGAGAATCCATGACGGTTCTGTAGGTTGTCGTTCTTGTTGAGGATGGTCAGAAACGCACCTTTCTGATAGCTGAGCAGTTCGTCATGACCGAGGAGTGGCAGAAATCTCACATGCTCTTGCAGGTGGTTGGAGGTGATAATTTCGTTCAGTTCCTTTTCGTGAGGTGATTTTGGCCCGGCAAGGATGAAGTCCAGGTGCCTGCCTGTCTCCTGGCAGGCTTTGGCATAGGCTTTCATCGTACTGACGATAGCATCCTTGCGCTCGGTCATCGTGCCGCCATGGAAAATGTATGGCCGGCTTTCCTGATGGGGCGTGATGTCTTTCCGCTCTTCCACCATGATAGGCAGTTTGAGGTATCTTCCTTGGGGATGATATTTCTTGGCCAGTTGGTACAGTGCCTCTGAGATGCAGATGGCTCCGTCGAAATGATGGAAAAAGGTGCGCAAGTACCATTTTGCCTTGGTTTGGGTCAGTGGTGTCTCGTCCACGTATCCGTAGGGATATTCGCAGAGTTCTCTGATGATTGTGGCTTTCTTTCGGTGTGCCACGAAGGCGAGCATCCTTGAAAGCGTTTTCTCCTCACTGGCGTAGAGCAGGATGACGTCATCCTTGCATAGATGTCTTTCAAAGAAAGCGACGGTGCGCATCTTGTCCATCCAGTCGGCCAGTCTGCGCTTCACTACATTGGAGCCGCGCAAAGGGGTGCCGTGGATATACCGGTAGCGGAAACCGTCGATCTCGCCACGACCCTCGGTGTTGCGGGGCGGCCTGCCAAAGATTTCTGTGCGGTGAAAGATGACCACTTCGCACGGGATACCTTGCCCCGTGGCAGCCTTGGCGTAACACTTGATGCGCTCGGTGGCGGCCATGCCGTTGGGCATGGGATTGTCGGTGACGATAAACAGTCGTGACACGGGATGGACTAATTTAATCTCTTACGCAGCCGTTTCATGATCTCCTCAGAAGATACGGCCTTCAATTCCTCCTCTTTCTTCTCCTCAGGATGGAAGATGCCGTAGAACCAAAATGCCGTGAAAATCGGGATGGTGAACATGTTGTATGAAATAGTACAAACAATGACAGTAAAGAATAAACTCAATTTTGAAAGATTTGGATAATCTTTGTTGAGCCTAAAGGATGATACAAGAAGCAGAAAATAGAGGAAAAGGCCAATAATTAAGCCATATTGGGCTAACAATTTTACAAGTCCGCCCGTAAGTGAATAATTGGTACTTACATTTTCATAAAAGTAACTGTGCTCAGCATTTCTCCCGTATCCTAAAATAGGTTTTTCTTTTAAATTCTCCCATTCAAAATACATGGCCGTGAAACGTTCAAGAGATGCCAGATACTCTCCCTCATCAGCATTTTCGCTATGATAATTAAAAGTCTTCTCTAATTGTTTCAGGTTCGTTTCAACTCTTAGTTGTTCTTCTATCTTTTTCTGCATGAAACCCAGTTGTGATATTCCTATCAAAGAGGGGATGAAAATGATAAAAAAGAGTATTGTTTTCTGAAAATTTAATTTATGCGTGAAAGAAATAATGTATAAAATGGCTGTTGCCACATAACCTGTTGTTGATAGTGTAGAGGCTATAGTGCCTAACAATACTAATACATTAAAATTCATGAAAGTTATTCCATTTCTCGCAATATTACATAATAAAGCCATAACTAGACAAATAGAGAAACGTCCCGGCTCCCAAGAGAAACCTGAGTTGCGAATGATTCCTTCATAAACTTGATCTCCAGTAGGATCCATCCAATTGAATAAGTAGATAAAGTTATTACCATAACTCGTTTCTTCAAACTGTTTGAAAAAGCTAACTGATGAGGGATCTAAGACAGCCCATGACCACATTACTAATGAGAAGAGTGATAATTTTACAATAATATCTTCATAGATAGGTATTAGTTTTTTCCCTAGAACTTGTAGATGGATAAAGGCAATAAATATTGCATAGAAAAGGAAAAAATAATATGATAATTCATTGTTGGTAAAAAGATTATATTTTTCAATAATCAATATGGACCAAAATCCTATCACAAGAAGTATGAAAACCAATCTTCTGTTCAAAAAAGAAATGGGATTTCTAATGATAAATATAATGGTTAAGATAATAGGCAAAACGAAGGGAACTGGGTCACCACTGATAGTTCCTACCATTCTACTTGTCTCAGACGTCATCTGGCCCATGTATATCACCATGATAAACATGTACAAGTATTCAAATATGCCGATATCGTTTTTTTTAAGAAAGTCGAACATTTGTTAGTTTATTGTAATAGTAGACCATCGTCAGACAGTATACGAGAGTACTAAGAATACGTGTTGCAATTGCTCCATTGACATCGAAAAGGTAAACAAACAGAGTATAACCCAAAAGTGAAATGGAGCCAGAGAAAAAAGCAGCATTTCGAATGTATTTACCCATGCCATGTGCCCCAATGAAGCGGTTAAAAACATCACCTAAACCATTCAGTACGCACGCGACTCCTAAGAAGATGGAGAAATGAGCGACGTGGATGTATTCAGGCTTATATAAAAACCTGATAATGGGATGAATCGCAACAATGAAAAGTAAGTAAGATAATAAAGTTATTCCAAATATATATTTAATTAATTTTGAAGGTATTCGGCTTTGTGTCGCAAATTGACGAAAATAAGTAGTTCCTATTACTTGCGGTAGCATGGTCAATGGCATGGAAACTGTTAGAGCCAATGTGTAATAACCGACATTTGCATTGTTGACACCGAATAATCCAAGTGTGATACCTGCAATATATTGAACAGAAACATTTGCTATAGAACCATAATATACTTGAATGCCATATTTTTTGTTTTCTTTTTTCAGTGTCCTCCATGATTCTTTCAGATGCTTGAAATCTGGATGACCAAGAATAATGAGAAATATCAAAATCGAGATTGATATTCCATTGTTGAGTAAAATCATTTTTTCTCGGGATGCACCACTAAAATGATATACTAAATAAGCAATGATAAGATATGATAAAGACGGGAGAACACGTGCTATTGCTATGTGGTTGATGTTGTTTTCGCCTTCAGAAGTTGTATTAATATAATTAAGGCATAAGAATGAACCACAAACTGGAATGACCGTGTAGAACAGATAGTAATATTCTCTATTAAGATAATAATGATGAACAATACCACATAATGCCATAAATATCATCATGATGGCTATAGTAACAAGCAAAATAGAAGAAAGGGCACCTTTGAGCCGTCGAGATTCTTCTTTTGTTCTTGATAGAGCTAAAAGTCTGCTGCCTGAAACGAAATAGCCGAAAAGGAGAATTCCAGAGAAAAAAGAAATGAAATTATTAATGTATCGTACATCACCATATTCTGACGGAGACAAATTGTTCGTATTGAGTATGGAAACTAATACTCCTATGAGAACACTTAAAATAGAGCTCCCATATAATGTAATAACTTGTCTTTTCTTTTTTGATAAGCCCATTACGTGGCTACATTTTTATTTTTTTTCTTTGCAATACATCTCCTCCCCACATTATAGTGCAAAAATGTGGGCTATATTTTTACCTTAAGCATCAATACCAATTGGTTACCGCTTTAAGATGTTTCAATAATAGAAGTAAGACTCTGCAGAAAACTCAACTGGCATCTAAAATGCGAATGCAAAAGTACTAAATATATTTGAATTGGGAAAATATAAAACTAAAAAGATAAAGAAGTTTAGGGTTACGTGTTAGTATTCATAGGATGAACTTTTATCTTTTAGAAAAACTATCAGAGAAAACGAATTTTATTTTGAGATGTTCTTTTTTATTCTTATTTTTGTTGTCTCATACATTGATGGCATTTTAATTGGTAAGATGGAAGTCTATTTATTATAATGCATATTGGTAAGATGAGGTTTTTTTTAGTTTTTCTTGACAAGATGAAAGAAGATATAGAGTATAAAAAAATGCTGCATAATGACATGAATGAATCATGGTGCTGCGTTATCAATGAAGAATGGAAGAAAACAGAACCGCGAGTTTCAATCATAACTCCTGTTTATAATCGTCGCATGGAACTGCCACGAGCTTTAGATTCTGTGAAAAATCAGACTTATAGGAATTTTGAACATATTATAATAGATGACGGGTCTGTTATAAACATTGATGACATTGTCGATGCTTATATGAAAACTGTTCCTTTTCCGGTGGCATATATCAAGAAACCTAATGGAGGTGTCCATACCGCTAGGAATGCAGGTATAAAAATTTCGCGTGGAAAGTTGATCATACCATTGGATAGTGATGACGAGTTAAAACCTGATTGCTTAAAGGTTTTAACCGAAGCTTGGGATGAAATACCAGCAGAAAAAATTCATGAATATTGGCAGGTTACAGCCTTTTGCGAGAATCATAAAGGTGTACGTATAGGTGGCCATCTACCTGACGGAATCAATCAGCTGCCTTTTAATGAAGCAAAATATAAGGCCAAATCAGTAGAAAAAGGGGAAAAAATTGGTATGCTTAGAGGGGATCTTATGCGTGCCCTTCCTTGGCCTGAACCAGAGGGGGTAAATTTTGTATCTGAAGCAGTCAATTGGTTAAGACTTGACAGCCAATATCTGACTTGGTTTGTTGATGATGTCGTAAGAATTTATCATACAGATACAGAGAACTCTTTATGTAATGATGGAGTAAAAAGAGACAATCAGAAATTAATAAATATGTTATACGATAGATTGTGGTTGGTTAATAATGGTGGGAAATTTGGACAAAGTAATTGGATGATTATAAAAAATATATTATGGTATTGTATGTTATGGCATTTACTTCATTGGCGTAGGTCTTACCCGAATTATATATGGGTAAGAAAAGGAATTGTGAATTACCAACATAGGGCATTCTCATATTTATTATGGTTGCCTTCTATTTTTCCTGCGTTTTTATATCAATGCAAACATTCTTAAGTCGCTAGTATGTAAAAATGCATTTTGACTTGTTATTTATAAGGATTTTTTTCTCTTTCCGATTCGTTCGAATACCTTGGATGTCATAGAAATAATCGCTTTTCCTTTCGTCTGGCATTTTGATTTGTAGCAGATGGTCATACACAAAGCATGAATAATATGATGCTACTTCACCAGCGATAGTCCTTGCAAGTAATCTGATAGAAGAGGCTTCTTCAATAGAAAGATTGGATGGCTTATAGGTGCTTTCAGTGACATCAGTGGAGATTGATAAATAATATTTCAATATCATCTCAGCCCAAATACTGCCAGCTGCAAAAAAGCCTGTTGTAGAAAGGTGACTCCCGTCAGATGTGTCAACATTAGGTATTCCAAGCTCTCTGGTTTGCTGAATCATGGGGGTGCATGGCATCACAAAATGAATATTTTCATCTTGCATAGCTGTGTTGTATGCTTTAAGGACAGCTTGGTACATTGTTGTTGTATTACTATCGTAATTCTGTTGAAATTCATTACTTTTCATGATGTCGGGATATGCCCAAGTCGCATGTAAAGCAAATAAGGGTTGAAAAGTCATTTGACTCTTTTCCCATTCAATCATATCGTGAAGGTAAGGTTGATAACTACTATAAACGCCACTGGCTCCACTTTGTTGTTGATGTGTGATTATATCCCATTCATCTGACAATAATATATCTTTATAGGAGTGTAGTGTTGTGGGCCTACTCCATTCTCCATCCTCCCAAATGTGAAATTCATAGGCTTCCTTTCCTGATTGAATGTTTTGCCAGTAGGATTTAAGTGTAGCACCTCCGGCGTAACAAACTCCAATCTTGATGTCAATTCCTAAGTCCTGTAAAATATTACCCACATAATTTGTGGCGTTTAGTGACCAACTGTTCCCTACGGCTAAAAGATGAATTTTTGCACTTTCACTGTAGGCTTTGAAGTTTATAGATAATATTAATAATATAGGAAGAATAATTTTTTTTGACATGACTTGGGTGCTGTTCTATATTAATGTTGCAAAATTAATAATATTTTCTTTTATACAAATGAATCATTGGTTAATCTTTGTTAGCCAATAAAAGCAGATTACAATATGTTGAAAGATGCTTAATCTCATTATGGACATAATATTTTATCAACTATACCCATGACATCATTTATGTCTATCTTTAAATCTGTGTTGATATCTGCATTTAGGGTATAAAAAATAGAAGAATCTTTCACCCCCAATATATAATTGACTGTAACTAATACATCCGAAATGTCTATTTTCCCATCTCTATTAACATCCCCAGGGATAGTTCGGATATAATCATTATTAGTGTTGGCTATTTCAGAATAGAAGGTGCATAATCTATTTGTTTCACCAAAAGAAGGTCGGTTCATTAATTGACCTTTACCTTGTCCGTCAGGATAACGCCCAAAAGTTGTCCATCTATCTTGACTGCAATAGACTAGACTATCTTTCCATGTAGAATTGGCTGCTTGAATCATCACATAAGATCCATCGGCGTTAGATAGTTTGAAAGGTACGTGCAACTGAGTGCGAGGCTCTCGTTCATCACACCATATAAGGCAGTAACCATGGGAGGGAATGATAGTGAGTTTCTTGTCAAGTGAGGTTGGTATTTGAATTTTTTGTGGATACTTCGTATCATTGCTGATATACATACCCGCAATGTCTATATCTCTGTCGGTCGCATTATATAACTCAATCCAACTTCCTTTTTTATCGTATTCACTAATAAAGGTGTTGTTGTTTGAACTTATTTCATTTATCTTTATCGGTGACAGATGATTTTTTGCTTGCTCCTTAATTTCTATAGGTTTAAATATAGCTTTTATGAAAAATGTGTCCTCTTCCTGGGTGAAGTCAATGTCAAAGATGGAATCCATGCTGATGACATTGTTATTCTTATCATACCAGGCATAGAATCTGTGGCCAGAAGGTGACAAGGCTTTGAGAGTAATAGGTGGGAATAGCGCCCCATCAAATCGTCCTGTAGGAATCTCTTGATCATTGAGGCGGATTTTGCCTTGAGGTAGATTGCTTGACAAACAAACTTGATGATATTCTGAAAGATTCAAGGCCTCTTTGAAATTGTTCATGAGAGTGGGATATCTCCAATTCCGATCTGATATCCTGTTGAATAGTTCTTTGGCTCTTATCATAGGATTGTAGCCTTCCCATTTTAAGGCTATGGAAGTCTTTCTTGCCATTTCATATAGAATACTCTCGCATCGTTCTGGTGAGTACACACTACCACCGATAATGCAGAATGCATCTATAAATTGCTTTCTAAAGGGTTCGTATCTCAACATGTTCTTGAAAATCTGAAGTTGACGTTGTTTATCTCCTTGATATATTTGATTGATGAGATCAGTCATGCCGAATGACTCATCCATGTCATAGAGGACAGTATGAATCTTGCCATTGTCAACACGTGAGCAAAAACCTTTTATGTTCTTTAAACGGTCGCCTGTAAGCCAGTCATAATTCCCTGCGTAGATTTCTAGGGCCATGTAATTGCAATACTCGTCAACGTCAACAAGATGGCAGATATCATCCCAAAGAATAGAATCTTTGGGATTCACGGAAAGATAATTACATAATTTATACCATTGGTCTATTCTATCAGTTTCTCCAGCTTTCATCTCAAACTCATTCTCCCATTGGTCTATTTCATCGTTGTCAATGCCATAATTGCTGTAAGCAAAACGCCTGTTGCTCTCTTCTCGTAGATTCATCATACCAAGATATGAACCGTTTAGAAAAACATGTGCTGGTTGCCATGACTGACAGTCTATATAAAGGCCACTAGTCCTCGCAAGCTCTTGTACTGCTGGATCCCAGAATCGAGTGCTTGAGTCTTGCCCACCATTCCTTACCAAAAAACTTTTCAATCTGATGTAAGGCTTTTCTGGAAAAATGGAACATGGAAAATGTGTGTTATTATCTATCGCCTTACTGGATTTCAGTTTAAAGGAAGGCTTGCACTCGAAAATACTGTCTCCTCCTAAGAATCTGGACCACCCTCCAAAAATAGAGAATTCTGCCTCTTGACTGAAGCATTGAACATAGTTTCCTTCTTTTTCCCGTACAAAAAAATCTACGTTTACAGGTCTCTCCCAGTCCATATTCTGGTTGGCTTTGGTTATGGAATTGTTGGCAATTCTTCCATTTGTGCCCCTGACATAAAGTCCGATACTGTCATTAAAAAGATTGTCTGGATGAGTGCTAACATTGAGTATAGGTAGATAATAATCTCTTGAAGTTTTTATGAAAGAACGGGTTATGACCGGGCTGTCGAGATAACCATCCGCGGAGAGCAAAAACCTGTATACAATAGATGTGTCTCTAACCCAAAACACACCGTCTTTACTGATATGACTAATTCCCTTCCTTGGCGTTGATCCATCCGTAGTATAATATAACGTACAATCCTCAGGGATTGAAACTAGAAATTGAAATGGGGTGTCAAATACCTTTCCTTGGGTGTTGACAACTGGTGCCAATAGCCTTCTGCTTGAGACAGGGGTATCATTGTTGGTCATACCAGGTGTCGGGTAGGATGTGTAATCCCAATGAAATGAGCCATCCTGCACTCGCATATAAGAACAGCGCGCTATAGCAGATGGATATTCAATAATGTCTATTGTTTTACCATCTATACCTATCAACTCCAGCCTTCCTCCGTCAGAATCTAATTGAAATGGTATCTGATTTCTAGCATTGGGACCATAAAAGCCATCCCTGCTATTATGGTCAAACCACAATACACAAAAGCCTTTGGGCTTCATCTTCCCGTGTGAAGACGACAATACCTGTTCAGAAATATTTCCTTTAGAATCTCTATGACGTAAGACCATCTTTGACAGTGTCGCTTCAGTGGTTCCTGCATTATATATTTCTATCCATCCACCATAATTAAAGGATGGATCAAGAAATCTATCTACATTAGAAACCTGTATCTCGTTGATAAAAACATTAAATACTCTCCGTCCTTGCGCATGGATGAGTTGAGAAAACAGTATAGTAGTTAAAAAAATAATAGTTCTCATGCAATAAGATGAAATGACTAGTAACCTTCTCTTTGCCAGCAGCCAATTCGCAATTGTATATTACAATTTTTTTTGAAACATTGCTTGATTATTTCCCAGTCATCCATCTTCATTTGTGATGGATTGACATTGCAGAACAAGTGGGACGAAAACAGGCTGATGATTTCTCGTCCTCTTATTGTATTTGCAAAGATATGAAAGAATGGATGAAAAACCAAATGCATTCTGACTTTTCTTTTTAGAAATAATCGGAAAAAAACTTGAAAGAGCACTTATGATATGACGTTAGGGCGGGATACCGATGCAAGACAAGTGTCGGAAGATGGCAGGTTTTCCTAAGATTGTTTGGCGGTTTTGTGAAAAATGACTATCTTCGCAGTCAAAGTGTGTGACCTCTGTCTGCCACCGAAGGTCAGCCGTGGCAGGTCAACGCCATCGGCCGTGAGGTGACTTGGAGTATGAAGGAGAACCGCGTACGGCGGGTATGCGAATTAAAAACTACGGTCTTTTCTGAAGGATCTGATATTAAATGAATTATTATTTAGAAGAAGAAACCTGCAAAATCAGCCAAATCGGATAAATCCGTAGTTTGTCATGTATACTACAATCACTGCAACGTACAATAAAGGCTGATAGATCTGATATTAAATGAATTACTAAACTTTCCCACCTTATTTTATCAAGAATTTAAGAATTAAAGAATTTTCATTCATACAGGAATTTATAGGAATTTGAGAAGAAATGGCAAGCCATTTCATTTTCTCCGCAAGTGGGATTCCCGTCGCTTGCGACGGATAATTCTCGATAATACTTTTATTGATTATAAATTCTTAAATTCTTAAATTCTTGATAAACAATTTGTTATAATCGCTCTAAGGGAGGGAAACTTCTGTGAATTATTATTTAGAAGAAGAAACCTGCAAAATCAGCCAAATCGGATAAATCCGTAGTTTGTCATGTATGGGTGCGGATGACATGTTTTTTTCCCTGTTTATGCCAACGTGGTGGCATAGATCATGTAAATAGGACATTTTTTTACTCAAAACTTGCATAGGTCTTAATAATTGATTAAATTTGCCAAAATTAAAACAAATCATCTAATAACTAATTATTTATTGTCTAACTAAACTAATAACCTTATGAAAGCAAGACTTACACTTCTTGCAGTAGCTTTGTTAGCTGTTTGCGCTTACGCCGCCAATATCTGGAAAGCTGCTGAGGACACCCAGACAGCACCGGGGACGACGCTGATCGACGATGACCTGCTGACGGCAAAGACCGTGTATCAGACCACGTTGAAGACAGTGTCTGCCACTATCGCTGGCGAGGAGTTCACTCATTACATCCAAGTGCGCAATGCCGCCAATCCCACAGCCGATGAACCCAACGGCACAGAGAATGAGGGCAGCACATCTATCGTGCTGAATGTGAAGAAAGACCTGAGCCTGACTATCTTCTACCGTCGACAGTCTACGGCACAGGAAGAGACTGGAGGCGTCTATGCATCCAACGATGGCAAAGACCTGAAAATCTTCAACCGGGCTGACATGACCGTTCTGGACGGCGAATTGGTCATCGACCACGAGACAGAGGACTTCAAATATGCCTTCGTGACCAAGACCTACCAACTGGCTGCAGGCAACGACTACACCATCTCAGCCCGTGGCACCACCATCAATTACTATGGCATGAAATACGAGGCCGTAGAAGAGGTTCCTGCCATCGGCCCTGCCGTCGCCCTTAACATCGAGAGCGGCAAGGATATCTCTGCCGAACTGGCTGCCGCTCTTGAGGACAGCCCCATGCCGGAGAGCATCGCCATCCAACTGGCCGGCGGCGGCTCCTACACCGTCTCCAGCACCATCAGCACGGCTGCTCCGCTCACCATCACCGCTGAAGGCGAAGGACTTGCCACCATCGATGCCACCGCCCTGACAGGGCCTATGGTGGCTGTCAGCACCACACCGTATGAGAGCACGCTCGACGCCAACGGCTTCTACGCCATCGGCGACGTCACGTTCAGCAACATCCAGGTGAAGGGGCTCCCCCAGCAGTTTATCTACGGCAACAAGGTGAAGGCCGTCATTGGCAAACTGGCCCTTGACAACAGCATCATCGAGGTGGCCGGCGGTTCGAAGACCGTCTTCGACTTCAACGGCGGCGGTGTGGTAGGACAATTGTGCGTCACCAACTCCACCATCTATGGCAACCCACAGCATACGGGTCAGCTCTATAGCTCGCAGAGCGGACAGAAAGCCACTGACGCCGGCTTTGAGACGCAGCAGTTCACACTGCTCAACTCTACGTTCTACAATATCTCCTATGGCAAGAACGTCACTTCTCACCGCCAGAGCAACCAGAAATGGCTGGGCTACGAGGTGAAGAACTGTCTGGTGGTGGACTGCGGCAAAGACGGGCAGTTCATCAAGGGCCTCAATGGTGGCCAGGCAGGCTCCAACCCTGTGTGGGACATCGCCGGCAACTCTTTCCAGCGTATCGTTGACGGCGCGATGACCGACATTTCGGCCAGCGAGGAAACCGGCGACGAGGATGAGCCCGTGAAAGACAATGTGGCAGGTGTGGTGGCCTTCGCAGGCGAATTCGCCACGGGTGACTTCACACTCGCCGACTGTCCGCAGAACACAGCCAAGGTGGGCGACCCACGCTGGCTGACCAAGGCTCCTATCTTCATTGAGACCGACGTGACTTCACAGTTCGCATCCCTGACCAACTGGCAGAACTGGATCGGTGCTACGGGATACGCCACATGGGCTGCTCCTCAGGTGGTCACCAATGCCGGACAGACCGTATACATGTGTGAGAAGTACCAAGAGACGTGTGAGCCGACTGGTGATGTGTTCTATCAGACACTGACGGGGCTGACACCTGGCACCTACCGCATCGAGCTCTATGGCTCTGCCGCTTACACCTTCGGTCGTGGATTCGCTTCCGGCGCTTTCGCCAGTGACGATTCTGCCGAAGGACCCATCACGGAGAATACAGGCATCTCTCTCTATGCCGAGAGCGAACATGGAACGGTCTCCCAGGAGATCGCCGCTTATAAGGCAACAAGCTTCACTGAGGTTTCCACAGCCGTGCTCGAAGGCGTGGTAGTGGGCGAAAACGGCACCGTGAAACTCGGTATGAACAAGACTTCCAACTATACCAACTGGCACATCGTGCAACTGAAGGGCGTGACAGCTATAGTCAATGCAGCAGACCTCTATGCCTCTTATCTGGCTCAGGCACAGGCTCTGGCCGAGCAGCCCATGAACGCAGCAGTGCTCACCGCATTGCAGGCAGCCATGGTCGATGATGCCGCCTTCACCACCGCTGAGGAATATAAGACCGCTATCGACAACCTGCAGGCACAGATCCAGGCTGCCAATGCTTCTGTGGCCGTGTATAAGTCGGTCAAGGAAGCCCTTGACACCTACGCTGCCAAGGTGGCCACACTGGATGATTACGGAAAGGCCGCTTACGACGTGGCTGCCATCCAGAAGGCTTATGATGATCGTACGCTCGAGAGCGACGCTTGCATTGCCGACATCAAGGCCGCCTATATCGTCGCTGTGAAGGCACAGAAGAAAGCTGGTTCCGACTTCACCGACGCAGCCGGCAGACTGCAGGCTGACTGGATCGGCGCGACAGGAGTATACCAGAACGACTATGCAGAGCGTTTCGGCGAGGAGATGCGAGAGGGCAACATCATGTACCAGACCATTGAGGGACTGCCGGAAGGCACCTATCAAGTGGAACTCTATGCCGTGGCCAGCCAGGCATGGAACGATGCTGCTATCGGCAACGACATCACGGAGGCTTATGCCAATGAAGGAACTTACAAACTGGAGGTCATCGCTCAGACCGCTTGCGACCCCACACAGTCGGTGGCTACCATGGAAGCAACGGTAGGCAGTGACGGTGTCCTCACGATGGGTATGCGGAATGTTGCAGCCGGTGGCAACTGGTTCGTCATCCAGGTGAAGTCTATCATCTTGAAAGCAGTGAAAGAAAATGTCGGCCCCGCCATCGCCCTTAACATCGAGAGCGGCAAGGATATCTCTGCCGAACTGGGCGCCGCCCTTGAGGGCAACCCCATGCCGGAGAGCATCGCCATCCAACTGGCCGGCGGCGGCTCCTACACCGTCTCCAGCACCATCAGCACGGCTGCTCCGCTCACCATCACCGCTGAAGGCGAAGGACTTGCCACCATCGATGCCACCGCCCTGACAGGGCCTATGGTGGCTGTCAGCACCACACCGTATGAGAGCACGCTCGACGCCAACGGCTTCTACGCCATCGGCGACGTCACGTTCAGCAACATCCAGGTGAAGGGGCTCCCCCAGCAGTTTATCTACGGCAACAAGGTGAAGGCCGTCATTGGCAAACTGGCCCTTGACAACAGCATCATCGAGGTGGCCGGCGGTTCGAAGACCGTCTTCGACTTCAACGGCGGCGGTGTGGTAGGACAATTGTGCGTCACCAACTCCACCATCTATGGCAACCCACAGCATACGGGTCAGCTCTATAGCTCGCAGAGCGGACAGAAAGCCACTGACGCCGGCTTTGAGACGCAGCAGTTCACACTGCTCAACTCTACGTTCTACAATATCTCCTATGGCAAGAACGTCACTTCTCACCGCCAGAGCAACCAGAAATGGCTGGGCTACGAGGTGAAGAACTGTCTGGTGGTGGACTGCGGCAAAGACGGGCAGTTCATCAAGGGCCTCAATGGTGGCCAGGCAGGCTCCAACCCTGTGTGGGACATCTCCGGCAACGCTTTCCAGCGTATCGTTGACGGCGCGATGACCGACATCTCGGCCAGCGAGGAAACCGGCGACGAGGACGAGCCCGTGAAAGACAACGTGGCAGGTGTGGTGGCCTTCGCCGGCGAATTCGCCACGGGTGACTTCACACTCGCCGACTGCCCGCAGAACACAGCCAAGGTGGGTGACCCACGCTGGCTCAGCGGTGACAAGCTATACCAGTTCGTAGCCTCTGAGTGGCCTGCCGGCGATCCCGGACGTATCACTCCTGAAAACGTCACTGTAGACGAAGTGGCCAACACCATCACTGTCAGCCAGACTGGACAGAACAACGTGGCACTGATCTTCAGGTCTTCCAATGTCTACAAGGTGCCTGCCAGCGACCATTACTTCGTCATCAAAGCCACAGGCCTTTCTGTCAACGATGCCGACAGCTATCTCTGGTGGCTCAACAACACCAACAACGGTGGAAGCTACAAACCGACTTCCATCTACGAAGAGGACGGACAGACCGTGTTTGCATGGGATGTCAACGTGATTCCTATCGGCGGACTCCTTGGCGTAGCTGATGCTGAGTTCAAGGACGAGGGTGGATGGAGCACCACATTCGGTATGACACTGGCTGATGCCAATGTGCCTGCTGTCATTTCCTACATCGGATTCACGGATGTGATCGCACAACCGGTGGAGGAGGCAGAGTATGCATGGGATGCCAACCTGTGGGTAGCCGGTGACCCGGGACGCATATCTCCCGACAAAGTGGTCGTCGACGAGGTGGCCAACACCATCACGGTGAGCCAGACAGGCGACAACAACGTGGCTTTGCTCTACAAGACCGACAAGGTGCTCTATGTGACCAACGCTAAGTATTTTGTCATCCAAGGCAAGGGACTATCTGTCGAAGATACCAAGTCGTATCTCTGGTGGCTCAACAACACCAACAACGGTTCGCAGGTGATGCCCAACTATGCAGTAGAGGATGAGGAAGGACTCGTCTACCTCATCTGGAACATTGCAGAGACTGGACTGGGCGCATCGTTCGAGGCACCCAAGACTTATCTGGTGGGCGGTGATGGCTGGAACACTACCTTCGGTCTCACACTGGCCGATGATGCTGTGCCTGCAGTCATCTCCTACATCGGATACGAGGGCGAGGACTCGCAGATCGTAAAGGATGCCAAGGCTTTGTATGAAGGCATCAACCAGATTCGATTCAATGGCATCGAAGACGGCACCGTCTACAACCTCAGTGGACAGAAGGTGAACCATCCGACTAAAGGTATTTACATCGTAAATGGCAAGAAGGTGGTAATCAAATAAATAGACTACTTCATTTAAAGCTTTACTCAAAGTGAGGGTGTGCGATGGCACATCCTCACTTTTCTTGAGAGTTTTTCACCGCCGGATGAGTCCGGCGTATTCTTTCTCTCAAATGGCTCTGTTTGTCGTTTTTGTAATTACTCAGTTCACCATGGGAGCGCGGGCGTCCTCGCCCGTAATCAGTGGCGGGCGAGGACGCCCGCGCTCCCAAGCGAAACGGGAAATTACAGATTTGTAATATAGGAGTCATCCTTCAAAGGTCGGCCTGTCGGCCTCAAAATCAAACAAAATTGATTTTAAAATTGACCAAAATAGAAGCAATGTGAAAGATTTTGTATTCAATTTTGAAAGATTTTGAGCGCAGCGACCCTAAAAACGAGCTATGAATGAGTAGTTACTGTTTTTTTTATTTATATTTGCAAAAGCAATATGTATAACCTTTGAAAACTTTAGAAGATATGAAGCTACTAAGACTTTCTATCGCCGCCGCATTCCTGTCAATGATGGGGATGGTGGCGCAGGCACAGGAAAACGAAGACATCGCCACCTTCCGCACGTGGGCGATGACACCGCCCATGGGATGGAACTCATGGGACTGCTACTACTCCAGCGTCACAGAGAAAGAGGTGCTGCAAAACGCACAATACCTTGTAGACAACGACTTGGTAAAATTTGGATGGGAATATGTGGTGGTGGACATTCGCTGGTACTGCAACCATCCCTCATTAGGCGGCGGATACTACAACCAACGGGGCGACCAAGATTATGTGCTCGACGAATACGGACGTTATCTGCCTTCTCCTGCACGCTTCCCCTCCTGTATGGTAGACGGCATGAATAGGGGCTTCAAGGCCCTGGCAGACAAGATACACCAGATGGGATTGAAGTTTGGCATCCATATCATGAGGGGCGTGCCTAAAAGCGTGGTGGGCAGCTCCTACAAGCTGAAAGGAAGTGAGTCCACAGCATGGAGCCAGGTCTACGACGGCACCACCTCGCCATGCACCTGGCTGAAGGACAACCTGAGGGTGCGTAATAATGAGGCAGGACAGCTTTACTACAACAGCATCATGGACCTCTATGCCGAATGGGGGGTCGATTTCCTGAAAATAGACGACCTCAGCCGCCCGTTCTATACCGACGAGATTCACATGATACGTCATGCCATCGACCAGACAGGGCGGCCCATCGTGCTCTCACTCTCACCTGGCAAGACACAGTATCAGTATGCACAGGAGTGTCTCGACAACGCTAACATGTGGCGTATGATGGATGACCTGTGGGACAACTGGAGCGCAGTGGACGCCGTCTTCAATGAGGCTAATGAATGGAGTAAGTACACCCGTCCGGGCAACTATGCCGACTGCGACATGCTGCCTCTGGGACAGATCTCCATGACCATCGCCGACCCTGGCTTCACGGGGGCCGACCCTGGACGCTGGACCAACCTGACACAGAATGAGCAACTGGCAATGATGTCACTGTGGGGTATCTGTCACTCACCCCTGTTCTTCGGTGGAGAGATGACACGCAACGATGACTTTACCCTCTCGCTGCTCAATAACGAAGAGTATCACCAGATGCACAAATATGGCGAGGAAGCTCATCAGGTATTCAACGATGAGGACCTGGGACGCATCGCCTGGACCTCACACATCGGAGACACACGATACCTGGCACTGTTTCAGCGAGACAACACCCGCTGGATTGTGGGCAACAAAGCCCTCTACCGTTCGGACATCGTCTCCTATACCACAGACGGACACGCTGTCGACGTGGATATAGAATGGCCGGAAGGTGAAAAGACGCTCGTGCTGGTGGTAGATGACGGCGGCGACAACTTCAACTACGACCACGGCGACTGGATCAACCCCACACTCGTGCTGAGAGACGGCACCGAAGTGCCTTTGACAGGCACCTATAAAACCCGCGATTATACCAAGTCGTATTTCAATCGCGTTTATGAAAACAAAAACGTGGACCACGGGGGCAAGATGAAGGTGATGGGGCAGGTCTACGATCGTGGCTTCTCCACGGATGCCAATGCCGCTATCTTCTTCCAGATACCCGACGACATGGATGTAGTGCGCTTCCGTGCCATGGCTGCCGCCGATGACTCGGGTATCGGTCAGACTGGGTCTACCACCACCATCCGTTTCATGGTGTTCGACCAAAATCCTCTCAGCGATGAGCAAGACGATGCCGTGGCACGCTCAGGACTCATTTGCCGTACTGGGGCCAAGAGCAAAACCCTGGAGGCTGACATCACTGGCGCAGAGCAGCTGAAAATCGTGGTGAGCAACTGGGGCGACGGTTTCGATTACGACCGCGCCGACCTCATCAATCCCGTGCTCATCGATGCCGAGGGCAACGAGACCTCACTGACTACACTGACGCCAGCATCCTACGCCTCGGAATGGGGAACGCTGCACGTCAACAAAAACGTGGAAAATGGGCCTCTGCGCGTCGAAGGACAGACTTACTCTACCGGCCTCGGACTGAATGCTCACTGCACCCTGGTCTACGACCTGCCTGCCGACCACCAATGGACCACTTTCCGCGCTCTTTGCGGTTATGACTCCAGTTGCGACACCGACAATAGGTCTACCACCGGCACCACCATGGAATTCATTTTCTATGTCACCACGAACGAGCCTTACACCTTTGACCTTACACAGTTAGGCTACGATGTCAACGAGGATGTACCCGTCCATGATATCTGGGCCAAGGAGAGTCTCGGCACTTTCGCTGGCACCCTGACCACCAGCGTTCCCAGTCATGGCGTCCGCCTCCTCCGTTTAGGCGACAAAGCAGAACTGGGTATCAACGAGATGGATGGTGAATGCATAAAAAGAGCAAAATGTGATGACACTTTGTACAATTTGGGGGGACAGTCCGTCATGTCACCGCAGAAAGGCATCTACATCAAAAATGGGAAAAAGATAGTAGTGAAGTAGACTGTCCAATATCTTTTTATCAAGAATTATAGAATTAGATTGTCCAATTTGTTTTCTTACACATCCACTCTCTATTTGCAGTGGTAATCAGTTCCCCCTCTAAGTTAGAGGGGGTAAGGGGGAGTGTGTCTCAGCCAGCGGTTCCCCCTCTAAGTTAGAGG
>CAMIYC010000023.1 GCA_946402905.1 uncultured Prevotellaceae bacterium | reverse complement strand
GCGCAAGGGTGATGAAGGTGGAGGTGTAAGGCTGTTCCACGTTCTGACGCATCATTCTGGCATTAGAGTGTCCAAAAGACGCATCAATGCCTACGGTGATTTTGGCAGACCAAAGACCTTTGCTGATGCCACCATTGAGTTGAGTGACGGAAATGTTGTTTCCACAGGTAACAAAAGCAATAAGAATGCGGTCGCCCATGAACAGCTGGTTTTGCATCAGGAGCTGATTGTCCTGTTGGTATTTGAAAGAAAGATTGGCAAAGAGCGAGGTGATGGGTTTCGATAACGCAGTCTGACGAAAGCCGAACATTGGCTTTGCCTTTGTCCGTCACGACTCGGCCATCTTCGAGCGAGCTCGGATGGCTCTCGCAGCTCCGTCCGTTGCTACATGCTTTCTGCGGATAGTGTCTTAAAAGTGAGGTTTCGGAAGTCAGACATAACGACGGTTTGCGTGTAACTACTTGGCGCGACTGGCTGGAGGCTGTAATTGAGATAAGCAGATAGCTCGGTCTTGACCGTGAGTTGGTGCCGACCAGTCGGTCGGCCACATGATAATAATAGTAGCCAATGGGCAGAGAGAACGTCAACCACCAGCGACTATGCTGATAACGAGCTTCGGGCGAGGCGTAAGTTTTGAGAACGGTGAAGTTTCGACGACCCTCTAAAGGATAGTCGGGCAGCATGAGACCACTTAGACTGCTTTAAATAAATAAGGTGGACGGGTGATGCAGCCGAACGAAAAACCGTCCGGGTTCCTAGCTTGGGAAAGTCTGGACAGATTGGAGAAATAGACAGCCGACGGTTAATTCTCGTCACCCTCTGGCTCCATGGGCGTTGGCTCAAGAGTATCACCGCCGTCTGGTTCTGACTTCAGGTTGGACTTGTCCTCGTCCGGCGAGTCCTTCGTCGACTTACGTTTCGCATGTCCTTGTAGCGCAGAATCTGGGCGTTCCACTTCTTTATGAGCGCTTCATAGACCTCTTTTTTACGAAAAATGTCCCGTTCTAATCATTTTTACATTTTCGATTTACCTACATTGCATATTTTTCACTAATTTTGCATCGTGATTCGCAAGAGTCACGAAAAATGACAGGTTCTACACTCCTAATCACTACCTCGTAAAAATGGAACCAATCTGTAATAAGGGCGTCGGTGCAATATGCGCAGGCGTTTCAACGGTTACAGAGGCTTGTGGTGAGCCAGGAGTACGTAGAATCAATCTGCGCATTTCAGTTAGAATAGAACAAAAATTTAATAATATGAAGACATCTTTTTTATTCGTAGCGATTATTTCATCAATTATGCTGATGTCTTGTCAAACCGACAGCGAAAAAGCAGACAAATTACGTATAGAAAACAAATTTGATGAAGCTGCGGAACTTTATCAAAAAGCGGCAGACGAAGGGGACGCCTATGCCAAATGGAGACTGTCTAATGCTTATAGCAATGGGGATGGTGTGGACTGGAACGAGGCTAAGGCATTGGAGCTTCTCAGACAAGCAGCCCAAGAGGGTTGCGAGGAAGCTAAATGCACTCTAGCACTTGCCTATATGTTTGATTGGTATGGGATCGGAAAGAATATAGAAAAAGGTAAAGCGATGCTTGATGATTTAGTTAAGACGACAAATAATTCTTTCGTTTTATGTAGATATGCAGAACTCTTGTTTCATGAAGGAACTCCTTATGAGCAAAACAAGGAGAAAGCTTGGCGTATATTAGAAAGGGTCGATGATAAAGATAATCCTTTCTATTGTGAATTGATGGCAGAAATATATTTAATAGGTACGGATAAAATTGATATTGATGTCGAAAAAGCCATCACTTTTTTGGAGAAAGCATTTGATAATGGTAGAAGATTAGCAGCAAATAGATTGGTGTGGATATATAGTAATGGATATGATAAAATAAAGAAAGACAAAGCAAAATGTATAGAATGGCTTAATCACGGTATAGACAGTAATGTACCTGACTGCATGGTTGATATGGCTATGATTTGCCTTTCTAAAGATAGTATTTTACAAGATTATAGAAATCCCCATAAAGGCGTAGAATTACTTAAAAAGGCTTCACTTCGAGGAAATGGAAACGCATATTACAATCTTGGTAACTTGTACTATGAAGGAGAGGATTTGCCAAAAGACGATTCTAAAGCATTTGCTAATTGGGAAAAATCTTCAAATCTAAAGAATCCAAATGGTGCCAGTAATTTGGCTTACGCATATTTAGAAGGTGTAGGGTGTGAAAAAGATGTTGAAAAAGGAATAGATATATATAAACAGGCTGTAGATTATGGAAGTGGTTTCTCTGCAAACAAACTATTCTATTGTTATTGGACCGGACAATGGGGCGTTCAGAAAGATAAGAACTTGGCAAAAAAATATTTGTTGAAAGCAGCCGAACTTGGCGACCCTTGGGGATGTTATAATTTAGGCAGACAATATTTTATGGGTAACGACCTCGTAAATAAAGATTTAAGCCAAGCTTTTGTATATATAAAGAAAGCTGCCGATATGGGACTTGTAGACGCCTGTAATTTCTTAGCATATCTTTATGAGAATGGCATTGGTGTTGATAAAGACCCTCAGAAAGCTAAAGAGTACAAAGACAAAACAATTGCGAATAGTGAAAAGAAGGAACAATAAAAAATAGAAATATGGAAACGAGACTTATTCAACTCTATACAAAGGGAGAGATTGTTTTGACATTTGCGGAAAAAGCAAATGGTTTAGTTGTAGTTCTTTTAGATGATAATAACACTCCCAGCGCCAAATATGGATTTGATAAAGAGAAACTGAAGTCCATCATAAAGATTGTGTATCAGGCAAACAATGTAAGAATTCATTTTGAAGGCATAACACCCTCTTCGAAAAGTGAAATAGAGTCAGTTAGCGAATAATACTCACTTGTCATAAGATTTGGGAAGCCGACGTTGGCGATTTAGCACCGACCTCCCGAATCTCTTTTCCGTCTATACCTTAATATATATTGACCGTCTGTTCGTGTGCGTGTCGTTTATGGGTGCAACGAGCGGATGATGCAGGACGAGGAGAGCAAGCAGAAGATAATGAACCGTTCTTATAACGAGTTGGACAACCTGACTTCGTATTATTCGAAACTGCGCGACATCACGTTCAGCGATTCCACCGAAATTCCTTTTGGTGAAGTCTCGTTTTGCGTTGCACGGGCTGATGGAGGAATGTATTAGCAAGCAGAATATCCCGTCGGACAAGGAGATGAGGATGGAGATTGTGGCCGAGGACGATATGGAGATACAGGCCGACCGTATGTACCTGGCAAACATCGTCTGTAACCTGCTGGAGAATGCCATCAAATACTCTGTAGGGGTGGTGAACATCATGATAGACTACAAGATGCGTGAGGACGGGATGGTGCAAACACCGTGGCGGACAAAGGCATCGGTATCGCAAAAGCAGATCAGCGGTATGTGTTTGACAAGTTCTACCGCTGTGAGTCGGCAAAGGACAAGGCCATCCCTGGCATCGGGCTTGGACTGTGTTATGTGAAGTTGCTGGTGGAGGCACACGGTGGTAGTATCAGCCTTGACAGCACTGAGGGTAAGAGCACCACGTTTACAATCGTAATACCGCAGAGGGATGGGGAGGATTAGGATATTGCTCGTTGACGATGACCGCCAGAACTCGGAGTTGCAAAGGAAGTTCCTGGAGATGGAAGTCTATGAAGTGGAGTATGCCGAGAATGGACGTGCGGGATGGGAAATATATGCTGCCAGCCGCCCCGACTTGGTGCTGCTCAACATCAATATGCCGCTGATGAACAGTTTCGAGTTGGCGCGAAAAATACATGAGCAAGACCGCGACGTGCTTATCTTCTTTTTGATAGACCGCACAAAAAAGGCTGACCGGCTGAAAGGCAATGACTACATCCCCAAGCCGTTCTATCCCGAAGAACTGATTGCTAAGATTCGCGAGCGTTTCGAGCATCGCCAGGTTTCGTTACCATCTCGCATAACCATCGGCCAGACCATCTTCGATAGTAACCTCTCTACGATTGAATATACCGGAACGGTGCAGCATCTCTCTGCCCGCCAATCGGAGATTTTCACCATCTTAGCCCAGCATATCTGCCAAACTGTAGAGCGTTCATATCTGTTGGAACATGTTTGGGGGAACGACAGTTATGCCAACTCCCTCGCCCTCAACGTTCAGATAACCTATATCCGTAAGATGCTCGAACACGACACAAGCATCTCCATAGTGTCACTGAAGAAACGAGGGTATATCTTGAAAGTGAATAAAGAATGAGGACTTCCCCACATCATGGGCATCACCAAAAGGTCATCCTCTCCACAAGATACAGGATTCAACTGAAAGGGTAGAAGTAAGATCTACTTTTTTCATCCTTCAAGGCAATCTACACCCATGAACTATTCAGAAACTATTTTTCTCAAATACTGATTGATAGAACTGACAGACATTCATAGGAATAACTCTTAGCGAGTTGCTGACTTTGTTTTTCAATTCACGATAAAGCTGCTGAAAATTATTGTCTTTCAGAAGAACAATAACATTTGGTTCTATATGAGCAAGCATTCTACTATTGGGAACCAGCTCTTTGGAATGAACTATCTTCTCCTTCAATTCAGAGACTTCCATTTCACGAGGATTGCTGACATCGAATTTTGCTTCGGTAAGCAATATCCAGTCATTGCCTGTGCCTATCAAGAAATCGACCGTACGTTTACGGTTTGTCTTGTTTCGTTTTGCCAGTTCAATCTCAACACCATCCAAATAGATACCCAGCTCCGTCATAAATGGCATGTATTTCCCCTTGTAGTGCTCACATCGAAGCATGTCAGAAATTGGCTTCAAGAAATTCTGCATCACAGAACATTTGTCTTGGCTTGCAAAACGACGAATCGTTTCATTTGAAAGGAAACGATGAAATATATCCGCCTGTGGTCTCTTCTTAGCGGGCATATTTATCTAATTTGTCATACGACTTGTTGAAAGACTCAAAGATTGGTTCAATATCATCTTTCAGATATTTGTAAGAATAGGTTTCCTTTCCTACCTGTTCAGCAAGATAGAATGAAACACTGTTCATGCATCTTTCTCTCTCACTGATATAGCGAATAGCACTGACCATATCCGGGCTATGGCTTGTAATGAAGAACTTTGCCCCAATTCGTTTGTGGAGAAGGACTATCAGATTGGCGTATTCTACTATCCATTGTGGATGCAAATGAGTCTCAGGTTCATCAAGAATCATTAATGTATCTCCACTTAGGAAAAGATTCTTGAGTAGCATTTGCATAATAGAGAAGGACTTTATTCCAGTTGCACATTCGACCAAATCGAAAATCTTTCCATCTGCACGATTGTATTTGAAACCTCCAGCAAAATAGTCGTCATCGTATGATGCATCGCCATTCATAATGCCTTGCTTGATGAGTTTATTGATAGAAAGTTTGTAGCCTTTACGAGGAGGCATCTTTGCCAACTCGTTTATTTCCTTCCAATAACTTGGCTGTTGGGACGATATTGACTGGCCAATTATCATCGGTGTGTCAATAAATGCGACTTTTTTTATATAATGCAACTCTGGGATGTTTTTTTGTCCATGACCATAAACTATAGAATCATATTCTTTGAGCGAAACATTCTTTAAAACATCTGGCTCGAAAAAATCCACCATGCGTCTTGCAAACAGATTATATGGACGGTCAATAACCAACTGTTTATACTTTTCCAACTTCTCGATAATCTTAGCAATAATCAACTCTATCATAGAAGGCACATCAACATTGTCATTTGAGTCTATGCCTAATGTGGATTTAATGATATATAAATCTCTTTCTAAAAAACGTATATCAGTTTGTTTCTCATCATTAAGAGATTCTATAAGACTTGTTTTCAGAGACCTCAGATATTCGATATATTTAGCTATTGACTCAGTATTTATTTCATCCAATCCACTCCTCAGCATCATAAAACGCCGATAAGTAAGTGTATTTGTATAACGCACCCCCCTTAGAATAGACGTGAGAGCACTTAGATAGGGCTCTACATTTTGCCTTACACTATCTGCAGCAATTTCATCAAAAGAATTTGCATTATGGAAGATGTAATACAGCAGCTTTGACATGGTACTTTTGCCACATCCGTTTACTCCAGATACAACAGTAATACCATTCAGAATTATGTCGGCACTCTTTATGGCCCTAAAATTTTGAATTGATAGTTCGGCAAATTTCTCCATAATACCAATATTTTGTGTACAAAGGTACGAATAATAAATTGAATTACGATATGTAGCAGAAAAATATTATTTAAATTATGATATGAGGAGATTTATGATGCTTATGGTTAAAAACGTTCTCTGATGATAGATTGTTTTTCCATCACCATACATCGCTGACAAGATAGTCTTGTCATGAGCGTTTAGATGCTCATAAAACAGTTTAATAGCATAATCAATCGGTTTAATATTTTCATATCTCATTAGAATTTATCTCTCTTTATATGCCATTTCATTGTATTTTTATTGCTTTTAATGTGAATGCCATTTCGAAATTAATCATCTGTCCGCTATCAACATACTTTGTAAAACGTAAATCTTTCAGAACCATGTTGCCATCATTTCCTTGCCCAACTTGTGGATGTGGGCGAGTATGGCACTTTCGCGCTCGGCATAAGGTTTCTTGAAACCATTGATGTAGTTGCGTAGCAGGGAGGCGTTCATGCCTAAAGAGAGGGCAAACTCTTATGGTGAAAAAGGCCCTTCCTATAGTAATGTGTGGAAGGCTATTAAATATGTGGGCATAAAGGTATAAGATTTTGAAGAATGTTACATTCTACCACAAATAGAACATATCACGTAGCTTTATAATTTTCTTATTGCATTGTAAAATTGAGTTCGCAATCCGTTTACAGAAGTTAAATAAGTTAAATCTTCGACTTTCCCGCCCTTTACAGAATCTACATAATCACTATTCTACTGTTTTGGCCAAAACAAACTGACTGACAATGCATTCTATATGTGTTCAGGTCTGACCGCCATCGATATCCCCAACAGCGTGACAAGCATCGGAAAATATGCATTCTCTCATTGCAGCCAACTCACTGAAATTACCTTCCCCAACAGTGTGACAACCATTGACGAGGGGGCTTTCTTCTTTTGCACAGGTCTGACCTCTATCACTATTCCAAATAGTGTGACAGCCATCAAATATCGGGCATTTACAGGCTGCTCAGGTTTGACTTCAATTCAAGTGGAAAGCGGAAACCCAATGTATGACTCTCGTGAAAACTGTAACGCAATCATTGAGACTGCGGAGAACACCATCATCTTGGGGTGCCAGAATACGTTTATTCCAAACAGTGTGACAAGCATCGGGGAATCCTGTGCAGCACGTCGAAAACTTCTACTTCGATGGTGACACGATGCCAAGAGCGGGATTCCCCACCTGCACTTCATGGTGTCACGCTTCACCGTGGACGGCAGGATCAACGACACCAACCTCATAGGGCTGAAGGCGACGATGGCGGCTAACAGCATCAACCAGAGCATGGGATGGCGGCAGTCGCAGGACATTGGCGAGGAGCACACGATGGAGAAATACGGGAATCTTCTTGACCAGAAATTGGAGGCCGCAAAAAAAGAGATGGGTGTCAACAAAGGCATATTCCTTTCATGGTACAATTTCTGGACCATGCTCATTCTGACGGTCTTCAGCACCAGCTACACCGTCTATACCGCATTTGGCCTATGCCTGTGGGATGAGATTTGGGAAAGGATATGGCTGCCTCTCTGAGTACTTGTGTTCTTTGCCTTCATGCTGGGCCTAATAATCTATCTGAACTTCAGGAATGATTAGACGCCAAAAATTCTTTAGTTTGGCGTGCAAAAGACGTAGAACTTTCACCTCTAACCCGTATATTCTCCAAAATATCACGCCAAAAACACGCCAAAAATGGACATTAAAGAAACCCAAGTTATTGATTTTCAATAACTTGGGTTTTTGCAAAGTCGGGGTGACAGGATTCGAACCTGCGACACCCTGGTCCCAAACCAGGTGCGCTACCGGGCTGCGCTACACCCCGAATGCAACCTCATTTCTGAAATGCGGTGCAAAGGTATGAAGTTTTTTTGTAACGTGCAAATTATATCGCAACTATTTTAAGAGATTCTGCTCCTTGAACACTTGCTTGAGCACTTGCACACCACGCTCCACCTGCTCTTCGGTGTGGGTGGCCATCAGGGCAAACCTCACGAGCGTATCCTGAGGCGCACAGGCAGGAGGAATGACGGGGTTGATAAACACGCCGTTGTCAAAGGCCAGCTTCGTCACAATGAACGTCTTGTCTACATCACGCACATAAAGCGGGATGATGGGACTCTCAGTGTCGCCAATCTCAAAGCCCTCCTCGCGGAAACGACGCAGGGCATAGTTGGTCGTCTTCCACAATTTCTCAATGCGCTCAGGCTCAGTGCGGATGATGTGCAGGGCCTCACGGGCGGCAGCCGTAGCGGCAGGAGTATTGGAAGCACTGAAAATATAGGTACGGCAAGTATGGCGCAGGTAATTGATGGTGTCGAAGTCGGCAGCCACAAAACCTCCTATACTGGCAAGACTCTTGCTGAAGGTACCCATGATGATATCCACATCGTCGGTCACGCCGAAGTGATCACACACTCCCCTGCCCTCTTTGCCGAATACGCCGATGCCATGAGCCTCGTCTACCATGATCGAGGCATTGTATTTCTTCTTCAGACGCACAATCTCTGGTAAGTTGGCGAGATCGCCCTCCATGGAGAACACACCGTCTACGACTATGAGCTTGATGGCATTGGGCTCGCACTTCTGAAGCTGCTTCTCAAGATCCTCCATGTCATTGTGCTTAAACTTGAGCTGCTTGGCAAACGACAGACGGCGACCGTCTACGATGCTCGCATGGTCGCGCTCATCGCAGATGATATAGTCCTCACGGCCACAAATCACGGCCAGCACACCGGAATTGACAAAAAATCCGGTTGAGAAACAAAGAGCTTCGTCTTTGTGTTCAAACTCAGCCAACTCTTTCTCCAACTGCACATGCAAATCGAGAGTGCCATTAAGAAACCTGCTGCCGGCACAACCGGAACCATAGACATCAAGAGCGTCTTTGGCTGCCTGGATGATGCGCTCGTCGCCTGTCAAACCTGTGTATGCATTGGAGCCGAACATAAGAACTTTCTTACCCTCCATGTCTACCTCGGTGCCTTGCTTGCCAGAGATAGCGCGAAAATAGGGATAAACTCCCATCTCCATAAATCGTTGAGGCTCACGATAGTTCTTGTATCTTTCTTGTAATAATCCCATTACTCAAAAAAAGGTAATATTGGTTGCAAATTTTTAATTAGGCTGCAAAGATACAAAAAAAAGACAAATGACACCCCCTTTTTTGATTAGAAAATACGAATAAAGTAAAAAAAAGTAGATTTTCATACAAAAAATCATCATTTATTATTAATTTTGCATCTCATTGATTGAACATTATTAATATGAAAGTCGCCTTCATTATGAATCCCATCTCGGGGTCGGTCAAGAAATCGGGTATACCCAGGCTCATCAGCCAGTATATCGACCAGGACAAATGGGAATATAATATAATGTATACCGAGAGGGCTGGACACGCCACCACACTTGCCGCACAAGCACGCGATCAAGGATACGACGTCGTCGTGGCTGTAGGAGGCGACGGCACCATCAACGAGGTGGGACAGGCCCTGATTCATTCCGACACGGCTATGGCCATCATGCCATGCGGGTCGGGCAACGGACTGGCACGACACCTGGGCATACCGGTCAACATCAGGAAGTCGATCGAGATACTCAATAAGACCATCATCAAGGACCTCGACTACTGCACAATCAACGGACACCCCTTTTTCTGCACATGCGGCATGGGATTCGACGCCTTCATCAGCCAGAAATTCGCCGAGGGCAACAAGAGAGGACCCATGAAATACATAGAGAATGTGCTCATCGAGGGACTGCGCTACAAACCGGAGACCTACACCATAGAAGACGAGAGCGGCAGGTATCACTACTCGGCCTACCTGGTGTCGTGTGCCAATGCGTCACAGTATGGCAACAACGCATACATCGCGCCCCAGGCTTCCATGAGCGACGGACTGCTCGACATCATCGTCATGGAGCCTTTCGATATCTTCGACGCCCCACAGGTGAGCTTCGACCTGCTGAACAAGACGCTCGACAAAAGCAGCAAGGTGAAGACTTTCAAGGCAAAAAAGGCCGTGATCAGACGCAAAGCGCCAGGCCCGGTACACTTCGACGGCGACCCGATGATGATGGGCACGGAAATAGAGGTGTCGGTCGTGGAGAAAGGCATCAAGATGGTATGCAACAGCGAGACCGAAAATCAGATTGAGCCCAACATGATGCAAAACGCCATGTGCAACCTTTTCAACGACATCAGCGACATGAGAAGCAGCATGACCCATCAGGGACGCAACATCATCGCCATGAACAAAAGACTCTGGAGAAAACTCACAAGGTAAATGCCTGTCCCAAACTGACTTCCGGCACGCCTACAGATAAAAATCAGCCGTCAGACGCGCATACCACTCCGAGCGGACACCGGGAGATATTTCCAGCACGACTTCTTCTTTTTGAAATACCGCGGCAGGACGACGCGCGTATGACACCAGATAGCGACGCGGAGCCTTGCGGGGGGTCGTCTTCACACCCGTCTCGCTGACTGCAAACAGACCGCTCATGCTTGCCTCCTCGTCCAGCCGGCCCTTGCTCTCCACTGGAATAATGGCAGAGAACACACCGTCGGCAGACAACAGACGAGACACCGCCCTAAACAAATCGGCAAAGGGCAAGGCATCAGAATGGCGGGCCACCTGACGTTGTATGTCAGGATTTTTCAGCGCATTCTCAAAATAGGGAGGATTGCTCACTATCGCGTCATAACACTCGCCTTGATACATGGCGGCATATTCCTGTATTGATGCGTGATGCACACTGATGGCATCGCTGAAGGGCGAACGCTCCACATTCTCACGGGCCTGCAAGCACGACTCTCCGTCTATCTCGACCGCATCGATATGAGCACCGGTAAAACGCTGGGCCATCATCAGGCTGAGCAGGCCCGTTCCGGCTCCGATGTCCAATATTTTCCTACCACCTGCAGCCCACGCTCCAAGCAGCACACCATCTGTGCCCACCTTCATCGCACAACGGTCCTGAAAGACCACAAACCTCCTGAATCTGAAAAAAGTGTTCGGCATGGTTGCAAAGGTAGTGAAATTTGAGGGCAAAAACAGATTTTTTTTGTAATTTTGCAGACTGGAAAAGAAACAAAAGACAAAAAGACAACATAAAAATAACAAAACTGTCAGGAAAAATGAAAAGAACAACCGCTTTATTGGTATTAGCTTTATTCGTAGCTGGTGCTTTCGCGCAGTCAAAAGTATATTTCACCAAAGAAATCACACCACAGTCATTAGTGAAAATCTACCAGGCCCTCGGAGTCGAGGCGAAAGGACGGGTGGCCGTCAAAATATCGACCGGAGAAGGAGGAAACACACACTATCTCAAGCCCACACTCATACGCGACCTCGTCGAGAAGGTGGACGGCACCATCGTGGAGTGCTGCACCGCTTACGGAGGCACGAGACAGGATCCGCGCAAGCACTGGGAGACCATACATGAACATGGATTCGACTCCATCTTCGCCGTCGACCTGATGGATGAGTTCGGAGAGATACGCATACCTGTCAAAGACAGAAAGCACCTGAAATACGACATCGTGGGTGAGCATCTGCCCAACTACGACTTCATGATCAACCTCGCACACTTCAAAGGACATGCCATGGGAGGATTCGGAGGTGTGCTCAAAAACGCATCCATCGGTGTGGCTTCTACTGCCGGAAAGGCTTATATCCACTCAGCAGGAAAGACGACAGACGCACAGAAAACTTGGACACCAGATTATATCGCGGCAGGACCTACGCAAGACCTCTTCCTTGAGTCAATGGCTGCCGCAGCACAGGCCGTGCACAACTATTTCGACGGAAACGTCATCTACATCAACGTGATGAACAACATGTCGGTCGACTGCGACTGCGACGGTCACCCGGCCAAACCCGAACTCAAAGACATGGGCATCATGGCATCACTGGACCCCGTGGCTGTAGACCAGGCCTGCCTCGACAAGGTGTTCAATTACGAAGGCAAACCGGGCGATGACAACAAACCGCTCATCGCACGCATCAACAGGCAGCACGGCACATATATCACAGAATATGCCGAAAAAATCGGACTGGGATCGAAACAATACATCCTCGTCGACATCGACCAATAAAAAGACAAAACCTGAAACGAACGACACAAGACATGGAGAAAAATCATAATAACGGATTCCAGATGATCGCCGACTACGAAGGCGACATCAAAAACCTTTTCAGCACTGCTGTCAGCGGGAGCATACCCATACTGCCCACTCGAAACATGGTCATGTTTCCTGGGGTCATATCACCCATACTCGTAGGCAGGCAGCTCAGCATCAACCTGGTCAAGAAATACGGCGACAACCCGGATTCCATCATCGGAGTGTTCTGCCAGAAAGACCCCAACGTGGAAAAGCCGTCAGCCGAAGACCTGTATGAGTATGGCGTCTATGCCAGGATCATCAGGGTGCTGGAAATGCCGGGAGCCGGCAACAACCTCACCGCCATCGTGCAGGCACTGGGCAAATGCGAACTCAAAAGCATCACAAAGGGCAGGCCATACCTCATGGGAGAGACGGTCTCCGTCAACGAGGCACTCCCGTCTGCAAAGGACAAGGAGTTCAACACCGCCATCGACGACCTCAGGGCACGCTCCATCGAGTTTATCAAGAAAAACGAAGATATACCCGACGAGTCGCAGTTCGCACTCTCAAATATCTCCAACAATATCATCACCGTCAACTTCATCGCGTCAAACATGCCTTTCAGCATCAGCGACAAGATGCAGCTCCTGAGATGCAACTCGGTCAAGGAGAGGGTATTCGAACTGCTCAAAGTGCTGCACAAGGAGATGCAGCTCGTGGAGCTCAAGCAAAACATCCGCACCAAGACCCGAGAGGACATCGACGAACAGCAGCGTGAGTACTTCCTGCAGCAGCAGATCAAAAACATCAAAGAAGAACTCGGCAACGGAGAAGGCTCGCCGGAAAGACTCGACCTCATCGAACAGGCAGAGAATAAGAAATGGTCGGAAGACGTGAAGAAAATCTTCTACAAGGAGATGGACAAGCTCGACATGCTCAACCCGCAAAGCCCCGACTACAGCATACAGATCAATTATCTACAGACCATGGTCAACCTGCCATGGGGGGAATACACCACCGACGACCTCAATCTCAAAAGGGCTGAGCGCATACTCAACCACGACCACTACGGCATGGAGAAAGTAAAGGAGCGTATACTCGAATATATCGCCGTACTCTCACTCAGAGGCGACCTCAAGTCGCCCATCATTTGCCTCTACGGACCACCGGGAGTGGGAAAAACCAGCCTCGGAAAGAGCATCGCATCGGCCATGAAACGGAAATACGTGAGAATCTCACTCGGAGGACTGCACGACGAGTCGGAGATAAGAGGACACCGGCGCACATACGTCGGGGCCATGCCCGGACGCATCATCAAGAGCATACAGAAAGCAGGGTCGTCAAACCCCGTCTTCATACTCGACGAGATCGACAAGGTGACACAGCACACCATCAACGGCGACCCGGCTTCGGCACTGCTCGAAGTGCTCGACCCGGAACAAAACAACGCATTCCACGACAATTACCTCGATGTCGACTACGACTTGTCAAAGGTGCTCTTCATCGCCACCGCCAACGACCTCAACACCATACCAAGACCCCTACTCGACCGCATGGAGATCATCGAGGTGAGCGGATATATCACTGAGGAGAAAATAGAGATTGCAAAGAGGCATCTCGTCCCCAGGGAGATGATCAACACCGGAATCAACACCCTCGACGAAAAACCGGCTTTCAACAAGCAGGCCATAGAGCGTATCATTGAGCAATATACCAGGGAGAGCGGGGTCAGACAACTGGAAAAGGAAATCAACAAGGCCTTCCGAAAACTGGCTTTCATCAAAGCAAGGGACGGCGAACTGCCCTATTTCAAAATCACACCCGACAAACTGCAGGAACTGCTCGGCAAGCCACCCTACTACCGCGACATCTACCAAGGCAATGACTACGCCGGGGTGGTGACAGGACTGGCATGGACCAGTGTCGGAGGAGAAATCCTATTCATCGAGACTTCGCTCAGCAAGGGAAAGGGATCGAAACTCACACTCACCGGCAATCTCGGCGACGTGATGAAGGAGTCGGCGGTCATCGCACTCGAATATGTCAAGGCTCACATCGACCTGCTCGGTGTAGACTACCGCATCTTCGACCAGTGGAACATACATATACACGTGCCGGAGGGAGCAACGCCAAAAGACGGACCCTCGGCAGGCATCACCATCGCTACATCCATCGCATCGGCCCTCACACAGCGTAAGGTGAGAAGAAACACCGCCATGACAGGAGAAATCACGCTCAGGGGAAAGGTGCTGCCGGTGGGAGGCATCAAAGAGAAAATACTCGCAGCCAAGAGGGCTGGCATCACTGACATCGTCATGTGCAAGGACAACAAGAAAGACATCGACGAGATACCGCCCATCTACCTCAAAGGCGTGGAATTCCACTATGTCGAAAACGTACAGGACGTGTGGAAGTTCGCCCTCACCGACGAGGTGGTGAATAACCCCATAGAACTAAAAATCGACCCAGAAGACCATGACCTTCCAGCTACAGCACACTGACCCCTACAGCGACGCCAGGGCCGGCGAGATCACCACCGCCCACGGACGGATACAGACTCCCATCTTCATGCCCGTGGGCACATGCGGCAGCGTGAAGGGGGTGCACTTCAGCGAACTGGAAGAGCAGGTGCACGCACAGATCATACTGGGCAACACCTACCATCTCTACCTGAGGCCGGGACTCGACATCCTCAGGGCTGCTGGAGGACTGCACCAGTTCAACACCTGGCAGAGACCCATCCTCACCGACTCGGGGGGATTTCAGGTGTTCTCACTCACTGGCATCAGGAAACTGCGCGAGGAGGGATGCGAGTTCAGATCGCATATCGACGGCTCCAAGCATATCTTCACGCCGGAAAACGTGATCGACACACAGCGTGTCATCGGGGCCGACATCATGATGGCACTCGACGAGTGTCCGCCCGGACAAAGCGACTACCAATACGCCAAGAAAAGCCTCGCCCTCACACAAAGATGGCTCGACAGATGTATCAAGAGATTCCACGACACGGAGCCGCTCTACGGATATGAGCAGACGCTCTTCCCTATCGTACAGGGATGCACCTACAAAGACCTCAGACAAGAGGCCGCGAAACATGTGGCAGACAAGGGGGCTGAGGGCAACGCCATCGGCGGACTGGCCGTTGGCGAACCCACCGAAGTGATGTATGAGATGATCGAAGTGGTCAACGGCATCCTGCCAAAAGACCGCCCACGATATCTCATGGGCGTGGGCACACCGCAAAACATACTCGAGGCCATCGAGCGCGGAGTGGACATGTTCGACTGCGTGATGCCCACCCGCAACGGGCGCAACGCACTCCTCTTCACCTACGAGGGCACCATCAACATGCGCAACAAAAAATGGGAGGACGACTTCTCTCCCATCGACCCTGAGGGATGCCACGTCGACAGGATACACACCAAAGCCTACCTGCACCACCTCTTCAAAGCCAAGGAACTGCTCGCCATGCAAATAGCAAGCATACACAACCTGGCTTTCTACCTCAGGCTGGTGGGCGACGCACGACAGCACATCGTCAAAGGCGATTTCATGGCGTGGAAATCAAGTATCATCAACCAACTGGGACAAAGACTCTGACATAGAAATGCGGTACCACACCATCAAAAAATACCGGCCCTGGCTGAAGGCTCTGAGGAAAGCGCGCGCTTTGCTCGGCAAGACCGCCCATGGGATGAAATGGCTCGCCGCACACCTCGCATGGCTCAGCCCAAAGAGATTTATGAAGAGGATCGACTGGTATATCATGAGAAAATTCATCGGCACATATATCTATGCCATCATTCTCATCATATCCATATCCATCGTTTTCGACATCAATGAGAACCTGGCAAAATTCTCACAATACAACGCCCCGCTCAAGGCCATCGTCTTCGACTATTACGCCAACTTCGTGCCCTATTTCGCCAACCTCTTCAGCCCGCTGTTCGTATTCATCGCTGTCATCTTCTTCACGTCCAAACTGGCCGGAAACTCCGAGATCATAGCCATGCTCGCATCCGGATTGTCTTTCAAACGACTGCTCAGGCCCTATATGATCTCATGCGTGCTCATCTCTCTCGTCACCTACTATCTCGGGGCCTACGTCATACCTCACGGCACCGTCATCAGGCAGAATTTCGAGACTTTATATAAAAACAAGCGAAAAAACACTTCGGCTGAAAACGTACAGCTACAGGTAGACCAGGGTGTCATCGCATACATACAGCACTACGACAACCGCCGAAAATGCGGATACGGATTCTGTCTCGACAAGTTTGAGAACAAGAAACTCGTAAGCCACATGACTGCCACTGAGATCAGATACGACACCATCTCCGACAGCAAGTTCCACTGGAAAGTCATCAACTGGAAAGTGAGGGAGCTGCACGGACTCAAGGAGACCATCACACAGGGCATGACCAAAGACACGCTCATCATGATGGAACCTACCGACCTGGTCTACTCTAAAGGACAGCAAGAGACTTTCACCAGCCCGCAACTGCGCGAGTATATCTACAAGCAGCAGGCAAGAGGGTCGGGCAACGTCGTGCAATATGAAGTGGAGTATCACAAACGCATAGCCACCTCGTTCGCATCGTTCATACTCACCATCATCGGAGCATCCCTCTCCTCACGCAAACGAAAAGGAGGCATGGGAATGTATCTCGGCATCGGACTCACGCTGAGCTTCACATACATCATGCTCCAGACTGTCTCCTCTACCTTTGCCATACAGGCAGGATTTCCACCTATGCTCGCATCATGGATGCCCAACATCATCTTCGCCTTCGTAGCTTACTTCTGCTATCGCCAGGCACCTAATTAATAATAAAAAATGAGATTCGAAGAACTAAACCTTAACGACAATATCCTCGACGCACTCGACGACATGCGATTCGAGACGTGCACGCCAATACAAGAACAGTGCATACCTGAGATCCTCGACGGCAGAGACATCATCGGAGTCGCACAGACAGGTACTGGAAAAACAGCCGCATACCTGCTGCCAATCCTCAGCCTCATCGACGACGGATATTATCCCGAAGAAGACGTCAACTGCGTCATCATGAGCCCCACACGCGAACTCGCACAGCAGATCGACCAGGCCATGGAGGGATTCGGATACTACCTCAATGGCATCAGCAGCGTGGCTGTGTATGGAGGCAACGACGGAGGGAGATACGAACAGGAGACAAAAGGGCTGCAGCTCGGGGCCAACGTGGTCATCGCCACGCCCGGCAGGCTCATCAGCCACATCACGATGGGACATGCCGACCTCAGCAAGGTTTCATTCTTCGTGCTCGACGAGGCCGACAGAATGCTCGACATGGGATTCAGCGACGACATACTCAAAATCGCAAGCTACCTGCCCGACAGCTGCCAGACCATCATGTTCTCTGCCACGATGCCCGCAAAAATCGAGCAACTCGCAAAGACGCTGCTCAAAAATCCCGTCGAGGTGAAACTCGCCGTGAGCAGACCGGCAGACAATATCATGCAGCAGGCATACGTCTGCCACGAAAACCAGAAACTGGGCATCATACGACATCTCTTCAAGGCGGGAGAACTCAAGAGAGTCATCATCTTCGCATGCTCAAAACTCAAGGTCAAGGACATCAACAAAGCGCTCCTGCACATGAAAATCAACTGCGGAGAGATGCACTCCGACCTCGACCAGAGCCAGAGAGACGAGATGATGTACAAATTCAAAAGCGGACAGGTAGACGTGCTCGTGGCCACTGACATCGTAGCCAGGGGTATCGACATCGACGACATCGCCACCGTCATCAACTTCGACGTGCCACACGACTCAGAAGACTACGTACACCGCATCGGACGCACGGCAAGGGCGCAGCGAGACGGAAAGGCCATCACACTGGTCAGAGGAAGGGAAATCGCCGACTTCATGCGCATCGAGGACTTCCTCGGATACCCCGTAGAGAAAATACCTCTGCCTGAAAACGTCGGGGAAGGACCCGAATACAAACCCATGGACTCTCCCAAAGGAAGAGGAAGAGGACGTGGAAGAGGACGCGGAAACGGAAGGGGGAAAACCGCACGCCACCATGACGGCAGGGGAAAGAAAAAGACGGCAGAAGAAAAAAAGACCGTCAAAGCTGAAAACGAAAATGCTACAACGGCAAAAAAAAGAAAAAACAGACGGAGAAACAACAAAAAAACAACAAAAGCACAGGATGCAAATAATAATGGGGCGTGATGTTTCACACCCCATTTTTCTGCCTTTTTATTTCAAAATCATCACAATTTCTTTCTTTTTTCTACTAAAAAGCATATTTTTCTTTCATTTTGTTTGGCGGTTCAATTTTTTATTATACCTTTGCACGCAGATACAAATAGGATAAGTGTTTTTATACAATCAAAATTAAAGGAAAAAGATTATGAACGCATTGAAAGTGGTAGAGAATCTGAACCAGAGATTCCCCAACGAACCGGAGTACATCCAGGCCGTCAGTCAAGTATTAGGCTCTATTGAAGAAGAGTATAACAAACATCCAGAATTCGACCGCGCCAACCTCATCGAGCGTCTCTGCATCCCCGACAGAATCATACAGTTCCGCGTCACATGGACCGACGACAAGGGAAACGTACAGACCAACATGGGATACCGCATACAGCACAACAACTCCATTGGCCCGTACAAGGGAGGTATCAGATACCACGCTTCCGTCAACCTTTCCATACTCAAGTTCCTCGCCTTTGAGCAGACTTTCAAAAACTCACTCACCACGCTCCCAATGGGTGGAGCAAAAGGTGGTTCTGACTTCTCGCCAAGAGGCAAGAGCAACGCAGAGGTGATGCGTTTCTGCCAGGCTTTCATGACAGAGCTCTATCGTCACGTGGGTCCCGACGAGGACGTACCCGCTGGTGACATCGGCGTGGGTGGACGCGAGGTAGGCTACATGTTCGGCATGTACAAGAAACTCACACACCAGTTCACTGGCATGCTCACAGGAAAAGGACAGGAGTTCGGCGGATCACGCATACGTCCTGAAGCCACCGGATATGGCAACGTCTACTTCCTGCAGAATATGCTCAAGACACGCGGTCTCGACATCAAGGGCAAGACCATTCTCGTATCGGGTGCCGGCAACGTGGCCCAGTATACCGTGGAGAAATGTATCGAACTCGGAGGAAAGGTCGTCACCATGTCGGATTCCGACGGATATATCTACGACCCAGACGGCATCGACCGCGAGAAGCTCGACTTCATCATGGAGCTGAAGAATGTGGAGCGCGGACGTATCAAGGAGTATGCCGAGGAGTATGGAGTGAAGTATGTAGAGGGGGCAAAGCCATGGTTTGAGAAAGCCGATATCGCACTGCCATCTGCCACACAGAATGAAATCAACGGCGAAGCTGCCAAGGCTCTCGTAGAGAACGGTGTCATCGCAGTGAGCGAAGGTGCCAACATGCCTTCCACACCAGAGGCCATCAAGATATTCCAGGATGCCAAGATACTCTACTCTCCGGGCAAGGCTGCCAACGCTGGTGGTGTGGCCGTTTCAGGACTCGAGATGAGCCAGAACTCTGAGCGCCTGCGCTGGAGCCGTGAGGAGGTAGACCAGAAACTCCACGACATCATGGACGACATCCACGCCAACTGCGTGAAATACGGCACCGAGGAAGACGGATACATCAACTACGTCAAGGGAGCCAACGTCGCCGGATTCCTCAAAGTGGCCAAAGCAATGATGGCACAGGGAGTGCTCTAACTCAAATCGAAATAATCCAAAACTCTATAAAAGAATCGCATGGCCCGCGGGCCATGCGATTCTTTTATTATTTGCTTTCTTCAGACTTTGCGTCCAGCAGTTCATCCACCTCCTGCAACTCATCCTCGTCAAACCACTCCGAGAGTTTGTCCTTGGCTTTCTGACGCACATCATCCGGCACATCCACCCAGATCTTGTTGATCACATAAGCCAGGACAGCCATGTCATCGGTAAGCCCCACGATAGGAAATGCATCGGGAAGCGCATCGAGCGGACTGATCAGATAACCCAAGGCACCAACGATGATCGCTTTGTCCTTGATAGAGACATCCTTGCTCTGAAGGGTATAATAGAGCACAAAGGCATAATAAACAAGTTTCGCACCCGCACGCTTGGCAATACGGGAGATCTTTTCCACAAAGCCCTTGGCGGAAAACTTGTCTGAATACGACATAAAATCTGGTAATTCCATATTGTCAAAATTTTAAAATTAGAAATACGGGGTCAAAATTACGCTTTTTTTTCAATTACGCAAAATATTATTTGGAATAAACAACTTTTTAATGTATCTTCGCAGAAAATTAAGAAAATTAAGGAATGCAAAACAATATACTCGACGACATGGAGCACCGCATCCGGAAAGTGATCGCGGCAAACAGAGACAAACAGGGATTCCCACGACTGGAGGACTACGGCATCGAAGAAGAGGATTTCGACGACTATCTGTTCTATAAGCAAGCCGTCATTGACGACGTCGACTCTCTCCGCAAGAAATACACCGTTTATTCCATTATCTTCATCATTCCTTTCCTGGTGATGTCGTTCTACGAGACCACCATCACCAACCTTTTCATCGCTATCGGGGCAGGTGCCGCCCTATGCCTCATCTACTACATCATCACGGTACTGATCAATTACATCAGGATGAAAAGGCTACACAACGAAAACATTGAAAGGTATATCGAGGATGTGCTGAAGTTTGAATAGTACAGGATTTCATCAAAAACTAAAAAATAAAATGAGAAAAATTTACATTTTGGTGCCAGTGCTGACCCTCTCAGTACTGGCTATTCATGCTGATGGTTACAAAACTGCCGGCGACGGCACCACCTACTCTTTTGAGACACTCTCGCAGATCGAGGGAAGCGGAGTAAGCAAAGAGGGAAATGTGTACACCATCACACAAAGCGACACAATCGCACCGGGCGACGCATTCAAAATGGACGAGGGCGTCACCGTAAAATTCGCCGATGCCGCCGAGCTCATCATCCAGGGAGCCGCAGACCTCAAGGTGCTCAACGGGAAGACCATACTCACCAGAGACGGCGAAGCAAAATCGTGCTACGGACTCGACGTGCAAAACGAGACGGCGGTGACCGAGGTCAGCAACATCGACTTCGAATATGTCGGACTGCGCAACTATTCCACCATAGGCATGAATATCAGCAACTGCCACTTCAGCAAGCACAACGGCACCATGTCGGGGGCTTTGTTCCTCGGTGTCAACGGAGCGGAGTTCCTCATCCAGGAATGCCAGTTCGACAGCTGTCAGAAAGCGGCCATCGGCGGGGCGGCCAATTTCTGCTGCAACGTAAAGATTGAGAACTGCACCTTCAAGCACAACTCGCAAGCCAACAACAACATACCGCAGATCAACCTCACCGCTGCACCCGAAGTCATCATCAAGGACTGTGTGATCGACGGAGACTCCACACGCAACATGGCAGGGGGAATCGCCGTGGCCAACTGGTTTGGCTACCAGGGCATGTCGACCGCCATCACAGGATGCACCATCAAGAACAACAGGTATGGACTCACCACCATGAGCTCAATGGATGTGGTCATCGCCGACAACATGATCATCAACAACAAGTTTGAGACAAATCCCAACAACGGTGGCAGCGGCATCAGCCTCTACGACCCCTACCTCACACAGAAAGCATACATACGCGGCAATCATATCGAGGGCAGCCTGTGGGGAATCACCGTCATCGGATGCGGAGAGGTCAACATCGGCAAAACGGAGGTAGATCCCTCCGCACCTGACTACAATCCGGGAGGCAACGTCTTCAAGGACAACGGATTCGACGGCACGCTCTACGACCTCTACAACAACTCTTCCAACACGGTCTACGCACAGGGCAATATATGGAACGTGGCCACACAAGACGAGGAAAGCATCGAGAACGTCATCTTCCACAAAAACGACAACAGCAGCCTGGGCGAGGTCATATTCATGCCGGCTGGAGACCCAGCCGCCATCCATAACAGCTTAGCCGACGAGACCGCCTCACCCGCCGTCTATGACTTGCAGGGCAGGCGCATCACCACAGGAGCTGCCACGCCCCGAAAAGGCATCTACATCGTCAATGGCAGGAAAACCGTTGTGAGATGAGACGACTGACTTGGCTGACAATGACACTGCTGGTGTGTTGTGCAACGATTTCGGCACAGCACACCGGCAGTTGGATACACAAACTGAAGGACGCCGACCTGCTCTTCCATATACCTGCTCAGTCCAACGCCATCACGAAGGTGACACAAGGCGTCGACCAGCAGCAGATCGACCACGTGGGGATCATATATAGAAAGGATGGGCAAATCATGGTGATAGAGGCCACCTACGACGGGGTGGTGCTCTCACCTCTCAGCCAGGTGCTCGCACAGCCGGGCAAATGGCTGGCAGGGAGAGTCAAAGGAAAAATCGACAGACAGCAAACTCTCAATAACGCACTTGCACAACTGGGCAAGCCCTACGACTTCACCTTCCAGCGTGACGACCGGGAGATATACTGCAGCGAACTGGTCGAGATGTCATACGTCTGGAAAAACGGCGGGCGTATCTTCTCGCCCATACCGATGTCGTTTCATGATGAGAGCGGCAACCTCCTACCCTACTGGGTAGAATTCTATGCGCTCCGCGGGATGGATGTACCCGAGGGGCAGCCCGGAAGCAATCCGGGCAACCTCTCACGAGACAAAAGGGTGAAGATCATCACCAGTCTTCGTCATCATTGCCGATAAGGCCGTTGCGCAACGCTTCCTCCACCTTGTCTATGATGGCATTGGAGTAGGCATGTGTCATCACCAGGGCCTTGGCGCAGGTGCGCTTCTGAGGGTCTTTCTCCACAAAGGGATAGTGCTTGGCTATCTCCCACTGCATGTCGTAGAGGTTGGCGTTGGTCTTGTCGTCAGCCTTGCGCTTGGAGTCGCCCACAGTGCGCTTGTCGGGTTCCTTGGAGGTCAGCCCGCTCAGCCAGCCACCGCTCTGGTCGTCAAGAATGTCATAGCTCTGCACCGTATAGGTCATGCGCACCTTGCCGTCCTTGATGTCGAAACGGATCACAGGAGTGATGCTCACGGAATATTTGTTCAGCGTACCCATGTGCTCAGCGATGTTCTTGATGGTCGAGGTCACGATGATACAGCCAGCGTCCTTGTCGTTCAGCGTGATGGCTTGCTTATCTTTGAAAGTGGCCGTCACCCAGTAGTTCAGGGCCAGATAGAGCTGCTGCTTGCTCTTGCCCTTCACCTCCACCACTTCTTGATAGGTCAGGCTCTCATTCTTGTCAAGCGTCAGGCCGCTGGCCAGGTTGGCGGCGGCATCCACCCACTTGTCGCCATATCGCTCTTTGGCATACTTTTCCAGGTCTGCGGTCTTCATCACTTGTGCGTGGCCCATCATCATGCCGCAAAATAGAAGGACGGCCAGCATCATCATTTTCTTTGTCATAGTTTTATTTTTATTTCGATTGCTTTTCCTCGCATTTACAACGGGGTATCTTATTTCGGGTGTAAAGATAGTAAAAAAAAACGAAACAAAAGCAGGTGACAGGCAGGCGATTACAATTCTGCAAGTTAAAATAAAATAAATATGCTCATATTTCAGGAAAAAGCACTAATTTTGCGAAAGAATTGAAAGAAAACTGTTTTTTATAATATTTTAATCCAACTATGACAATTGATCAATTCAATTTTGCCGGAAAAAAGGCAATTGTACGCGTGGACTTCAATGTGCCACTCGATGAAAATGGTAAAATAACCGACGACACCCGCATTCGCGGCGCACTTCCCACACTGAAGAAAATACTGGCCGATGGCGGAGCACTGATCATCATGTCGCACATGGGCAAGCCCAAAGGCAAGGTGAACGCAAAATTCTCTCTTGGACAGATCACTGACGCTGTGGCTGCAGCACTCGGCACTCCCGTGAAATTCGCACCCGACTGCGCAAAGGCCAAAGAGGCCGCCGACGCTCTGAAGGCCGGAGAAGTGCTCCTGCTTGAGAACCTCCGCTTCTATCCCGAGGAGGAGGGTAAGCCCGTGGGCATCGAGAAGACCGACCCTGCTTACGACGACGCCAAGAAGGCCATGAAGAAGAGCCAGAAAGAGTTCGCCAAGACACTGGCAAGCTATGCCGACTGCTATGTGATGGATGCCTTCGGCACAGCTCACCGCAAGCACGCCTCTACTGCTGTCATCGACGAGTTCTTCGACAAAGACCACAAGATGCTCGGATACCTCATGGAGAAAGAGGTCAAGGCTGTCGACAATGTGCTCAGCAACATCAAGCGCCCCTTCACTGCCATCATGGGTGGTTCAAAGGTTTCCACAAAAATCGGTATCATCGAGAATCTGCTCGGCAAGGTTGACAACCTCATCCTCTGCGGCGGTATGACCTACACCTTCGCAAAAGCAAAGGGTGGAAAAATCGGCAACTCTATCTGCGAGGACGACAAACTCGACGTGGCACTCGCCGTCATCGAGAAAGCAAAGGAGAACGGGGTCAACCTCGTGCTCGGCACTGACTGCATCGCTGCAGACGCCTTCGCCAACGACGCCAACACACAGGTATGCCCCGCCAACGACATCCCCGATGGATGGGAGGGACTCGATGCCGGTCCAGAGACCCGCAAGGCTTTCGCCGAGGCCATCAAAGACGCAAAGACCATCCTCTGGAACGGTCCTGCCGGCGTGTTTGAGTTCGACAACTTCATCGGTGGATCAAAGGCTATCGCCGACGCTATCGCAGAGGCTACTGCCAATGGCGCGTTCTCGCTCATCGGCGGTGGAGACTCCGTGGCATGTATCAACAAGTTCGGCATGGCCGACCAGGTGAGCTACATCTCTACTGGTGGTGGCGCTCTGCTCGAGGCCATCGAGGGCAAGGTGCTCCCAGGCGTGGCTGCCATCGAGGCATAAGAGAGAAGATACCGACACATATTACCTACAAAAAAGGCGTTGCACATGCAACGCCTTTTTCGTATTTCCTATGGCTAAACCTTTACTTGAAATAACGCTTGTAAAGTCCCTCAAAACCAGCGCAGTGACGAGCCTCGTCACGAGCCATTTCATGCACCGTGTCATGAACGGCATCCATGTTGGCCTTCTTGGCGGCACGGGCGATGACGGTTTTCTCTTCACAGGCAGCGCGCTCTGCGGCGATGCGAGCCTCCAGATTGCTCTTGGTGTCCTTGAGCACATCGCCCAGCAACTCAGCAAAGCGTGAGGCATGGTCGGCCTCTTCGTAGGCATAGCGTTTGAATGCCTCGGCGATCTCGGGATAGCCTTCGCGGTCGGCCTGACGTGCCATGGCCAGATACATGCCCACCTCGCCGCACTCGCCGCTGAAGTTGTTCATCAGGTCTTTGATCATCTGCTCGTCGGCACCTTCCTTGCGGGCAATGCCTAACTCGTGAACGGAGGCGAAAGGCTGTTCCTCACCCTCTACAATCTCTTTGAACTTTGATGCAGGCGCTTTGCAGACCGGGCATCTCTCTGGTGGCTCAGGACCCTCATGGATATAGCCACATACTGTACAAATAAATTTCTTCTTCATAATATCAATGTGTATAGCGTGAATAATAAAGTGTATGCCGCAAATATAGCAAAAAAAAAGATAACATCAAAATTTTATTGACGCTAAATCAGACGCACTTCTACTATTTCAGCAATTTTGCATGCGAAGACACATCCAGCTTGATCTTCTTGCCACGGGGTATCACGGGATAGGACCATTCGCCGTGAAGCACCCTGATCTTCGTCTTCTTGCCCATAGGAGCCTCGTCGACGGCTTTCTGCAGGTCCATATAGTTGCCCTGTCCTTTGTCCGACACGATATAGTCATAATGGCGCACATATTTCTTGAGCGCTGGCACCTGACGGGCTATCTCGTCTACCAGCAGCGAGGCCACCACATGGGCACCGTATATACTATAATGTGTGTTGTCCTCACGGCCTTTGGGCAACGAGGGGGTCTCGCCCGGACGGAACCACATGTGCAGACGCTTCGACGCCTCTGGACCGAGAGACTGCTCCAGGTCGTGAGTCACCTTGTTGGCGTCGACGAATGCGCAGCGGGTAGTCGCCGCCACATTGCGGGGCGAGAGCAGGTAGTCACCATGCGTGTCGACCAGCACGTCGCCCTCTGTGGAGGACTCTCCTGTGAAGACTTTGTCGCGCAGTTTCTCATCATCATCGTTCTCCGGTGCATTCTTCATGAAGTTGCGACGCACCACACTGTTGAAAAGCACGGGGATACCGCCTTTCTGACGGGTCTCTGTGACAAACTTGGTCAGGTTGGCGTCAAACGTCGTGCCGGGATCGGTGTGACGGTCAGCCTTGGGCTTCTCGTCGTTGTGGCCGAACTGAATGAAGACATAGTCGCCAGGCATGATCTTGTCGACCACCACCTGCCACCGGCCTTCGTCGATGAAGCTCTTCGACGAACGGCCGTTGACGGCATGATTGTCCACCACGATGTCATCGGTGAAGAAGCCCTGAAGCACCATGCCCCAGCCGCGCTCCTGTTTGTCGCCGTCGTAGGGCTTGTTGGCCATGGTCGAGTCGCCGATCATGAATATGGTGATGGGGCGTCGGGACGACGACATCATCAGCACGCAGAGCACGACGGCTGTCAGCAAGGCGAATGTCTTTCTCATGAGAGCGTTCCTCCTATCGTCTTAATCAGTTGGTCGATGTCTACGAGCTGTTGCTCACCGCTGTCCATATTCTTGAGGGTCACCTGCCCGGCTGCCATCTCATTCTCACCGGCCAAGGCCACAAAGGGTATCAACTTGGCGTTGGCATAGGCCATCTGCTTCTTCATCTTTGCCTTGTCGGGGAAAATCTCGCAGCGGATACCGGCCTTGCGGCAGGCACCCAGGAGCGGCAGACAATACTCAGTCTCCTTCTCGCCGAAATTGATAAACAACAGTTGGGTGCCATGAACGGCTTCTTTAGGATAGAGGTCAAGGGCGTTGAGCACGTCGAAGATACGGTCGGCACCGAATGAGATACCCACGCCGCTCAGGCCGGGCATGCCGAAGATGCCCGTCAGGTTGTCATAGCGGCCACCGCCGGTGATGCTGCCCATCGGGGTGTCAAGGGCTTTCACCTCGAAGATGGCTCCGGTGTAATAGTTCAGGCCGCGGGCCAGTGTCAGGTCGAGCTGAATCTCATTGTTCAGGCCGCATTTGCCCAGGGTGTCAAGGATATAGCGGGTCTCTTCCACGCCCTTCAGGCCGGTCTCCGACGCTGCCAGCACTTCCGATACCACACCGAGCTTCTCTTCATTAGTACCGCTCAGGGCGATGATGGGCTGCAGGCGCTCGATGGCCTCGGCGGAGATGCCGGCAGCGGCCAACTCCTTGTTGACATTCTCCAGGCCTATCTTGTCGAGTTTGTCGATGGCCACAGTGATGTCCACAATCTTGTTTGCCTCGCCAATCACCTCGGCTATACCGGTGAGGATCTTACGGTTGTTGATCTTGATCTGTACCCTCACGCCGAAACGCGTAAACACCGTGTCGACAATCTGCATGAGCTCCACTTCATTGAGCAGGGAGTCACTGCCCACTATGTCGGCGTCGCACTGGTAAAACTCACGGTAACGGCCGCGCTGAGGACGGTCGGCACGCCATACGGGCTGTATCTGATAACGCTTGAAAGGCAACTGAAGCTCGTCGCGGTGCATCACCACATAGCGGGCGAAGGGCACCGTGAGGTCATAGCGCAGGCCTTTCTCACAGATACGGGCCGCCAGCCGCAAGGGATGCTGGCCGTCAATCTCGTCGGCAGGCACCTTGCTCATAAAGTCGCCAGAATTCAGGATCTTGAAAAGCAGCTTGTCGCCCTCCTCGCCATATTTGCCCATCAGGGTCTGAAGGGTTTCCATAGCGGGGGTCTCTATCTGCTGGAAGCCATAGAGGGCGTAGACGTCGCGTATCGTGTCAAAAATATAGTTGCGCTTGGCCATCTCGATGGGCGAGAAGTCGCGCGTGCCCTTGGGTATATTTGGTTTCTGTGCCATGATGATTATCCTCTGATGATGGTCTGCTCACGGTCGGGGCCGATGGAGATGATACAGATAGGTGTCTCGAGCTGCTGCTCCAGGAATGAGATATAGTCTGCGAAAGCCTTGGGAAACTGGCTCTCCGACGTGAAGGAGGTCATGTCGGTCTTCCAACCGGGCATCTCCACATACACAGGCTCGATATCCTGTTCGATGTCGTAGGGGAAGTAGTCGATCTGCTCACCTTTGTAACGATAGGCCACACAGGCCTTGATGGTGTCAAAGGCATCGAGCACGTCGCTCTTCATCATGATCAGCTTGGTCACACCGTTCACCATGATGGAATAGCGCAGAGCCACCAGGTCGATCCAGCCGCAACGGCGCTCGCGACCCGTCACCGCACCATACTCGTGACCCAGACGGCGTATCTCGGCACCCGTCTCGTCAAAAAGTTCTGTCGGGAAAGGACCGGCACCCACCCTGGTGCAATAGGCCTTCATAATGCCATACACGTCGCCTATCTTATTGGGGCCGATGCCAAGACCGGTGCAAGCACCTGCACAGATCGTGTTGGAAGAGGTCACAAAGGGATAACTGCCGAAGTCTACGTCGAGCATGGTGCCCTGGGCGCCCTCGCAGAGGATGCTCTTGCCGGCCTTGAGCATACCGTTGATCTCATGCTCGCTGTCGACAATAGGGAACTGACGCAGATACTCAATGCCTTTCATCCACTTCTGCTCCACCTCGGTGATGTCATAGTCGGTATAGTTGAGCGACTTCAGCATCTGCTCATGACGGGCTTTGTGGGCGGCGTATTTCTCTTCGAAACCATCAAAGATATCGCCTACGCGCAAACCGTTGCGAGAGATCTTGTCGGTATAGGTCGGGCCGATGCCTTTGCCCGTGGTGCCCACTTTGCTCTTTCCTTTGGCGGCTTCCTGGGCAGCGTCGAGCAGGCGGTGAGTAGGCATGATGAGATGGGCCTTGCGAGAGATATGAAGACGGGAGCGAAGCTCATGTCCGCTCTTCTCCAACTCGATAGCCTCGTCCATAAACAGGTCGGGGGCCAGCACCACACCATTGCCGATGACATTCACTTTACCACCCTGGAAAATGCCTGAGGGAATGCTTCGCAACACATATTTCTGACCCTCAAACTCCAAAGTGTGACCCGCATTGGGACCGCCCTGAAAACGTGCGATGACGTCATAATGCGGTGTAAGAACGTCTACCACTTTTCCTTTACCTTCGTCGCCCCACTGCAAACCGAGCAGGACATCTGCTTTACCATGATTCATTTCTTAATATTTGGTTTTTTGTTACTGTTCGTCTTCTTGCTCTTCACACGCGACAGCTTTGACTGGCAGGTGCTGCATATACCGTAAAAATAGAGGGTGAACCCGTCTTTATGAAAGCGCCGCAGCTTCACCTCGTCTATCAGGGGAGCGAATGCAGCGCTGTTCAACTCCTTTACCTTACCGCAGATCGTGCAGATCTGATGGCAGTGATTGCCATTCTGGAAACTCGCCTCATACATGGTGCCTTGCAGGAAATGATGTTTCACCACAAGCCGCAACTTCGAAAACAGGCGGAGGGTATTGTAAAGCGTGGCACGGCTCACCCGGAAATTGCTCTTCTCCATCTGGTCGCCAAGCGCTTCGAGGGAGAAATGTCCATTCATGCTATATACAGCCTCGAGAATGGCAAACCTCTCGGGGGTCTTACGGCAATTATTCTCCTCAAGATAGGACGTGAGGGTGCTCCTCACTTTTTGCATGACGCTCTCATCCATGACACAATCGCAATATCGCTGGCAAAGTTACGAAAAGTCGAGAGGAGAACAAAATGAATTCATTCATTTTTTATCCCGAGACGGAGTAACTTCGCCTTGAAAAGCCAAAGTTACGAAAAGTCGACCCCTTTTTGCCGCATGGCGGCACTGACTATCTGATAATAAGCCTCATCCACCTGTGCAAGTCGCTGCAGACAAGTGAAAGCCGCATGCCGCACCGCCACAGACCCGTCGTCGAGGGCTGTGACAGCCTGGTCGATCAACTCGTTGATGCCTCTCACGTCCGGAGTCTGACCTTTCATCAACAGTCGGGAGATAATCGAATAGCCGGCTACCTGACGACACATCTGGTCGCTGGAAATCCAGCCGAAGGCCAGTGCCGGTGCATAGTCCACCCACTGCAGGAGGTTGAAAGCCAGCATCTCGGCGATCTCTTGTGTGTCGGTCTGTTCCATCCACAACTCAGCGATCTCCTGAGGCATCTCCTCTGGAGGCATGATGAGCGTGGCGAGGATCTTGCACTCTCTCACATTCTCTTTCCACAGCGCAATGGCCAGATGATAATCCTTGCCATAAGTGGCGGCCATTTGTTTCAAGTCGGTGAATGAAACGCCCCAGTTGAGATGGTAGTTCAGGCCCTTCTCACGCATCGAGTGAGAAGCCACGCCGTTCATCAGCAAGCGAAACGACTGTTTGATTTCTTTGACTCGTCCGTTGATATCTTCTGTCATCGTCATGCCTATTATAAAAAGGAATAATCTCTGGAGTATCGCATCATCTGCTCTGTGAAAGTCTCCGAATAGTCGAGCCGCACATCCACTATCTCGCCACTGGTATCAACCACCGGCTCCATACGCGGATTGAGAAAGCCCTTGTAGGGAGCCAGGTCGAGCCGCTCGTATCGGCTGAGGATCTCCTCATGCAGCGTCTCGTCCACATGGATGGCATATTTCTCTACCAGCTGGCGGGCCGCTTCATAGTCGCCCTCGCTCTTGATGCGCTGTATCTCGGCGAGCAACTGAGCAAAGAGCATACGCAGACGAGCATAGTCGTTGACACGCACAAAGGTCTTACCGTCACGCTTCACCAGTTCCACGGCTCCGTCACCATGGTCAAGGGCCCAGCGGGCTATCAGGGCGCGGTTGCGCATGTGGGCCTCTTCTATCTGATGACCGCGACGGATGCGCGTAAGCTGGGTGAGCAGGCCGTTGAGCAAATAGGTGTAATATTGCGACTGATACGCCCGGTCGTCGGGAAGCAGCCCGAGCTCCACCAATTTCTTGTCGGCGATATAATACAGGCCGAAGAGGTCGGCACGCGCCTCCTCTATCGTGTTGCCATAGGCCTTGAGCGCGTCGGGGTCGGTGCCGGGCAACAGCTGGCCGCTGCCATGACCCAGGCACTCGTGCAAGTCGGTGTGCAGATCGTCGCAGAGGTCGCCATACTGCTCGATCAGAGCGAGGGTGGCACTGTCTATGACAAACTCTTCCTTGAAGCCATTGCCATGGGCGGCTTTGTTGTAAGCCTCGGTCAGATTGCCGATCGTCACACTCTTGCTGCCATAGCGGGCACGTATCCAGTCTGCATTGGGCAGATTGATGCCGATAGCCGACGAGGGATATTCCTCGCCGCCAAGCATAGCGGCACATACCACATTGGCCACGACTCCCTTCACCACGGGCTTGCGGAAACGTGGGTCGACGGGAGAATGGTCTTCAAACCACTGGGCATGGTCGCTGATGGTGCGCGTACGCTTGGTAGCCTCCAGGTCCTTGTATTCCACGATGCCCTCCCAGGTGCCTTTCAGGCCCAGGGGGTCGCCATATACTTCGATAAAGCCGTTGATGAAGTCGATGTCGCCCTCATGTGCCTGCACCCACTCGATACAGTAGCGATTGAACACGCGCAGGTCGCCCGTCTCATAATATTCAATGAGTGAGGCGATCACAGCTCGCTGCTCTTCACTCTCTGCCACGTCACGAGCTTTACGCAGCCAACCCACAATCTCCCGAATAGCCGGACCATACATCCCATGGGCCGACCACACCTGCTCCTGAATCCCGTCCTGGGTGCGCACCAGACGACTGTTCAGGCCCCAGGAGGGAGGAGTCTCGTCGTCGGAGTCTTTCTTGCCGGCATAATAGTCTTCCACTTCTTTCTGGGTGAGGCCCTCATAGAAGTTGCAGGCAGAGGTCAGCACAAGGTCTTCACCGTCGGCCTGGTTCACACGCTTGGGCAGTATGTCGGGGTCGAAGATCACAGGGAACAGTTCACGCTTCAAGTCCTCTATGGTCTCACCCTCACGCAACGGCAGCAACGCAGGGTCTACACCGGCGATGGCCGACTCAAGATAGGACACAGTGAAGCCGGGAATGATCTTCTCGCATCCATAATGGTGATAGATGCCATTCGAAAACCATATCCTCTTGAGATAAACCTCCAGGGCGTGGAAATCATCGCTATCATCACGACCGGACAACAAAGAATATACAACCTCCATCAGCTTCCTGATGCGGAGGTTGTATCTTCCCATTTGGTCGAAGGTGATATCGCGACCGGAGAGCGTTGCTTTTGAAAGATAAAAAATAAATCGCTTCTGGAGAGCACTCAGACGCTCAAATCCATTCAGACGGTATCTTAAAATCTGCAAGTCGGCAAAACGCTCACCGGCATAGCGAAAATCTGGATCCATTACTATACTGCAATTTTGGGTTTCCTGCCCCTTTTGCCCTCTTTCTTGGGCTCCTTCAAAGAAGGATGCTGAGCAAGGTGCTTCATCTTATACTCCCGTGGGGTGATTCCGTTAATCTTGTAGAAAGAAGCATAGAATGACTGCCGGTTGGCAAATCCCACCATATTGCTGATGTCTTCCATATTCAGATCCTGATAACGACGGTCGACCAGCAAAGTCATCGCCTCGTCAATACGGAATTTATTGACAAAGGAGGTATAATTCTGGTGGAAACGCACATTCACGACAGCGGAAATGTAGCGGGTGTTGGTACCTAAGTCTTCTGAGAGCTTTTTTGCAGAGTAGTCCTTGTCCTTATACTTCTTCTGTATGAGAACAATGTCGAGGATCTTTTCCTTCAGTTCGTCCATCAGCCGAGGGCTGACAAGGCTACGATAAGCAGCCTCTTTTTCCTTCTTTTCAGTAATGTTATACTTAGCCATATCTATCAGATTTTGTTGGGTTAATAGTACGAAACAAAATGAGTTTGTGCAAATATAATAAAAAAAAATGATTTTTGTAACATGAATGTAACAATTTATGATTTTTTTACATTTAAAACGATGGTTTTTGACGATATTCGTCAGTTTTTTTTCTGAAAAGTACCAATTTTAAGGCTTTGTCTGCTTTTGTCACGACAAATTCACTCTTGAGCACCGCTCGAATGACCACTTGGTCAAGAGGCATATCGGCATAAGAGAGCAAAATCCATTGCACGCGGTCATCTTCCATCGACCGGACGACCGGATCGCGCAGCAAGGGCGCTCTTGACACGACGAAATCTTGCAGGCAGAAATAGCGGGATGCAGGACGGACGCCAAGAGCGTAATAGAGATGCGGATCGCAATTATAGGCCACGAATGAGGTATAGTCTACTTGGGGCACATGGCTCAGAAAACCCCTGCAGGATGCCACAGAGGGGTTCTCCCATGTTTTGATGGTGCCCATATAACGCACTTTACTGCCGAAACCGGCAAGCGTAAGGACTAAGAAAGCAACAGTAAAGATCTGGCGATGGCGGCGCAACTCCACGGCCACCCACGCGAAAAGCGGGAAGACCGTCATACCGTAGTGGGCATAGCCATTGCCCTGGCAAAACCACAACAGCGGGAAGAGAGAAGAAAAGAGGCACAGACCGGTACGGGCTGTGAGCCGCCGTTCGCCTGATACCCTGACAACCGCCAGGATCAGAAGCACGATGCTCAGGAGATAGCTCAACAGGAAATGGTGTATCCCCGTGTCAAAAATATTTTGCGAGGCATGAAGTGCATACAGGAAAGGGATTGTCAGGGTGGAGTTCAACATATCTGACAATGCGCCATGGCTCCAAAAATAAATGACAAATGGTAAGCATACCGCTAAAAAACCAGCAAAAAAGCAGGCGATATTCATCAAAAAATTTGCAAAATGCTTTTTGCGTACCAGCAGGACTACAACAATGACGGCTATGGCCGCACTGAGCGAAAGTGCATTGGTCAGACGGGAAAACAGGCACAAAGCAAACGTCACCCCATAGGTGACACACCACCAGGGGCGGTGTCGGGCGTCGCCAGTCCTCTCATATTCCGACAGCCATCGCATGATATAATAAAACGACCAGGTGAGGAAGGGCAGCAGATATTCTTCGGTCAGGTTGCCGCCTTCATAGACATACGACAAGGGCATCAACGCAAGGAGTGTCCATATCATTGCACGACACTCTCCGAAAGAAAGACGCAGGGTCTTATAGGTGATAAAGAGTGTCAGCGTAAGCGATACAATCTGAAGGAGATACACCCCCACCCTGCTCCCTACAAGCCAGTAGCCCACAGCATTGACCAAAAAGATATACGGGCCCTTCAGGTCCCAGAGAGACTGATAGGGAACATACCCTTCGCTCCAGTATTTGCCGATCAACTGAAAAATCACCGAGTCGGGGTTGTCGCTGATGCCGGAATAAGCCGGTGACGTGGAATAAGAAAAAAAAGTCACAAAGCAGCATGCCGCCAAAAGGAACAGCATCCATACACCCACCTTTTTATATATACCACTCTTGCAGCCATGTTCTTTCATGATGCAAAAATAATGAAAATTCTTTAAGCACACCCATATTTCACTTAAAAAGTGTCATCCCCTCCACCTTCCCCCTTCCCACCTTCCACCTTCCCACCTTCCACCTCCCCACCTTCCCACCCCTCCCCCTTTGTTCATTGTCTGGCGGATTTTATCCGCCAGCTCAGCTACACCCCCTCCCCACAGAAAAGAAAAATCCATCTTTCCTTTCTTATTTCTCTCGACTTTTCGTAACTTTGCCGCTACGCGGCGAAGTTACTCCGTCTCGGGATAAAAAATGAATGAATTCATTTTGTTCTCCACTCGACTTTTCGTAACTTTGCCACGTAATCGCGCAGATGTCGCACCAAAGCCACATCGGAAAAGCAGGCATATTCAATGATACTCAGACGTATATCCATCATGAACTACAAAAACATCTTGGCGGCAAATATCGACTTGTCGCCCAAGATGAACTGCTTCATCGGCAGCAATGGCATGGGGAAAACCAACTTCCTCGACGCGGTCTACTTCCTCTCTTTCTGCCGAAGCGCATACAACGCCATCGACTCGCAGGTCATCACACACGATTGCGACTTCTTCGTCATCGAGGGCGCCTATGACAACGAGCACGGAGATGAGGAGCACATCTACTGCGGGATGAAACGCGGACAGAAAAAGCACTTCAAACGCAACAAAAAGGAATACAGACGACTCTCTGAGCATATCGGACTGCTGCCGCTGATCATCGTCTCGCCGGCCGACACGCTCATCATCGATGGAGGAAGCGAAGAGCGGCGCAGGCTGATGGATGTGGTCATCACACAGTATGACACCTCGTATATCCATTCGCTCAACAATTACAACAAGGCGTTGCAACAGCGCAATGCACTGCTCAAAATGGAGGAGGAACCCGACCCCACCCTGCTTGACATCTGGGAGCAACAGATGGCCACAGAGGGTGAGCGGATCTTTGCCATGCGTCAACAGTTCGTGCAGGAATTTGTGCCCGTATTCCAACAGATATACCAGAAGATTTGCAACAACCGCGAACAGGTGTCTGTAGATTATCTCTCGCACTGTCAGCGCGGACCGCTACTCGAGGTCATACAGCGTGACAGGATGAAAGACCGCGCAGTGGGATATTCACTCCACGGTGTGCACCGGGATGACCTCGACCTGCGCATCGGAGGCTATCCCATGAAAAAAGAGGGAAGCCAAGGGCAGAGCAAGTCTTTTGCCATAGCACTCAAACTGGCACAGTTTGACTTCCTCCGCCGCACCAACAGCCGCACCACGCCGCTTCTGCTGCTCGACGACATCTTCGACAAACTCGATGCCCAGCGAGTGGAGCAAATCGTCAGTCTGGTCTCTGGCGATGACTTCGGACAGATTTTCATCACCGACACCAACCGCGACCATCTGGACAAGATATTACGCCATTACTCTTTCGACTACAAGATTTTCGAGGTCGAGAACGGCGAGGTCACACTAAAGGAGGCACACGATGTTCAGGCGTGAAGTAAAACCTTTCGGCAGCCTGCTCGACCTATACCTCAGGGAGACAGGACTGGAGACACCGCTACTGCAGCGACGTCTCCTCGACTCCTGGACAAAAGTGGCAGGAAAAATCGTCGAGCGCTATACCGTGGAGAAGAAAATCTACAATCAGACCATGATGGTCAAAATCAACAACCCCGCCCTGCGCGCAGACCTCTCGATGATGCGCTCCCAACTGGTCCAGCGCCTCAACGCAGAAGTTGGCGCCAACATCATCAGCGACATCAGGTTTTATTAGCACCCCATCAACCCCATCAACCCCATAAACCCCATCAACCCCACAACCCCCATAAACCCCACAAACCCTCAAAATAAACATCATGAAATCCATCAACACAGAAAAGGCTCCAGCAGCCATCGGACCGTACAGTCAGGCCATCGAGGCCAATGGTTTTGTATTCGCATCAGGCCAGTTACCCATCGACCCTGCCACAGGCGCTTTCCCTGAGGGAGGTGTCAAGGAGCAGACACGGCAGTCTATCCTCAATGCCCAGGCCATCCTCCAGTCGGCAGGCCTCACACTCTCTAATGTCGTGAAGACCACCGTCTTCCTGGCCGACATGGCCGATTTCGCCGCAATGAACGAGGTATACGCCTCATTCTTCGCCGCTCCGTTCCCCGCACGTTCTGCAGTGGCCGTCAAGACATTGCCGAAAGGTGCACTGGTAGAAATAGAATGTATTGCGGCACGATGAACGACAAAGACACACTGATAGTCGTAAGCGGCGGGATGGACAGCATCACGCTGCTTTACGACTATAAGCAACGGATCGCCATGGGGGTCTCCTTCGACTATGGGAGCAAGCACAACAGCCGGGAGATCCCATTCGCACAGATGCACTGCCAAAGGCTCGGCATCCCACATATCATCATTAACCTCGGATTCATGGCCGACTGTTTCAAAAGTTCCCTGCTCAAGGGTGGAGAGGATATACCTGAGGGGGCATACGATGAGGACAATATGAAATCTACCGTCGTGCCCTTCCGCAACGGCATCATGCTGTCAATAGCTGCCGGACTGGCGGAGAGCCATGGCTTACAATACGTGATGATGGCCAATCATGGAGGCGACCATACCATCTACCCCGACTGCAGACCGCAATTCGTACAGGCCATGGATGAAGCCATCCGACAGGGCACCTTCGCACACGTGGGGCTGCTCGCGCCCTATACTCATATCTCAAAGACCGACATCGCCCTTCGTGGCAAAGCCCTGGGCATAGACTACTCTGAGACATGGTCGTGCTACAAGGGGGGTGAACGCCACTGCGGGAAATGCGGCACCTGCACAGAGCGCATCGAGGCCCTCGCCGCCGCCGGCATCGACGACAAGACGCAGTATGACACTCTTGTACCTGCTCATTAGTAGTACCATAAGGCCCGGGCGAAAACGGGCTGAAAGAGAAAAACTGCAGAATACTCTCCGTAGCGTATCTGTTCTGACAGGAGCTTTTACGACAAAGTAAAGGGTTTTCTGAATGAAAAACGAAAAAAGTCTTGAAGAAATTTCAATATATGAGATAAAATAACTAATTTTGCGGCGCAATTTTATGTACCCCCATTTATCCCTATTTTTTTAATGTGGAGGACTAAAGAGAATTAATTAATATCAAAGAATAAATGGCAAAACAAAAGAAAGCAAATCAGGGCAACCAGGAGATGTCTGACGCCCTGAACAGGTCGGAAGCCTTCTTCGATAAATACAAGAAGGCGATTATTGGGTGTCTGGTGGCACTGGTCGTGCTGATCATAGCCATCACCATGTATAGTGATTACAAAGACTCACGCAACGAAAAAGCCAGCACTGCCCTCGCAAAGTGTCAGGAACTGTTTATGATGCAGAATTTCGACAAAGCACTCAAGGGCGACAGCCTGGGAGCACCTGGATTCATCCAGATAGCCAACGAATACAGCAGCACCAATGCTGGCAACCTGGCAAAACTCTATGCCGGCCTCTGCTATGCCAAGCAGGACAAATGGGAGGAAGCCCTCAAATATCTCGATGACTTCGACCCCAAAGACGACATGATGGTCAGCCCGCTCGCAATGGTGGCCGTCGGCGACGCTTACGCCAATGTGAAACAGCTCGACAAAGCCATCGACGCATTCAAGAAGGCTGCCAGCATGGCCGACAAAGCTTCCGAAGCCGGATACAACAACACCGTGTCGCCCATCGCACTGCAGAAAGCAGCTATCATACTGATAGACCAGAAGAAAAACGACGAAGCCCTGAAATTATTCCAGGATATCAAAGCCAAGTACCTCGGATCACCCATACAGCAGGATGTAGACAAGTACATTGAATATCTCACGCAATAATGGCTACAGCATTACATCACCTCTCCTCATACGACGCGTCAAAGGTGCCCGACGCCAGCAACATGTGCTTCGGCATCGTCGTCTCTGAATGGAACAGCGAAATCACAGGAGCATTGCTTCAGGGAGCTGTCACCACGCTGGAGAAACACGGAGCACTGCCGGAAAACATCCACGTGAAATCGGTGCCGGGAAGCTTTGAGCTCGTATACGGGGCACACCAGATGACACTCAACGGAGGATACGACGCCATCATCATACTGGGCAGTGTCATAAGGGGGGAGACTCCACACTTTGACTATATCTGTCAGGGCGTCACCGCAGGCATCGCACAACTCAACGCCAAGAGTGAGATACCCGTCATCTACGGACTGCTGACCACAGACAATATCGAGCAGGCCAGGGATCGAAGCGGAGGCAAACTGGGCAACAAAGGTGACGAATGCGCTATAGTCGCCATCAAGATGGCAAAATTCTAACAAAACATATAAGAGACATCCTCGTGGATGTCTCTTTTTTAAAGCCTACCATTATGAGAATCTTCAAACTAATATCAATGGCTTTGCTCTTGTGTGCTATGAGCACCACGGCTGTGGCTCAGGAGCGCACATTCGGCAAAAAAGACACACCGCAAAAGCCCACACCCATGATGGGCGACATGCTACACGTAAGAAACGGGAGGGCCGGGAAACTGCAGGATGTCATCGGCCCCGATGCCATCAACAGGGTGAGAAGGCTCACCATTGAGGGCATGCTCAACCGAGACGACATCAGACTCATCAAAAAAATCTGCGACCGCTCTACATGCAAAAGCGAAAGTGGGCGCACGATAGAAAACTACGTCGACCTCGATCTCACACGGGCCAGCATCGTCAGAAGCTATGGCAACGAGCGCGATGTCATCGCCGACGACATGTTCTCGGGTATGAACCACCTGCGGGTCATCAAGCTGCCCGAATATACGCAAGAGATAGGACGGCGCGCTTTCTACGACTGCGACAAACTGAAAGCTGTATACATGCCCGACGGCGTGAAAGTGATCGACGACGAGGCATTCTACCGGTGTGAGCGACTGGAAGACATCCTCCTGTCGCGGTCATTGGAGATGATCGGCAAGAAAGCATTCATGGACTGCAAGAACCTGAAAAGGATCCACATCCCGGCATCGGTGGGAACCATCGGGCAGGAGGCATTCAAAGGATGCGGACTCACAGACATCCGTCTGAACAGCAACCTCAGCACACTGGGATGGAACGCCCTGGCCGACAACAAACTCAGGGAGATCAACATTCCACGCGGCACGCACATCGACGGTGGACAACCTGGCAACAGCACCTCTCTCCAGCAGATCAACATCGAACAAGGCAACCGCGAGTACACCAGTGTGGGAGGCGCGCTCTACGACTACGCCATGACCACACTGCTGCAATGTCCCGCAGCTAAGACCGGCACACTCAGCGTACCTGCGGGCGTCAGCACCATCGCGGCATACGCCTGCGCCTCCTGTGCCGTCTCCCAGATCATACTTCCGGCATCGGTCAGCAGCATCGAGAAGGGATCATTCATGTATTGCGCCAACCTGCAGGCCATGACCGTACCTGAAGGGGTGAACAAGATCGAAGATGCCACTTTCAAGGGATGTAAGAACCTGAGAAGCTTACAATTGCCGGCGAGTCTGACCGCCATCGGCAATGAGGCAATGCAGGACTGCAAGGCTCTCATGTCGGTCAACATGCCGGAGACCCTGAGCGAAATAGGTGCTCACGCCTTCCAGGAGTGCGGTTCGCTCACCACCATCACACTACCCACACGGGTGACCAAGATACCGGCGAGCTGCTTCCGCAACTGCAACGGCCTTCTCACCATCAGGCTCCACGACGGCATCACCAGCATCGGCGACGAGGCTTTCCGGGGCTGTCTCACACTGAGAAGCATCACCCTGCCCCACAACCTGCAGGTCATCGGCGACGAGGCGTTCCGCTCCTGCTCGATGATACAGGAGTTTGTCATCCCGGCTGCCGTCACCGAGCTGGGCAGCAAACCCTTCACCAAGTGTGAACAACTGCAGCGCATCGTCTGCCTCGGCGCACAGCCGCCCAAACTCAAGAGCAACGGCAGCGAGAAAGTGCCGCTGTATGTGCCCAGGGGATTCGCAGGTCTCTACAAGAAAGAGAAAAACTGGAAGAAATTCAAGACCATCATCGAACAATAATAACGGAAGAAAAAGAACGGCGGGGTTCCTCATAAGGGGAGCCCCGCCGTCATTATGATGCAGGTCAGTGCTTATTTCACAACGATCTTACGGCCATTGCGCACGTAGATACCTGCGGGAAGGCCCTGGGTCGACTCAGCGTCCTGACGTACCAGACGTCCGCTCAGGTCATAGATGTCATCAGCGTCCTGACGGGGCATCGTGACATAGTCGATACCATCGGAGACAGAGACCACAAAGAGCAGACCCTCTGAGAGACGGGTGGTGTCCCACTCGATACCAGGCTGCAACTCTAATACCGGCTCACCGGTCATCTCACCGGCACTCCACACACGGATGGAATCACCGGCTGCCAGCGTATGGGTGGTGCTCACCGTCACACGCAGGATGCCATTCATCGTCAGCGTGCCGATGCCGGCGATGGTCGTACATCCGGCGCTGCTCGACGTGGCACACTGATGGGCTTTCACCTCATAGACGCTGTTGGCATTGAATGTCACGTCTTTCTGACCGAAGTAGAGGGTGCCGACATAGGCGGTGTTCGACGTTCCTGGGCGCAACGTACCGTCAACGGTGATGCTGGAGTTGGTGAGGGGGCGCGAACTGGTATTGGTGCCGGAGAAGACACCACCTGCGGAGACCACGAGACGGCCTTTGCCCAGCAGTCCTGACGACAACTGCAATTCTCCCTCACTGACGGTGAAATTGCCACTGTTATCGCTTGAACCACTGTAGGTGAGCTTACCCTCACCCATCTTCACGAAGTGAGCATTGGAGGTCACCTTTCCACTCCATGACCAGTTGGTGTCGTCGCCCACCTGCCATGAGTTGGCACCGGCTGAAGCACCGTTGCTGAACGTACACGACCCTCCAAGACTGCCGGTGCCCGTCACCTTGCCGATACGATAGCTCTTGCCGCTGTTCTGCAACTCCACACCTGAGGGGATGTTGAAGGTGCCTTTGGGCATGCCATAACTGTTGTCAAGGGTGAAACGGCTGTCTTTGCTGTGCACGGAACAAGTGACCGTGCCTTCAAATGCAGACCAGTCGCCCTTGATCTGTGTGCGGGTGGCGTTCCATCCGTTGCCCACTACCACAGGACAGTACACGGTCAGTGTGCCGCTGCCCGTCAGCTTGTTGGTATAGGAACCACGGTCCACAAGGTTCCAAGTGCCTTTCTTGCCTTGAGGCACCTCGATGTTGTAGCTTGTGCCGGTGTTCTCGTTCAGCGCGCCATTCTGGAATTCCACCGTCTGGGCAGGGGTATTGGCATTGACACACTGCACCGTGCCACCGGCGATAACGAGACGTTGCAGCTGATTGTTGGAAACATTGAGCTTCATCCAACCGGAGCCTTTCTTGGTCAGTACGGTGCCCGTCATCGCACGGTCTACGATGAAGTCGCCGAAATTGGAGATGACACCGCCCTCGTCGCCCGCAAACTGTATGGCAGAGCCATTAGTCACTGCCGACGTGGTGCGCAGCTCTGCACCGTTCTCGATGACAAACTTATTGGCGGCAAGGGTCACACCGCCCAGATTGCCCTTGGCCTTGTTGGCATTCGACAACGCTGACACCGCTATGGTACCGCCGGAGATGCGTGTGCCGCCAGTGTAGGTGTTGTCGGTGGTGATATTGAGCGTGCCGGAACCGCGCTTCACCAGCGTGGTGCCGCCGATCAGCGAGCCGCTGCCCTTGAAAGTGAAGGGATGGTCGTTGTTGTCCACGATCACACTGTCGGCCTCGATTTCATCGGACAGAATGACATTGTACTGCTGGGCGTCATCGTTGAAGATGACATTGTCGCCAGAGACAAAGATGTCGCTCTCACCACTGGCGTTGGTGAAGTTCTGAGTGCCAGCCACGTCCCAGGTGTCGCTCTCGGTGCCGGTCCAGTAGACGTCGCCGTTGGCACGCATTTCGGAGATGTCAAGATAGAGACGGCCGTCTTCATAGACAATACTGCTCTTCAGCTTATTGCCCAGACCCTCAATCTTGATGTCTGTCACAGAGCCAGAGAGCTCAACCACCTCGCCAAGCAGATAACGGCCCACAACAGGCTCTTCGCCGGAATGGTTGACAAACTCAAAAACGGGGGTCAGGTATTCGGGACCGTATTTCCAGTCCTTGGTCTCTATCGTCAACAACCGGGCGTTTACACGGTCGGCAGACAGGTCGTCGTAGATGTCGAATAGCACGCGCGAGCCGAAGCCCAGCAACAAGGAGTCGGTGGTGAGCTCACCCTGATGGTCGGCACGGCCCGGACGTATCTTGGAACCATAGTCGGCCTTGATACGGCGGAACGAACCGCCGTCGCTGTTGAGCTCGGCGAAACGGTTCAGCCACAGCGAAGAATGCAGGAGGGTGCCGTCGAAGTCGACCACACCGGCCCAGATGTCGGTATTGCCCGTGTATCGCTGCGCAACCTTGGGCAACTGGAGGGTGCCGTCGCCCTGCTTGACCAGACGCATGTTGCCGTCAAAGGCGCCGCCGTCCACCACACAGGTGTAATACACATAATTGATCTTGGGATTGCCGGCGGTGTTGGTGCTGTTGGTGCCCTGTACCCAGGAGGGCACGTTGAAGGTGGCTATCCACGGACGGGCACCGTCACTCACCGTCACATGGGTGTCGTTGGTCTCACACACAATCACGTGCTGGTCGTCGTAAGCACCGCTGATCGTACCGCCATCGGCTATCTCTGTGCGGCCCGTCATCGTAAGTGGCGGCGGTGCTACGGTGATATTCTCCAGTTCGCCCAGGAAATAACTGGCATGAGGCGGCTGGTTGTAGCCTATCGACTCCCACACCATGCCCTGGCGATACTGATGGTCGTGCCAGAGCGTGTAGTTGCGCCACTCGGTGGGAAGATTGGTCGTGTAGACGCGGATGTATTTGTTGTCTGACGTACGGGCCACGATCTCCTCACGCCAGTCGCCGAGGATGTCGCCGGTGGCCGAGGGGGTGTTCTTCGTCCAGTTGCAGTTGGCAGTGCCGTTGGCGGTGAAGACAGTCGTGCCGTCGGCCTTGAACACACGGCTCGGCCCTTCACGGCTGCTGGCACCGTCGAGGGCTTCCTCCAGCAGGTCGCCGTCCCAGTAAATACGGAAGTTCATGGCGAAACCTGAGGGGGCACCCGTGATCACCTTGTCGGCCACGGTAGAGACGACACCCGACTGCGAGGAGTGTCCCACGCATCCGGGAAAGACATTGATGAAATTGCCACACAGGGCACGGCCGTCATCAGAGGTCGACTGCAGTCGATAGTAGATCTTGGAGGTGGTGGCGTCGCGGTAGTTCATGGCGGGATGGTCTTCGTTGCAAGTGAAGATCTCCTGACCGTGACGATAGGGGTCGAAGTCGCTGCAGTGCTGAGCGTCGCCATGGCCGAGACCGGTGGTAGAAAGCCCCTGGCCGTTGTCATCGATCACCATCGAGCCGAACACAATCTCGTCACGCCCGTCCCAGTCGACATCAGCAATGCCGAAGTTGTGGAAGCCCTGGCCGAAATATGGGCCTGAGTTGCCGCTATTCCACTCCCAGTAGAGTGTGAGGGTATGGGTGAGAGGGTTGACAGAGAAGGCTTTCATGTGGTGCTTGGTATAGCAACCGCGGCCCAGGAAGATAAAGGGATGGCGCCCGTCAAGGAACGGCGCACCGAAATAGTGCTTGGTAGAACGGTGGCCGTAACCGTCGCCCCAGTCGTTGGCATCGCCACGCGGCAAGGGATAAGCCATCCATTTGGCACCGCTCGGCCCGATGGAGTATGGCTTGGCGGTCGCACCTTCCATATAGAGCAGATACTCCGCTCCCGTGTTGGTATACGTCATATTGGCCGTATGGGTCAAGGTGTTGCGGGTGTTCATATTCATGTTGCCCACCTCGGTCTTGGTGCCGTCGCCATGATAGATGATCATGTTGTCGGCACCGCGCATGAGCACCTCAGCCTTGCCGTCGCCGTCCCAGTCATATCCCACGATATCATATTGTTCGTCAGGACCGCTGCACATATTCGGACCCAGGTCGATATACCACAGACGGTCGCCCTTGACCGTATAGCACTCCAGGAAATTGTAGGCGGAGTCGTTGGCCACAGGACACGGGCCGGTGGCATCGGAGTCGAGATTGTAGTTGCGCTTGACCAGGAATTCCGACACGCCGTCGCCGTCGACATCGGCCAGCGCAATGTCATTGATGCTGTAGTCATTGGAGATATCGGTGCCGCGGCGCGAAAGGATAGGCTGGACGGCAAACTGCAGATACTGCATAGACTGGCGGGCGACCTCAGCACTTTTCTCCTGCTCCACGCCACGCACCACAGCAGCCACCTGGTAACGGCTGCCCGCCGTGCCCTGGGGGTCTACGAAATTGGATACGCTCAGCGGCGATGGGTTCACCCGCACACCGTTGCGATAAAGGTTGTACTGGGTGTCGTAATACTCATCAGCAAAGATACGCCAGCTCACAAAACTGCCGGAGCCGGAGGGCACCGCCACCAGACCGCGGTCCAGAATGTCGGTCGTGCGCTGGGCATGCAGGGCACACACAGCCATCAACAATAGAGTGGTAATTAAAAATTTTCTCATCACAGCAATTTTATTTCAATATCTTGATCAGGAAATCGGACACGTAGCCGTCAGCCCGGTAGATGTTCTGACCGAAACCGTGGTCGAAGGCTTCAAGGATGACCAGCTCGCTCTTAGGCCAGATCTGATGGTAGCGCTCACCATAGGTGTAGGGCACCACACGGTCGGCTGTGCCGTGCACGATCAGTGCCGGACCCTGATAGCGGGCAGCTGTCTCGTAGATAGGCAAGGAAAAAGCGGTCTTGATGTACTCACGACCCAACTTGATGTTGCCAAACAGGGCGACACTCTCCGGAGGATCGAGGGGGTCGTAGGTAGCTCCCATCGTATTGCCGCGGATGGCGTCTTCACGCAGGACAGCGGCTGGAGCCATCAGTGCCACGGCCTTGAAAGCGTCGGTACCCAGTTCGCCGGCCACCATGCTGGCCACCACACCACCCTGGGAATGACCCACGATGGCGACATCACTCACATAACGCAGGTCGCGCACATACTCATACACCTTCTTGGCGTCTTCTATCTCATTGGGCACGGTCATATCGACAAACTCGCCCTCGCTCTCTCCATGGCCATTGAAGTCGAAGCGGATACTGGCAATGCCATGGGCTGCCAAAGAGTCGGCAATAATCTCAAACAACGGACCTTCCTTGCGGCCGCCGAAGCCATGGCAGAGTATCACCATCGGGCAGCGCTGACCCTGAGCAAGCTCAGGCTTCTGGATGATGGCAGCCAGTGCTCCCTTGCCTCCGTCGATACGCACACGCTCGCTCGTGCTCTTCACTTCCGTGGGATGCTCTTTGGCCATCACCTCGGTCAGCGTGCGCTCCATCTTATCGCTGAGCACAGTGCTCAGCACTACTTTGCCGTCAGGGCCGAGAAGCATCATCGACGGTATCCATTTCACACCAAAGGCCTTGGCCACTTCCGACTCACGCATCTTCTTCAAGTCGCTCAACTGGGGATACTGTATGCCATACTGGGCAATGGCAGAACGCCACTTGTCGGGTTCGGTGTCGAAGGAGATACCCACAAACTGCACGCCCTGGGGCGCAAACTTGCCATACATCCGCTGCACGTTGGGCATATCCTTGCGGCAGTCGGGGCACCAGGAGGCCCAGAAGTCTATCACAGTATACTTACCCTTGATCAGTTTGCTGAGCTTCTGGGTCTTGCCGTTGGAGTCTTTCAACTTGAAGTCGGGCACCTCGCTTTCTGGCTTCAACAAGTCGGTGGCATACTTAGCGTCGGCATCGCGCTGAGGAAACTGAGCATAAAATGGCAATGCTGCCGTAAAAAGCAGCATTGCAGTGATTATTTGCTTAAAAATCATAGACAAAAAGATTATTTCACACGTTGGGCATACTGTTTGAAAACATAAAACTCAGCATTCTGGTATTGCACTTTATACCAGTCGCCTTCCTGACCAAGAAGCACCAGCTTCTCACCCACCTTCGGGCTGCGGGTCGTACCGTCTTTCCACACCAGGTGACCGTAATCAAGACCGGGGCCGAAACGCAGGCGCACACCCTTGCCCGTGATCTTCACGTACTGCTTTGCAGCGGCAGCCACAGCGCCTTTGCCCACAGTGCCATACTGCTTGAAGATATACAACTCCTGACCGGCATACTTCACCTGATACCAGTCGCCTGACTGACCCACCAGCTGCAGCTTCTCGCCTTTTTTCGGGCTGCGTGTCGAACCATCTTTCCACTTCAGATAGTCGTAATTAAGACCAGGACCATAGCGCAGACGCACACCAGTACCTGTCACGGTGACCGTCTGCCCCGCCTGCTGTATGCTTTCAAACTTGGTCGTTGTGCCGGCCATCATCACACTCGTATGTCCGAGCAGCATAACCAACAAGCAAAGCAATGCTTTTTTAATCTTCAGAGAATTCATCATAATCGTAAATATTAATGGTTAATAAACTTCTTTTCCAGAGAGATAAGAGGCAAAGATACGGGCGGCGCTTTCCACCTTCGCGGCACAAGGACGCGTCTTATAATACTCCTGGGTGCGCTCTGACGCAACATAGGAGCAATGCACCTTCTCACCTTTCAGACCCAAGATCTCCGCACAGATCAGAGAACCGTTTTCCCGCTCCGACTGAGCCAGCAACTCTCTGACCACCTTATAACAGGCCGACTTGCCGGCACGGTCGGAACCTTCCGTCTGTCCGCAGTCCATGCCCACAAGTATGACAAGCGCCGACACGGCACCGCACATCATGCGCAGGCGCCCTACTCCACCACCAAACCCCGCGCCTATACGCAGGGCCTGCTCTTCCGTGAAACCATACAGGTCGGCAAAGGCAGCTACCACCGACTGGCAGCAGCCATAGCCCTGCATGAAATTGTCCACGGCCTGGTCTACACGACGTTGTAATTCTGGTGTCATATTGGATAGCAAAGATACAAAATAATGCTGAAATATGGAAATATATTGTGAGATTTAACGCATTTTTTCGACATCATGGTAGTGACGGATCATCGACAGTTGTCAACAACATCCTCGCTGAGCGTCGTTGACAAGTATTTTTTCCATGGTCACGCCTGATTATATGATTTCCTTGACCACATGGCCAGTCGTTTGCCTACCTCCCATGTTTTCTGCATCTCGAATCGCATCTTGGTACGCTGTTTGTTGAGCTCGGTCCAGTAGCGGTAGAAGTCATTGAGCATGTCAGCATCATAGTCGTGCGTGTACATCTCCATCGACTTGATGAAGTCGTTTTTCCTGTCCTCGACGGAGGCCACACGGGTGTGTTTCACGGCAGATGATGCCTTCTTCTCTTTCACTGGTATGGCGCGGTCGCTTGCGCCGAGGTCGCCCTTGTCGGGGGCGGAAGTTTTCTCCTCGGCTTGGGTGGATACTTCTGCCTCCGTGGAGTCGTTGTGATGCCAGCGATGCTCGTTGCCCTTCTTGCCCGCAGCAGAGCGTTTGGCTCTCACCTCCTCATACTTCCGTTTGTTTCTATCTATCTGTGTGGCCATGCCGACAAGCACCACGTTGACAGCCTTGTTGTCGGTGAGACTGAGCTGGCCTGTAAGGCTATAGCCGATGATGTTTTTGAACACGATGCCAGCCTCCTCGTCGCTGAGCAGCTGGAGTTGGTCGTTGAGGTCGCAGTATACGATGAATGAATTAGATTTTGTTGTTGCCATGATTGATTCTGTTTAAAATTCCTGATTTCTTGCGGCAAAATTACATCCTCATAGTCACTTTGACCTGTCATTTTAATACAGACGTGGGGAGGGCAAAGAAAAATCCGTTTTTCTTTGAATCCCGTAAGGGATATTTCTTTTTTTTCTTTATCATTTTACATGATCATTATCACTATCATTATCATTATCATTTACATGATAGCGATGCTTGCGATCGTTTGCGATCGTTTGCGATGGGTTGCGATCATTTGCGATGGGTTGCGATGGGTTGCCACCTCGGCCACTAAGCCCAAAGGTTCTTCTGGTTCTTCTCTGTGCTGGGCTTCTTCATATTCACATCTGTCATCGTAATGATAGTTGGCTGAAGATGAACAAACCTGAAAAGATGCATCTTTGTAAGTCTACAAAAAGCCACGCATAAAAAACAAGAAGCGATGCCACATAACATCGCTTTTTTGTAAGATAAATTGGAAGTTATATTTTAATTCGCTGAGTGAGTAATTCTTGTAATGCGTCATAAATCCAAACTATTCTTATTCAGCAAGAAATCCATCAGGCCCATCATCAGGATGCCTTTTTCATTGCGCCAAGGCTTGATATTGTCTTTCACAATGACAATTTTCTTGAAAAAGTCATCAATGTTTACCAGCGATTGAGTTTCTTGATCCTCTTTCTCCTTATCGGGTATGGCCAAGGCTGACTGTATATAGTAGCGCTGACTTGCCTGATTGACCACGAAGTCCACTTCAAGGCGCACTCTCTCCTGCTTTCCATCTTCTGTTCTCTTCCGAACTTCGACTTGGCCGACGTCTACCTGATAGCCACGCAAGCATAGTTCGTTGTATATGACATTCTCCATGATATGGTTCTCTTCCTGCTGGCGAAAGTTTATCAATGCATTTCGGATGCCCAGATCCTCAAAGTAATATTTCGACAGCGTACCTATGTACTTCCTTCCCTTCACATCAAAACGCTCTGCCTTCCTGATGACAAAAGCCTCTTGAAGATGAAGAAGATACTTGTCTATAGTCTGACCCGTGATATTTGAGTTCTCGACACTCTTAAATGTATTTGCAATCTTCGTAGGGTTATTGGGAGAACCGATAGAGGAAGCCAAGATACTGACCAGTTCACGCAGCTCCTTGTCGTTCTTAATCTTATATCTTTCCAGTATGTCTGCCATATATACGGTCTGGAAGAGTTTCCGCAGATAGTCCGCCTTTTCTTGGTCTGTAGCGAAGGACAATATTAAGGGAAGACCGCCAAAAGTGTAGTAGTCTTTCCATGCATCGCTCTTGTCTCCGCCTACAGCTGCGTAGTATTCTGAGAAACTCAATGGATAAACCCTTATCTGATGGTCACGTCCTCTGAACTCTGTCGCAATATCTGTAGAGAGGAAGTGTGAGTTGCTTCCCGTGGCATAGACATCTGCGTTCTTTATATGTAGCAAACTATTGAGTACATCAACAAACTCATCAACTTTCTGCACCTCATCAAGAATGACGAAATACAACTGTTGATCAACTATTTTGGACTTGACGAATGCCAGCAAAGCATCAGGGTCTCTCAACTCCTTGTTAACCCTGTCCTCCAGGTCCACTTCGATGATGTGGCTTTCGTCCACTCCTTCTGAAAGCAGGTGGTTATGGAACAAGGACTTCAACAGATAAGATTTTCCGCACCTGCGCGGCCCGGTTACTACTTTGATAAATCCATTCTGTCTGGCATTAACCAGTTGATTCAAATAGATGTCTCTTTTTATCTCCATTGCACAACGAATTTGTGGCACATGTGCCAATTTTTCAGTGCAAAGTTACGATTTAGCGAGAACAAAACAAAGAAAACCTTTCTTTTTTTGTCGAGCATGAGTAACTTCGCCATCTTTTGATGGCAAAGATACGTTTAATTATTGAATACGCAAAATATATAGGCTGAGAAAGTGGCACATGTGCCAATTTCTCAGTCTAAAGACACTTGATTTCCGATTGATACATCTATATTCAAACCTGTCGTGCAACATCCTGCATCAAAATTGGAATTTACATGTTCCGATTGCTAAGAAACGGAACCAGAAAATTCCAATTTATGTGCGAGCCGAGAGCAGAACCGAACTTGTTCGAGTTATGCCGAGGCGAAGCCAGAAATCGGATAAAATCCAATTTATGTGCGAGCCGAGTGCAGAGCCAAGCTTACTTGATCTATGCCGAGGCGAAGCCAGGAATCGGATAATTCCAATTTATTGGTGGTAAACATACGATTTTTTCATCCATTTTCCATGTATAATCCTTGTTAAGATCATGCTATTTGGCAATCAATGGAAAAGCAGAGAACAACTCCAGCGCAGAGGATGTCTCATTAATGACATTCTTAGTGACTGGATGTTGAATACAGATCGAGAGCTACTCAGAATCGCTTCCAATACATTATTCTTCGAACTCATAATAAGAATAATTTATATTATTGGTTTGCAAAAGTAGTTATAAATATTGAATCGTGCAATCATTTACTGACAATTTCACATTTTCTTCTTCTCCAATTGGCTACGCAATCGCAACACCATAGAGTTCCTTGGAATATGGGAGCGGTTGATGAATCCGAATTTTAATTGTGCCGAATTCGACATAATTAAATCTCAGGCAGGGCTGAACCGTTTCCGTCTCAGTGCCAAAGAGTGGACAGAGAAGACTAATGCCATCGGTATTATCTCAAAGGCAGGGCGTTATGGTGGCACTTACGCCCACAAAGACATTGCCTTTGAGTTTGCCATGTGGATAAGCCCAGAGTTCAAGGTCTATCTGATACGAGAGTTCCAACGTCTGAAAGATGAAGAGCAGAAACAGCTAGGTTGGACGGCTAAACGTGAACTGTCGAAAATTAACTATCGCATTCATACGGATGCCATCAAGCAGAACTTGATTCCAGAGGAGGTGACGGCTGCACAGGCCAGCATCATCTATGCTGAGGCAGCTTTTATTCTAAAAGCTGGTCCTCACCGCTTTTTTCTTCAAAAAAGTTTGGCTATTCCAGATTAAAGCCATACCTTTGCATCAACAGTTCCCGCCACGCCTCCTAACAATGCGTACCACGGCGGGACTTCGTTATTTATAAGGGTATGAGATATAACAAGCAACCAACAGACATTATCACTCAGCAAACAATACAAGAATTATGAGAAGATTATTTTTAACTATTTCACTGACTACCATCGCATTGGGAATGTTGGCACAAGACATAACTGTTATGCCTACAGATAGCACTGTGACTGTTTCTGCTGACAGAACTAATCCAGTGTTCAAAGGTGGACAAAAAGCTCTCACGATTTTTCTTACTAAGAATCTGAGATACCCTGATGCAGCAGCTGATTATGGCGTGGAGGGAAGTGTTGTGATGACATTTGTCGTTGGTGCGGACGGCTCTTTGTCTAATATCTCAGCCCACGACTGCAAGATTGAACGTTTCAACACAACCAAGTTCTCGCAGGAAACCGAAAGCCGTCAAAAGGAATTGAAAAAACAGTTTGCCCTATTGTTTGCAAAAGAGGGTGCCCGCGTCATTCGCAAGATGCCGAAATGGACTCCAGGAACACTCAACGGAAAAGCTGTGCGCGTAAAATTCGACCTGCGCATTAGTTTTATTGACCCAAATAAGTGAACACCAGAAAATCCTCGTACCCTTGCTTCTAATTAACGAAACTGATAAATCGGAATTTA
>CAMIYC010000022.1 GCA_946402905.1 uncultured Prevotellaceae bacterium | reverse complement strand
GTATCTGACTGGATTTGAAGTGTTAAATCCTGATTTGGTGATTTGTCATTTAGACATCAAAGCGTCGATGCAGCTCGACATTACCATCAACAAGGGTCGCGGCTACGTGCCTGCTGATGAAAACCGTGATTATTGCACCGATGTCAACGTAATTCCAATCGATTCTATCTACACCCCAATCCGCAATGTGAAATACTCCGTAGAGCCCTATCGTGTCGAGCAGAAGACCGACTATGACAAGCTCATTCTGGAGGTGACCACGGATGGTTCCATTCAACCCAAGGATGCCTTGAAGGAGGCAGCCAAGATTCTCATCCATCACTTCATGCTCTTCTCTGACGAGAAGATCACTCTTGAGAGTCCGGATGTCAACGGCAATCAGGAGTTTGATGAGGAGATTCTGCACATGCGCCAGTTGCTCAAGACCCGTCTTGTCGACATGAATCTCAGCGTGCGTGCTCTCAACTGTCTCAAGGCCGCTGATGTCGACACGCTCGGCGATTTGGTGCAGTACAACAAGACCGACCTTCTTAAATTCCGCAACTTCGGTAAGAAATCGCTTTCTGAGCTTGATGATTTGCTCGAGAGTCTGAATCTGTCGTTTGGAACCGATATTTCAAAGTATAAACTTGAAAAATAAAAACGAAAAATGAGACACAATAAGAAATTCAACCATCTGGGTCGTACTGCTGATCACCGTCAGGCTATGCTTGCCAACCTGGCTATCTCTCTGATCATGCACAAAAGAATCACTACGACTCTTGCCAAGGCAAAGGCACTCAAGAAATATGCAGAGCCCCTTATCACCCGCTGCAAGGACGACTCTACCAACTCACGCCGTGTAGTGTTCAGCTATCTGCAGAACAAAGAGGCTCTGAAGGAGCTTTTCGGCCCTGTGGCTGAGAAGGTAGGCGACCGTCCCGGTGGCTACACCCGTATCATCAAGCTGGGCAACCGCCTTGGTGACGGTGCTCAGATCTGCTTCATCGAGCTGGTGGACTTTGATGAGAACATGGCCAAGACACCGAAAGCTGCCAAGCGCACACGCCGCAGCCGTAAGTCTGCCGCCGCTGCTGCTCCTGCTGCTGAGACACCCGCTGAGGAGAAGGCTGAGTAAAGTTTTGATCGCATCAACTCTTGATAAACCGGTCGTCAGGTATTGCCTGACGGCCGTTTTTCGTTTCATGCCTTGATGTCTGTAGGGTTTTTCCTATTACATTTTGGGGATTTTCCATTTCTTCGCTTATAATTTGGTGTTACCTTTGCCATGTGGAAAAAAAGCATTATATTTGCAATCAACTAACATTCAAGGATATGAAGAAAGTCATCATTTTATCAGTCAGTGTGGTGCTTCTGCTCAGCGGATGCGGCACCTACACAGCCTCTGGTGCCTATACAGGTGCGTCGTTTGGTTCCATCCTTGGCTCCGCTATCGGTGGTCTCTCAGGTGGTCCTCGCGGCAGTGATGTGGGCACTATAGTGGGTATGGCCGGTGGTGCTATCGTAGGTGGTGCCATAGGTAGTGCAGCCGACAATGCCAACCGTCGTGAGGTGCATGATCATTACGAGGCCGTGCAGCGTCAGAAGGCTTCCAATTCGGGCCGTTACGACAATGACTACAAAGACTATGACAGTGGTTTTGATCCCTCCAACAGTGGCGATGACCGTCTTTACGACTTTGGCAGCAGCGACTATACGGGCAACTATTCCGCCTCAGAGGCCCGCTCCGTATCGCCCAACTCTTCCAGTATTGAGAGTCTGACCGACAACTATTCCGTCAACAACAAGATAGTGATTGGCAATGCCCGTTTCGTTGATGAGGATCATGATGGCGTGCTTAGTTCTAATGAGACCTGCAAGGTGATTTTCGAGGTCCACAACGCCTCCAATAAAGTGCTTTACGACATCCAGCCCACGGTGGTGGAGTCATCATCGCGTAAGAATATCTATATCTCGCCCAATATCCATGTGGAGCGTCTGGAGCCCGGCAAGGGTATCCGCTATACTGCCATGGTCAAGGCAGGCCGCATGAAGAATGGATCGGCCACCTTCTGCCTGTCGGCACTTCAGGGCAATATGGTGATGTCGAATGTCTCAGAGTTTGTCATCCCTACACGGCGATAGCCTTATCATAAAAAATAATCTCCGGCATCCGAGGGTGCCGGAGATTTTTTATGATATTACAAATATTTCATTTACACGATTCCCTGTGCCATCATTGCGTTGGCCACTTTCATGAATCCTGCGATGTTGGCACCCTTCACGTAGTTGATGTATCCATTGGGCTCTGTGCCGTATTTCACGCACTGCTCGTGGATATTTGACATGATGCTGTGGAGTTTCTCGTCCACTTCCTTGCCGCTCCATGAGAGTCGCATCGAGTTTTGCGTCATCTCCAGTCCCGAGGTGGCCACGCCGCCTGCGTTGACAGCCTTTCCAGGTGCGAAGAGCTGTCCTGCTGCCACGAATTTGTCTACAGCCTCGGCAGTGCAACCCATGTTTGACACCTCAGCTACGCACAGCGTGCCGTTTTTGAGCAGCATGTCGGCGTCGGCGCCGTTGAGCTCGTTCTGTGTGGCGCAAGGCAGTGCGATGTCCACTTTCACCTCCCAAGGCTTTCTTCCCTCGTAGAATGTAGCACCCTCAAACTCCTCGGCGTATGGTGCGCACACGTCGTTGCCGCTGGCGCGCAGTTCCAGCATGTAAGCTATCTTCTCGTCGTCGAGTCCTGCGGGGTCGTAGATATATCCGTCAGGTCCAGAGATGGTCACCACCTTGGCTCCCAGTTCGGTAGCTTTCTTGGCGGCACCCCATGCCACGTTGCCGAATCCGCTGATGGCTACGGTCTTGCCTTTGATGTCGATGCCATGTGTCTGGAGCATCTGGTTGACGAAATAGAGCGCTCCGAAACCAGTGGCCTCCGGTCTCAGTATGGATCCACCCCATTCGATGCCCTTACCAGTCAGCACGCCCTGATACTGGTGTGTCAGTTTCTTGTACATGCCGAAGAGGTATCCTATCTCACGACCTCCCACGCCGATGTCGCCAGCCGGCACGTCCATGTCCGGACCGATCACCTTGTGGAGTTCCAGCATGAAAGCCTGGCAGAAACGCATCACCTCAGCGTCGGAGCGTCCACGTATGGAGAAGTCCGACCCGCCTTTGCCACCGCCCATGGGCAGTGTGGTCAGTGCGTTTTTGAAGGTTTGCTCAAATCCGAGGAATTTCAGGATGGAGAGGTTGACAGACGGGTGAAAGCGCAGGCCGCCCTTGTAGGGACCGATGGCGCTGTTATACTGCACCCTGTATCCCAGGTTGACATGCACCTCGCCTTTGTCGTCTACCCAGGGCACACGGAATGTGAGTATGCGCTCCGGTTCCACGATCCGCTCAATGATTTTGGCTTTCTCAAACTCAGGATGCTGGTTGTAAACATCTACTACCGACAAGAGCACTTCCCTTACAGCCTGTAAGTACTCCGACTCGCCCGGATGCTTCTGTTCCAGGGCTTGCATGATTTTCTCAACTTCCATAGTAAAATTTTTAGGTTACAATTTCAAATTGTCATATTGATAACGCAAAAGTATGTAATTTTTATGTAACTTCCAAATAAAATCGAGATTATTTTGTATGGCATTCTTACTTTTTGTCTGTTTTGCTTTTTCCGGTCCGTTTCCCATTACCGGTGAAGGATGGCCAGCTCCCCGGCATCATTGTCCTTGCGGGAAATGGTTTTTGTGTTTACATTTGCAAAAGTGGCCATAATTTTATAATTTTGCATGTATAAATCATATACAGACACCACAATGGACAATATCATACCCCAGGAATGGACCAAATTTTACCTGAAGGATGTGTCTTTCATCCATTTGATGACCCACCGCATCTTCAATGTGCTCATCGTGGCCAATCCTTACGATGCCTTTATGCTCGAGGATGACGGCCGTGTGGACGAGAAACTCTTCGACGAGTATATGGAGCTCGGTATGCGCTATCCCCCCTCGTTCACACAGGTTTCCACCACCGAGGAGGCCCGTCGTGTGCTTGAGACCACCGATATCGACCTTGTGATATGTATGCCGGGCAATGCCGACAACGATGCTTTCGCCGTGGCCCGCGACATCAAGGCCGACTTCCCCGACCTGCCCTGCGTGGTGCTCACCCCCTTCTCTCATGGCATCACCCGCCGCATCCAGGACGAAGACATGTCGATCTTTGACTATGTGTTCTGCTGGCTCGGCGACACTAATCTCATCCTCTCCATCATCAAGCTCCTCGAGGACAAGATGAATATCGAGCATGACATCGAGGAGGCCGGTGTGCAGATGATCCTGCTTGTAGAGGACAGCATCCGTTTCTATTCTTCAGTGCTTCCCAATCTCTACAGCTATATCCTGCTGCAGAGCCAGCGCTTCTCCACAGAGGCCCTCAACCCCCACGCCGCCGCTCAGCGCAAGCGCGGTCGCCCGAAGGTGGTGCTTGCGCGCACCTATGAAGAGGCACTTGCGTATTTCGAGAAATATGCCGACAATACGCAGGGCGTCATCAGCGATGTGCGTTTCCCCAAAGACGGTGTCAAGGACCCCGAGGCAGGCTTCAAGCTCCTGCGTGAGATCAGGGCCCGCAACGAATTCGTGCCTGTCATCCTGCAGAGTGCGGAGTCGGAGAATGAGGAGAAAGCGAAAGCCGAGGGTTTCCTGTATGTCGACAAGAACTCGAAGAAGATGAACATCGACCTGCGCAACCTGCTTGCCGAGCACATGGGTTTCGGCGACTTCATCTTCCGCGACCCTGTCACCAAGCATGAGATTATGCGTGTGCGCAGCCTGAAGGAGTTGCAGGACAACATTTTCAACATCCCCAATGACTCCATGCTCTATCATGTGTCTCGCAACCATGTGAGCCGTTGGCTCTGCGCGCGTGCCATCTTCCCCGTGTCGCAGTTTCTCAAGAATGTCACCTGGCACAAGCTGAAGAATGTGGACGCCCACCGCCAGATCATCTTCGATGCCATCGTGCAGTACCGCAAGATGAAGAATGTGGGTGTCGTGGCCGTCTTCGACCGTGGCAAGTACGACCGTTATGCCCATTTTGCCCGTATCGGCGACGGTTCGCTGGGTGGCAAAGGTCGTGGTCTGGCCTTCCTTGACAATGTCGTCAAGCGTCATCCGGAGTTCAACCAGTTTGACAACGCCACGGTGTCCATCCCTAAGACGGTGGTGCTCTGCACCGACATCTTCGACCAGTTCATGGATGCCAACAACCTCTATCAGGTGGCTCTGAGCGATGCCTCCGACGAGGAGATCCTGCGCCACTTCCTCCGCGCGCAGTTGCCCGACAAGCTGATTGCCGACTTCTTCACCTTTTTCGAAGCCACGAAGAGCCCCATTGCGGTGCGCTCCTCCTCCCTCCTCGAAGATGCCCATTACCAGCCCTTCGCCGGCATCTATTCCACCTATATGGTGCCCTGCCTGGACGACAAGTATGAGATGCTGCGCATGCTGGCCTGCGCCATCAAGGCCGTCTATGCCTCGGTCTATTACCGCGACTCCAAGGCATATATGACCGCCACGAGCAACGTGATCGACCAGGAGAAGATGGCCGTCATCCTGCAAGAAGTGGTGGGCAACCGCTATGGCGACCATTTCTATCCCAACATCAGTGGTGTGCTGCGCTCGCTCAATTATTATCCCATCGGCGACGAGAAGGCCGAGGATGGCATTGCCAGCCTCGCGCTCGGGCTGGGCAAGTATATCGTCGACGGCGGCCAGACCCTGCGCGTCAGCCCGTATCATCCCAACCAGGTGTTGCAGACCAGCGAGATGGAGACAGCCCTGCGCGAGACGCAGACAAAGTTTTATGCCCTCGACATGACCAATCTGGGCGAGGAGTTCAAGGTCGACGATGGCTTCAATATCCTCAAGTTGCGCGTCAAGGAGGCCGACAAGGACCAGTCGCTCCACTTCCTTGCTTCCACTTACGACCCCTACGATCAGATCATCCGCGATGGCATCTACGAAGGCGGGCGCAAGGTCATCACCTTTGCCGGTATGCTTCAGCAGGGTGTGTTCCCGTTCCCCGAGATCCTTCAGCTGTCGATGAAGTGTGGTGCCGAGGCCATGCACCGCCCTGTGGAGATAGAGTTTGCGTGCAATGTCAACCCCGACCGCACCATCGACTTCTATCTGCTCCAGATCCGTCCTATCGTAGACTCCAAGCAGATGCTCGATGTCGACCTGACCACCATCTCCGACGACGACTGTCTGTTGCGCTCCCACATGTCGCTTGGCCACGGCATCAACGAGGAAGTCACCGATGTGGTGTATGTGAAGACCGACGACGCTTTCACCGCCTCCAATAATCCTGCTATCGCCGACGAGATCGAGCGTATCAACCGTCAATTCCTTGCCGAGGGCCGCAACTATGTGCTTGTGGGTCCAGGCCGTTGGGGTTCGAGCGACTACTGGCTGGGCATCCCCGTTAAGTGGCCTCATATCAGCGCCGCCAAGCTCATCGTCGAGGTGGCGCTCAAGAACTACCGCGTCGACCCCAGCCAGGGCACCCATTTCTTCCAGAACCTCACCAGTTTCGGCGTGGGCTATTTCACGATCAACACCTATACGGGCGACGGAGTCTGGAAGAAAGAGCAGCTCGACGGTCTGCCCGCTGTCGAGGAGACACAATATGTGCGCCACGTGCGGCTCCCTCGCCCTCTGCGCATCATGATGGATGGCAAGAAGCAAGAGGGCGTGGTCTTGATGTAAATCAAGAATATTGTACTTTTTACACTTTTCCGCCTGGGAAATTTGGAAAACGCGGTGCAAGTCATTACCTTTGCATCGTGTTTTTCATAGTATTAGATTTAAGGTTAACAAAGGTTGGAGTACGGCGGTACTCCTTTTTTTATTTCTTCCCGTCAGATCACCCTTGAGGCGTAGTACTGAAAATCGTTGTAGACCGTTCTGAGGAACGTCTCCGCATTGAGCGTATTGTTTTTCACCCCCAGCACTTGTTCCGTCTTCTCCGCCAGTCGCACGATATTCTGTGAGCGTGTTTCATTATACGTGTAGTAGAGCGTCCGCGCGATCACGTTGAACTGGCGCAGCGACAGGCTGGCCGCCTCGGGATAGGTGGGTGTGTAATGGCTGTCGGTGAAATAGAGGTCGTAGGCGTTGATGGAGCGTGTGCTTTTCGACAGTTTCACCACCGTGGTGCCTGCTGCGAGGTCGCCCAGTCTCTGGCTGTTCTTGGTGAAGACGATGAAGGCCAGTCCCACCCCCATGAGTCCCCAGTCGATGAGCAGTAGCAGCCACCGTAGCAGATACGCTCCCAGAGTGGGAGTGCTCCCGTCGAGAGCCACCACCCTGATGCCCACCAGGTATTTCCCTATGCTCTGTCCGTGATTGAATACTTCCATGAAGAGCGGGTAGGACATCAGTGCGAGGAAAATGATGACAGAGATGGTGACGGCTATCGTCTCCTGCCCCAGTGAGAAGATGATGGGCATCATGCCAACTGTGACGAAGATGCCTGCGATATATAGGAAGATCATGTCGATGAGCCATGCCGCCAGCCGTTGTACGATATTGGCTGCAGTCTGGTGTATGCAGACATATTGTCCTGTGATGATGCTTGTCTGTGCCATGATTGATAGTCAGCCATGGCGAAATGCCACGGAATTTTTGCAAAATTATGAATTTATTCCTACTTTTGCAAAATCTTTTCAAATTTTTGTGCGGGCGAATGAAAGAGGCAGCGTTTATCAGGCAGAATATCGAGAAGTGGAGGCATGTGGAGCTGATCATCGGCGACACGCTCTTTGCCACCCCCGACGAGACTGTGGCAGCCTACAACCAGGTCACCTCCGACCTGGCATTTGCCCAGACCCATTATCCCGGTTCTTCAGTGACCGACTACCTCAATGACCTGGCCCTTGGTCTTCACCGCGACCTCTACCACCAGCGTCGTGAGAAGTGGTCGCGTGTCATCCGCTTCTGGACCCATGATGTGCCCCTGAGTGTCTATCATGCCCGTCGCGCGCTTCTCTCCTCGCTGGTCATTTTTGTGGTGAGCATCGTCATCGGTGTCATCTCCACCTGTGGTGACGAGTCTTTTCCGCGTGTCATCCTTGGTGACTACTACGTGGAAATGACATTGCGCAACATCGAGCAAGGTCATCCGATGGCCGTCTACGGGGGCGACTCCCAGCTCCTTTCCTTTCTGGGCATCACTGTCAACAATGTGATGGTGTCTTTCATGATTTACGTGATGGGTATTTTCACCAGCTTCGGCACGGGCTATTACCTCCTTCACAACGGCATCATGGTGGGAGCCTTCGTCACCTTCTTCGTGCAGCGTGGCCTGTTTGTGCAGGCTATCCTCGCCATCATGCTCCATGGCACGCTCGAGCTGTCGGCCATTGTCATCGCGGGCGGTGCTGGCATCACCCTTGGCAACGGGTGGCTCTTCCCCGGCACCTATAGCCGCCTGAGGTCGTTTCTGCGGGCAGCACGGCGCAGCCTGATGATTCTGGTGTCGACGGTGCCCGTATTCATCGTGGCGGGATTTATCGAGGGTTTCTTCACACGCTATACCGAGGCGGGAGATGGCTGGCGGCTTTGTGTCATTCTGCTCTCGCTGGCGTTTGTCCTTTATTATTATGTTGCTTTGCCGGCCAGAAGGGCCAGGGAGGTGGATGATGCCTGATGTCTGGACTTTGTACGAGGAAAGGTCGCCTTCGATGTGTGTCGAGGCCACTTTCGACTTCATACGCTACCACGGAGGTGTATGGCTTCGTCTGGGTGCCATACTCCTGTTGCCGGTCTGTGTGCTGCTCTCCCTGCATGTGTTCGTACTCGACAATGAGGTTTTTGCCAATGATGTCAGCTGGGACAGCGGTCTTTTCTGGAGCGACACCGATCGTCCTCTGGTCTATTGTTCGCTGCTGGCAGCGGGCCTGTGGGGCAGTCTGACGCTGGTCTATACCCTGGTGTGCGCCCGGCAGGAAGAAGCCCTCACCAACTCGCTGCGGCCGTTGGTGCCATATATGCGCCAGGTGGTCCGGCGTACGCTGGTCTCAGCGTTGATGTTGTTTGTCCTGCTGTGGGTGCTGTTCGGTCTCCGGTCGTTGGTCATGGCAGCACTGACGGTCATATTGCTGGTGCCGGTGCTGCTGGTGCCACCGTCATGGATCCTGGAGCGCACTTCGAGGGCCACGGCAGTATCCAGTGCCCTGCGGCTGGGTTTCACCTCCTGGTTCTCCCTTTTTTTCGTCGTCCTCATCGTCTCCCTTGTCGGCTTCGTCATCATCTTAGTGGTCGACGTGCCGTGGATCGCGGCACAGACCGTCTTCACCGAACTCATCCCCGTCGACGAGCGTATCGGCGGCGGTCTGCTCTTTCTGAAGAGTACGCTCTTTTTGTTCACCGTGCTGGCCTATTTCTGCTGTTTCATGATGGCCAGTCTGGTGTTGCTCTCGTGTGTTTTTCATTACGGCAGCGTGTCAGAGAAAGTCGATGACACCTCGCTGGAGTATGATATCGACCATTTCGAACAGTTGTAACAGGGGAGGGGATAGATGCGTTTGCCAGTGCTCAACATCATGCAGAACGATTCGCTCCGGCGTCAACTCCTGCGGGATTATAACTATGACAGCGGGCTTGTGGAGGAAGAGATCCTGCAAATGGAATATCCCACGGAGTCCAAGGGCGACTCGTTTGGCGAAGCCATCGGTCGTATGTTTGACGGCATCGTCAGTTTCATCCACGACGTGCCTTCCGTCGTCTGGGTCATCATGGGCATTTTCTTGTTTTCTATGGTCGTATATGTGCTCTACCGCAATGGTGTCTTCTCCTTCTACAGGAGATATGCCGAAGAGCCCCTCGCCGCTGAGGATGACATCTATGAGATTGATTACGACGCGGAGATGTCGGCGGCTGTAGATCATCAAGACTACCCCGGCATCGTGCGCCTGGTCTATCTCTCCACCTTGCGCCGTCTGGATGAGCAGGGCCGCATTGCGTGGCGTATCTACAAGACACCCTCGCAGTTTGCCTCCGAGGTGGGCGACAGCCGTTTCACCAGGATGACCCGTTGTTTCCTGCGTGTGCGTTACGGCCGCTACCCGGCGTCGGCGCAGCTGTGCGACGAGATGCGTCATCTCAGCCGGGAATTGCTGGAAGGAGGTGCCGCATGAGACGCAACATGGTGCTCCTGGCTGTCGTCGTGGCGTTGCTGGCCTTTTTCGCCTATGTCGCTTCGATGAATAAGACCTATATCTGGAACGAGACCTATTCTCATACCAGCGACCAGCCATTCGGGTGTCAGTGGTTTGACAGCATTGCCGCCACGACGATGCCCAAAGGCTACCGTTATTATGAGGGCGACTTCCGCAGGCTGATGAGCACAAAAGGCCGCAAGGCCCTTATGGTGATCAACCCCCGTTGGCATGCCTGGGACAGCCTGTCGGTCGCTTCTGTCGACAGCTTCGTGAGGGCTGGCAACAAATTGATGATTGTGACAGATGGCCTCAGTCTGGCTCATAACGACTGGCTCGGGCTGGAGGAGAGGAGTTTAGCGTCATTCTCTACCAGCGAATTGATTTCCACGCTGAAAGGTAAGACCCCCAAAGACACACTTGTATGGATGGGCAGCGACGTGTTGCGCGTACCTTTCTGCCGCGGATTCCTGACCTGCTATGTGGATAGCATGGGCCGCGACTATCGCATCACCGCCGCCGTCACACTGCGGGATGAACGCCTGAATCAGCTTACCAACGATGACTTCGCCGTCGATGATGACACGCCTGTGCGTGTAAGGATCAGTCAGAATACACTGCCGATATCCGTTTGCCGCCGTATGGGCAAAGGCCAGCTGTATATTTCGCTCACGCCCCTGTTTTTCACCAATTACGGTGCGCTCAACCCCGACATCTCACAATATCTCAACCGGCAGATGTCGCAGCTGGCCGATCTGCCTGTCTACAGGCTGGACCCCGACATCCTGCACGACAATACCACTTCCGGCTCTGGCTACCTGCAGATGTCGCCACTCCGTTTCATGCTCTCCAACACACCGCTGAGGTGGGCCTTGTATACCATTCTGAGTGCCGTCGTCATCTTTATGCTGTTCACGGCTCGGCGCCGTCAGCGTGTCATCCCACTCCTGCCTCAGCCCGTCAACCGAAATCTCGATTTTGCCCGACTGATAGGTACGATCTATTGCCGTCGTCACGACAACACCGACCTCATCAAGAAGAAATATACCTATTTCAGAGAAGAGATCCGCCGCACCCTGATGATCGACATCGACGACCACGACCAGTTGGAGCGCAACGTCACCTCGCTGGCAGTGCAGACCTCGGTCAGTGACGGGCAGATACGCCACTTGCTGAGTGAGGTGCGTGAAGCCCTGTCGGCCGAGGACCCTGTCTCCGACAAGGACACCATCCGGCTGGTGCGTCAGATGAGTGAACTCACCCGCCGACTCCAGTCATTCACATCCACCCATTAACATTATTTCATCCATTTACCCCTTCAACCCATCACTATATGCAAGAAACCAATCCACAACGTCTTGACATCACCGCTTTCTCAGAGAAGATGGAGCTTGTGCGCCGTCAGATCGGCACCGTCATCGTAGGTCAGACCAATGCCGTCGACCTCTTGCTCACCGCCATCCTTGCCGACGGCCATGTGCTTTTAGAGGGTGTGCCCGGAGTGGCCAAGACCCTGCTTGCCAAGGTCATCGCCCGCCTGACAGACGCTCGCTTCAGTCGTCTGCAGTTCACCCCCGACCTGATGCCCAGCGACGTGCTCGGCACTAATGTGTTTAACATGAAGACCTCAGAGTTTGAGTTTCACAAAGGTCCTGTGTTCTCCGACCTGGTACTGGTCGACGAGATCAACCGTGCCCCTGCCAAGACACAGGCTGCCCTCTTTGAGGTGATGGAAGAGCGTCAGGCCACTATCGACGGCATCACCTATCCTATGGACGAACTCTTCACGGTCGTAGCCACCCAGAATCCGGTGGAGCAGGAGGGCACCTACAAATTGCCCGAGGCCCAGCTCGACCGTTTCCTGATGAAGGTGTCGATGATTTATCCCCCGCTGGAATTAGAAGTGATGATTCTCAAGCGGCATCAGCAGAACGCCCGTCTCACCCAGCTCGACGACTTGTCGCCCGTGCTCACCAAGTCAGAGTTGCTGGGCTACCGTGCCCTGATGTCACAGGTGATCGTCGATGACAGCCTGCTTGAGTATATCGCGCAGGTCGTGCAGCTCACACGTAGCAGCAAAGCCATCTACCTGGGCGCCTCGCCCCGCGCTTCCGTAGCCCTGCTCCGTGCTTCCAAGGGCTATGCCCTCTTGCAGGGACGTGATTTTGTCACTCCCGACGATATCAAGTTTGTCGCCCCCTCCGTCTTGCAGCACCGCCTCATGCTCACCGCCGAGGCCGAGATGGAAGGGTATAGTGCCGTAAGGCTTGTCGGCACACTGCTCGACCAGGTAGAGGTTCCCAAATAAGTACGAAGCCCATGTTTCTTACCCGACGGTTTTACATCTGCATGGCCTTTGCCGCGGTCGTCATGGCCTGCGGCATGCTTGCTCCCGCGCTTTTGGTAGCGGGTCAGGTGGCTCTTGTGCTCCTGGCGTTGACTTTGGCGTCAGAGGCACTGTCGCTCTATACCGTCGTGGGGGTAGATGGGCGCCGGGTCGTTCCAGCCCGCTTTTCCAACGGCGATGACAATCCGGTGTCACTGCTTATCCACAATCATTCACCTTTCCGCCTGAATGCCGAGCTCGTGGATGAGTTGCCACCCGAGTTTCAGAAGAGAGACTTCTCCTTGTCCTGCGAGTTGGCATCCCATGAAGAGAGACAGTGTGACTATGAGCTGAGGCCTGTGCGCAGGGGTGTCTACTCCTTCGGATACCTGCTGGTCTTCGCCTCTACCCGTATAGGTTTGGTGCAGCGCCGTTTCCGTTGTGCCTCACCTGCCGATGTCAAAGTCTATCCCTCGTATGCCCAGCTGAGGCAATATGAGGTGGCTGCCGCCTCCGACCAGCTCAGAGAGCTCGGCGTGAAAAAGATCAGGAAGGCCGGCAACAACACCGACTTTGAGCATATCAAAGATTATGTGCAGGGCGATGAATACCGTGCCATCAACTGGCGCGCGAGTGCACGGCGCACCCACCTCATGGTGAATGTGTATCAGGACGAGCGTTCGCAGCAGATCTTCTCTCTCATCGACAAGGGTCGCCTCATGCAGCAGGCCTTCCATGGCATGACCCTGCTCGACTACGCCATCAACGCGTCGCTGGTGCTCTCTTATGTGGCCATACACCGTCATGACAAAGCCGGTGTGATGACCTTCTCCGACACCTTCGACACCTTTGTGCCCGCAGAGCGTCATGCCGTGCAGATGCAGCGCATCCTGGAGTCGCTTTACAGTCAGCAGACCCGTTTTGGCGAGTCCGACTTCTCCATGCTGGTGCCCAGTGTCAACCGTCTTGTGCCCCGGCGTAGCCTGATGGTGCTCTATACCAATTACGCCGATTTCGACAGTCTCCTACGCCAGTTGCCTTATTTGCGCATGATCAACCAGCGTCACAGGCTTTTGGTGGTGTTCTTTGAGGACTCACAGCTCAATGAGTTTGTCGCAGGGCCTTTTCATGACATTGAGGAGTGCTATCAGCACGTGATCGGCGAGAAGATGGGTTATGAGCGCCGGCTCATTGTCTCCACTTTGCGTCAGCATGGCATTGTCAGTCTGCTCACCACCCCTGAGAGGCTGTCAGTGGATGTCATCAACAAATATATAGAGATGAAAAAACGTCAGCTCCTCATTTAAGCCCGATAGTATGATGCGTGACGCCCTGAGATACCGTTTTGTGTTGCTGCTGGCCCTTGTGTGGCTGTCGGCCATGCCGTCGGCGGCCCGTAAGGATAGCAATTCTATCGACGAGTTGATGCAGGAGGGTGAGAACGCTTTCCTGCAGGAGCGCTACTCCGATGCGCTGCAGTATTTCATCAAGGCCAAGAAGCTGGCCGAGCAGGCCGACTCCTTCCGCCTGAATTGCGTGGCCACTTACGACATGGGCATCTCTTATTTTATGATCAGCGAGCACGGCGAGGCCCTCAACTGCTACTATGAAGCGTCGAAAATCGCTGAGACACATCAGGTGGGCAAAGAGTCGAAGACCAAGATACTCAATGGCATCGCCGGTGTCTATTTCGAAGAGCGCAACTACGACAAGGCCCAGGAAATCTGCGAGCAATGCTACCAGGATGCCAAGACGATGGGCGACTCGGCCTCTTGTGTGACGTATAGTTTAGACCTGGCCATCATCGGGAACAAGAAAAGCCGTTTTGCAGACACGGAACGATATTTGCGTGAGGCCCGTCAATGGCTGCCCGACAAGACCGACCCTGTCAGTCTGAGTAAGATCGATGTGGTCTATGCAGAGATGCACTTTCTCCGCGGAGAGTATGACGATGTGATCAGGATCTCCGAGCGGCTGATTGCCGACAGCGTGACGTCGAATGTAGACAGGGTGGTGCTGATGATCTACCTGATCAAGATCTACAAAGAGCGTCGTCAGACCGACCTGGCCTTCGTCTATGCCGCTGAAGCGATGAAGAGTGCTCCGCTCAGAAGCCGTCCAGAACTCTACGACGCGGTGTCCGACCTTTACCATCAGTGCGGCAATGTGTCGAAAGCCCTGCTCTATAAAGACTCTGTGGTGGTATACAACGACTCCCTCATGCGCATCCAAGACAGGAAGCTGGCAGATAACTCCCGTATCAAGCTGGAACTCTTCAAGATGCAGCTCGAGATGGACCGCGAGCTCTCCAAGATGTCCTTGCACCGTCAGGCCGCATTTATGATTGCCATCATCTGCTTGTTGCTCATCGCCATCATCCTGATGCTGTATCGTTGGCAGCGTCAGCGTACGAAACAAAAAGAGCAGATGATGCAACTCCAGATAGAGAAAGAGAAGAACGAGAAGCTGCTGGCAGAGAAGAAAGCCCACGAGACAGAACTCATCGCCCATTATCAGGAGGCGATGATGAAAAAAGAGATAGAGCAAAAAAAGAACGAACTGGCCACGACCACCATGTTTGTGTCGTCTCGCAACGCGCTGATCGCAGACATGCTCACCGAAATCTCTTCCATGCCCCATGACCCGAAAACCAGTCAGCAGCTCAACGCCCTTGCCGGCCATCTGAAGCAGTTGTTGAAGAACAGCAATGAGCACGACAGTTTCCTGATCAATTTCGAGGCAGCCAATCCCGACTTTGCCAACAACATCCGGCGCACGCATCCCGACCTGTCCAATTCCGACATCCGCTTTCTCTCCTACGTGCGGATGAATCTTTCTATCAAAGAAATTGCCGCATTCCTCAATATAGAACCAGAATCCTGCAAGCGGCGCAAGATACGTCTGAGTAAAAAAATGGGTCTTGATACTTCCGCGGATTTATATCAATATGTCGCCTCTTTGTAGGAAATCCCGACAAAAAGTGACGGAAATACCGATTTTAACATACTTGTCACCCTTTTGTCACCCTGTCATGGATAGGTATAACCAGCCATTCATGTTATATTTGCACATCTTAATATTTATATAAAATCAACGGAACTACTTTATAATAACTTTTAAACAATTATGCTTATGACTAAAAGATTGATTTCTTTTTTGCTGGGCTGTATGAGTGCCGTGGTTGTCTTCGGGCAATCTCTCGACGCTACCATTAAGCCCGCTCAAGCAGCCCCGCAGGTGAAGGAGGCGAAAGCCGACGGCACCCACAAGGGCAGAATCAGCTTGCCTAAATCAAGTGTCTATGCTGTGTCGCCGAGCGATTTGTTCAGCTGGACAAAAGCCAATGGCAAGTTCACCTCCAAGGTGAACAAGGTGCCTCCCCGCCGCATAGGTGCGACAGAGTGTTTCCCCAATGATCCTTACATTTACACGGTCATGAATGCCACTTATCAGACCGAGAATGAGGGTTATGAGCAGGGTCAGGTCATCGGCCTGTATCTCAACGAGCGCTCGGCCATCTACAAGGAGATGGGCGGCAAGACGCTGCCCTATGGCGACTATGGTTCACGCAACGGTTATGTGCGTGTGGCCGACAAGTGGTATGTCTTCTCAGCCAATAAGCTGCGCGTATACGACGCGAAGACCGGCGAACTTGTCAAAGATGCCGATACCGAGGTAGGATGGGCTGCCCGTGGTGCTTCCTATGACTACAACCGCAACAAGTTTTACGTGATCAACTGGGACGGCCTGGTGGAGATCGACGCCGAGACCTTCGAGCCTACCGTGCTCGGCACGCTCAGCGGCGGTTTCGTGACCTGTGTGGCCTGTTCTCCCGACGGCAACATCTATTATGTCACCTATGCCGGTCAGTTGTATAAATACGACTACGCCACCAAGGAGTGCTCCGAGGTGCTTGCCAATGTGAAGCTCAAGGATGCCGATGGCAATACCATCAACTGGCAGAATCAGGGTTTCGCCGGTGCCTTCGACTGGACGACGGGCCTGATGTACTTCACTTTTGTGGACAACAACTGGACCGACCATCTTGTATGTGTCGACACTACCGGTGCCAACGAGCCTTACAATGCCTACAGCTTCCCCGGACGCGAGATGACCATGATGGGCATCTACTTCCCCAACCCCGCCAAAGCCGCTCCGGCACCCGCAACAGAGATCAGTCTTGAAGACGGTGTGCTCACGTTCACCGTGCCCACGACGACCGTCGACGGCAGTGCCCTTGCCGGTGGCCTCAAGGCCTATATCACCGTCAATGGCGAGGAGACCGCCTACGATGTGACTGCCGGTGAGACCAAGTCGGTGGAGCTGGACCTGAAGGGTACTGTCGCCATCGCCATCGAGATCGGCAATGAGGCCGGCCGCTCAGCCGAGCGCCGCTACAACACCTGGGTGAGCAATGCTCCCAAGTTCTATGCCAATGATCCCTACATCTACACCGCTATGAGCGCCTCCTACCAGACCGAGAACGAAGGCTATGCCCAGGGTCAGGTGTTCGGACTCTATCTCAACGAGAAGTCGTCTATCTACAAGGAGATGAACGGCAAGTTGCTGCCCAGCGCCGATTACGGTTCGCGTATGGCCTATGTCCGTGTGGGCGACAACTGGTATACATTCACTTCAGACAAAGTCACTGTCACTGACGCCAAGACCGGCGAGACGGTCAAGGAAGTGCCTGTCAGCCTGAGCTGGGCAGCCCGTGGCGGTTCTTACGACTATACGAACAATAAATTCTACATGGTGACATGGGACGGACTGATCGAGATCGACGCCGAGACCTTCGAGACCACTACTGTAGTGGAACTCTCCGGCCTGACTGGCGGTTTCGTCACCTGTGTGGCCTGCGGTCCCGACGGCTACATCTACTATATCACCTATGACGGTGCGCTGCATAAGTTCGACCGCTCGACCAAAGAGTGCTCCGATGTACTCTCCAGCGTGAAGATCAAGGATGCCGAGGGCAACACCATCAACTGGCAGAACCAGGGCTTCGCCGCTACCTTCGACTGGACGACAGGCCTGATGTATTACACCTTCATCGACAACAACTGGACCGACCATCTCGTCTGTGTCGACACTACCGGTGCCAAAGAGGCATACAATGCCTACAGCTTCCCCGGCCGTGAGATGACCATGATGGGTATCTACTTCCCCAATCCTGCCAAGTCAGCTCCCGCCCCTGCCAGCGACATCACTTTCAAGGATGGCGTGCTTACCTTCACCGTTCCCACCATCGCTGTCGACGGCAGTGCACTCAGTGGTGCCCTCAAGGCATTCATCACTGTCAACGGCGAGGAGACCGAGTATGACGTGACCGCCGGTGAGGTGAAGTCCATTGAGATGGAGGTCGACGGCGTGGTAGCTGTCTCCATCGAGATCGGCAATGACGCAGGCCGCTCAGCCGAGCGCCGTGTCAACACCTTCGTGGGCACCGACATCCCGACCCATGTCACCGACCTCGTGCTCAACGCCGACGACGGCACCAACTTCCAGCTCACCTGGAAAGCTCCCACCACGACACAGAACGGCGGTCCGCTCGACGACCAGAGTCTCAACTACACCGTTGTGCGCATGCCCGACAACGTGGTTGTGGCCGAGAAGCTGAAAGATACCAGCTTCACCGAGCCTATCCCTGCCCGTCGCGACCGTTACTACTATGTGGTCAGTGTATATACCAACAACCAGTTTGGTGCCGACTTCGCCTCCAATACAGTTTCCGGCGGTACCGAGTATGTCGTGCCGTTCAAGGAGCAGTTCTTCGAGCAGATCGACTTCGACGTATGGACTGTTGTAGACCATAACGCCGACGGCCAGACCTGGAGCTTTATGAAGCCCTGGAGCGAGGAGAGCGGCTATCTGTGGCTCTCTGGCAATGGCGTGACCAATCCTGAGACTGGATTCGTCTCCACCTACGACGACGACTATATCATCTCGCTGCCGATGCATCTGCAGAAGGGTAATGACTACCGTCTGTCTTTCGACATCTTAAATGTCACGATGTACAGCGAGACCATGGAAGTGCTTCTCGGCAAGGGAAAGACCATCACTGGCGACGAGAAAGTAATCATGGAGACGTTCAACGCCATTGACTCACAGCCCGTGCAGTTGTTCAATGTCGAAGAAGACGGCGACTACACCATCATCTTCCATGTCAACACCAAGGGCAACAGTGTCAATATCTGCGTAGACAATGTGGCTGTCGACCTGTATGCCTCGTATGATGGTCCGGGTGCCGTCACCGACGTGACCGTTGAGGCAGGTGCCATGGGCGCGCTCAACAACACGCTCACCTTCAAGGCTCCTACCTTGACCTATGGCGGCGAGACGCTTGAGAGCATCAGCCGTATCGAGGTGTACCGCAACGACGAGAAGACCGCTGCCAAGATCTTCGAAAATCCTGCCCCGGGCGAGCAGCTCACATGGGTTGACGAAGAGATGGAGGCCGGACTTGTCAACTATCGCATCCTGCCGTTCAATGAGAATGGCCAGGGCAAGGAATATCTCACCGAAAACTGGGTGGGTCTCGACATTCCTGCCGTGGTGACCAATGTGAAATATCACATGACCGAGGACTTCAAGGCTGCAGCATCGTGGGACGCCGTCACCGCAGTGGGTGCCCATGGCGGTTATGTCAATCCCGATGACGTCACCTACGCTCTCTACCGCTACTTCCCCTGGGACTTCACAGAGCACTGGCATGCCGTCACTCCGGAGTCTAAGGAACTCTCTGCCGTCGACACCGACTATAGCGGATGGGGACAGGAGTATGTGACCTATCTTGTGGTGGCGTCCAATGCCTCCGGTCATTCTGATGGCGCTGAGTTCAGCATCGTGCTCGGCGAGCCCTACGACACCCCCTATGAGGAAGGCTTCGCTTACGGCTTTGCCTCTAAGGATCCCTGGACCCTGATGGCCAACTCTTATGACTATGCATGGAAGATGACCGACGGCAGCGGTATGGCCGTGAAGCCATACGACGGCGACGGCGGTATGCTTCGCTTCCAGTATATCAACGAGGAGTCCAACACCCAGGTGATGACCAGCCCGCGTGTCACCCTCACCAAGGCTGAGAAGAACGAGCTCTCCTTCTACATGTATCATGGCTATGAGACCGATCCGGGCGACCTTACGCTCATCGTCTATACCAATGTCGACGACCAGGGATGGGTCAAGGCCGATGAGGTAGACTACAACAACGACACCGAGGGATGGGGCCGCTATGCCGTCCAGCTCCCGCAGGGCAACAATGTGCAGTTTGCCTTCGGCGCCAAGGCTGCCGACGCTTCCGCTGCCATCTATCTCGATAAGATCTGTATCGCTCAGACCATCGAGCGCGACGCCGCCATCGCCTTCTTCGGCGGCAAGAAGCGCGTGGAGGCCGGTGAGGAGAGCACCCTCTCCGTCATCGTGGCCAACTACGGTGCAGAGCCTATGAAGGATTACAAAGTAGTGGTCAACATGGACAACGGCCTCGGCGAGACCGGCGTGCTGGACCTCTCCGAGATGGAAGACCTGAAGGAGATTCCCGCCAATGGCAGCGAGACCTACACCCTCGACCTCGAATTCACCAGGAAGTATCCTTCCACCTACGTGCTGCTCAATGCCGACGTGCAGTTGGAGGGTGACGAGGTGGCTGATAACAACACCCGCGACTTCAAGTTCCTCATGCACAACAGCAACCTGCCTCAACCCGAGAACCTGCTCGGCCGCAACGATGCCGGCAAGATCAGCCTCGAGTGGACCAAACCTGCCAAGGATGAGATGGAAGACGCTGTGACCGATGGCTTCGACGAGTATGAGTCGTTTGTGATCAAAGACTTCGGCGACTGGCAGACTTACGACGGCGACGGCACCCCCACCGTATACTTCGGCGGACCGACCATCGCCAACGCTTTCGAGCCCAAGGCATGGCAGGTCTGGGCACCTGTTGAGGCCGGCTTCAGCCTGGAGACCTTCGACGTGCTCACTCCGCATTCCGGCGACAAGTATCTCTCATGCTGGGCCGCTTCCGACGGCTACTCCTCCACGCTGCCACAAGACGACTGGCTCATCTCCTCAGAGGTGCTCGGCGGCACGGATGTGTCATTCTGGTACAGAGTGCCCAATGCCGGCAGCGACGCTCAGGTCTTCGAACTGCTGTATTCCACCACCGACCAGAGTCCTGAGAACTTCACCGTGCTCGACCGCGACTCCGTCTACGGCACTACCGACTGGGTGCAGTTCCTCTTCACCCTGCCTCAGGATGCGAAGTACTTCGCTGTGCGCAACTGCTCTTACGGTTCATACACCGTGGCATTTATCGACGACATCGAGTACACACCGCTCTATAGCTCTACTTCGAAGCTGAATCTCGTGGGCTACAATGTGTACCGCGACGACGAGCTCATCGCCACGAGAGTGGCCGACACCCATTACATCGACCGTGTGGGCGCTGAAGAGGATGCCTACGAGTATGCTGTGACAGCTGTCTACGAAAACGGCGAGTCACGCTACTCCAACATCTACACCAGCGACGTCAACACTGGTGTGGCTGAGGTCAATGGCGAGAAAGCCGTCAGCATCTATGCCGCCCCGCGTTGCATCCACATCGCCGGTGCCAACGGCAAGGTAACAGTGTCAACGGTCAACGGCCAGCAGGTGTTCGCCGCCTCCACCCGTGCCAACCTCACCGTCAATGTGGCGCCCGGCGTCTATGTGGTGAAAGTGGGCAATGTGGTGCGCAAGGTCACTGTGAAATAAATTCTCCTTACATGCCAATAGCCAAGGAGCCGGGAGTCTGGTTACAGCCAGTCCTGGCTCCTTTTACCAATCTATACGGAATGTACCATCCATCAATACATATTCAACTTATCATGATCAACAGAATACTCCTTTTCCTGTTCTCCGCCTGTTGTCTGACATCTGTCCAGGCGCAGGTCTTGTTGCAATACGGAGACGGGGAGATCGACTATGGCTTCGGCACGTCGGGGCAGATCCTCACGTCGTATGTGCTCTTCCCCGTCGCCTATGCCAAGCCTTACGAGAACAACCAGATCACCAAGGTGCGCATCGGCATGCATGGCCCCGCATCCAACGTCACGCTGTATTTCAAGGAAAACCAGCGCGATTCCAAACCCCTTTACACCCAGAAAGTGACCACGCTGGAGGCCGGTTGGAACGAGGTGACCCTCACCACCCCTTTTGATATCACAGGCAAGAAAAGCATCGCCATCGGCTATAAGGCCACGCTCGACGAGAACGATGCCATCGGATGTTCTGCCATCAAAGCCTCTGACGGCGACTATGTCTATATCAACCAGTCGTCGAGATGGACCAACACAGGTACGTCACTCTGTATCCAGGCCCTTGTCGAGGGTGCGTCGATGCCCGAGAATGAGCTGATGCTCAGCAAGCTCACCGATCAGGTGGCACCTTACGAGGCCGAGACGATGACTTTCAGCGGCACGGTCAGGAACATGGGCGTCAATGCTGTGGAGAGTTATGAGCTCCGCTATACCTTTGACGACGGCGAGGTGCAGACGCTCTCCGGCCATCCCCTTGCCCTCAACGCGCTCGACACTTTCTCTGTCGTCGTGCCTGCTACCGCCAAAGGCGTACACTTGCTGAAAGTGTGGATCCATCAGGTCAACGGTTCTGAAGACAGCTACGCCGACAACAATACCGCTGAGGCGCGTCTCACGGTCAAGGACATCCGATTTAAGCGCCGTGTGGTCTGCGAGGAGAACACCGGCCTGTGGTGCGGATGGTGCCCACGCGGCATGGTGGGTCTGGAGTTGATGAAAGAGCGTCATCCCGACAGTTTCTTCGCCGTGAGCGTGCATGGCGGCGATGTGCTGGAGATCGACCGCACTGCAGACTACAGCTACGCTCCATTCACCGACTCGCAGAGAGGTGCGCCGTCGTGTATGGTCAACCGTCGCTTGTCCGGCGACCCCTTCTACGACATTGAAAACCTCTACAATATGGAGTCGGCAGCCGAGAATCATATCGCTTATGAGATGACAGCGCAGTGGAACAGCGACTCCACCATGCTCACGATGCACTCCCGCTTCTGGTCGGATATCGACATAGACAGTCCGCAGTATTATGCGGCATATATCGTGACCGAAGACAGCGTGACGGGCTATACTCAGACCAATTATTATGCCAATACCCCCGACCAGGAGTTCTATGGATGGGAAAAGAAGGGCGGCTCCACTTCCGATTGTTACTTCAACGACCTTGCCCGTGGCATTTACGGCAGCTATGAGGGTCAGTTGTGCTCGCCCAAGTCGATGAGCGCAGAGACGGCCTATACGTATGAATATACGCTTCAGTTGCCCCCTACGGTCCTCGACAAGCGTCAGGTGCATGTCATCGGTGTCATTATCGACCATGCCACGGGCTATATCGCCAATGCAGCATACGCTACGCCGCTGAGCGAGCAGGAGCTTCATGTCGATGACGTGAAGGACGGTAGCCGGCACCTGGTGTCGACTGTCTATTACGATCTCTCCGGCAGGCGCCTCCAGGACATGCCGAGAGGCCTGAGCGTGAGAAAAGACGTGTATTCCGACGGTGAGGTCAGGACACGTAAGATGATGATACGTTAATACAGTAACGATGCATAGGATTTTTCAACTTCTTTTATGGGCAGTGCTCGTCATGACGGGCACTGCCGTCATGGCTGTGCCTGCGTGGCGTGGGGCTTTGAGCCGCACTCAGCCCGACGGCACTGTGCTCACCTATTACCTGGTGGGCGATGAGCATTACCATTCCTACGTCACGGAAGACGGGATCCTGATCGGCGAGCGCCCCGACGGAGGGTTGTGTTATCTCACTGAAGAGGCGGGCGAGACGCGTGTTTCCTCTATGCTGGCCCATGCCGCCGGTTCACGTTCGGTGCAGGAACAGGAACTGATCACGCAGCGCGGCCTGCGAGACTTTCCACAGGTTTACCGACAGAAAACCGGTGGTCCGTCACGGGTCAGGAAATGGGGTCTGGACGGTAATTTCCCCACCAAGGGCGAGGTGAAAGGCCTGGTCATCCTGGTGGAGTTCAAGGACAATGAGTTCCAGCCCGACTACAATCAGGCCCTTTATGAGCGTCAGCTCAATGAAGAAGGCTACAGCGACTATGGTGCCACCGGATCGGCGCGAGACTATTTCATCGCACAGTCGATGGGGCAGTTCACACCGCAGTTTGATGTCATTGGGCCTGTGAAACTGCCCAAGATCATGTCTTATTACGGTGCCAGCACGAATATGGGCAACGACGTGCGCCCCAATGAAATGGTCGTCGACGCCTGCCGTATCGCACACGACAGCCTCAGTGTCGACTTCAGCCAATATGACTACAACAATGACGGTGAGGTAGACTTCGTCTTCATCCTCTATGCGGGCTACGGACAGAGTTATGGCGCATCGAGCAACACCATCTGGCCGCACATGTCCACCCTGCAGGCTCAGGGCACCTATCTGACGCTCAACAGCAAGTCGATCAACCGCTATGCCTGTTCTTGTGAGTTGAACGGCCATTCCGGCACTGAGATCGACGGCATAGGTGCGGTATGCCATGAGTTTGGCCATGTGCTCGGTCTGCCCGACTTCTACAATACCTACTCCTCCTCTCAGACCCAGTTGGGCTCTTGGGATGTGATGGACGGTGGCAGCTATAACAACAACTCTCGCACACCGCCTTCTTACACCGCTTTTGAACGTTTCAGTGTGGGATGGATGGATCTGACCGAGCTCGACACTCCCTCCGACAGTGTCACTCTTGAGGAAATATCTCAGCACAATGTGGGATACCGCGTCAGTACCGCCAACGAGAATGAATTTTTCACCCTCGAGAATCACCAGCAGGTGGGGTGGGACAAGTATCAGGCCGGCCGTGGGCTGATGATCATCCATGTGGTATACGACCAAGGAGCTTGGGACAAAAACAATGTCAACTCAGGCATGCTGCCTCGCTACGACCTCATGGAGGCTGACGGCACACAAGGCTACGACCAGGCCACCGACTTGTATCCTATTGCTGGCAACGACATGTTCACCGACTATTCCAAGCCCAACTCCCTGTCATGGGCTGGAGTGCCTACGGAAAAAGGTATCACACGTATCATGAGCCATGAAGACGGTGTGGTGAGTTTCCGTTTCATGAAAGACCGCCTGGCACGGCCGGTGCTCACCGAGGCCACCGACATCACCGATCATTCGTTTACGGCCAACTGGCTGCCTGTGGATGGAGCCGAACTGTATCGTATGGAGGTGCGTGAGGTGTTGCCCGACTCGCTCAATCCCATCATCCTCGACGAAGACTTCTCGCTCATGCAGGATGCGGAGTATCCCAACTCGGGATATACCGATGTGAGCCGTGACCTGAGCGACTATTGCCATACACCAGGATGGACAGGCACGGATGTCTATCTCAGCAACGATTATGTGCGCCTCGGCAGCTATGGCAAGTCGGGCTCACTCACCACGCCTTGGATGAACCTGACGGAGGAGGATGGCGTTTTCACCGTGTCATTCCATGCGGTTTCCTATCCCGGCAAGAAAGTGAGCTATACGGTTTCCCATGTCGACGATGCAGGACATACGTTGCAAAGCGTGGACCTCAAGGCGGATAAGAACGAACGGTTTGTCTGTCTCACCTTTCAGGGCGGCACGTCGCAGAGTCGTGTCACCATCGCCACCAAAAACGAACGCCTCTTCCTCAACGACATCCGGGTGCTCAGAGGTGAGGCCGACAGCACTGCTGTGGTCAATGCCGGTCCGAAGTCTTGGGCTGTCGACAGCATCGCTCACACCAGCTATACCCTGGATGGCCTTGCATCAAGCCGCACCTATTTATATAATGTGTCGGCGATGCCGGCGGGAGGGATGACCGGTTCGCTGCCGTCTGACGAAAAACAGGTGACAACGGAGATTCAGACTGTCGTCAGCCCGATGGTGGCTTCTCCCGTTCGTCGGGTCAAGACGGTGGCGTATTACGACCTCTCCGGCCGACGACTCACGGCTCCTGTGCCGGGTCTGTTCATCCGTCAGGTCATTTACAGCGATGGAACCAAGGAATATCAGAAGATCAGGAAATAGATAGTCGGAAAGGACAGCCGATTAGCGAATCACCTGCTTGTTTGACGACAGTAAAAAATCAGGGCGGACCAACCGGTCCGCCCTGATTGCATATAGATGTGATGATTAGTTATCCCAGACATTGAATTTGTTGGCGCGTGCGTCGGCATCGGTGCCTTCGTCTTCCACGTCGACCATTTCAATCCATTTGCCCGATTTCTCACTGTAGACGAGCATGTAGGGCTCCATCCTCAGGCTCTTTACCTTGGTGGAAGGTGACAAATAAGTCTTTTTCATATTCGTATCTTGTTTTTTGTTATTACTTGACCACTACCTTCTGGCCGTTGATGATGTAGACACCCTTCTGGGCCTTGTTCACTTTCTGACCGTTGAGGTTGTAGATGTCGCCTGTCAGTGCGTTGAACATCTCGAGGGCTTCGATGCCATCGATCACCTCGCCGTTCATTTCGAGGGCCACGTAGCTGATGTTCTCGTCACCCACCTTCTTCAGGTATGCGCGATAAGCCTTGATGCCGTTGCCACCGTTGGCCTTCACGATGTTCTCAGCGCCTGCGATGTAGTCGCCGGCCACGATGGGTGAAGTGCCCTTGGCGTAAGCGGTGTAGGTTCCTACGAAGTCATACTGGCCATTGGCGTCAGCGACGGTCAGGTTGGTCTTCTCAGCCACAGTCTTGTTCTCGAAGCTGGGGAGTGCCTTGTCGGCAGCCATCTTCACGATGTACGGAGTGTTGGCAGAGAGGGTCTCAGTCTCGGTGAAGGTGAGGTAGAGGTTGTCGCCTCTCTTCTCGCTGCCGCTGTAAGCGAACACCATGTCGGCGCCAATCTCAGCCTTGGTCGTGGCGAATGGCAATACGAGGGTGTTGAGACCGGCGAGCAGTTTCACGTCGGCGTTGATGGCGGTGTAAGCACCGGCCTCGGGAGCCTCGGTGTCATTGTCGGCAATGCTGGCCTCTTTCACGAACGGAAGTTTGTAGAGCTCTACGTAGCCGATACCCATCCAGCGATAGGTGTTGCCCTCCATGGCCTTCAGGCCGATCTTCACCTCGCCTTCCTCGGCGTTGACAAACTCGATGCTGGCTGGTGCCAGGCGGTTGGACTGGATGGTGGAGCCTTCGGTGTCGTTGGCGAAGAACTTCACGCCACGCACTTCACCGCCGATGGGCTGCTGTGCGAAAGCGTAGCAAGACATGTTGTAGATACCTGCGCCGAGGTTCACTTTCTGATACAGTGTGAACTCGCCGTTGGCCTTAGGAGCTTCACTCCAGTACTCATAGAATGCGGTCTTGGTGCCATCCTCAGAGGTGGCGTCGGGATTGGTCATCACCTGGCTGTTGCCGTCGGTCTGGTCAGTGTACCATCCCTCTGCGCCTTGCCATGTGGGCAGTCCCTCAAGGTTGGCGTTCACCAGCATGAAGGTGAGGTTGAACTTGGCATCGCCTGTCGGCTCAGCGTCTTTGGCGTATTGTGTACCGGCTGCTTTCAGTTCGCTGTTGATTGCGAACATTTCAGCTGCAGAAGTGGTAGCCTCGACATTGTCCTTCAGCGTGGTAAGGGCGTCTGCCAGTGTCTTATGAGCATTGGCAACGAGTTCTTTGTAGTCGGCCACGTCGCAGAGAGCTTTCACCTGAGGATAGATGGTGTTGAACTCCTCGTAAGCGATTGCGATCTCTCTCAGCTTCTCTGCTTTCTCATTGAGAGCCTGGATGGCAGCCTCTACGCCAGCCACGGTCTTCAGGTCGTAAGCGGCCTCGGTGGCAGCCTCGATATTGTCGATCTCAGCCTGTGCGGCTGCGTTCACCTTGCCACTGTAGGCTTTCACCTTGTCATAAGCGATCTGCAGAGCCTGTTCCACAGTGGTGATCGAGATGTTCTTGAAGGCCACCCAGTTGTAGTTGGCCTCGCTGATGGTCACGCCCAGCACGAGCATGCCGTCCTCGCCCACGATGGCCGAGCCGCTCAGTGTGCCGTAGTAGCCGCTCTTGAATCCATTGCGGTCGGTGTATTCGAATGCCTTGCCTTCAGAAGTCATGTCGATCACAGCGTCGTTGATGAAGAAGTCGGGGCCGTTGGGCACGTTGCCGGCCTCGCTGTAAGCGCGCACCAGTGCGGAGGCGAAGTAGATCTCACCTGGCTCCAGTCCTGCGAGTGTGTAATACACCTGTCCGTCGCCCAGTACGTTGGCGCTGCCCACCCAGTTCTCGATGAATGGGGTCGTCATGCCTGTGCCGTCGTTGTTGCCCTCGGTAGACCATGTATTGATGTGGAATGTATTGTTGTTGGTGCATGTCCATCCTGCGAGGTTGTCAGAGGGAACCACGCCGCTGGCGATGATCTTGTAGCTGGCGATACTGGTGTTGGCCAGGTCGTTGGCAGCTTTCAGGGCTGCGGTAGCGGTCTCGAGGGCCTCCTGTGAGGTCTCGTCCACCTTGCCCTCGTCGTTGGCGTTGATGGCACTGTTGAGGGCTGTCAGCACGCTCGGTGCGATCTTATCCTCTGTGCCGGCGGTAGCCTTGGCGGCAGCCAGTGCAGCCTTGTATGCCTCGATATATGGAGTGAGGTCTACGATGGGGCCTAAGTACTGCAGTTCGAAGTTGTCCCATACGGCCCAGATGTCACAACGAACGCTCTTAGCACCTATGCGCAGTTTGCCGTCAATCACTTTCACCTCTTCCGACCAGTCAAGTTGGTATTTGCCTGCGCTGAATTGGTTGGAAAGGGTAGTCTGGCTTGACAACCTATCGCCTTCTTCCATCTCTATGAATGGAATGGTGACGTCATTGGCATAAATCACAGGGGTCTCCAGATTGTCGTATTCGTGTATGGCGCGTTTATTATGGTAGGTCACGGCAGCCTGTGCAGTGACTTTGTATATGCCGTTAGGCATATTTTCGATTTCCTGAAATACATCGAAAGTTTGGCTATATTTGTCAGCATCATCTACCTCGAAGTATTTCTCTGCATTAAAATTGGTATTGTCTCCGCCTGTTTTTAAGCCACCCTGCCAAACTGATGCGTTTCGGTTGTTACGGCCGAAGTTGGGATTCAGGATAAGGAATGTGGCATCCACCGGGTTGGCCTCGGTAGCTGTGCTGAACAGGGCTACCATGTCGTCGTAGGAGTATACCTGCCATTTGAAGTTGTCTTGGCGGTCGTCGGTACCTCTTCTGATAACGGTAGTACCATCCACATATCCAAAGAAGCCCTTTTCGTCACCAATAGTATATTCACTGCTGCCTACTTTTGTAAAGGTGAGAGCTGATGGACTGCCATTGTCCATATACATTTCGGGAGAGGTTTCACCAAGATCTGCATTCTCTGAGATGTTCAGGTAATACTGTGTTCCGCCGTTGCTTACCTGTGATTCCATCTGGTAAGTGCCGTTGTCCTGCTTGTGTAGGATCACATACTCTGGGTGCTTCAGCAGCGAAGCCTGTGTGCCCCAGCTGTTGCCGGCGCCCCACCACAGACCAGAGCCTACGTTGCGGAGGTAGACTTTACCATCCGATCCGTCCCAAGCGCTTGCGCCCAGGGCGAAAATGACTGCAAGTGCAGCCGTAAGTAGTCGTAAATGTTTCATAAAAGGTTGTTTTGGTTAAAAATATATTTTATAGATTTAATATGTGTCTTTCCACGGTTGGTGCATGGACATTTATGCTGCAAAAATAAGCAAAATATTGATATAAATCAAATAATCGTGTTTCATATTATAAGGTATTAGCGTTAAAGAATCTAAAGATGCTGTATTTGTTGGCAGGTGTGTCAATGTGTTGTTGCCAGCTTTCTTCCGTGCAGTTTTCTTGACATAAATCAAGAAAATTGTGAATTCTACACTTTTTGCTCCCGAAAACTTGCAAAATGAAAGTTTAGGCCGTATCTTTGCATCGTGTTTTTCATAGTATTAGATTTAAGGTTAACAAAGGTTGGAGTACGGCGGTACTCCTTTTTTTGTTTATGGGCTTGATGGGTCTGATGGGCTTGGTGGGTCTGATGGGCTTGATGGGCTTGGTGGGATGTGTTTTTATGTCGTTTTGCTGTTGCCGGGAGGATTTATTGAGGGGGCTTTGTTGTCTCTGTTTTAAATAATTTTTTATAAAATTGTTGTGTAATTAAAATATTTTCACTAATTTTGCATAACAAAAAGCAAATTAAACTTAATTTATAGAAAGGATCAACATGATGAAAAAGTATTTGGCAGAGATGATAGGTACGATGGTATTAGTGTTTATCGGCTGTGGCAGTGCTGTCTTCAACGGCGGTTGCGGCACCCCGGCTCAGGTGTTGATGGTGGCTGTTGCTTTTGGTGTGGCTGTCGTGTCGATGGCCTATACGATAGGCGGTATTTCCGGTTGCCATATCAATCCTGCGATCACGCTCGGTGCTTTGCTTGCCGGTCGTATCTCGCCGAAAGACGCCGGGATGTACATGGTGTTTCAGGTGCTGGGTGCCTTTATCGGTTCGGCACTGATATATCTGATTCTTGCTTCGGGTGTTGAGGTGACAGCCACTACTACCGGTGCCAATAATGTGGGCGACGGCATGGTGACAGCCGGTTTGATAGCAGAGATCATTTTCACCTGCATCTTCGTGCTGGTGGTTTTGGGCACGACCGACCCTAAAAAAGGAGCTGGCAACTTTGCCGGTCTGGCCATCGGACTCTCGCTGGTGATCATACACATTGCCTTGATACCCATCACCGGTACCTCTGTCAATCCTGCCAGGAGTATAGCCCCAGCCGTTTTTGAGGGTGGCACAGCCCTCAGCAATCTTTGGATCTTCATCATCGGCCCGTTTGTGGGTGGTGCTCTTGCCGCTGCCATCTGGAAAGTGATCGGTTCGGAAGAGTAGATGTACTCAGATAAAGATCAGCAATGAAAAGGATGTCTGGAGTGGCGGTGCCACTTCAGACATTTTGCTATCTGCGTTTTGCAAAAATGTCGCAGTGTGTTGTCGCTGTGAAATGGAATGAGTCATTCCGTTCATCACAATATGATAAAATGAGTTAAAACCTTTGTTTTGCCACAAAAAAACACTAATTTTGCAATCACGTTGATCGTCAGTTCGTCAGCAGCAAGCAACCTGTCAACAGCAAGCAACTTGTCAACTCGTCAACTGCAAACAACTTGTCAACTGCAAACAACTTGTCAACTTGTCAACTCGTCAACTCGTTAACTTAAATAATAATTTTATGGTAGATTACAAGTCATTAGGCCTCGTGAACACCCGTGAGATGTTCAAGCGTGCCATCAACGGTGGATATGCCATCCCCGCATTCAATTTCAACAACATGGAGCAGCTCCAGGCCATCATCAAGGCTTCTTCCGATCTGAAGAGCCCCGTGATCCTTCAGGTGTCTAAGGGTGCCCGCAACTATGCCAATGCCACCCTGCTGCGCTACATGGCACAAGGTGCTGTGGAATATGCCAAGGAACTGGGCTGCAAGCATCCTGAGATCGTGCTGCACCTCGACCATGGTGACAGCTTTGAGACCTGCAAGAGCTGCATCGACTACGGTTTCTCAAGTGTGATGATCGATGCCAGTTCGCTGCCTTTCGAGGAGAACATCGCCCTGACCAAGAAGGTTGTCGACTACGCCCATCAGTTTGATGTCACTGTCGAGGCTGAGCTCGGCGTGCTCGCCGGCGTGGAGGATGAGGTGGCAAGTGCCGTGTCTCACTATACCAAGCCCGAGGAGGTGATTGAGTTTTCCCAGCGTTCTGGTTGCGACTCCCTCGCTATCAGCATCGGCACCAGCCACGGTGCTTACAAATTCACTCCGGAGCAGTGCACCCGCGATCCGAAGACCGGCAAGCTCGTTCCCCCGCCACTGGCATTCGACGTGCTCGACGCCGTGATGGAGAAACTGCCTGGCTTCCCCATCGTGCTCCACGGAAGCTCTTCCGTGCCTCAGGAGTATGTAGACGAGATCAACTCGCTGGGTGGCAAACTGCCCGATGCCATCGGTATCCCCGAGGAGCAGCTCCGCAAGGCTTCGAAGAGTGCTGTGTGCAAGATCAACATCGACAGCGACTCTCGTCTCGCCTTCACCGCTGCCGTGCGCCGCGTGCTGCACGACAAACCAGGAGAGTTTGACCCACGTAAGTTCTGCGGTCCCGCCCGCGACGAGATGGAGAAGATGTACAAGCACAAGATCATCGACGTGCTCGGCTCTGACAACAAACTCGCTCAGATCGACTAATATAATGACCTCATATTCCACCTCCCTTTTGTGGGAGGTGGATTTTTTTTAGCCTATGAAAAAGATCAGACTTTTGCTCATCATGTCCCTGTTGACAATGACGGCCACGCAGCTCCATGCACAGGATGATTTCTTCTACATCTTCTTGTGCATTGGACAGTCGAATATGGTAGGGCAGGGAAAAATCACAGAAGCCGAAAAAGTGGAAGACCCGGGCTTTCTGAGTCTCTCCGCTGTCGACGGACCTGACCGCAAAATAGGGGAGTGGCGCACGGCAGTGCCCCCTCTCTGCCGCAGCAACACAGGCATGTCGCTTGTCGACTTCTTCGGACGCACGCTTCGCACCAACTATCCCGACAAAGTGCGCATCGGAGTGGTCTATGTGGCTGTCGACGGATGTGCCATCGACCTTTTCGACAAGGATGCCTATAAGTCGTACACGGATACCATCAAGGCCGACTGGCTGAAAAATGAGATTGCTGCCTATGGTGGCAACCCTTATGGACGCCTCATCGAGATGGCGCGCAAGGCGCAGAAAGAAGGTGTCATCCGGGGCATCCTGCTCCACCAGGGCGAGACAGATGCCTACAACGACCGCTGGCTTAACAAGGTGAAGAAGATCTATGGAGATATCATCGCCGACCTGCACCTTGACCCCAAGAAGGTGCCACTCATCGCGGGTGAGACCGTCGGCGAAGACCAGCATGGAGTCTGTGCCCATGCCAACCCTACGATCAATCGTCTGCCGGAGGTCTTGCCCAATTCGTATGTCGTGTCGTCAAAGGGTTGTGAGGTAAGTCCCGACCATGTGCATTTCACCACTGAGGGCTATCGTACGCTGGGCACACGCTATGGCATCAAGATGCTGCAGGCCATGGGGTTTGAGATTTCCGACGGCTACAAGGAAGCATCTGCCACGGTGGTGCCCAAAGCACTGGAGATGGACGTCGATGCTTCGGTCGACAATAAGGGCGTGGTGCATGCTACTACCACCCTTCCCATGACGAGAATTGAGTTGGTGAGCTTCTCGGGGAAGACGCTCAAGACCATTCCGATGAATGGAGAGACGACAGCCGATGTCGACACTGGCGAGTATGCCGATGAGAGTCGTGTCGTCGTGGTGTTTTATGGCCGGGGCGACACATCGGCCTCTGTGGAAGTGACACGCTGAAAGGCTTTTATTCCAGGACGCCGAAAGCTTCCGGCAGACACTGGATGATGTCGCTGGCGATGAGACATTCCTTGCCCATGGTCTTCGCTGCGATGTCTCCGGCGAGTCCGTGCAGGTACATGCCGAGGCGGCAGGCCGACATCTGGTTGTATCCACGGGCCAGCAGACCGGTGATGATGCCTGTGAGCACGTCGCCGCTGCCTGCGGTAGCCATGCCCGAGTTGCCAGTCTTGTTGAACACTACATTGCCGTCGGGTGAGCACAGTGCGGAATAATGTCCTTTGAGGATGATGTATACATGCAGCCGCTGTGCCATCTCTCGGGCTTTGGTCAGCCGCTCATAGTCGTCGGTGCACCGCTGTCCGCAGAGCAGGTCGAACTCTTTGGGATGCGGCGTGAGGATCATATCTTTGGGCAGTTGCTGCATCCATGCCTGGTGACTGCCGAGGATGTTGAGTGCATCGGCGTCCGCCACGACGGGTGCGTGGCATTTGCGCAGCTGTGCTATTAGTGCGATGGCCGTGCCCTCGAGCTGTCCGAGCCCCGGACCGATGCCGATGGCGTCGAATTCGTCGGTACTGACGGCCTCGGAGAAGTATTCGTCTTCCATGTCAAGCTGTACGACGGCTTCGGGCACGGAGATCTGCAGGATGTCGCAGTTGGCCTTGGGCGTATGTACGGTCAGTTTTCCCGCTCCGGAGCGCAGGCATGCCCTTGATGCCAGGATGGCTGCTCCGGCCATACCCCTGCTTCCCGCCACGAGCAGTGCGTGGCCCATGGTGCCTTTGTGTGCGAAGTCCTCGCGTGGAAGGATCAGTGCCCTGACATCTTTCTCTTCCTGTATGGTATAGAAAGAGTCGGTGCTGTGCATGTAGTCTTGTGAGAGGCGTATGTCGAGCACTCTCAGCTTGCCTACATACTGTTGTGTGTCTGCAAAGAGGAACGCGAGCTTGTTGGTCTGCAGGGTGAGTGTGAGGTTGGCCCGTATGATGTGGTTGGGGTTGTTGTAGGTGTTGCATTCTGCCATCAGTCCTGACGGCACGTCGATACTGACCACTTTGCAGGGTGCCTGGTTGATATATTTCACCAGGGCGGCGAAACCACTCTCAAGGGGTTTGTTCAGTCCTGTGCCGAAGAGTCCGTCGACCACCAACGTGTTGGAGGTGAGCTGTGGCGGGTCAAACTCGCGTATGATCTCCGTGAAACTCTTGATGCGCTTGCATTCCTGCACGCGCTTCTTGTTTTCTGCGCATTCTTCAGAGAGATTGTTGTTGGTGTTGAACAAATAGACCGACACGGTGTATCCTTTCTCTGCCAGCATGCGAGATACGGCGAGGGCGTCGCCGCCGTTGTTGCCTGGTCCGGCAAATACGACGACCGGAGTGAAGGTGGTCCATGTGTCTGCGATGGCCAGTGTGATGGCCTTGGCCGCACGCTCCATCAGGTCGATGGAACTGATCGGCTCATGCTCGATGGTATATTGGTCGAGTTCGTGAATCTGTGTACTTGTAAAAATTTTCATAATCTATTTGATTTCTTTATTGCAAAAGTACGAATAATCGGTTGAAAAGCCAAATATTATTCGGTCTTTTCTGATTGAAAGTGATTTCGGGGAGGTCGGAGAAAAAATCCGGCCGTCGTACAGGTTTTTTGGTATATTTTTATTATTTTTGTATCCAAATCTAAAAACACTCATGGACATTATACAAGTATTGGACAAAAAATTCAGAGTCACCACGCCAGAGGCGGAGATTCTGAAGCGTGTGGACGCCGTGGCTCAGCAGATCAACCGCGACATGGCAGGTAAGAACCCACTTTTCCTCGCCGTGCTGAACGGTTCGTTTATCTTTGCTGCCGACCTGATGCGTCGCATCACGATACCTTGTGAGATTTCCTTCGTGAAGCTCGCATCCTATCAAGGCACTACGTCGACGGGCAAGGTGACCGAGGTGATCGGTATCAACGAGACCTTGGCCGGCCGCACCGTCATTATCGTGGAGGATATCGTCGAGTCGGGACTGACGATGAAGCAGATGCTCGAATCTCTCGGCACGCGCAACCCAGAGTCGGTGCATATCTGTACGATGCTTCTGAAGCCCGACTGCCTGAAGGTGGACATCGACATCGACTATGTGGCCATGCGTATCCCCAATGACTTTATCCTCGGATACGGTCTCGATTACAATCAGCAGGGCAGGAACCTGAGGGATATTTACACACTTGTAGATGATGAAAATGACATAAACGCAGAGAATATGAGGAATATTGTGATTTTTGGAGCTCCAGGGTCTGGAAAAGGCACTCAGAGTGACCTGATAATAGAAAAATATGGTCTGAACCACATCTCTACCGGTGATGTGCTTCGCAGTGAGATCAAGAAAGGTACTGCCCTCGGCAAGACCGCCAAGGAGTATATCGATGACGGCATGCTCATCCCCGACAGTCTGATGGTGGATATCCTTGCCGGTGTGTATGACAGTTTCGGTGCTCAGCACAAGGGTGTTATCTTCGACGGCTTCCCGCGCACAGTGCCCCAGGCCGAGGCCCTGAAGAAGATGCTTGCCGAGAGGGGGCACAAGGTGTCGGCGATGATTGAGCTTGACGTGCCCGAGGATGAGTTGATGACCCGTCTTCTCAAGCGTGGTCAGGAGAGCGGACGCAGCGATGACAATGCCGAGACCATCAAGAAGCGCCTCGATGTATACCACAACCAGACTGCGCCTCTGATCGAATGGTATCAAAATGAAGGGATACGTTATCACATCGACGGGCTGGGTGCGCTCGACCGCATCTTCTCAGACATCTGTCAGGTGATAGACCACCTCGCATAAGCCACACCGATCATCAGCTATCAACTCGTCAACTATCAACTTGTCAACTAACAACTCGTCAACTATCAACTTGTCAACTTGTCAACTTGTCAACTCGTCAACTAAAAAATCATGGATTCAAATTTCGTAGACTATGTGAAAATATATTGCCGTTCGGGCAAGGGCGGCCGTGGGTCGATGCACCTGCGTCATGTGAAATACCAGCCCAATGGCGGTCCTGACGGCGGTGACGGCGGTGACGGCGGCAGTATATATCTCCGTGGCAACCATAATTTCTGGACCTTGCTCCATCTGAAATATCAGCGGCATGTCTTTGCCGAGCATGGCGGCAATGGGGGTAGTGACAAGTGCCATGGCTCGAAAGGTAAGGATGAGTACATCGACGTGCCTTGCGGCACTGTGGTCTACAACGCTGAGACCGGCAAGTATATCTGTGATGTGTCGGAAGACGGACAGGTGGTGCTTCTGCTGAAAGGCGGCCGTGGAGGCCTGGGCAATTTCCAGTTCAGGTCGGCCACCAACCAGGCTCCGCGCTATGCCCAGCCCGGCGAACCGATGCAGGAGATGACGGTCATCCTGGAGTTGAAACTCCTGGCTGATGTAGGTCTTGTGGGATTTCCCAATGCCGGGAAGTCTACCTTGCTTTCCTCCCTTTCCAGTGCACGGCCTAAGATAGCCAATTACCCTTTCACCACCCTGGAGCCCTCCCTGGGCATCGTGGGATACCACGACCGGCAGTCGTTTGTCATGGCCGACATCCCGGGCATCATCGAGGGTGCCAGTGAAGGTAAAGGCCTTGGACTCCGTTTCCTCCGGCATATCGAGCGCAATTCCCTGCTCCTGTTTATGGTGCCTGGAGACACCGACGACATCAAACACGAATACGAGGTGCTGCTCAATGAGTTGCGCAATTTCAACCCCGAGATGCTGGACAAGCACCGTGTGCTTGCCGTCACGAAATGCGATCTGCTTGACGAGGAGTTGATAGAGATGATCAGTGAGACGGTGCCCAAGGATGTGCCAGTGGTCTATATCTCTTCGGTGACGGGCTATGGCCTGGAGGAGCTGAAAAACGTGCTGTGGCGCGAGCTCAACAGCGAGAGCAACAAATTGCAGGGTATCATGTCGGAGGATACGCTCGTGCACCGTGACAAAGACATGTCACGTTTCGCCCTGGAGCTGAAGGATGAGGGCGAGGACGAGATATTCTTCCTCGGCGAGGATGACGTGGAAGATCTGGACGACTTTGAGTACGAGGAAGAGGACTCATGATGGACGCACCGGTATTGCATCATTATGATCTCGGGGCAGGTGTCGTGGCTTTCAGTTCCACCCGCAAGGGTGGGGTGAGCCAGGGCAACTACTCCGAGTTTAATATTAATTGGTATTGTGGCGACAGCCCGGAAGCCATACGTGCCAACCGGCTTATGCTGTGCCGGCACCTGGGCATCGATGAGCACCGCCTGGTCTATCCTCATCAGGTGCATGGCACCGCTATCAGGGCGGTAGACGCCAGTTTCCTCTCCCTTGCAGGCCAGGCCCGTGAGGATGCGCTGGAGGGCGTTGATGCCGTGATGACAGACCTGAGGGGCGTATGTATCGGTGTCTCTACTGCCGACTGCATCCCGGTGCTGTTGTACGACCCTCAGCACCACGCTGTCGCGGCGATACATGCCGGATGGAGGGGTACTGCTGCCCGGATTGTGCAGCATACTTTACGTGCGATGGAATCCACCTATCAAACTGATGCCGCCCATCTGCGTGCCGTCATCGGTCCGGGTATCTCGCTTGAGCATTTCGAGGTGGGTGATGAGGTCTATCAGCAGTTTGAGGAGGCCGGATTTGATATGACGCCCATCTCTCGTCGCTATAGCAAGTGGCATATCGACTTGTGGGAGTGCAACCGCCGCCAACTGTTGGACTGTGGAGTAGAAGCCGGTCATATACAAAAAGCCGGCGTCTGCACTTACGCAAACGCCGGTATGTTTTTTTCTGCAAGAAGGTTAGGTATACGCTCAGGGCGGATCTTTTCAGCTATCTTGCAAGTGACGAGTAGACGAGTTGACAAGTTGACAAGTTGACGAGTAGACAAGTAGACGAGTAGACAAGTTGATGGTGGTGTCTATCTCTTTTTCCTGTTGGCACGTTGCTCTCGGTATTTTGCTTTTTGGCGTGCACTTCCGCTGCCGTGCGCTCCCGTGATATATTTTTTCTTTTTGGCTTTGGTGCGCACCTTGTCGTCATCATCCTTTTTGCTGCCACCGCCACGGCTGAAGATGATGCCTCCGCCTGCGATGATGTCGTCGATATCGTTGGGTCTCATCAGTGTGCCAGATTAATGATGGAAGAGTCTTACACCCGTGAACGCCATGGCAATGCCATATTTGTCGCAAGTGTCAATCACGTGGTCGTCGCGCACACTGCCTCCAGCCTGGGCGATATATTCCACACCGCTCTTGTGGGCGCGTTCTATGTTGTCGCCAAAGGGGAAGAAGGCATCGCTTCCAAGAGCCACACCCTTGTTGCGGGCAATCCATTCTTTTTTCTCCTCGCGGGTCAGCGGCTCGGGGCGCTCGGTGAAGAATTGCTGCCAAGTGCCCTCGCGCAGCACGTCGTCGTAATCGTCGCTGATGTACACGTCTATGGTGTTGTCGCGGTCGGCGCGGCGGATGCCTTCGACGAAGGGCAGCTGCATCACTTTGGGATGCTGGCGGAGCCACCAGATGTCGGCCTTGTTACCTGCGAGGCGTGTGCAGTGGATGCGGCTCTGCTGTCCGGCTCCGATGCCGATGGCCTGTCCGTCTTTGACGTAGCAGACGCTGTTGCTCTGGGTGTATTTCAGCGTGATGAGAGAGATGATGAGGTCGCGCCTGGCCTCCTCGGTGAACGTTTTGTTGCGGGTGGGGATGTTGGCAAAGAGAGCGGGGTCGTCGAGTCGTATTTCATTGCGTCCCTGCTCAAAGGTGATGCCGAAAACTTGTTTGCGCTCGACGGGTGCCGGCACGTATGACGGGTCGATCTTTATGACGTTGTAGGTGCCTTTGCGCTTGGCACGGAGTATCTCGAGAGCCTCAGGCGTGAAGTCGGGTGCGATGACCCCGTCGGACACTTCGCGCTTGAGCAACTGTGCGGTCACGGCGTCACAGGTGTCGCTCAGGGCCACGAAGTCGCCATAGCTGCTCATGCGGTCGGCCCCCCTGGCGCGTGCGTATGCACATGCGATGGGCGACATCTCTTTGATGTCGTCGACGAAGTAGATTTTTCGTAGCGTGTCGCTCAAAGGCAATCCTACGGCGGCTCCGGCAGGAGAGACGTGCTTGAAACTTGCTGCTGCAGGTAGTCCTGTGGCTGCTTTGAGCTCTTTTACGAGTTGCCAGCTGTTGAGGGCATCCAGGAAATTGATGTAGCCCGGGCGGCCGTTGAGCACCTCAAGGGGCAGTTGTCCCGATTCCATGAAAATGCGGGAAGGCTTTTGGTTGGGATTGCATCCGTACTTTAACGCTAATTCTGTCATCTCTTTATTGTTTCTGATTATTGTCAATGTAATGAATAGTCATAAAAACTGAAAAAGAGGTTTCATGACATGAAACCTCTTATTTCATTCCCAAGGATTAAGCTTCTGGCTTTGCGGTTCTCTTCTCCTTGATGCGTGCCTTCTTACCTGTCAGGTTGCGCAGGTAGTAGAGCTTAGCACGGCGCACCTTACCACGCTTGTTGATGGTGATGCTGTCGATGTTGGGCGACTCGAGTGGGAAGATACGCTCCACACCTACAGTGCCGGACATCTTGCGTACGGTGAAGCGTCTCTTGTCTCCATGGCCTGAGATGCGGATCACCACACCACGGTACATCTGAATACGCTCCTTTGTTCCCTCAATAATTTTGTAAGCGACGGTGATGGTGTCACCCGGACGGAACTCCTCTTCATACTTCTTGCCGGTGGAAAAGGCTTCCTCGGCAACTTTGATTAAATCCATTGTGAGTATTCTTTAAAATGTTATGGGTTCGGCGCAACATAACGAGGCAACTCTTCTTCCTGTCAGCGATTACGCAGAAATCGGGTGCAAAGGTAACACTTTTTTTCTGATAAAATGCTATAAATCTGTTTTTTTTGCTTTTTGCATGCTCAGTTTTCATAAAAAAGTTGTAATTTCGCAAAAAATCTATGCAAATGAAAAAAATATCCTACATTCTCTTGATGGTAGCATCGCTGGGGGTGGCTCCTTCATGCACCACACATTATCGTGTGTCGGACATCACCCGCACGCGTCTGCTCGTAGACCAGCAGTATGACGGAGCCATCGACCAGAAGGTGTCAGACTTCATGCGACCATTCCAGTTGGAGGTAGACAAGGAGATGTCGCCTGTGATAGGGCGTGCTGCCATGCCTTTGGAGTCGTTCAAGCCGGAGAGTCCGTTGAGCAATCTTCTGCCCGACGTGCTGGTCTGGGCCGGCAGCCAGTATGGCGAGAAGCCCGATTTCGGTGTCTACAACATCGGAGGCATCAGGGCTTCGCTGGCTCAGGGCGATATCACCATCGGCGATATCTATGACCTGGCTCCCTTTGAGAACAAGATCTGTTTTCTCACGATGTCTGGCGAGCAGGTACTTCAGTTGCTGCGCCAGATTGTCAAGACAGGAGGCGAAGGTATCAGCAGCGAGGTGCGCATAGTGGCCGACAGTCAGAAGCAGCTGAAGCGTGCCACCATCTCCGGCAAGGAGATTGTTCCCACGTCTTCTTACAGGGTGGTCACCATCGACTACCTGTCGCATGGCAATGACGGTTTGCTGGCGTTCAAGGATGCGACCGACCGCAGGGAACTGAAGGATGCGAAGGACCTGACCCGTGAGCTGATCATGGGCTATATCCGTCATCAGACGGCTCAGGGCAAGGCTATAGAGTCAAAGATCGAAGGACGTTATATCATTGAGGAGTAAGCCATGAAGAAGTTTTATGTGATAGTCTGGGCCGTCTTTACACTGATGACCGCCACCGTCTCGGCCCAGGACAAGAAACTGGTGGTCTTGCATACGAACGATACGCACAGTTGTATCATGCCTCTCAACCCCAACCTCGCTGACAAGAGCGTGGCCGGCAGGGGAGGCTACCTGCGCAGGATTGCGTTTATCCGTGAGCAGCGGAATGAGAATCCCGACCTGCTCTTCTTCGACAGTGGCGATTTCTCCCAGGGTTCGCCGTATTATACCAAGTTTAAAGGTGATGTCGAGGTAGGCCTGATGAATCAGATGGGTTACGATGCCGCCACTATCGGCAATCATGAATTTGACTTCGGTCTGGAGAACATGGCCCGGCTGTTCAGGATGGCCAATTTCCCCATCGTCTGTGCCAATTATGACTTCACCGGTACCCCGGTGGAGGGTTTGGTGAAACCTTATATTATTCTTAAGAGGCACGGTGTGAAAATCGGTGTCTTCGGTTTGTCTCCCCAGCTTGAAGGCCTTGTTGACGATTCCACCTGTCCGGGTGTGAAATTTTCCGACCCGGTGTCCAAGGCCCTTGAAGTGGCCACTTTTCTCAAAGAGAAGAAGAAATGTGATGTCGTCATCTGTCTCTCACATCTGGGATGGGGCAACTCACCTCAAAACGATGCGGCGATGATAGCAGGTTCGAGAAATATCGACCTCGTGCTTGGCGGTCATTCGCATACCTATTTCACGGAAATGAAATATGTCAAAAACCTTGACGGAAAGGAAGTCGCTGTCGATCAGAATGGTAAGCACGGTATCTGGATTGGAAAGATGACCCTCGACTTGCAGAAGAAATAGCCTTGCAGAAGAAATAGCCGCCTCGGCCGTCTGTCGTCGCCCTGTCATTCGAAATAGAATGTCAGGGCGATGATTTTTGTACGCGACTTGTTGACCGAGTTTGTGTACATGATCATGTTGCGGTTTTTGAGATGGTTGACATGATCTTTGTCGAGCGAGTTGGTCAGACTGTACATGAATTTCAGTTCCGGGCGAAGTTTGAAGAAGGGGAGATAGAAATCACACCCTACGCCCAGTTCTGCATATAGGTCGTAGCGTTTGAGTTTCAGATAATCGTTGTCGCGCCCTGAGAGATTGATCATGGGGTTGAGCCCTGTCACAAGATAGGGTCGGTGATTGTTGAAGCGCGGTGCTGCGATGATGAGGTCTAAAGCTGTGGAGATATAGGCCGTCTTCATGTCCTGGTGCTCCTCTGTGGGCTTACCGTTGATATCAGTGTCAGTATGGTTGAGGAATGTAATGTGGCGATTGCCAAAATACATGGTGGGAGCAATCCTGAACTGCAGATTGGTGTTCAGCCGCAGTTCTCCGAGCACACCGACATTGAATCCGGAGTCCCATCTGTCCTGGTCGCATGATACCAGTTTCTCGGCCATCGTGCCGTCTTCCATCTGAATGACTTGCGGCCCTACGTTGACAAACTCGATATCCTGCAGGTGGGCACCTACATGGACTCCAAAATGGAAATGCCGCAAATCGATATATGGCCTGTTCTCCACAGTGCGCGACTGGGCGAACAGACAGCATAATGATACCGTCCAAAGGAGTATTGTGATGGAAACACGTCTTGCCATATATTATAATAACGCTATTTGCGGCACCTTATTGTATGAGTTGTAATTTAGAAAAAGTATAAATAAATTAAAAAGTAGTCATCATTTGTAGGTATTTAAAATTATTGATGTATCTTTGCAGTGGATATTTTTAGGTATTCTTTGCGAGGTAGTTCTCCCAAGAGCGACTCACAAATATTTAACTAACTTATAAACTATCAACTTATAAACTTATAAATTTTAAGACTATGGCATACGTTATTGGTGATGACTGCATTGCATGCGGCACATGTATCGATGAATGTCCGGCAGAGGCTATCTCTGAAGGCGAGAAGTATTCAATCAACCCAGACCTCTGCACAGAGTGTGGCACTTGCGCAGACGTTTGTCCTTCTGAGGCCATCAGCCTCCCATAAATTTGGATTAGGAAGTATCATATAAGTGCGGGTCAAATGGCTCGCACTTTTTGTGTGCCATGCGTGGCGGTCATATACCCATCATTAGGCAGGGTGCATAAAAAAACCGGGCTAAGCGATAGCCCGGTTTTTGATGATATGTGCTTTGCTTATTGAGCTTGCTCTTCCTCAATGCCAAGAGCCTGTTTGGCCAGCTTGTCATTGGGATCCATCTGGTGGAGTTTCTCAAAGAACGGCTTGGCCGTCTCGAGGTCGTTCTTGTCGCCCCAGTAGGCATAGCCCACAGCGCGATAAGCGGCTTTCAGATAGGTCTTCTGGTCATCGCTCAGGCTGCTGCTTCCCTCAAGGGCAGTGATCAGCGGCATGTAGTTGGAGATGGCAGCGTCGGGCATCTCTGCAAGGAATGCCTGGTTGCCTTTCTGATACATGGCCCAGTCTTTGACGGAGGGGAATTTCTGGATGATGTCGTCATAGACAGCCATTGCGCTGGCGAAGTTGGCCTCTTTGTCGATACCTTTCTTCACTTTTGCCAGATAGATGCCAGCGAGCTTGTTGTACTCAGACACCTTTGCATTAGGATTCTTGCTCAGATACTGCTTGCTGTATTCCAGAGCCTTGTCCTCGTCGCCCATGCCGGCATAGGCCTCAGAGATGAGCTGCAGGTTTTTGAAGCTCTCGGAATCCATGGAGAAGGACTTGTTAAACTGTGCGATGGCCTCACTGTGTTTCTCGGCACCGAGCAGAGCCTGTCCGTAATAGGTGTAGTCGCCGGAGTTTTTCTCCACGTCGTTGGAACTCATCAGCTGCTCTGCGAAGCGGATAGCGTCGTCGTATTTCTGTGCGCCGACACCGTTGATGAGGGCCAGACGCAGGAATCCGTGATTGGACGGGAAGCGCTGTATAGCCACTTTAGACACGTCGAGACCCTTTGCGGAGTTGCCTACAGAGAGTGCTGTGAGTGCATACTCACCAATGCGGCTCTCAGAGAGTTTCTGCAAGTTGGTCTTCTCAAAATACTCCATGGCTTTCTCGTATTGGCCGGAGGTGTAGAAGGTGTGCGCAGCCTCGGCGTCGACATCGAAGTCGGGGCAGTTCTTGCGCAGTTCGGCCAATGCTCTTTCCGACTCTTGCGGACTACGTTTGCGGTATACGTTGGCATATCTCATGTATCCGTTAGGATTCTTGGGGTCGAGCGTCATGGCCTGCTGATACCATGCAGCAGCCTGTCCGCCGTCATCCTTGAGAGATTCTACGTCGCCTTTGAGGATGTAAGCCTCACCATAATTCTTATTCTTTTTCAGTGCCAGGTCGGCGCACTCGACCGCTTTTGCAAACTGCTTGTTAGACAGATAGGCGTTACCGAGAGCCACCATGGCCTCTGGGTTTTTCTTGAACTCTTTCATGTAGCCCTTGACGATACTTTTGGCTGATCCCAGTCCTGTGGGGTCGGCTTTGAGCGCGTTGGAGACTTCTTCTATGGCCGAGACATAATCCTGTGCCATCACTGGTGCGGCGAGTCCTAAAACCAGAGCACCTGCAATCAGATATTTTCTTGCTTTCATTTTCTTAGGTTTTTAATGTCGTTAATAATAGGTTGACATGATTCGATTTTATGACGTCATGTAGTGGACGAAAGTTTAATCTGTTATTGTTTTTTCACGTTTACACGGCGTATCGTGATATCTCCGCGATAGGGCAGGAGACCAGACTTAAACACGATCATCTGCCCTACGGGGCTGGTCACGTAATTGGCAAAGCTCCATGGAAGGGCTTTCTGCGGGTCGACGCAGATGGCATATATGGTTCTTGCGAATGGATAACGTCCATCGAGCAAGTATGCCTGATACGGCTTCCAGCTGTTGCGAGGAGTGGCAACATCGTTTACCGTCACAGACATCACATGGATATTCTTCTTGAAGGTGGTGTTGGTCGTGTCTCGCTTGTCGTTGAGCCAGTTGGAACCGATTACACCAATGGCATTTGGAGTGGTGTCTACGTAGTCGATCACATCTTTGCTTGTCTTAGCTGCGGTGATGTTCGGACTGTTGATAGGTTTCCCATCCAAAATGGAGTCTACCACATAATGGAGTGTAGCAGACTGCTTGTTGTCGAAGACTACGTCGATCACGCCTCGCTTTGATCCTGGCACGATGTCGCTCCAGTCTTTGGCTTCGCCGCTGAGCACGCGCTTGATGTCTTTCACTGAGATGCAGGTGTCGTTGTTCTGCGTGTTGACAATGAAAGCCAGACCGTCATAGCCTATGGGAAAAACTGAGGGTATCTGTTTCTTGGTCTTCATGTAAGCCACCTCGCTGTCTTTGAGAGGTCGAGATGTGAAGAAGAGACAGGTTTTCATGTCTTTGATCATGTTGAACCCGTCAATCTCGTTTGTGTAGATAGGGGTGAGCTTGGCCTTTGGATATTTGAACTCAAACTGGTCGACCAGCTCTTGAATGATGGGACTAAAACTTTCGTCAGAGGCGAAAGAAATCGCCCCTGACGTCGGTGTATCAGTTCTACCATTCCTTTTCTTGCTGCTGTCCTCACAGCCTGCGATGAGGCTTGCGACCAGCATCAAGCATGGAAATGCATAGAAAAAAGTTCTTTTCATTTTACTGAAGCTTAAAGGTTACCGGGAGGTTGTACTTCACGCGTACAGCCTGACCATTCTGCTTACCCGGCTGCCACTTAGGCATGGCCTTGGTCACACGCACAGCCTCTTTGTCGAGTGATGGGTCTACGCCACGCACTACCTGTACGTTGCTGATAGAACCGTCGGGCTCGACGACGAATGATACGACGACACGACCCTGTATACCGTTCTCCTCAGCTACTGGAGGATAGTGTATGTTCTGGCCGAGCCATGAGAGCAGTGCTCCCTGTCCGCCTGGGAACTGCGGCTGCTGCTCCACCACGTCGAAGATCTTCTGGGTGACTTCTTGTTTCACCTCTTCCTTCACCTCGACAGGTGCTGCCTCTACCACAGCCTCACGGGCTGCCTCGATGGTACGGTCTTTGGTACCTTCCTGGTCTTTCGTACCCACAGCGGTGTTGGCGTCAAGTTCGTCCATAGCCTTCAGCTGGTTCTCTTCTTTCACCAGTTCGTCCTTCTTGATGACAGGAGCGGTGAACTTCTGAGTCTCACGTACTTGTGGCAGCTCTTTGATAGGCTCGATCTTGGGCTTCTCCACCTTTTTCTCTTCTTTCTTCTGTTCTTTCTTAGCCTGCTCCTGAAGCTTTGAGAGCTCCAGCTGCTCCATGTATGCGGCACGCTCGGCGGCTGCCTTGTCGGCCTGAATCTTGTATACAAGATATCCGCCGATGATGGCTGCAGCTATGAGCAGGATAAGAAGTGCCTTGATGTTACGGCTGGAAGTACCGCGGCGAAGCTTGTAAGCTCCGTACTCCTTGTTCTTCCCTTCGAACACCATCTCGATCCATTTAGGATCGTATAGATCAATTTTTGACATCTTTCTTACTTTTTAATTAGTCATCCATTACATTTCCACATTCTTTGACTTGAGAAGTTTCTCATCATCAGGAGTGATCTTGTCGATGACGTATGTTCCTATACTCAATATCTGCATTTCGTCGAGAGCGTCGACCATGTTCTTGTATGAAGCGTTGTCGGTAGGCTTGATCACGATAGTGAGGGTGGGAATCTTGCCGTCGGGCAGCTCACCACGCTTCAGGGCATTCAGCTTTTTCTGGAAGATGCTGTCCTCTGGATAGGCCTTGGGATTCTTGGCCTTGTCCATGTTGAGCTCTTTCACAGCCAGCTCGATGCGCTTCACAGGCTTTGTACCGTCCTCGGTAGCGTGCTCGCGGAGCACGTTGCGGACACCTTTCGAGCCCCATGTGGTCTCTTTGAGCCACTCTGGATTGTTGTACTCGGGGATACCCTCGCCATAGTAGATCTTGTTGTTGGCAGCCACATACAGGGTCACTGTCTGTGAAGCCTTGGTCTCATTCTTGTTTTCCTCATTCTGGTTCTCGTCATTACTTGGCATGGTCAGCTCCATGGTCTGGGGCTTGCTAAGTGTTGTACAGAGCATGAAGAACGTGATGAGAAGCATCAGCATATCCACCATCGGCGTGAAGTCCACGCGTACGGTCATTTTTTTCTGTTTGCTTTCTTTTTTCTTTCCCATTAGTCTTCCTCCGCAACTTTAAGGTTGGTGATCATGTAGTAATGGCTCTCATCCATGTCCTGAAGTTCATTCATGACCTTCTTGACAGTCTTGTAGGGCGTTTCTGCGTCAGACTTGAGGGCAAGTTTGATGTTTTCGTTCACGGTACGTGCGGCCTGAACCCACATCTGGAACTCGCTCATGCCGCCGTCGATACTGTCGAGGGGGATACCCTTGGTCGGAAGTACCTTCTGACGGTTGTTGGCGCTCATCGCAAGATAACCTTTCATCTCTGACAAGGGGATACCAAACATAGCCTCGCGCTTGAACACTTCCTGGTCCATAGCAGTGGCATCGGGCATCACCATGTTCAGAGTTTCACCCAATTGGTCTGTGTTATCGATACTCATGAATACCTGGCCTTCTCCGGTGGGTTTGCCTGCGGCATCCTTCTCCGGGTTGATGAGAATGGTCAGGACTCCGTTCTCTGGCACCTTGATCTCGGAGACAGATCCCGGCACGTTGACCTTCACTGGCTCATTCTTGACGAATGTAGACGTCAGCATGAAGAAGGTCAGCAGCAGGGTCATCACGTCGCTCATAGGCGTCATGTCGATCCAGACGTCACTTTTCTTAACTTTTACTTTACCCATAGCGATAAATTATTAAAGGGTTAGCAAAAATTAAGCCTCTTCTGTATGGTTAGCTTCGTATGTCTGGGCAATTGAATAACCAACTTCGTCGAGGGCGAAAGTCAACTTGTCAACCTTGTTGGTGAAATAGTTGTAAGACACAACGGCGCACCATGAAGTACCGATACCGAAGGCGGTATTGATAAGGGCCTCAGAGATACCAGCAGACAGTTTAGCGGAGTCGGCGCCACCACCAGCTGACAGAGCGGAGAATGACTTGATCATACCGACCACAGTTCCGAGAAGTCCGGTAAGTGTACCCAGTGTGACGAGGGTAGCGATGATGGGGAGGTTCATGGTCAGAGTAGGCATCTCAAGCTGTGAAGCCTCTTCGTGAGCCTGCTGTATCTTGGCCACCTTCTGGCTCTTCTTCACACCTGTTGTAGCTTCCATCTCTTTGTATGCGTTGAGAGAAGCGCTCACCACGTTGGCTACAGAACCTCTCTGCTGGTCGCAGAGCTGCTGAGCTTTTGCAAAGTCGTTAGCGTTGAGAGCGGCTTTGATGTTGGCCACGAATTTGGGAAGGGCGCCCTTGCCAAATGCGGTTTTCAGAGCGAGCCAGCGCTCGATAGACATAGCGATCACAGTGAGCAAGAGAGAGTGGATGACAGGCACGATGATACCACCCTTGAAGATGGTTCCCCATACGTCGATTGGTGTCTCCTTGGTCTCGTCTGAGAAGTGCGATACGTCAGCGAACCATGTGAAGAACAATGTGAAAGCGATGATAGCGCATACTACGATGATCCAGAATGCACCTCTTACTCCGGTGAAGCCCTCAGACTTCTTCTTTGGGCTAGCTGCTTTTGTTGATGTTGCCATAAGTTTTTAATTTGTTGATTTTAGTTATTAAAAATTTAAGTTATACAAATATTTTTTTTTCAATTCTTGTAGATGCGTTTTTCCCTTATGCGTAGTCATACTTTGTCGAATAACTTCGCAAAGATAATAATTTATAGGAAACTATCAGACTAATTTAGCAATTTTAACAATTATTTTTTTAATTGCGCATAGGTGTTTATTCGCAATGGCTGAGTGTCGCTATTTTAATTGCTCTAATGATGCCTTGATACGTCTGAGTGCCTCTCTTATGTTGTCATCGCTGGTGGCATAGCTCATGCGGAAGCAGTCGGGCGCTCCGAATGCGTCGCCACCCACGGTGGCTACGTGTGCGTTTTCAAGCAGATACAGAGCCAGGTCGCTGCTGTTGTTGATGGTGATGCCGTTGTGGCTTTTGCCGTAATAGCTGCTGCATTTTGGGAAGACATAGAACGCTCCCTCTGGCACGTTGACCTCGAGTCCGGGGATGTCTTTGGTGAGTTGCACGATGAGATCTCTCCGCCGCTCGAATGCTTGCCGCATCTCTTCCACGCAGTCTTGTGGCAGGGTGTATGCTGCCTCTGCTGCTTTCTGGCTGACGGAGCACGGTCCGCTGGTGTATTGTCCCTGTAGTTTGTTGCACCCCTTGACGATCCATTCGGGTGCTGCCATGAATCCGATGCGCCATCCCGTCATGGCGTATGCTTTAGACACGCCGTTGATGACGATGGTGCGCTCTCTCATGCCTTCAAACTGTGCGATGCTCTCATGGTGTCCCGTGTAGTTGATGTGCTCATAGATTTCGTCGGATACCACGAAGAGGTCTTCGTGGCGGAGGACTACTTCGGCCAGTGCTTTGAGTTCGTCTTTGGAATAGACGCTGCCTGTAGGGTTGCTGGGCGAGCAGAGTATGAGCATCCTGGTCTTGGGCGTGATGGCCTGTGCCAGCTGTTGTGGGGTCAGTTTGAAGTTTTGGTCAAATCCTGTCTCTACGATGACGGGTGTCGCGCCTGCGAGTTTCACCATCTGTGGATAGCTCACCCAGTAAGGTGCGGGTATGATCACCTCGTCGCCCTCGTCGGCGAGTGCCATGACGGCGTTGCATACGCACTGTTTGGCGCCATTGGCCACTTGTATCTCATTGATGGTATAGTCGAGCCCGTTTTCTCTCTTGAGTTTTGCGGTGATGGCCTGGCGCAGGTCGGCGTATCCCGGTACCGGGGAATACTTGGAATAGTTGTCGTCGATGGCTTTCTGTGCGCATTTCTTGATGGCATCAGGTGTGTTGAAGTCGGGCTCGCCCACACTGAGGTTGATCACATCGATGCCCTGTGCCCTCATCTCGCTGCTTTTCTGTGACATGACGAGTGTGGCCGAAGGCGACAGTCTGTTCAGACGTTCTGATAATCTTGCCATAACGTAAATTCTTTGTCTATATTAAACGTGTAAAGTGTCGCTTTATTGTGTCAGAAGAAGCGTTTTGATATTCTTTTCGTCATTCTCTTGACAGTTTGTCTTGAGCCTACAGATGCAGGGTGTGGCCCATGCGTTCTTTTTTGGTGCGCAGGTAGTTGATGTTGTATCTGTTGGGTGTGGTCTCGATGGCGATGTTCTCCACGATTTCCAGGCCGTATGCCTCCAGTCCGACGCGCTTGACGGGGTTGTTGGTGAGAAGTCTCATTTTGTGTATCCCCAGGTGCCTGAGCATCTGTGCCCCGCATCCGTAGTCTCTCTCGTCGGGTTTGAATCCGAGGTGCAGGTTGGCATCTACGGTGTCATAGCCTTCTTCTTGCAGTTTGTAGGCGGCTATCTTGTTCATCAGTCCGATGCCCCTGCCTTCCTGCTGCATGTATACCAGCACGCCTTTCCCCTCGCGCTCGATCATCTCCAGCGATTTGTGCAGCTGCTCTCCGCAGTCGCATCTCATGCTTCCGAGTATGTCGCCTGTGGCGCAGGAGGAGTGGACACGCACCATCACCGGCTCTTCGGGCTCCCACTCTCCCTTGATCAGTGCGAAGTGCTCGATACCGTTGCTACGCTGGCGGAACGGCACCAGTTTGAAATGTCCCCAGGCAGTAGGCAGGTCCACCTCGTCGCCCACCTCTATCAGCGAGTCGCGCTGCAGGCGGTATGCGATCATGTCTTTGATGGAGATGATTTTCAGGTCGTATTCCAGGGCCATTTGCTTGAGTTGTGGCAGTCGTGCCATGGTGCCGTCGTCGTTCATGATTTCCATGAGCGCCCCGGCGGGATAGAGCCCGGCCATGTGACATAGGTCGATGGTGGCTTCGGTGTGCCCGCTTCGCCGCAGCACCCCGTGGTCCTGGGCATAGAGTGGGTTGACGTGTCCTGGTCTTCCGAAAGTGGAAGGTTTCGACTCAGGGTCGGCCAGCGCTTTGATGGTGGCAGCGCGGTCGTGTGCTGAAACGCCTGTGGTGCATCCTTCCAGTTTGTCGATGGTCACGGTGAATGGTGTGCCGAGCACCGATGTGTTCTCCGACACTTGGTGTGGCAGGTCGAGTTCTTTGCACCGTGATATGGTGATGGGCGCGCAGAGCACTCCGCGTGCATGCTTCAGCATGAAGTTCACTTTCTCTGCTGTGATTTTTTCCGCGGCGATGATCAGGTCGCCTTCGTTTTCTCTGTCCTCGTCGTCGACGACGATTACAAATTTCCCGTCTTTGAAGTCGGCTACGGCGTCTTCGATGCGGTCTAACTGTATGGTCTGGTTTTCGCTCATATTATAGTTCGTTCATGTCGTTTATGTTCACTGTTGGCTGATGATCTCCTCTATCCGCTCCGTCATCTTCTGGTTGGTCTGTTTGATCACGCGCAAGTCTTTGAGCAGCCTGAGCCTGAAACTCCACATTCTGATGTAGAAGAATATGCCCAGTGGCAGGATCAGTGCCATCAGTGTGTTGAGCCATCGCCGTTCGAAGGGCCTTGTGTGTGCTTTCTCTGCCACGATGGGGTAGTGGTTGAGCAGGCTGAGCACCATTCTGTCCTTTGTGTTGGAGAGGTCTTCTATGACGCTCTCCAGTTCCTGGCTGATGCGTTCTATCTCGTGGTCGGGCTGGTATTTGAAGAACACCTTTATAATATTAGGTGGCGATTTGAGGTTGTGCTCATGTGAGTATTCCGTCACCTCCTGGCTGAGGCGTTCGAGTTCGGCTTTGTCGCGTGCGTATTCGGGGTCGTTGATAATCACTTCTTTCCTCGTGATGCTCCGCTTGCGCCTGAGTCCGAGTATCTTCATGCACAGCTCGGTGTATGCGTCGAGGTTGAAGACGGCGGAGTCGTTGTTGGCTTTGTAGGTGATGAATACCGCGGTGGGTGCGAGTACGGCTGTGGCGAGTCCTTTCCCAAACCATATAGCCCACATTCCTCCTCGTGCCATTCGATATCCCATGTTGTCGAGTATAAAGAAGATGATAAACACGATGACCGACACGATGATGGGCACTCCGAGTCCTCCCTTTCGTATGATGGCTCCCAGCGGGGCTCCGATGAAGAAGAAGATGATGCACGAGAATGCGAGCACGAATTTGTTGATGGCCTCTATCTTGTGTAGTCTGAGGTATCTGTCGCCGTCGCTGGTGAGCATGCTCTTGAAGTCGAGGTCGGTGGTTTGCTGGTTGACCCTTGCGAGGGCTCCGTTGACCGCTTGCCTCCGTTTGTCTATGCTCTGTCTGGCGTAGATGGTGTCGAAGTTGTATGCCTTGGTCTTGATGTCGTTGATGGCGCGCAGCGAGTCGGCCTTTCCGATGTTTCCCACCTCGAAGGCAAATCTCTTGGCGTCGGCATAATAGGCGTGTCCGATGCTGTCGTAGGTGTAGTTGAGCGAGTCGATGTCCTCTTTGATCTGGTTGAGGCTTTTTGCCTTGGCGTTCTGTCCGAAGACGTTGGCGTCGGCAAGGTTGAAGTCTCCGTCGAAGTCGAGGAGTATTTTCTTCGACCAGAATGTCTCGCGCCGGTAGGGGATATATGCGCTTCCGCCGAAGTCGGACGAGCGCATGTTCTCAAACCACTCCCCGCTGTAAAGGCTGAGTAGCAGGTGCTTCTTCTCAGCTGTGGACTGCAGCATGCCCGAATCGGCCAGTATGATGGCGGCGTCTTCGTAGCTGTCGGTCATCTTGTAGATCATCACGCCGTAGAGCATTCCCGTCTTGAGGTCTTTCTTCTGCACGTAGATGTTGCACTGTGGAATGCCGTCGTAGAAGATGCCTTCAGGTATTTCCAGCTCCGGGCTTTTCTGCTTCATGGATATCATCAGCTGTCCCACCTTCTTGTTGCTGTAGGGGCCTATGTTGTTTTGGAAGTAGAATGAGCCGCATGTGATGAGGATGACGATGAAGATGAGTGGGCGCAGTGTCTGCATGAGTGAGACGCCGGCGGCCTTGATGGCTGTGAGTTCGGAGGTCTCTCCGAGATTGCCGAAGGCGATGAGTGATGAGAGGAGTATGGCCAGCGGAAGGGCTTGTGGCACCATCATCAAAGCCATATACCAGAATAATTGTGCCAGGATGTCGAGCGTGAGTCCTTTCCCGATGAGGTCGTCGATATACTGCCATACAAACTGCATCATCAGCACGAAGAGGCAAATAAAGAAGGCGCCGACGAAGAGCAGCGCAAACTGTTTGATGATGAGTATATGTAGTTTTTTGATTCGGAACATTCAGCACAAAAATATTTTTGCGCTGCAAAAATACTACAAAAAAATAATAAAATCGCCTTTTTATGTGAATTTGTCTGAAATACCTTGTCTGCTGTCCGACTTTTCGAGTGTCGCCACTTGGGGCTGGCCGCCAGAGTGTGGCTCAAAGTCCGCTGGAGTGGTGCAGCTGGTCGAGGTTTTGCTCCCAGAGGTCATACATGCTGTCCACGTCCTCTGGCTGGGCGTAGTCGGTGATGTGCAAAATATAGTCGTTGGTGATTTCGTTGCGGTTCATCCTTAGTTCCAGATAGGCCTCGTCGTCGGTCTCGTCTTCCCATCTCATGCGTATATGGCTGTTCTTCACCTTTTCGAGTATCCTTGCCTTTCTTATCTCGTGGTGGCTCCAGGTCTCTCCCCATGTGAAGGTGAGCACGTCGCCGTCGATGGTCACTTCGTCAGCCAGCCATTTCCTCAGTCCTCCGGCAGTGCTGATGATTCCCCAGATAATATTAGGTGAGGTAGAGTTGAGAACGTTCTCTATTACAATTTGTTGCTTGTTCATTTACAGTGCTTGATAGGTAAGGCAATTTTGATGCAAAAATAATAAAATTATATCCATCCTCAAATATTTTTCAAAATATTTTTTGGTAATTAAAAAACTTTAATTACCTTTGCACCCGCAAAATAAATGATGGCGGGATAGCTCAGCTGGTTAGAGCGCATGATTCATAATCATGA
>CAMIYC010000021.1 GCA_946402905.1 uncultured Prevotellaceae bacterium | reverse complement strand
AGCGGCTTCGCCTTCTCCGTAGGCAGCGGCTTCGCCTTCTCCGTAGGCAGCGGCTCCTCCTTCTCCGTAGGCTGCGGCTTCGCCGCAGCAGCCCCAGCGTCCCAGCCTCCCCGTCAAGCCTTCTTGATATTGGGCTGGCTCAAGCCATATCCCCGACTGCGGTCGACGGCCATCAGCGTCAGGGCAAGGACGATGGAGACGATGCCCAGCAAAGCAAAGATGACCATAGGCATAGTGAAGTCGACGTGACCCGAAGCGTCGGTATAGGCTCCGATGACGTTGCCCACGAAGACAGGTACAAGCATCAGTCCGATGTTCTGCACGAAGTAGATGATGCTGTAGGCTGTTCCCAACTGTTTGAGAGGTACAATCTTGGGCACGCTGGGCCACATTGCGCTAGGCACGAGTGAGAACGACACGCCGTAGAGCACCATCATCAGCGATGCAAACCACACATTATTTAATACAGGCAGAGCCAGACAGATGTGGCAGAAGGTCACAATGATACAACCAGTGAGCATCAGCAATGAGCCGCGGCCCAGACGGTCGTAGAGCATGCCGAAGAGCGGGGTGAGGACGATGGTGCCATAGGGAAGGATAGAGGTAATCCACCCGGCACTGACAGCGTCGACACCGTATTTGTTGATGAGCAGGTCGGTGGAAAACTTGAGGAATGGCCGCAGGCTGGAGTAGAACGCCACACAGAGCAGGGCGATGAGCCAGAAGCCAGGATTGCGGAGCACTTTCAAAAAGTCGTGGAAAGTGAAAGGGGCTTCCTCTTTTTGCTCTGCCGTCACGCTACAGGCCGAAGTCTGACGGTCGAAACGGCGGTCCATAAACACATAGCAGATAAACATGACGAAACCCAACAGCAGCAATGCCGTACCTGCCAGGATGGGAGCTGAGAGACCGTAGGCGTTGGCGATGACCGGACTCATGCTGATGGCACTGGCGGTGCCCATTCTGGCCATGGCCACCTGGATGCCCATGGCTGAGGCCAGCTCATAACCGGTAAACCATTTAGTGACAATCTTGGAGATTGTGATGCCGGTGATGTCGCAGCCTACGCCAAACATGCCGAAACCGATGGCGGCCACCAGCACCTGAGCCTTGATATGCGAGGGCACCAGGCCGAAGAAGGTGACACCGTGGTCGACGTAAATATCGGGAGATATATACTCTACGGCATAGTAATTGACGGCAGCACCCGCAAGCATCATGCCCGTGGCCAGAAGCCCTGTGAAGCGGATGCCTGTCTTGTCGAGAATCAGTCCGCCCCAGAACAGCATCAGCAAAAATATGTTGAAGATGCTGTACGAGCCGGCGTAAAACCCGTATTCAGAAGCTGTCCAGCCCATGCCTCCCGCTTCGACGGGGGCTTTGAGCGTTGTCGACAGAGGAGATACGATATCCCAGAAGACATAGCCCATCATCATCACAAAAGCTGCGATGAAAAGCACTGTCCAGCGGCGGGTGGGGGAGGATGGATGCGTCATGTGTCATAAAATAAGGAGTCGAGGTGTACGCACCCCGGCTCCTATCGTAAAATAATCTTAATCTTTGATATTGGGTTCTTCGAGTCCGAGACCTTTCTTCTTGTCGACAACCTTCAGGATCAGACCCAGCACCAAGGCGGCCACGCCGAGGGCGGCAAGCATGACGAGAGGCCAGGTGTAGTCAAATTTCGTCGGGTCGGTCACACCGGGGTTGGACTTGTCGAGCACCTTGCCGATGAGCAGGGGGAAAAGCCACAGACCGATGTTCTGTATCCAGAAGATGAGGGCATAGGCTGAACCGATGACCTTGGCGTCTACCAGCTTGGGTACACTCGGCCAAAGTGAGGCTGGCACAAGTGAGAACGACGAGCCGAGCACGAGGATCGTGACGTAGGCAATGATGATGCCACCCACGGCGTTGCCCTTGAAGGCGGGAAGCACAAAAGCAAATGTCAGGTGACAGGCGATAAGCAACAGCGAACCCAGCACCAGCATGGAGGCAGCTTTGCCCTTATGGTCTACATAACTGCCCAGAATAGGCGTGATGAGTACGGCCAACAGTGGGAAGACGGCGAAGATGCTCTCTGCAGACTGACGCATATAGCCCATATAGCAATAGGTGATAAGGGCGATGATGGAGATGCCGAGCAGACCGTATTTGGACGATGCCTTCTTCTGGAAGTTGCTCGCAAAACCGGCGGCAGCCACAACGAGCATAATGACATACTGAGTGATCGTGACCGACGGACTGGCCCAGAACGAGTCGGAGGCTGGCTCCGTCAGCGTGAGGTTGCACTGCAGCATGTTGACGGCATACTTCTGGAAGGGGAAAATGGCGGAATAGTAAAGCACGCAGAGCAGGGCCACAAGCCAGAAACCGCTGTCGGTGAGTATCTTGCCAATGTCGGAGATCTTGAAGGGGTCATCTTTCTCCTCTGCCTCGCCTGTCTGGGCGTCGAGCTTCTTGTCCATGAAGAAATAGACGATAAACATGATGAGGGCAATGCACATCAGCACCACACCGAAGGCCACTGAGCGGGTCACGTTCACCTCGCCGCCAAGCTTGGCGAAGAAGGGTGAGAAGATCATACAGGTGGCCACGCCAAGACGAGCCAGCGCCATCTCCGAACCCATGGCCAGCGCCATCTCGCGACCTTTAAACCACTTGACAATACTGCGCGAAACGGTGATGCCGGCCATCTCGCAGCCACAGCCGAAGATCATAAAACCGCAGGCAGCGAATTTGGCCGAGGCGGGCATGCCTTCGTAGAATGGAGATACGCCCAGTTCGTCGAAGACGGGGATGTAGTTGAGATTATTGGTAAACCATGCCTCCAGGCTGCTGCCCATGAAAGCTTCGCTCACGGCATACCATTTGATGATGGCGCCCACCAGCATGACGGTACCCGAAAGCACGGCGGTGAAGCGCACTCCCATCTTGTCGAGGATGATGCCGGCGAAGATGAGGAAAAATACAAACACGTTGAGAAACACCTCCGAGCCTTGCATCGTGCCGAAGGCGGTGGAGTCCCAGCCACGGGTCTCCTGCATGAGATCCTTGATAGGCGACAGGATGTCCATGAAAATGTAAGAGCAGAACATGGCCAGTGCCAGGAGTAGCAGGGCGGTCCACCGCATGGCCGCGGAATCTCGTAAAGTCTTATTGATGTATTCTGTCATATTTGAAGAAATTAAAGATTTAAAACCAATAATGTGATATTAAGATGGAAAAAATCAAATACCGCTTTAGGAGGCTTTTAAAATTATTATTAGTTTGTACCCATTTACAAATCTAAAAATATTAATTTTTAATTTTTAATTTTTATTTTTTTTTTCAGCCATCGGTCGAGCCAGTCGAAGTAGGTGCGCTGCCAGAGAATGCCGTTCTGGGGCTTCAGCACCCAGTGGTTCTCGTCGGGGAATATGAGCAGCTGGGCCTCGATGCCACGCATGCGGGCGGCATTGAAGGCACTCATGCCCTGGGTGGCATTGATGCGGTAGTCTTTCTCGCCATGGATGCAGAGGATAGGAGTGTCCCACTGGTCGACAAAGCGGTGGGGGGAGTTGGCGTACGTCTTGCGGGCATTGGATGTCTGGTCTTTGTTCCAGTAGGCATCATCGTATTCCCAGTTGGAAAACCAGTTCTCCTCGGTCTCGGTATACATCGCCTCAAGGTTGAAGGCTCCGTCGTGGGCAATAAAGCACTTGAAGCGCTTGTCGTGATGGCCGGCAAGGTAATAGACGCTGAATCCTCCGAACGAGGCACCCACGGCACCCATGCGGTCGCGGTCGATGTAGGGCAGGTGGGCGGCAGCGTCGTCGATAGCGGTGAGATAGTCGTTCATGCACTGTCCCGTCCAGTCACCGCTGATCTGTTCGCACCATTCAGAGCCGAAACCGGGCAGACCGTGGCGGTTGGGGGCAATGATCACGTAGCCATGGGCGGCCATGATCATAAAATTCCAGCGGTAGCTCCAGAACTGTGATACGGGACTTTGCGGGCCGCCCTCACAGAAGAGCAGGGTGGGGTATTTCTTCGTGGCGTCGAAATGCGGAGGCAGAATCACCCAGTAGAGCATGTCTTTGCCGTCGGTGCTCTTCACCCAGCGCTTTTCCACTTTGCCCTTGGCCAGCTGGTCGAAGATATGCTTGTTTTCTGTGGTGAGCTGTTGGATGGTGGTCTTGTCGGGATGCTTGCTGTTGGGGGTGAGCAGGTAGAGGTCAGCAGCCTCCATATAGCTGTGACGCTCGGCGATGATGTGCTTGCCGTCGCCCAGCATCTGAAGCGAGCCGAAGTCGGCCTGATAGTCGGTGAGCTGCTTCACCTCGCCTTTCCAGTTGATGGAGTAGATGTTGTAGGTGCCGTGCCACACACCTGTGAAATAAAGGATGGCATCCTTGCTGTCCGACCAGCAGAAAGCGTCGACGTCGGAGTCGAAACTCTCCGTCATATAGCGCTTGACACCAGTAGCCAACTCATAGACACAGAGACGGTTGCGGTCGGCCTCATAGCCGTCGCGGGCCATGCTTTGCCATGCGATATACTTGCCGTCGGGCGAGAACTGGGGGTTCTGGTCGTAGCCAGGGTTGTTCTTGAGGTTGTCGGGAGTGTTGACGGCCTGGTCACGGAGGGTCTTGGTAGCGTCTACCTCAGGATCCTGATATCCTTCGGGCTTGCACAGGTTGCGGGTGGTCTTCTGCTCCACGTCGTAGAGATAGATGTCCGAGTCGGTGGAGATGGAGTAGGCCCGTCCGGTCTTCTTGCGGCACGTGTAAGCGATGTTTTTGGAGTCGGGACTCCAGTCAAGTTGCTCAATGCCGCCGAAAGGCTCCATGGGGCATTCGTAGGGCTCGCCATCCAGAATGTCGGTGGCAGAGCCGATGCCTTCGGTGGTCACACTGGCCACAAAAGGATGCTGGATAGACTCTACGTAGTGGTCCCAGTGACGGTACATGAGGTCGGTGACAAGACGTCCGGTGGACTTGGGCAGGTCAGAAGGACGCTCCTTGATGATATCGTGGAAAGGCAGAGACTTGATGAGGATGACACGACGGCCGTCGGGCGAGAACTTGAATCCCTCTACCTGGCCGTCGGTGTGACTCAGCTGACGGCGGTCACCGCCATTGCTGTCCATGGTCCATATCTCGCCACCCCTGAGGAAGGCCAGACGCTGGCCCAACCATGCAGGGTCGGTCTCATTCTCGGCGTCGGATGTCAGCTGACGCTGGTTGGTGCCGTCGGCATTCATCATGTAGAGCACGTGGTGGCTCTTGTTTTCCTTCACACTGTAGTAGCCCACTTGATAGGCAATCTGACGCCCGTCGGGCGAGGCTGCATAGCTGCTGATACGCCCCATGGCCCACAGACCCTCGGGGGTGAGCAGGTCGCTCTGCAGCGTGATGTTGTTCTTACCGATGTTCACTTTCTCTTGTGCGTTTACAGGGCAGCAGCACACTATAGCCGCCACTGCCACCATCGTCAGTGTCTTTCTCATGATCTTAGTGCTTTTTTCTTACGTTCGAGTTCTTCGCGCTTGCGCTGCATCTCCTGCTGTTGCTTCTGCATGGCCTCCAGACGGGCGGCCAGTCCGCTTTGCTTCTTGGGGTTGTTCTTGTTTTCCTTATAGCGGGCCTCAAGGATGGCGAGCAGCTTTTCGTCGTTGGTGGTCTTGCGCAGGGTGAACATGATGGCGGCGCTGAAGAAGAGCGACACGAAGTAGTAGAAATTGAGCCCGGCGGAGTAGTCGTTGAAGATGAAGAAGAACATCACCGGCATGAGATACATCATCCATTGCATCGCCTTCATCTGCTCGGCCTGCTGACCCACCATCTGGTCTTTCTGCTGCCGCATGGTCATCACAGAGTAGAGCACATTCGACACGCAGAAGAGGATACACGTGAGCGAGAGGTGGTCGCCGATGAGCCAGTAGTTCTTGCCCCACTCAATGATGGGGTCGTATGTCGAGAGGTCGTTGATCCAGAGGAAGCTCTGGCCGCGTAGCTGGATGGCGTTGGGCACGAAGTTAAACATGGCTATCCAGATCGGCATCTGGATGAGCATGGGCAGACAGCCGCTCAGCGGACTCACTCCATACTGAGAGTAGAGCTGCATCATTGCCTGTTGCTTCTGCATGGCATCTTCGGGCTTGTCGTATTGCTTGGTGGCCTCTTCCAGTTTGGGCTTGAGCACGCGCATCTTGGCCGAACTCATGTAGCTCTTCTTGACCAAAGGATAGGTGATGAGCTTCAGGATGAGGGTGATGATGATGAGCACGATGCCCATGTTGAAGCCGATCTTGGTGAGCCAGTCGAATACATAGAGTGTAAACCATCTGTTGATATAGCGGAAGAGGGGCCAGCCCAGGTAGACCAGGCGCTCCATGTCGAGTTCTTTGCCGAAGCGGCTCTCTTTCTCGACCGATTTCAGCAACTGGAAATCGTTGGGGCCGAAATAAAACTCCAGCTGCGTGGCCTCCTGACCGCTGGGGTCGAAGGTGGTCTCCAGTTCGGCATTGTATTTCTTGAGGTATCCAGTCGACTTGTCCTGGGGAATGCTGGTGAGAGAGGAATTGGCAGCGAATTCCGTCTTGGCGATCATCACAGCACTGAAAAACTGATTCTTGAAAGCCACCCAGTCAAGGGGATATTCGATCTTCTCATCAATCTTCTCCGAGGTCTCATTCAGATAGTGGGTGCCGGAGCCTTTTTCCTTATAGGTCAGCGTAGAGTAGCGGTTCTCAAAGGAGTGACCTTTCTCTTGCTGCTTGCAGTTCTCGCTCCATGAGATACCCATCTTGTTGGTCTTGGTGGAGAAGAGGCCGCCCAGGCCGTTGGCGCGAAGGTCGAAGTGCAGCATATAGTCTTTGCCCAGCAAGTAGCGCATCTCGATGCTGCGACCATTACCGCCGTCGGCAGTCATCGTCACGGTCGAGTCGGTCAGCTCCGATGGCGTGAAATAAAGGTCTTGGGTGGAGATGTTGTCTTCCTTGCCCTCCAGCTGGAAGTCAAGCTTTTGGTCTTTACCGTCGAAAAGTGTGACATCCGCACTGCCCTCGCGGTCTTTGAAATCCTTAATCACTACTTTGCTCACCGTGCCGCCCTTGGTGTTCAGGGTGATCGACACCTTGTCGTTCTTGAGCACTACATCTGTGGCCGTGCCGCTGAGAGCACTGTGAAACAGCGCTGTCGTGTCCTGTCTCGCCTGAGCGATGGCGGCGGTCTTCTTGGCTTCTTCTACTTTCTTGGCTTCTGCGGCCTTCTTCTTCTCGGCTTCCATCTTCTCCACCTGCTCCTGCTGGGCTTTGAGCTCCTCCTCTGTAGGGCGGTTCCACCAGCTGAACCCAATCAGAACGGCGGCTATCAGAACGAAGCCGATAATCGTGTTTTTGTCCATAATTATTTTAAAAATCTTGTTTTCTCTGGGACTTATATTTATTAAGGTGCAAAATTACACATTTTTTATGGAATAGGCAAAAAGTCATGTTATTTTTACGTTAAGGTGTCGTCTGTTGTTATGGCGCAAATGGATCTGATGGAGCTTTTTGTATTTTTATGGTGCATTTATATTGAAATAAATGCGAAAATTCGAAAAAAAACATTAAATTTGCAAACAGATAAGAATCAAAACGTATATTTATGAAATTCAGAGCATTTACACTTATTGTTTTGTCGATGTGTGTTTTGATGACACATGCACAAAATCGCAGAAAATTAGACCGTAACTTGGAGTATCAGCAGTATCAGTTGATTAAAGACTATTCAGACTCGTTGGTGGCATACAAACTGAGGATAGACTCGCTCTTGATGGCCGCCGATTCGATAGGGAATGTCTACAGCGACTATCAGCCCGACGGACGCTTCTACCGGCTGTTCGCACCGATGACTTACTATCACCAGCCTGCAAAAGGTGCTCTCAGATATGCTGTCAACGACCAGAGTGAGACTGACCAGGTGAATGATGAGATCGATCATGTGCTGATGAATATCTACCTCAACCGTCCAGACCTGGTGGTCAACAGCGAAAACCGGCTGAGAAGGGTAGGGGGCGTCAGCAACGATATCATCGCTCCTATACAGCAGGACGCGGAACTGGTCACACAGGAGACAGTGGTCGACGACAACCCCGTCGATGACACACCCGTGGAGGTTCTGGTGAAAAAACCTAATTTCTGGGAGTTCAAGGGCGACTACTTCCTTCAGGGACTGCAAAACTATATCTCTGGCAACTGGTATAAGGGTGGGGAGAGCAACTACTCTCTGCTGAGCAGCATCACCATGGAAGCCAACTACAACAACAAGCAAAAAGTGAAGTGGGACAACAAACTCGAGATGAAACTGGGCTTCATGACTTCCAAAGGAGACAGCGTGCATTCTTTTAAATCTTCTGAAGACCTGCTCCGTCTGACCAGCAAACTCGGTCTGCAGGCATCGAAAAAATGGTATTATACCCTTCAGTTGCTGGCTTATACACAGTTCTACAGAGGATATAAGAGCAACGACTACCGAGTCTATTCCGACTTTATGTCGCCATTCACGCTCAACCTCTCACTCGGTATGGATTATAATGTAGAGGCGTTCAACAAGAAACTCACCGGTACTGTACACCTGGCTCCTTTCGCATACAATTTTAAATATGTAGACCGTCTGCCACTGTCTACACGAAACGGACTCGATGAGGGAAAACATGTGATGCACGACTTCGGTTCGCAGTTCACCGTCGACCTGAAGTGGGCCATAGCCGAGAACATCTCATGGCAGACGCGTCTGTATGGGTTCACTACTTATAGTCGTGCGGAGATGGAGTGGGAAAACACTTTCACCTTCAAATTCAACAAGTATATTTCCACCAAGTTGTTTGTCTACCCAAGATTTGACGACAACACCACCCGTGACGACCATCATGGTTATTGGCAGTTCAAGGAATTCTTCTCTATCGGATTCTCCTATAATTTTTAAGTTGACAAGTTGACGAGTTGACGAGTTGACAAGTTGACAAGTTGCGAGTTGACACATTTCCTCTCTGCTGAGACACCGTAATCATATTTCATGGTGGATAAGGATGAAATCAAATGTTTGTTATATGCGATGAGGGTGCGCCATATCATGGCGCACCCTCATCGTAAATGATAGAGTATTTATTACTTATCCTTTTTCTGTTTCAACTTTCATTCCTCCATGTCACCCTCAATGTAGAGGCGTGTCATCTCAGGGGCACCATTGGTGCGCACGGTGATGCTCTTCTTGAAGTGGCCCGTCATCTTGCCCTCGCCGTTGTAGGTCACCTTGATGGTGCCTTTCTGGCCAGAGGCCACAGGGGTCTTGGTGTACTGGGGAACGGTGCAGCCGCAACTGGCCACGGCCTGGTTGATGACAAGGGGGGCGTCGCCCACGTTGGTGAAGGTGAAGGTGCATTCCTGTACGGGGTTCTTCGTGGTGAAGGTGCCGAAGTTGTGCACTGTCTTATCAAATTTAATTTCTGCCTGTTTCTGGGCTGCTACATGGCCAAAGGCGCAAAGGAGCAGCAAGGTCATCATGATAATCTTTTTCATAATCTTGCATGTTATTGATAGAATATGGTGCAAAAATAGGACTTCTTGATGAAATTTGCTCATAAACACACAGAATATTGCGAAATATTAACAAAAAATTATTTTTTTTGTGCTTCTTTCCTGATCTGTTCACAAAGAGAGAATTTTTTTTGGTGTTTTTCGAAAAATATGCGTACTTTTGCAAAATATTATACTTAAAATATTCAAGAATGTACAGGACAAATACTTGTGGAGAGCTGAGACTCTCTGATGCCGGCAGGCAGGTTACACTTGCCGGGTGGGTGCAGCGTAGCCGCAAAATGGGGGGTATGACATTCGTCGACCTGCGCGACCGCTATGGACTGACCCAATTGGTTTTCAATGAAGAAGTGGACAAAGCTCTTTGTGAACAGGCCAATCATCTCGGGCGTGAGTATTGCATTCAGGTCGTGGGTACCGTGAGTGAGCGACACAGCAAAAATCCGAATATGCCCACAGGAGACATCGAGATCATCGTCTCGCAACTGAACATTCTCAGCGAGAGCGTCACACCTCCATTCACCATCGAGGATAAAACCGACGGCGGAGATGATATCCGTATGAAATACCGCTATCTCGACTTGAGGCGAAATGCCGTGAGGAAAAATCTCGAATTGCGTCACCGTATGACCATACTCATACGCAACTTCCTCGACTCCAAAGATTTTATCGAAGTGGAGACGCCTATATTGATCGGATCCACACCCGAGGGAGCACGCGATTTCGTCGTGCCTTCGCGTATGAATCCAGGGCAGTTCTACGCGCTGCCTCAGAGTCCTCAGACACTGAAACAGCTGCTCATGGTCAGTGGATTCGACCGCTACTTCCAAATCGCCAAGTGCTTCCGCGATGAGGACCTGCGTGCCGACCGACAGCCGGAGTTCACACAGATCGACTGCGAGATGAGTTTTGTCGACCAAGAGGATGTCATCGGACTGTTTGAGGACATGTGCCGTCATCTCTTCAAGGAAATACGTGGGGTGGAACTGCCCACACCTCTAAGACAGATGACCTGGCATGAGGCCATGCGACGATTCGGTAGCGACAAGCCCGACTTGCGGTTCGGCATGGAATTTGTCGAATTGATGGACGTATTGCAGAAAGGCACATTCCCGGTCTTCGATCAGGCTAAGTATATCGGAGGCATCTGTGTGCCGGGATGCGCTTCCTACACACGCAAGCAGCTTGACCAGCTGACAGAGTTTGTCAAGAAACCCCAGATCGGGGCTAAAGGACTCGTATATGTGAAATACAATGAAGACGGCAGCGTCAAGAGCAGCATCGACAAGTTCTATACTCAGGAAGACCTGGCACAGCTGAAGGAGAAAATGGGTGCCAAGAATGGCGACCTCGTGCTGATACTTTGTGGCGATCAGGCCAACAAGACACGTGTGCAGCTCTGCTCTCTCCGTCTCGAAATGGGCGACCGGCTCGGACTGAGAGACAAAGACAAGTTTGAGTGCCTCTGGATCATAGATTTCCCGCTATTTGAGTGGAGCGACGAAGAGCAGAGGCTCATGGCCACACACCACCCGTTCACCATGCCCAATCCGGATGATATACCACTGCTCGATGAGCATCCTGAGCAGGTGCGTGCCAAGGCTTACGACTTCGTGTGCAACGGTACTGAACTCGGAGGAGGTAGCTTGCGTATACACGATGGAAAACTGCAGGCCAAGATGTTTGATATCTTGGGATTCACACCCGAGAGGGCCATGGCCCAGTTCGGATTCCTGATCAATGCTTTCAAATACGGAGCACCGCCTCACGCCGGACTGGCTTTCGGACTCGACCGCTTCGTTTCAATCATGGCCGGGCTCGACAGCATACGAGACTGTATCGCATTCCCGAAAAACAACAGCGGCCGCGATGTAATGCTCGACGCACCTTCCGAACTCGATCCCAAACAGTTGGAAGAACTCAAATTGAAAGTTCAGGCGGTTGATGTAAATCAAGAAAATGCGTGATTTCAACATTTTGGTTACACTTTCTCCTAAATTTTAGTAAATAAATTTGAGTGTATGGAATTAATGTACTAATTTTGCAACGTTTTTAAAAGGTTGATACAGAATTAGTTCACCCTAAGATTCAATAGTATTTACTAAATTATGGCAGAAAAGAAAGCAACAAAGAAGGCTGCAGAACCCAAGGCAGCTGAGAAAAAGGCTGCAGCTCCCAGGAAGACCGCAGCAAAGAAGGTAGCAGAGATTGTAATCAACGCAGAGAACGTAGGTTTCAAGGCTGGTGATGTGTATCAGACTTTGTTTGCCGCAGAGAAAGCTCTCAGCGTGAAGGAAATCGCAAAGATGGCAAAAATCACTGAGGCAGAAGCCCTCCTTGGTATGGGATGGCTGCTGAAAGAAGGCAAGATCAAAGGCGAGGATAATCTCATTTCTCTGGCTTAATCTTTCCACCACCATATAAGAGGGGCCGGTATCACATGATACCGGCCCCTCTTGATTTATAAAGGTGGGTTCTATTAATTATGTCGAGGCGATTTTTGATTTTTAGTCGAGTGCAGAGTGTAAGTTGAAGAGGGAGTATAGCGGGCTATACGACCGATGAGACTTGACACTATGCACCGAATAAAAACAAAAAGCGACCGAAACAGATTGAGCAGAATAATGCCTATATATCAAACAGAATTAATAGAACACACCTAAAAGGTTTCCTGTATGGCTGTAAGGCGTATCAACTGTCGATGTCTGAAATACAAAATGAGGGCATCGGTTTTTTTGTCACACCATTTAATATTTTTTCGCACCCTTTTTTGCCACTTGTCAAAATATATGTTTATCTTTGTGCATTGAAAAACGAAAAATAAAATTGACTATAGAAAGTCCCATCTTTAGTGTCCTTGCTGAGGCAGGAGACAGAGGATTGCATGTGGCGAAAATATCTCGGCATGTGTTTAATGCTACAAATACACTTTTCAATCCCTGCGACCTGACTCTGATACACGAAGAAGTGAAGGCTTACCTGGCAAAAAACAGCAAAGGCTACGACTCTATTTTCGAAAGAGTCGGGCGAGGCGTTTATAAGCTGAACCCTCATTCGGCCAAGGCGGCACAGCTGCTGCTACAGTTCGCTGATGACCCTGGTGAGCAAAATCAGTCGCCGCCACCACCAGATGAGCGACAGTTGATGCTTTTTTGAGAAAACTCTCTTCCGCAGATAGGGAATATGGAGAGTAATTCGTATTATGGATAGTTTAAATATATATATTTATGGCAACAAGATATTTGTTAGGTTTTGATGTCGGCAGTAGTTCTGTCAAGGCATCCCTCGTCGACGCAGACACCGGTGTGTGTGCTGCCACAGCGTTTTTTCCTGAGAGTGAGGCACCCATTAAGGCCGAGAAACTGGGATGGGCTGAGCAAGAGCCCGACTCATGGTGGAAGTACGCAAAGCTTAGTTTGCAGAAAATCATGGCAGAGACAGGAGCCAAGGGCGACGACATCAAGGCCATTGGTATCTCATACCAGATGCACGGACTGGTGTGTGTAGACAAAGACCTTCAGGTGCTCAGACCGTCCATTATCTGGTGTGACTCCCGCGCAGTGCCTTATGGTGAAAAGGCTTTCTCCGAACTCGGAGCAGAGAAGTGCTTGGGGCATCTGCTCAACTCTCCAGGCAATTTTACAGCTGCCAAACTGGCATGGGTGAAGGAGAATGAGCCGGAACTTTTCGACAGGATATACAAATTCATGCTGCCCGGAGATTATCTCGCTATGCGACTCAGTGGTGTGGTCAACACCACTATCAGCGGACTGAGCGAGGGCATGTTCTGGGACTTCCAGGAGAAGCGCGTGGCCGACTTCCTGATGAAGTATTATGGATTTGACGAGAGCATGGTGCCCGATATCGTGCCCACTTTCAGCATACAGAGTGAGGTGTGCCAAGCCGCTGCCGACGAACTGGGACTCAAAGCCGGGACACCCATCTCATACCGGGGGGGAGACCAGCCCAACAATGCGCTCTCTCTCAATGTGTTCAATCCAGGAGAGATTGCATCGACAGCAGGCACATCGGGCGTGGTTTATGGTGTGCTGGGCGATGTCAACTACGACAAGCGCAGCCGTGTCAACACCTTCGCACATGTCAACTATACCAAAGATCTCACCAGGCTCGGAGTACTCCTCTGCATCAACGGCACGGGAATACTCAACGCATGGGTGCGCCGCACCATCGCACCCGAGGGCATCTCCTATGCCGATATGAACACCTATATGGAGAATATACCTATCGGCAGTGAGGGCGTGACCATCATACCGTTTGGAAACGGTGCCGAGCGCGTGCTCGAAAACAAAGAGGTGGGATGCTCCATCAATGGCGTCAACTTCAACAAGCACACTAAGGCTCACCTGATGAGGGCTGCACAGGAAGGCATTGTGTTCAGCTTCTGCTACGGCATGGAGATCATGCAGCAGATGGGCATGGACATCCGGAAAATACACGCCGGAAAGGCCAATATGTTCCTCAGCCCGCTATTCCGCGATACTCTGGCAGGCGTGAGCGGTGCCACCATCGAACTGTACGAGACCGACGGCAGCGTGGGAGCAGCCAAGGGAGCCGGCATGGGATGCGGTATCTACAAAGACAACAACGAGGCTTTCGCCACACTCAAACGACTGGCTGTCATCGAGCCAAACGAGAAACTGCGTCCTGAGTATCTCGGGGCATACGCAAGATGGAAAGAGCAGCTCGTTGCAATCACAAAAAATTGACAATCAAGATAATCACTTACAACTATTAATTCATTTTATCAAATTATGGCAAAAGAGTATTTTCCGCAAATCGGTAAGATCCCATTCGAGGGACCGGAGAGCAAAAACGTGTTAGCATTCCATTACTATGAACCCGAAAGAGTGGTGATGGGCAAGAAAATGAAAGACTGGCTGAAGTTCGCCATGGCTTGGTGGCACACACTGGGCGGAGCTTCCGGAGACCAGTTCGGCGGTCAGACACGTAGCTATGAGTGGGACAAGGCAGAAGATGCCGTACAGCGCGCCAAAGACAAAATGGATGCCGGATTCGAGATCATGGAGAAGCTGGGCATCGAGTATTTCTGCTTCCATGATATCGACCTCGTAGACGAGGGCGCTACCATCGAGGAGTATGAGTGCCGCATGAAGGCCATCACCGACTATGCCAAGGAGAAGATGGCTGCCAACCCCGCCATCAAACTGCTCTGGGGTACAGCCAACGTGTTTGGCAACAAGCGTTATATGAACGGTGCTGCCACCAACCCCGACTTCGATGTCGTGGCACGCGCTGCCGTTCAGATCAAGAACGCCATCGACGCCACTATCAAGCTCGGCGGACAGAACTATGTGTTCTGGGGCGGACGTGAAGGTTATATGAGCCTGCTCAATACCGACCAGAAGCGTGAGAAAGAGCACCTGGCACAGATGCTGACAGCTGCACGCGACTATGCACGCAAGAACGGATTCACCGGCACATTCCTTATCGAGCCGAAACCCATGGAGCCCACCAAACACCAGTATGATGTCGACACGGAGACCGTCATCGGATTCCTCAAGGCTCACGGACTGGACAAGGACTTCAAGGTGAATATCGAGGTCAACCACGCTACCCTCGCCGGACACACCTTCGAGCACGAACTGGCTGTGGCTGTCGACAACGGCATGCTCGGATCTATCGATGCCAACCGCGGCGACGCTCAGAACGGATGGGACACCGATCAGTTCCCCATCAACAACTATGAGCTCACACAGGCTATGCTCGAGATCATCCGCAACGGTGGCCTGGGCAATGGCGGTACCAACTTCGACGCTAAGCTCCGTCGCAACTCAACTGATCCTGAGGACATCTTCATCGCTCACATCAGCGGTATGGATGCTATGGCACGCGCACTCATCAATGCTGCCAACATCATCGAGAACAGCGAGTATTGCGCCATGAAGAAGGAGCGCTATGCCAGCTTCGACAGCGGCATCGGCAAAGACTTCGAGGAAGGCAAACTCTCACTGGAGGAGGTCTATGAGTATGGCAAGAAAGTAGAGGAGCCGAAACAGACTTCCGGCAAGCAGGAGAAGTATGAGACCATCGTGGCTCTCTATTCTATCTAAAAGCTATGAGATGCGCCCGGGCGATTCGGCATTGGCGATTCGCTGTAGGCGATTGGAAAAAAGCAAGCGCTGCTCTTAGGAGCGGCGCTTGTTGATATAATGCCTGGCAACCAACCAGACGATGGCGATGATCACGATGGCGATGATTGTCCATTTGATATAGTCGCCGTAGAGCATGATCTGGTCGTTGAGCTGGTCTTCGGGGACAAAGGAGTGCAGATACCAGCCAAGGGCTGCAAGGATGCAGTTCCACAGACCGGCACCCAGCGTGGTGTAGAGAAGGAATTTCCAGTAGGGCATCTTAGACAGACCTGCAGGGATGGAGATCAGGTGGCGTATGCCGGGAATGAGGCGTCCCGTGAGGGTGGCTGCCACACCGTGGTCGTAGAAATATTTCTCGCTCTTCTCCACTTTCTGCTGGTTGAGCAGACAGAGGTGACCCAGGCGGCTGTTGGCGAATTTATAGATGATCGGACGGCCGAGGTAATAGCCGGCCACATAGTTGATGGTGGCACCGGTGTCAGCACCGATAGTGCCGAAGAGGATGACGAGAAATACGTTGAGGTGACCGCCCGCGGCGTGATAGGCGGCGGGTGAGACTACCAGTTCGCTGGGTACAGGCACCACGGTGCTCTCCAGCAGCATGAGGAAGAACACGGTGGTGTAGTTGAGGTTACCTAAAAGGGTGGTGATGAAATTCATTGTTGGAGTTGGTTTAATGCATATTGATAGTAGTCTTCTGGCTCCATGTCGTCAGGGAAAAGGGCACTGAGCACGTTGCGGGCCTCCTGGGGGTTCTTCTTGACAGCCTTGTCGAGAAAAAGCAAATACTCGTCATCCTTATGCATCTCCTTGGCGCAGAGGGCAAGGTATGAGTAGCCGATGTTCCAGTCGGGAGCAGCGCTCGAAAGCAGGGGCTTCAGTATATGGTAGGCCTCGTCTACGTAGTTGTTGTCGAAGAGGGAGGTGCCCACCCTGATCATGATGTCGGGGGAGCTGTTGGAGGTCTTGATGGCTTCGGTGAAGTATTGGGCTGCCTGCTCATTCTGTCCGTTCTCCAGATAGACATGCCCCTTGAGCACCAGCATCTCCTCTTTCTGGACACCATGGGAGATGGCCTTGTCGACATAGAGGATGGCCTGCTGGCATTTGCCCTGGCGGCTGTAGGCGAAAGCGATGTCCTGACAGATGTCGGGCAGAAAGGGTGAGTCGGTGGCGGAGTGATGCTCGGCGCTCAGAAATTGGCTGATGGCTTCGTCTATCTTGTCGTTGTTGAGCAGGCATTCGCCTTTGTGCAGATAGCCGATCTCGCTGTCGGGGTTCTCGTCGATGTAGCGCTGATAGTAAACGGCCGACTCCTCAAAGTTGTTGAGCGAGAAGAGACAGTTGCCTTTGTTGATAAGGGCATCGCTGTCATGTGGGTTGATGGCGATGGCATACTCGCTGCTTGTGAGGGAGTCGTTGAAGCGACGCTGAGCGTATTGGATGGCAGCCAACTGGTTCCAGTAGAACGTGGTGAAAGGCTGCTCGTCGACGAGTTGGGTGAAGATCTGCTCACTTTCCTCATAATGACCCTCACCATAGAGTATCCTGCCGCGCAACTCACGGTAGTCCTGATCGTCGGTCTCATGGCTCTTCTCCAGCCAGAGACGGGCATAATCCGTCAGGTTGTAGTCGGCAAAGAGGGTGGCGCTGTCGAGCACAAGGTCTACACGGTCTGCCTCGTCCAGTTGGGGCAGAAGGTCGTTCAGGTAGGCGTCGGCATCGCCGGGACGGTCGTCAGCGATCATTATCTCGGCGTTGATGTAGAAGTAGTCGAGGTCGTCTTTGTCGCGTATCTGGTCGATGATACGTGTCGCTTGCTCTACATCGCCATGACGCATCAGCAGCAGGCGGGCTTTGAGCGTAAGCGGACCCGTGGCATCGGGAAAGAGGGTGAGGGCCTCTTCGACTGCCTCCGAGGCATGGCGCAACATGCCTTGAGATAGGTAGTATTCCGCAATATCGGTGAATGTGTCAGAATCGAGAAACACGGAATGACCCTCATCCCGTGCATGCTCGTATTTTCTCAGATCGTCTTTAAACTCTTTGCTGTCGTAATAGTTGTCGCGCATTTACTTGTTCATTTTTGCCCAAGTGTCTTTCAGCCCTACGGTCTTGTTGAAGACAGGACACTCGGTGGTGCTATCCTGGTCGGCCATGAAGTATCCGATGCGCTGGAACTGCAGATAGTCGCCTGGCTTCATGCCGGCGGCGAACTCTTCTACATAGCAGTTGTTGATCACTGTGAGTGAGTCGGGGTTGAGCAACTCGCGGAAGTCGGTGTCGCTCGCACCGGGGTTCTCCACATTGAAAAGACGGTCGTAGATGCGCACCTCGGCACGACGGCAATGATCGGCCGACACCCAGTGGAGTGTGCCTTTCACTTTGCGGTTGGCGCCCTCCATGCCGCTCTTGCTGTCGGGGTCATATTCGGCGTAGATATCCTCCACATGGCCTTCTGCGTCTTTCTTGCATCCCGTACATTTCACGATATAGGCGTTTTTCAGCCTCACTTCTTTGCCAGGAGTCATGCGGAAGAATTTCTTGGGAGCGTCTTCCATGAAGTCTTCACGCTCTATCCACAGGTTCTTGGAGAAGGTGATGCTGTGGGTGCCGTCGGCTTCGTTCTCGGGGTTGTTCACGGCGGTCATCTCTTCGCACATGCCTTCGGGGTAGTTGGTGATCACCAGCTTTACGGGGTTCACCACGGCACTTACACGGATGGCGCGCGCGTTGAGGTCTTCGCGCACGGCGGCTTCCAGCAGAGCCACGTCGTTGAGGGCATCAAACTTGGTGTAGCCTATCGAGTCGATGAATTTGCGGATGCTCTCGGGGGAATATCCGCGGCGGCGCATACCGCAGAGGGTAGGCATGCGGGGGTCATCCCAGCCGATGACGCGCTTCTCGTTGACCAGGGCGAGCAGCTTGCGCTTGCTCATCACCGTGTAGGTGAGGTTGAGACGGTTGAACTCTATCTGGCGGGGGCGGTAGTTGTCTGCATTGCCCTTTTCGGCGTTCATCTCTACCAGATAGTCTACAAACTTGTCATAGAGCGGACGGTGGGGCACAAACTCCAGGGTGCAGATGGAGTGGGTGACACCCTCGAAGAAGTCGCTCTGGCCGTGGGCGAAGTCATACATAGGATAGGCGTGCCATTTTGTACCTGTACGATGGTGAGGAGTTTGTATCGTACGGTAGATGATGGGGTCGCGGAAGTGCATGTTGGGGTTGGACATGTCAAGCTTTGCCCTGAGCACCATGGCGCCCTCCACAGCCTCGGCGGTGTTCATCTGGTTGAACAGACGCAGGTTCTCTTCTATGGGGCGGTCGCGGAAGGGGGAGGCGGTGCCTGGCTCGGTAGGGGTGCCTTTTTGCTGGGCGATTTGCTCAGAGGTCTGTTCGTCCACATAGGCCAGGCCCTTTTTGATCAGCCAGATGGCAAAGTCCCACAGCTGCTGGAAATAGTCCGAGGCATAGTATACGTTGCCCCAGTGAAAACCGAGCCATTTGATGTCGTTGAGGATGTTCTCCACATACTCGTTGTTTTCCTTACTGGGGTTGGTGTCGTCGAAGCGCAGGTTGCACACACCATTATAATGCTCGGCCACTCCGAAGTCCATGCAGATGGCTTTGGCATGACCGATATGAAGATAGCCGTTGGGCTCAGGTGGAAAGCGGGTCTGAATCCTGCCGCCGTTCTTGCCCTCTTCCAGGTCTTTCTCTACCAGTTGCTCAACGAAGCTCAGACTTCGTTTTTCCACATTTGTGTTCTCTTCAATGATTGCCATATTTTTATCCTATTTTTATTATGCCTGCAAAGTTACGAAAAGTTGAGCGAAAAGCCAAACTTGTTTGAGCTTTTCCGAGACGGAGTAACTTCGGCGTGAGCCAAATTTACGAAAAACGAGTGAAATGGAAAAGGAAAGCTTACTTTTCTTTTCATTTCCGAGTGCTGGTAACTTCGGCGCCAGCCAGAGGGGAGGGGTTGAGGTGGGGTGCGACATATATACAGATGGAAAAGGGAGAAGAATAAGCAAATGTGTCCACACTGATGTTACAATTTTATGTCAATGTGAAGATTTTATCAAAAATATGTTATTTAACATAAAAAAATATTTGTGAGATTTGGCAAAAAGCCTTACTTTTGTGGCCGTTATCCTGAATACAATCTTTTTACCTTAAAAAAGCTAATACCTATTGAGATTGGAATGCCTCCTCTGTGAAGAAGGGGCGTTCCGTTTTTTTGTACCTTGGTGAACTTTCCGCGATGTTTTTTCTATTTAATGCCGCGCTCATTGAGCGCACGGTGATATTTCTGGGCATTGGCCTGATGCTCGGCGGCAGTGCGGGCATAGTTGTGGGTGCCACTGAAGTCCTCTTTGGCACACATGTAGATATAGTCGTGCTTTTGGTAGTTGAGCACAGCGTCGAGGTCTTCTTTCATCGGGATGCGGATAGGACCAGGAGGCAGTCCCGCATATTTATAGGTATTGTATGGACTGTCGGTGGTGAGCATACGATTGAGGATACGACGTATGCCGAAATCCTGCATGGCAAATTTCACGGTGGGGTCAGACTGCAGCAACATGCCTTTTTTCAGACGGTTGATGTAAAGTCCGGCCACGGTGGGCTTCTCTTCAGTGGCCCGGGTCTCCTCGGTCACGATGCTGGCCAGTGTGCTCACTTCCACGGGAGTCATATTCAGGGCTTTGGCTTTGGCTTTGCGCTCTTCGGTCCAGAAGAGGTCGTGCTCTTTTTTCATCCTGTCGAGAAACTCGTCTGCGGATACCGTCCAGTACATGTTATAGGAGTCGGGGATAAACATGCTGGCGATGGTTTGCGGGGTGTAACCATATTTCCGACATACGGCGGGATCTGTGATCTTGGTGTATAGTTCCAGACTGTCGAGCTCCAGTTTTTTGCTCACGGCGCCAGCCAACCGGTCGAGTGTCCTGGCCGAGGGAATCGGCACGTTGAGAGGGGTCTGCTCGCCACGCAGCAGGATATTGGCCATTTGATGTGCGCTGATGCTGGTGTTGAGCTCATAGCGTCCGCGCTTCACGTTGTCGCCATAGCCCTTGAGCTGTCCGAGGGCTTTCAGGCCTTTCATGGCATGGGGCTTGGCGTAAACTGCTATTTTGGCGTAGACAGAGTCCACATTGTCGTCGCGGTCGATATATATATACTGAGTCTTGCTCTCTGACGAGAGAGATGTCTGCATATAATAAAAATACACGCCGTATGCCACGACAGCCAGGATAGCTGCCAGAAAAAGAACTGTTTTCAGCCCTTTACTTGATTTTTTGCCTTTTTTCATATTTGTTGTCAGTTTGTTTCTTTTGAATGTCTGTTCGCGCTTTCCGAATGTCTGTTCGCGCTTTCCGAATGTCTGTTCGCGCTTTCCGAAAGTCTGTTCGCGTCTGCAAAATTACGAAAAGTCGAGTGGAGAATGAAAAGAATTCATTCTTTTCTTCTCCCTTGAGGCATTTTTATCCATAATTCCGGGCTATATGGAATGTGATACCGTGTAAATTCACATCATGATGCAAATTTAAACATTTTTCCGTATAAAACAAAACCATTTCATCAGGATGGTCAAACCAATCATGTACGCAAAAAATCGACGATTCTCTTGCCATATTGGATAAAAACATGTAATTTTGTGTCATAATGCCTTATGTAGGATCAATCTTCGACTATGAAACTCAGATTTCAGATACATTACAATACAGCATGGGGGCAGGGCCTGTTCGTTGCCGCCACATACGTCACCGACGACGGCCGAAGCCGCAATTATCTCTTGCCCATGCAGACCGATGATGGAGAGGTGTGGACACTGGAGACTTCTGTCATGGAGTCTCGCCAGCGCCCCGTCGTCTCTGTCACTTATCATTATCAGGTCATGGACGCAGAGGGGCGGTTGCTGCGTCGGGAGTGGAACAAGGTGCCGCGCACCTATGCCTTCGACAGCAGCCGCGACTATTTCTTCCCTGACGTGTGGAGGGATGAGCCGCTGAATGCCCATCTTTATTCCCATGTCTTTGATGTGACCACCTCATGCCGGCGGCACAGCCCCGTGGAGGCGGAGCGGCTTCCTTTGTTCAGGCGCACTATTATTTTCAGGGTGTCGGCTCCGCAACTCCAGCCAGGACAGTCGGTGGGCGTGTGTGGCAGCCATCCCGCTATCGGCTGTTGGAACCCCTCGCGCTTTCACCGCCTCAAGCCGCTGGGCGACAGCGAGTGGATCCTGTCTGTCAATATCGAAGGGATGCCATTGCCATTGGAATTCAAGTATGTCATCATCGACGACCAGACCAACCAGTTGGTGGCATGGGAGGAGGGTGACAACCGCACGACACTGGGACTGGATGTGGCCGACGGACAGGCACTGGTGCTCTACAGAGAACCACTGAGGGTGAGTGAGACGGTGTGGAGGGCGGCGGGCGTGGCCCTGCCGGTCTTTTCCATACGCACTGAGGATTCCTGTGGAGTGGGGGATTTCGGCGACCTCCGCTTGATGGTCGACTGGGCAGCCGAGACGGGTATGAGGATGATACAGGTGTTGCCGGTTTGTGATACCACCAGCACTCACTCCTGGACTGACTCTCATCCTTACAATGCCATCTCAGCATTCGCGCTCCATCCGCATTATATCGACTTGCGTCAGCTGCCACCCCTGAAGGATGAGGCGCAGATGCTCTCTTTCAACCGCCAGCGACGCGAAATCAACTCCCTGCCATACAGCGACTATATGGCTGTAGATAAGGTGAAGTGGACCTATGTGAAGGCCGTATTCGAGGCCGACGGAGGGGCTACCGTCCAGTCGGCTGAATATCAGGAGTTTTTCAGGGAGAATGAATCCTGGCTCAGACCCTATGCCGCTTTTTGTATCCTGAGAGACAAGTATGGCACCTCGAGATTTTCCGACTGGACCGGATTGCAGACCTACGACGAGGCGCAGGTGCGTGAGCTGCTGGCCGAACATCAGCGTGAGTGCGACTTGATAGGCTTCGTGCAGTATCATCTGCACCGCCAGCTGGCCGCTGCCGCAGCCTACGCCCACGAAAAGGGGGTGGCACTGATGGGAGACCTGCCTATCGGTGTCTATCGTGACAGCGTGGAGACCTGGTGCCATCCTGAGTTCTTCGATATGGAGGCTCAAATCGGCACACCACCCGACAGCGAGTCGATTGGTGGACAAAACTGGGGATTCCCTGCTTATCGATGGACAGACGATGAGCACCGCATGGACATTGACGACCCGCAGGGCATCTTCTCGTGGTTCAGGGCGCGCATCCGCCACAGCGAACAGTATTTCGACGCGATGAGGATCGACCATGCAGTGGGATATTTCCGCATCTGGGAGATACCTCAGCATGCCGTGCTGGCCAATATGGGGCATTTTGCACCGGCATTGCCCTTGAGCGAGGAGGAGATCAGCCGCTACGGACTGACTTTCCGCCACGAGCTGCATACACGTCCTTACATCAACGACCAGATATTGCAACAGGTCTTCGGCATACATACCGCCTATGTCAAGGAGCATTTCGTGAGGAAGATGCCTTATGGACTCTACGCCCTCAGAAGCGAATACGACACGCAGGTGAAAGTGCGCGACTATTTCGGCTCACTGACCGACGAAAACAGCCTGTGGATACGCGACGGCTTATACCGCCTCGTCGCCAATGTACTGTTTCTCGAAGACCTCCGCATGCCGGGGATGTATCATCCTCGTTTCATGGTTTATAATGAGCCGGTCTACGACATCCTCAGCCCGACGGAGAAAGACGCCTTCATGCGACTCTACAACAATTATTATTATGAGCGGCATAACGACTTCTGGGCTTCGCAGGCAGAACGCAAGTTGGGTGGCATCTTGTGCGACACAAGGATGCTGATGGTAGCCGAAGACCTGGGGCTCATGCCGGCATGTGTGGGACAGGTGCTCGAACGCCAGCGTGTCCTGTCGACAGAGATACAGGCCATGCCCAAACAGTTCGGCATGGAGTTTGCACATCTGGGAGCCAATCCGTATCTCAGTCTCAGTACGCTCTCCACGCACGACATGGCACCGCTGAGATTGTGGTGGGAGGAAAATATAGGGCGCAGCCAGCGCTATTATGCCACCATGCTTCAGCATGCCGGCAGAGCACCGCAGCAGTTGCCCGCACATGTCGCCGAGGAGATCATCGCACGGCATGTATACTGTCCGTCGATGCTATGTGTCTTCTCCATTCAGGACTGGCTGTCGATGGATGGCGAACTGCGTGCCAAGAATCCCGCCGACGAGCGGGTCAATGCCCCTTACGACTTTTACAATCAGTGGAAATACCGTATGAATGTATCCGTCGGACAATTGCTCCAAGCCGGAAAGTACAATCACAAAATCAAGACAATGCTGACAAGAAGTAAACGATGAGAGAATACAACACTTATATCTTCGATCTGGACGGCACGCTGCTCGACACCCTTGACGACTTGGCCGCAAGCACCAATTATGCGCTCCGTCAGAATGCACTGCCGGAGCATCCGGTCGACGACATACGACGCTTCGTAGGCAATGGCGTGAGAAAACTGATAGAGAGAGCCGTGCCTGGTGGAGAGAGCCATCCTTTGTTTGAAAAGACGCTTGCCACCTTTCGTGAGCACTATCTGGTGCATAGCCAGGACCGCACACAGCCCTATCCTGGCATCGTGCCCTTGCTGCGGCGGTTGCGTGACAAGGGCAAGAAAATCGCAGTGGTGAGCAACAAATTCCATGCCGCCACCTTCGAGCTGTGCGGGCATTATTTCCCCTCACTCATCGACGCAGCCATCGGCGAGAGCGAGGGCATACGTAAAAAACCGGCACCAGATACGGTCTACGAGGCTATGAGGCTGCTGGCTTCCGACCCGCTCAGCACCGTCTATGTCGGCGACAGCGACGTCGATATCGCCACCGCCCGCAATAGTGGCCTGCCCTGTGTCAGCGTGCTTTGGGGATTCCGCGACCGAGACTTTCTCATAGAGCACGGAGCGACCACCCTGGTACAGAGCCCCGATGAGATATTCTGACAGCAGGAAGGATCAGACCACGGTGTGGTTGTCTAAATATTTCTGCACTTCGTCTTTGTAGCTCTCGGAGATGGGCAGGTAGTTTTCGCCGAATACGATGCGGAAACGGTCTACAAGCTTCACCTTCGTCATGTGTACGATGAATGAGCGATGGATGCGGAGAAACTCCGGCGAGGGCAGGATTTCCTCGATGGTCTTCATGTTGATCAGGCTGGTGACCGGCTTCTGGTTCTCGAGATAAAACTTCACATAGTCCTTCAGCCCCTCAATGTACATGATGTCGTCATACCTGATCTGCACCAGCTTATATTCGCTCTTGACAAAGACAAAACGGTCTTTGGAGTCGGCTTTGAGGGCATCGATGGATGAAAACCAGTCGAGTGCCTTGTTGGCAGACTTGAGGAAGTCGTCATAGCTGATGGGTTTGACCAGATAGTCGATGGCGTTCACCTTGTATCCGTCAAGGGCATACTGGCTGAATGCCGTGGTGAAGATAATCTTGCAGGTCTTCGGCAGCAGCGTGGCAAACTCCAGGCCACTGAGCTCGGGCATCTGTATGTCAAGGAATATCAAGTCGATCTTGTTCTCCTTGATGTCCTTGATGGCTGCCACGGCGCTGTTGTAGGTGCCGATGAGGTTGAGAAACGGGGTCTTCCGAGCATAACTGGTGAGCAGTTGTCCGGCCAGAGGCTCGTCGTCAATGATTACGCAGTTCAGTGTCATAGAGGATAATTTTTGATTGATAATGTTTCTGGTCTTCGGTCAGACCTTTCACCCATACATACTTCCCTTTGTAGTCGAGTTCAAGGCGGTTGAGCACTTGGGTCAGACCGATGCCGTGACCGCTCTTGTCTGCTTTGTCTTTGGGGAAGTTGGTGTTTTGTATGTCGATGGTGATCGATTCTTTGTTGGCTGAGAAGCGCACGTCAATCTCGCTGGGCTCCGTCGGACTGATGCCGTGCTTGAAAGCATTCTCCACCAGCGAGATGATGATCATCGGGGCTATCATGATACTGCAAGGGTCGGGAATGTCGGTATACTCGTTCACCACCACGTTCTTGTCATATCTGATGCGCATCAGGTCGATGTAGTTGTGTATGAAGTCTACCTCTGCCTTGAGGTTCACGTAGGGCTGTTCGTCTCTGTAAAGCAGGTGGCGAAGCATGCGGCTCAGGTGAAGCACGGCGTCCTGGGCTTTGTGCTGGTCAAAGGCGGTCAGGGCGTAGATGTTGTTGAGCGTATTGAGCAGGAAATGCGGGCTCACCTGGTTGCGCAGGTTCTTGATCTCGGCTTCCTGACGGGCCATGTCGGCCTCCTGGCGGGCCTGCTCCGACTCTATCCAGCGGCGGGAGATGGGGATGGCACACCCCAGGGTGGCAGAAGCGCTTATAAAATACAGGTCGCGGATGAAACCGAAAAACTCTATTTCTTCCTTATGATGATGTCCATGAGTGAGTGGCGTCACCAGATGGTGTGTCTGATGATCGTATTCCATCCATCTGTTCACGCCCACGCTCAGCAGGAGCACCATCAGCACCTCCATCACCCAGAATTTCGCCTGTCTGTTCTTGACCATCAGGTTATTGGGCGCAAGCCATAGATAGTTGATGTAGAAAGCAGTGACCATGGCCATGGGGTAGGGGCATCGCCGCAGATACAATCCCAGGGAGAACTCTTCGTCGGGAGGCATAAACATGACGGGTATCAGGAATACGACCCCCCACAGCAATAGCTGGAGCCAGAGGGACTCAACGTTGAGCAGTCTTTTCCTTTGTGCGATCATGACAGTTCAGTTATCTTTGATAGAATTTCAGCATGTAGATGTTGTATATGGTGGTATACTTGCTCTCCAGCTCATTTTGTTGTGCCTGCACGAGGTTGGTCTTGCCGGTCATCAGCTCAATGATGTTTTTCAGACCCAGCCGAAATTGCTCGCTGAGCAACTCATAGCTGGCCTGCTGACTTTGTGTGGCTATCTGAGCGGCCTTGAATTTGCTCTGGTTCGTGGTGGCGTCTATCCAGTAGGTCTCAATGGTGTTATAGAGCGTCTTCTGCTGGTCTTGCAAGTCCAGCAGGTAGCTCTCACGCTGTATCTTGGCTTTGTTGACGGCAGTCTTTGTCTGGCGGTTGTCGAAGATGGGGATACTGAGTGTGGCACCCACCGAGAAGTCGAGGTTGGTCTTCATCTGCGAGCCCCATGCCCTGTCGCTCATCGATGTGGTGTTGGTACCGAAGCCTCCTGAGATGCCCACGGTGGGCATACTGCCCGACTTGGCGATGTCGATACTTACATCACTGCTCTCGATGGCCAGACGGGCACGCTGCATCTCCGGACGATTGTCCAGTGCATTGACATAGACAGAGCCAAGAGGGGGGATCTGCTCCAGGGCCTGGGCATCGGTGTAGGTGGGTATTTCGATTTCAAAATCTTCCAAATCAGAGAGTTCAAGTAGTTGCTTCAACTGAAACTTAAAGTTCTTTACGTTGCTCTCGGCTGCCACAATGTTGTATTCGTCTTGTGCGCGCTGGGCGGTGAGTTGCGACAGGTCGGCGCGGCTCATCTTGCCCACGTCCACCATGGTTTGTCCGCGCTGTTCGTTCAGACGGCTGGTCTCAAGGCTCTGCTGGCTCACGGCGATGGCCTCATGGCTGTAGAGTATCTGCACGAAGAGTTTCACGATGCGCTCCTCGATGTTGCGGGCGGTGATGGCTGAGTCGAGCTCGGCCAGCTGGGCGTTCATCTCGTTCAGCTTGATGGTGTTGCGGTTGCGGTTGCCGTTCCATACCGTCCAGTTGCCGTTCACGCTGTAGTTGCCGTTATAGTACACTTTGTCGATGCTCGACTGCACATAGCCGTTGGCCACGGTGCTTTGTCCCGAGGCAATGAATGGCCGGTATACGATGTTCTGGGCAGTAGAGGCGTTGAGCGACGGCAGCAGCTCAGCCCTTGATTGCAGCACATCCTCTTGTGCCGACCGTTTCTGCAGGCTATTCTTCTTCAGCTGTATGTTGTTTTGAAGCGCATAGTCGATGCAGTCCTGCAGGGTCCATTTCTTGCCGGTGCCCTGCGCGGACATAGAGCCACTGAATGCTAACAGTAAGCAGATGGCGGTGATGATTGACTTTCTCATAAGAAATATGGTTTTGGCTGAACAACAAAAAATGCCACATCTGCCTATAGCCATAGACAAATGTAGGCATTTCGACCTTATAATAAAAATAAAATCGATTTGTTTTATGAGTTTATAGAATATATACTCTATTGTGTCGATAAACGATAATAGTTTAAATATAATTTTGCATAGCTGCAGGCGAGAGTCACAGGCTTTGAAGACGGGCGATATATTTGCCCAGGATGTCAAACTCCAGGTTCACCTTGCTGCCCACCTCGATGGTGCAGAAGTTGGTGTTCTCCATGGTGTAGGGGATAATCGCCACCTGGAAGGTGCTCTCTGTAGGATTGCACACCGTCAGAGACACGCCGTTGACCGTCACGCTCCCTTTGTCGACGGTGAAATAGCCGCGGCGAGCCATTTCGCGGTCGTAGGCATACTCAAAAGTGAAATAGGTGCTGCCGTCGGCGTCTTCTTTGGCGGTGCAGCGGGCGGTGCAGTCTACATGACCCTGCACGATATGTCCGTCGAGACGGCCGTTCATGAGCATAGAGCGCTCTACGTTCACTTGGTCGCCTACGCTGAGCAGTCCCAGGTTGGAACGCTCGAGGGTCTCTCTCATCGCCGTCACTGTATAGCGGTCGCCGTCGATGTGCACCACAGTGAGGCATACACCGTTGTGGCTGACGCTCTGGTCGATTTTCAGTTCATGGGTGAATGTACAGGTGAGTGTCAGGTCTACGTTGTCGCGGTCATGGCTGATAGCCACGACGGTTGCCATTTCTTCTACTATTCCAGAGAACATAAACAAATCATTAGGGTTAAGGTGGGTTCTGTAAATTCAGTATGATTAAGTGTAGAAAAAGGCCGTACCGGTGATGTGATGAAAACTCCGAGCTAATAAGATATGAGGTCCTGCCCTCGTTGTAATCCACCGGCCAAGAGGCTCTCCTTTCGGATGTGGCCCGCCATTGAAAGACAGGTGATCCCGGTGTTCTTTTTTAATTTGATGAGTATCCCGATCTAACCGATACGGCCGTTCTGTTTCCTTTCTGCTGGCAAAGATAGTGATATTTTTTCAAACGCACAACAATCGGGCTTTATTTTTGCGTGCGTCCTTTCTGCCGGCGGTATCTCTGACCGATGGCTTATCTTTCGCTCTTGTGGCAGTTTCGTCGTCCAAAAACACAAAAATGTCGCTTTACATTCGCAAAGTCGAATTTTTCTTTTAACTTTGCACACGGATATGAGCGTACAAGCGAAAAGAAGAGCCACGGCATGGCTACTTTTGTCGGTGTTCGTGACCACCTTGGTGTTCACCTCACTGCATCACCATCAGTCAGCTGTCTCACAGACAGCCGACTGTACAGCTTGTGCCGAGCATGTGCATCATGCCCACCTGCAGAGCGCCACGGTCGCCTTTCACGATTGTCTGCTCTGTCAGTTGTGCCATCTTCCTTTCCTCCTCGCATCGTCAGTTTTATTCACCTTAATCATTCAGTCGGCAAAGGCCTTCTTTGCGACGTCCGACCAGATGGTGTCAGTACGTCTCGAAGGCCGGATGCCATCTCGTGCCCCACCGTCGCTCTGAAACATATACGACTATCTCATTTTGTGTGTTTTAGACAAGCGACAGTATGATAACTTTATTTTTGGCTGCCTCCATGTTATGGATGGCAGAAGTTCCTGATAGTACCATCAAACTTCAGGGCGTCACTGTCACAGGCAAATCGAAGCGCGACTATCAGATGAAGTCGTCGCAGTCGAGCGTGCAGGTGTCTCATGACTTTCTCGAGACCAACCTGGCAGGCAGCCTGATGCAGACCTTGGAGGGAATACCCGGCGTCAAGGCCATGAGCATCGGTTCCGGGCAGTCGAAGCCTACCATCCGTGGACTGGGCTTCAATCGCATGGTCGTGTCGGAGAACGGCATCAAGCACGAGGGACAACAGTGGGGCGACGACCATGGGCTCGAGATCGACCAGTTTACCGTCGACCACGCCGAGGTGATCAAGGGTCCGGCGGCACTGCTCTATGGTTCCGATGCCATAGGCGGTGTGCTCAGCCTGTATACCAATCATGTGCCCCTCTCCCGCTTTGAAGGTGCTGTACAGCTCTTCGGCCGTACCAACAATGAGCAGATGGGGGCCTCGGCACGAATCGGAGGCAAGCATGACCGGTTTTTCTACCGCGCTCATCTCACCCTGATCGACTATGCCGACTTCAAGGTGCCCACAGACAGCATCCAGTATTATTCCTACTGGATACCGCTCAAAGACCAGAGGCTCAGAAACACGGCCGGTTTGGAGCGCGACGGTAGCCTGGTCTTCGGCTATTCGGGCTATCATTTCAATACCGACATTCACATCACCGATTCCTACTCCAAGAGCGGGTTCTTTGCCAATGCCCATGGTCTGGAGGTTCGTCTCTCCGATATCGACTACGACCACTCCCGCCGCGACATCGACCTGCCCATGCAGAGTGTCAACCACCTCAATGTGCTCAGCCATACCACGTGGCGCGACGAGCAGTGGGCAATTGAGGCAAGCCTGTCTTATCAGAACAACCTGCGGAAGGAGCAGTCAGAGCCCATCTCACATGGATATATGCCTACGCCGTGGAGCACCATGGAGCGACGCTTCAACAAGAGCACCTATTCGGCCAAACTGGGCATGAAGGTTCAGCCAGGCGAGCATCACACCATCAGCGCCGGCATCAATACCGAATACCAGCACAACCGCAGGAGTGGATGGGGATTTATCATCCCCGATTTCGAGACCTTCAGCTTCGGGGGCTATGTGTTCGACAAGTATAGCGTCAGCGAACGCCTCATACTCAATGCCGGCTTGCGCTACGACTACGCCCAAACCCACATCCACAGCTATCATGACTGGTATAAGACTCCCGTGGGCAACGACTCTGTCTACAAGGAACGGTCGGCGGATATCCATAGGCATTTCAACAGCCTGACATGGTCGGCTGGTGTCAACTACAATGTCGGCCACTGGGTGATCAAAGCCAATGTCGGCAAAAGTTTCCGTGTGCCTATCCCTAAAGAACTGGGGGCAGATGGCATCAACTATCACATCTTCAGGTATGAGCGAGGCAGGTCCTCTCTCGACCCGGAGGAGTCGTATCAGCTCGATGCCGGCATCAACTGGAGCAACGACGTGCTCAACATACAGGTCGACCCGTATGTCAACTTTTTCCCCAATTACATCTACCTCAACCCGACGTCAGAATATGTCGAGGGACTGCAGCTCTATCATTATACCCAGGCCAAGGTGCTGCGCTATGGATTTGAGGCGCAGGTCAACTATGCAATCACCACGCACTGGGAGGCGGAACTCAAAGGCGAGTATCTCTATGCTGAGCAGAAGTCGGGCGAGAAGAAAGGCTACACCCTTCCGTTCTCCACACCATGGTCGGCAGAGGCTGGCGTGAAGTACAGTTTCAACTGGAGAGGAGAGGGATTCCTGGGGATGAATGTACATATCGTAGGCGCACAAAATGAGATAGTACCGCCCGAGAAACCTACCGACGGATATTGGACACTCAATGCCGCGGCGGGAAAGCATTTCTCACTGGGCAAAAATACGGTCAAGGTGGCACTGCATGCAGACAACCTGCTCAACAAGCGCTATTACGACCACACCAGCTATTACCGCCTCATCGACGTGCCAGAACCTGGACGCAACCTCTCGTTGATGGTGGGGCTGGATTTTTAGTACCTTTTATTTATTTACCAAAGAAATTGAAAAAATGAAAAAATATTTATCAATGATCCTTTCACTGGCTCTCGTTTGTGTGTGCGCACTGTGTGCGTGCAGCAGCTCTGATGACGAAGAGTCAAGAGACATGTCAAAACCAGTCATCAGCGACCAAGGCATCACGGCCAACCCCGTCGACTGCCAGACGTATAAGCGTGGCGAAAACATCGCCTTCAACTATGTCTTCACCGACGACACCGAACTGGGCAGCTACAACATCGAAATCCACCACAACTTCGACCATCACACACACAGCACCTCAGCTGTGGAATGTGAAGCCGACCCGCAGAAGCAGCCTGTGGCTCCATGGGTGTTCAATCAAGACTACAGCGTCCCGGCTGGGCAGCATACTTACACCGCGCGGGTCGACATTCCCATCCCCGCCAGCGTGGATGCCGGCGACTACCACTTCATGGTGCGTGTCACCGATAAGGCTGGCTGGCAGGAGCTGAAAGCCGTGGCCATCAAGATTGTAGAGTAGAAGTCACGCTCTGTATGCTGACTCCACTTCCCCAAATGTCTACCCAAACATGATCATGCGATGGCAAAAGAACGAAACAAGGCCGATGAGTATCGTGAGAAAGCCTACGACGGCGACACCAGGGCGATGAACAACCTTGGCGTGTGCTATGAGCGTGGCAGCGGTGTGAAGGCCAGTCCGCAGATGGCTTTCGAGTGGTATATGCGTGCCGCTCAGCTGGGTGATGTCTATGGGTGCTTCAATGTAGGGGAGTGTTACTACCACGGCAAGGGCGTGGAGCGTGACATCGGGCGGGCCTTTGAGTGGTATATGCGTGCCGCCGAGAAGGGCGACATGCAGTCGCAGGTCAACGTGGCCAACGCCTATTACCTCGGCCAGGGGGTGGAACAAGACCACCATCAGGCTTTCCTCTGGTATCGCGAGGCTGCCTTTCAGGGACATATCCTCAGTCAGAAAAATGTGGGAGCGGCTTACTGGAATGGCGATGGCGTGGAGAAAGACCTCAGCGAATGCGTGTTCTGGTATGAACTGGCTGCCAACGGAGGTGATGCACAGGCGCAGTTCGCCACAGGATGGTTCCTGATGACAGGCACCGGCGTGGCCCCGGACAAACGCCTGGGGCTACGCTGGATTCATAAAGCTACGTTTCAGGGCTATCAGCCTGCCATCGACTATTGCAAGGAGCATGGACTGAGCTGGTATTGAGCTCGCCGGCTACATCACCATCTCCTGCAGGATCTCAGAGAGGGTGGGGTGTACGTGCACGATGTCGCGCAGCTGTGCCGTGGTGGCACCGAGGGCCATCAGCGACGATACTTCCTGCACGAGGTCTGCGGCATGGGCACCGAAGAGATGGCAGCCTACGATACGGTCGTCGGCATCGGCCATGAGTTTCACGAAACCTTCCGTCTCGTCCATGGCGAGTGCCTTGCCATTGGAGCGGTAGTATCCCTTGCGGCAGGTGTAGGCCATACCCGCGGCCTTGCACTGGTCTTCGGTCATGCCCACACAGGCAGCCTCGGGCAGCGTGAAGATGGCGGCGGGGATGAGGTCGAGACGTATCTGGTCTTTTTTACCCATAATTTCATTGATCACATGCAGACCCTGGAAGGTAGCGGCATGGGCGAGCATCATACGGCCGTTGACGTCGCCGATGGCATAGATGCCGGGCACGTTGGTGCGTAGGTGCTCGTCGGTGGTGATACCGTTGCGGTCATAGGCCACGCCGGCATCCTCCAGGCCAAGATCGTCGGTGAGGGGGGCGCGCCCTGTGGCTATCAGCACCACGTCGGCTTCCACCTCTCCTGCTTTTCCTTTACGGTCGTAGATCACTCCCGTGTCGGTGATCTCCTTGACCCCTGATTGCATGAGGAAGTTGACACCTCGCTTAGACAGGGTCTGGCGCAGTCGTTTGGCCACGTCGCTGTCGAGGGCGGGCAGACACTCCTTGAGAAACTCCACTACCGTAACTTCGCTGCCAAGGCTGTTGAAAATGGAGGCAAACTCCATGCCGATGACACCGGCACCGACGATGCAGAGACGGCGTGGCACCTGCTCGATGTCGAGCAGGTCGGTAGAGGTCATCACGATGGGGCGGTCGATGCCCGGCACGGGCAGCATTTTTGATTTCGAGCCCGTGGCGATGATGATATGCGGCGCGGTGTAGGTCTCCTCGCCGGCAGCCACCGTCTTGCTGTCCACCAGACGGGCATGTTCTCTCACCAGGGTGATGCCCGGTGCAGAGAGCAGTGTCTCCACACCCGAGCGCAGCGTCTCCACTACCTGGTTCTTGCGGGCTGTCACCCGCTGGAAGTTGAGCCGGTATGACAAGTCGTCCAGACCGAAGACATCGGCCCGTTTCAGGGTGTCGGCGATCTCCGCATTGCGGCAGAGTGTCTTGGTGGGGATACACCCGCAGTTGAGGCAGGTGCCTCCGGCGTGTCGCTCTTCGAAGATAGTCACTGTCAGCCCGTTGGCTGCTGAGTAAGCAGCGGCCCTGTATCCGCCGGGGCCGCTGCCTATGATGATGATATCTGATGTTGTCATTCTCGCTGTTAGCTTTTTGCTTTTCGCTTTTTTGTTTTCGCTGTGAGGGCGTTATGAGTTCATCTGTTTCCAGGTGAGCACGGGGGTTTTGGCGGCCAGCACATCGTCCACACGGCCTATGGGGGTGTTGTGCGGTGCGCTCTTCACCAGTTCGGGGTCAGTGGCAGCCTCTTGGGCGATCTGGCGCATCACTTGTATGAAACCGTCGATGGTGTCGCGGCTCTCGTTTTCTGTCGGCTCGATCATCAGTGCCTCGTGGAAGAGCAGCGGGAAGTAGATGGTCGGTGCGTGATAGCCGTAGTCCAGCAACCGCTTGGCGACATCCATGGTGGTCACGCCGGTCGACTTGTCCTTCAGTCCGTTGAACACGAATTCGTGCTTGCACAGTCCGTCAATGGGCAACTCGTAGACATCCTTCAGCGAGTCTTTGATGTAATTGGCGTTGAGCGTGGCGAGCGGACCCACCATCTTGATGTTCTCCTTGCCAAGGGAGAGAATGTAGGTATAGGCACGCACGGCTACGGCGAAATTGCCCAGGAACTCACCCACGGAGATACCCTTGCCTTCGGTCTCGATGCGGTATGTCTCACCCTCTTTCACCACGCGTGGCACGGGCAGGAAGGGGCGCAGGTCTTCGCGCACACCCACGGGACCGCTGCCGGGACCGCCGCCGCCGTGGGGCGTCGAGAAGGTCTTGTGCAGGTTGATGTGCATCACGTCAAATCCCATGTCGCCTGGACGACAAGCGCCCAGCATCGGGTTGAGGTTGGCACCGTCGTAGTACATCAATGCGCCGCACTCATGCACGAGTTGTGCGATCTCGGGTATCTCGCGCTCGAAGAGTCCGAGTGTGTTGGGGTTGGTCATCATCATTGCGGCCACGGTGTCGTCGAGCAGCCCGCGCAGGTCGTCGACATCCACGATGCCGTCCTGGGTGCTCTTCACTTCTACCACCTCCAGCCCGCAGACAGCGGCTGAAGCGGGGTTGGTGCCGTGTGCCGAGTCGGGCACGATCACCTTCACTCTCTTGTCATCGCCGCGGCTTTGATGGTAGGCGCGGATGATCATCAGGCCCGTCAGCTCGCCGTGGGCCCCGGCGAAGGGATTAAGTGTGAACTCGCTCAGACCCGTCAGCGCGGCCAGCGACTGCTGCAGGTTGTAGTATACCTCCAGAGCTCCCTGGCAGGTCTCTGCAGGCTGCAGCGGGTGCAGTTGTGCGAAACCTGGCATGGCAGCGGTCTCTTCGTTGATGATGGGGTTGTATTTCATCGTACAACTGCCCAGGGGGTAGAATCCGTTGTTCACGCCGAAGTTGTTGGCACTGTGGTTGGTATAGTGGCGCACCACGGTCATCTCGTCGCATTCGGGCAATGCCGCGTCCGACGACCGGCGCATCGACTCGGGCAGTTCGTAGTGACCCATTCCACTCTCGGGTAGTGAATAGCTCCGGCGACCCGGCTTTGACAACTCGAATATCAGATTGCCGTATAGTTTGTTGTTCATAGTGTGTCCTCCTTTGCTATTTTGACCAGCTGGTCGATTTCTTCTTTTGTGCGTTTCTCAGTCACGGCCAGCATGAGGGTGTGGTCGCCCAGCTTGACGCCGCCCAGGATGCCCTTGTCGGCCAGCCGGTGGAGCAGGGCATCCACGTCGCCGTCGTAGTCGACGCAGAACTCATTGAAGAAGTCCCTGTCGTAGGTCTTCTTGAAATGCCCGGTGGCCAGCAGCTGGTCACACAGATAGTGGGCACCCTCAAACGAGCGCATGGCAGCCTCTTTCACTCCTTCTTTGCCCATCACGGACAGGTAGATGGTGACGTAGAGAGCCATGAGACTCTCGTTGGAGCAAATGTTGGAGGTGGCTTTCTGGCGGCGTATATGCTGCTCGCGGGCTTGCAGCGTGAGCACGAAGGCGCGCTGTCCGCGGTTGTCACGGGTCATACCCACGATGCGGCCGGGCATCTTGCGCATCAGTTTCTCCTTGCAGCACATGTAGCCTACATACGGGCCTCCGAATGACATCGGGATGCCCAGCGACTGGCCGTCGCCCACGGCGATGTCGGCTCCCCATTCGCCTGGAGTCTTCAGCACGGCCAGGTCGGCGGCCACGCTGTTGATGATCAGCAGGGCTTTTTGTGCATGGCACGCATCGGCATAGCCGCTGTAGTCTTCCACGATGCCGTAGTAGTTGGGCTGTTGCACCACCACGCCGGCCACTCCGCCGGCGGCGAGGCGTCGCTCCATGTCGGCTTTGTCGGTGATGCCGTTGTCAGCGGCGATCATCTCTATCTCCACGCCATGGAAGTGGGCGTAGGTGTTGACCACGCGCAATATCTTGGGGTCAATGGTCTCCGACACGAGCACCTTGTTGGCTTTCTTGTTGTTGGCATTGGCCATCAGCACGGCCTCGGCGGTGGCGGTGCTGCCGTCGTACATCGAGGCGTTGGAGATGTCCATGCCGGTCAGCTCGGCCATCATGCTCTGGTATTCGAAGATGTAGTGCAGGGTGCCTTGCGAGATCTCTGCCTGATAGGGCGTGTAGCTGGTGAGAAACTCCGACCGGGCTACGATGCTGGGCACTACCGATGGGGTGTAGTGGTCGTAGACACCGGCGCCGGCAAAGACCTTCATGATCTGGTTCTTTTCGCACAACCGCTCAAAGCACTGGCGTATTTCCAGTTCGCTCTTGGCCTCGGGCAGGTCGTAGTCGCCTTTGAACCGGATGCTCTCGGGCACCTCGGCATACAGGTCGTCGAGGCTTTTCAGACCCGACTGAGCCAGCATGGCGTCTATGTCCTCTTGGGTGTGAGGGAAGTATTTGTACATTTTTGTGTTTCGGGTTTTTGTTTTTTTTTGAGTTGACGGGCTGGCGGGCTTCATGTCATTCAGAGAATAGCATGTGGTAGAGCAGGAATGCTCTCGCCCATTTCCGCCTCCGCTGTCTTTTCCAGTAGTCTCTTGCCAGTCAGTTGTTCTCGCAGAAAGCCTCGTAGTCGGCGGCCTCCATCAGGTTGTCAAGCTCGGTCTTGTCAGAGAGTTCCACCTTGATGATCCAGTTTTCGAAAGCGTCGGCGTTGATCAGTTCGGGCTGGTCTTCCAGTGCCTCGTTCACCTCTACCACGGTGCCGCTGACGGGTGAGATCAGGTCGCTGGCGGCTTTCACGCTCTCCACGGCTCCGAATTCCTCGCCGGCTTCCACCTCGTCGTCCACTTCAGGCATGTCTACGTAGACCACGTTGCCCAGAGCGTGCTGTGCGTAGTCTGTGATACCTATAAAGCCGAAATCGCCTTCGACGCGAATAAACTCGTGTGACTCTGAGTAGTAGAGTCCTTCAATTACTTTTGCCATAATCTTGTCGTTTTTTTAGTTATTTTTTGTAATGTTTGTCATAAAATCTCTTTTTCACCACTACGCCGGGGAAGGTCTTCTTGCGGATCTGTACTTCTACCTCTGTGCCCAGTTTGGCGCAAGCCGAGTCGACGAGAGCCATGCACACGCTCTTGCCTGTGGAGATGGAGTTGTAACCGGTGGTCACCTCACCCACTTTCACACCGTCTTTCAGCACGGCATATCCGTGGCGGGGGATGGCCTTGTCTTTCAGCTCAATGCCGATCACTCTCTGCTTCACACCGTCAGCTTTCTGCTGGGCGAGGGCCTCGCGGCCGATAAACTCCGGCTTGTCGAGCTTGCAGAACATGCTCAGGCCGGCCATCACAGGCGAGATATCGGCCGACAACTCGTCGCCATAGAGCGGCAGTCCCACCTCGAAGCGCAGGGTGTCGCGGCATCCCAGGCCGCAGGGCTTGCAGCGCCCGCTCTCCATGAGGAGGTCCCAGCAGCGGCGTATGAAGTCGTGAGAACCGTAGATTTCAAATCCGTCTTCGCCGGTATATCCTGTGCGGCTTATGATGATGGTCTCGCCGTCGATGTCGATGGTCTTGGTGGTGTAGAAAGTGAGTTCGGCGCATTTCAGTCCGAGCACCTCCTCGGTCACCTGCTCTGCCTCGGGACCTTGCACGGCAATCTGCCCGTAGTAGTCGGAGCAATGGCAGAAGTCAACGTCGAAACCCTCGAGATGCTCTTGCATCCATGCCACGTCCTTGTCGATGTTGGCGGCGTTGATCACCAGGAAGAAGTCGTTCTCGCCCATGCGATAGACGAGCAGGTCGTCTACGGTGCCGCCGTTGGGGTAGCACATCATGCCGTAGAAGATCTTGCCGTCGGGTGCCCCCGTGATGTCGTTGGTGAAGATATGGTTGACAAAGCGCTCAGCATCGGGTCCTTTCACCCGTACTTCGCCCATGTGCGACACATCAAACACGCCGCAGTGCTGTCTCACGGCGTTGTGCTCGTCGATGATGTTGGTATACTGTATCGGCATGTCAAAGCCGCCGAAGGGTGAGATGAGGGCTTTCAGAGCCACATGTCTGTCGTAGAGACAAGTCCGTTTGTTTTCCATTATGATGCGTTGTTTAAGATGAAGTCGATGAATGTTTCTTTCTGTAGGTGGTAGATGATCTGGTCGGTTTGCTCTGTCAGGGCTTCAGTGATGGCTTCACGGGTGAAGGGCACATGTCGCAGGGGCTTGATGATGCCCTCGTCGAGATCGCCAGTCAGGAAAAAGTCGCCCATGATGCTGATGTCGCGTATCACGTTGTTTTTCAGCTCTATGCTCACCTTGAAATCGCCTACTCCCTCGATGCGGCCTTGCCGGGTCATGGTGTAGGCGGGGTTGTTGCCATAGATAAACTGGTCGGTGAGGTATTCTGCTTCTATCTTCATGATGTCGTCCACGGCCTCGAGGTCCAGTGTCACATGACTGTCGCAGATGGTTTTCAGGATGAAGGCTTTCAGCTCGTCGAGGGTGAGCGTGGTGTGGTCTTTCAGCAGGGCGATGTGTTGCCTCACGCTTTTCACGCCTTTGCTCACAAGCTTGTCGTCGCTGGGGGTGATGCTGCCCACCATCAACTCCATGTTGGTGTCGTAGAGCAGGGTGCCGTGCACGATGCTCCTGCCGGGGATGTGGTAGAAGGCGTTGCCCGACACTTTCCGACCGTCGATGAGGATGTCGTTGCGGCCGGTGGCCTTGGCGTCGATGCCCAGGCGGCACAGGGTGAGCGCCACGAGGTTGATGTAGCGGTTGAAGGTGAGGTTCACATTCTCCGACTTGGTGACATACGACATCATGAGATTGCCCATGTCGGCATAGACACAGCCGCCCCCGCTCTTGCGCCGGTAGGTCTGTATGCCGTGGCGGCGGCAGAAGTCGAGGTTGACCTCGCTGTCTATTAACTGGTTGCGGCCGAAAATCACGGTGGGCGGTACCTGCCAAAGGAAAAAAGCGTCGTCTACATCCATCCTCCTGGCCACGTATTCTTCCATGGCAAGGTAAAAAGACAGACGGCGTGGCTGATCTTCTGGCAGTGAGATTTCGATCATAGTATTACTACACCTAACTGATTGCAAATATAGTAAATAAATGTCGAATGGCCATATTTTTTAGGGGTAAAAAAAAGGCAAAATAACAAAATAATTTCCGGGCGTGTCAAATCATTATTGAAACGCCCGGAATGCTTTTATTCTTTAAGGAGAAACGCCTTGAAATCTTCAAATTGTCTGGAGAGTGGGATGCTCTGTTTCTGGCCTTTCATGAAAGCGGCCAGACGGGGTGGTATCTCGGTGTCGATACCGACGATCTCGTCTACTTTCTCTTTGAATTTGGCCGGGTGGGCCGTCTCGCAGAACACGCCCGTCTCACCTTCCTGCAGCTGTTCGCTGAGTGCCCGGTATCCGCAGGCACCGTGTGGGTCGAGCAGATAGCCTGTGTCTTCGTAGCAACGCTTCATGGTGTCTCTGATCTGGTCGTCGGTGTAGGTGGCTCCGCTGATGAGGCTGGTGATGCGTTCGTGCGAACCGCCGTAGAGGTCGTATACCCTTGCAAAGTTGCTGGGGTCGCCCACGTCCATGGCGTTGGCAAGGGTCTGCCTGCTGGGCTTCGGCTCGTATTTCCCGGTCTGGAGATACTGGTAGAAAATGTCGTTGGCGTTGTTGGCGGCGATGAAGCGTTTGACGGGCAGTCCCATGGCATGGCCGAAGAGGCCGGCGGTGATGTTGCCGAAATTGCCGCTGGGCACACACACGACGAGTTGGTCGGCCCGTCCGATGGCTTTCATCCGTGCGTAGGCGTTGAAGTAGTAGAAGGCCTGGGGCAGGAAGCGTGCCACGTTGATGGAGTTGGCACTGGTGAGCCGCATGTGCTCATTGAGCTGCTGGTCGAGGAAGGCTTGTTTCACCAGGGCCTGGCAGTCATCAAACACGCCGTCTATCTCCAGCGCGGTGATGTTTTGGCCGAGTGTGGTAAACTGGCACTCCTGTATAGGGCTGACCTTGCCTTTGGGGTAGAGTACATAGACGTGTATGCCCTCCACGCCGAGGAAACCGTTGGCCACGGCCGAACCGGTGTCGCCGCTGGTGGCCACCAGCACGTTGACCCGGTCTTGTCCGTCCTGCTTGATGAAGTATTGCAGCAGTCGTGCCATGAAGCGCGCTCCTACGTCTTTGAATGCCAGCGTGGGACCATGGAAGAGCTCCAGGGCATGGATGTTGTCGGTCACTTTTACGACCGGACAGTCAAACGACAGGGTGTCGCAGACGATGCTGCGCAGGGATTCCTCTTCTACGTCCTCGCCGAAGAAGGCGTCGGCCACGGTGCAGGCAATTTCCTGAAAAGACAGGCGGTCGATGTCGTCAAAGAATGCCTTGGGCAGCCTTTGGATGCGTTCAGGCATATAAAGTCCTCGGTCTCCGGCGAGACCTTTCACCACGGCCTCATGCAGGGAGGCCAGGGGCGCTTGCTGATTGGTGCTGTAATATTTCATTTTTTTTGCTTTTCGATTGTCACTTTTCGGTTGTCGCATCTGCCATCGTCATGGCATGGCCGATTTTCAGTTTTCCATCAGTTTTTGCATGAATTGTTGCAGTCGCAGCAGTCCGTAGGCTCCGTTCACGCAACTCACCTCGTCATATTGCATGACATCGTCGGGCGTGATGGTGGGGTGCCAGATGGCGAATGGCACAGGCTCGCTCACGTGTGTGCGCACCTCCACGGGGGTGGGGTGGTCGGGCAGCACGGCGATACAGACGGGCTCTTGCCATGTCTTCACCTCCTCGTAAATGGTCTTGACGATGCGACGGTCGAAGTATTCTATCGTGCGGAGCTTGAGGTCGAGGTCTCCGTCATGGCCGGCCTCGTCGCTGGCTTCTACATGCAGGAACACGAAATCTTGACGGCGCAAGGCGTCGAGGGCAGCCTGTGCTTTCCCCTCATAGTTGGTGTCGGAGAGCCCGGTGGCTCCCTCTACCTCGATGATGTCCAGTCCGGCATAGTGGCCGATGCCTTTGATGAGGTCTACGGCCGAGATGACGCTGCCCGAGTGCACCTGCTGAAACATCTCGCCGATGGTCTGCATCGACGGCCTGTAGCCGGGGCTCCAGGGCCAGATGCTGTTGGCGGGTTGTTTGCCCGAGGCCATGCGCTGGTTGTTGAGCGGATGGCAGGAGAGCAACACTTGAGAGCGGTAGATGAGGCTGTTGATGAGGTCGGCAGTCTCGATGGGGGTCATCCTCCCCGCCGGCTTCTCGTGCTCATACCCTGGCATGGGCTTGACGATCAGAGGGCGCCACGGCTCGTCGGGGTGGTCGTGGGGTGGGGCACAGACGATGTGCTTGTTGCCTCCTTTGATGACGAGCAGATGACGGTATTGTATGCCTGTGATGAAGTGTACGAGCTCGTTGCCCAGCTGCTGGTCGAGAAATTGTATCAGCTCGTCGCCCTCCTCGGTGGTGATGTGTCCGCCGTGATGGTTTTTGATCTTGCCGTCAGACAGCGTGACGATGTTGCAGCGTATAGCCATGTCGTCGGGTTGCATCTCATACCCTATCGATGCTGCTTCCAGTGGGCCGCGACCTTCATACACCTGATGGAGGTCGTAGCCCAGGATGGCGGTATTGGCCACCTCCGAACCCGGGGCGAAACCTTCCGGCACGGTGATGAGCCGGCCGGTGCGCCCCTCTTTTGCCAGATGGTCCATATAGGGAGTATCGGCATAGGCAAGTGGTGTCTTGCCTCCGAGCCGGTCGACGGGATGGTCGGCCATGCCGTCGCCTAATAATATAATGTGTTTCATTTAATCTGTCTTTCTCGTGTCTATTATATGTTGGCAATACTCATGATGTTGGCGAATACGCCGGCGGCAGTGACGCTCGCGCCGGCACCATACCCTTGTATCTGCATGGGAAACTCCTTGTAGCGCTCGGTGGTGAGCATCACGATGTTGTTGGAACCTTGCAGGTTGTAGAAGGGGTGCCCTTGAGAGACGGCCTGCAGCTCCACGCGGGCTTGTCCGTGGTCCATCACGGCCACGAAGCGCCAGCGCTTGCCCTCCGCCTCCAGTTGGCGGCGGCGCTCTTCGAAGTCGTGGTCTAACTCGGGCAGTTTGCTCCAGAAGCGGTCTACATCGCCCTCGAAGTAGTCGTCGGGAATGAAGAGCCGCTTCTCCACCTCGTCTTGCTCGATACGGTAGCCTGCCTCACGGGTGAGGATCACCAGCTTGCGCACCACGTCGGTGCCACTGAGATCGATGCGCGGATCGGGCTCGCTGTATCCTTGCTCTTTGGCGCGCCGCACGGTCTCAGACAGTGGCACGTCGGCAGAGAGCTCGTTGAAGATGAAGTTGAGCGTGCCGCTCAGTATGGCTTCTATCTTGAGTATCTTGTCGCCGGAGTTGCGCAGGTCGTTGATGGTGCCGATGATGGGCAGTCCGGCACCCACGTTGGTTTCGAAGCGGAATTTCACGCCCCTGGCCAGTGCGGTCTGCTTCAGCCGCATGTAGTTGCTGTAGTCCGACGAGGCGGCTATCTTGTTGGCGGCGATGATGCTGATGTTGTGCTCCAGGAATGACTGGTAGAGTCTGGCCACGTCATTGCTGGCGGTGCAGTCTACGAAGACGCTGTTGAAGATGTTCATGCCCACCACCTCATCGTGCAGCCGCTGGTTGTCGCTGTCGGGAGCCTCGGCGAGCAACTGACGGTAGTTGTCCAGGTCGATGCCGTCGCGCGAGAAGATGGCCTTGCGTGAAGTGGCGATACCCACAACGTTGAGTTTCAGCCTGCTGCGCTCTTTCAACTGCTCATACTGCGAGCGTATCTGCTCGATGAGTTTGCTGCCTACGGTGCCCACACCGCAGATGAAGAGGTTGAGCACTTTGTATTCGGAGAGGAAGAAGGAGTCGTGGATGACGTTGAGCGACTTGCGCAGGAAACGTCCGTCTACGACGAACGAGATGTTGGTCTCCGAGGCTCCCTGGGCACAGGCGATCACGCTGATGCCGCTGCGCCCCAGTGTGCCGAAGAGCTTGCCGGCGATGCCGGGGGTGTGCTTCATGTTTTCACCCACGATGGCCACGGTGGCCAGCCCGCTCTCTGCGTGCATGGGGAACATGGCTCCCGTCTCTATCTCCTTGGCAAACTCGGCGTTGAGCACCTCTACTGCCGAGGCGGCGTCTTCGTCGCGCACACCGATGGAGGTGGAGTTCTCCGACGAAGCCTGCGACACCATAAACACGGAGATGCCGTTGTCGGCCAGGGCGGAGAAGATGCGGCGGTTCACGCCGATCACGCCCACCATCGACAGACCGGTGACGGTGATGAGGGTGGTGCCGCTGATGCTGGAGATACCCTTGATGGGTTTGCGGTCGTTGTCGATCTGGTCTTTGATGATAGTGCCGGGGCTGGAGGGGTTGAACGTGTTTTTCACCCTGATGGGGATGTTCTTCACGCACACCGGATATATGGTGGGGGGATAGATCACCTTGGCGCCGAAGTTGCACAGCTCCATCGCCTCGATATAGCTCAGCTCATTGATGGTGTAGGCCGTCTTGATCACGCGTGGGTCGGCGGTCATAAATCCGTCGACGTCGGTCCAGATCTCCAGGATCTCGGCGTCAAGGGCGGCGGCGATGATCGAGGCGGTGTAGTCGCTGCCGCCACGGCCCAGGTTGGTCACCTCGCCGGTGTCGCGGTCTTTGCTGATGAATCCGGGTACCAGTGAGATCTTGGGCAGGTCGGCAAAAGCCTCCTTCACAAGCCGTGCGGTCAGGTCGCTGTCGAGGGTGTGCTTGCCGTTCTTGCGGTAGGTCTTGATAAACTGCCTCGCGTCGTACCATTTGGCACCCTTGATAAGGGTGGCCACGATGTTGCTGCTCAGGCGCTCGCCGTAACTGACGATGGCGTCGAGGGTCTTCTCGCTGAGGTCGTGCACGAGATACACACCGAAGAAAATGCTTTTCAGCTGTTCGAAGAGGGAGTCGATGGTGTTGAACAATTGTTCACGCTTCTTGGGCTCGGTGATGATCGTGTCGATCATCTTGTAGTGGCGGTCTACCATCTCCTGAAATTCGTCTTTGTAGCGCTCATCGCCTTGAAGCGCCAGTTTCGAGGTGGATATCAGACGGTCGGTGATACCTCCCAGCGCACTGACCACTACTACTACAGGCTGCCGCCTGGCCTCTGTCTCTACAATACGTTTTAAGCTCAGAATGCTTTTTACGGAACCAACGGACGTTCCGCCAAATTTTAATACTTTCATTGTCTTTTTGTCATGTAAATTTTGGAACTCCATTACAAATTGGAGCCTATATTCCTAAAATCTTTGCAAAATTAATCATTGCTGACGAGATAAACGAAGGTTTTGGCGTAATTTTTACCATGTCGCCAAGAAATTCTTTAACAACTGTGAATATCTCACGAAATAGGCTGTTCAATTTGATTTCTTACAGATCCACTCCCCATTTGCAGTGGTAATCAGTTCCCCCTCTAAGTTGGGGCTGCTGAAAAAGTCCTGTTTCTATCAAAAGTGGCCTCTGAGATTTCAATTTTTGACTATGCTCCAAGATAGGGGTACGAATAATCGAGATATGAAAAATTGGATTAACCTACTTTTTCAGCAGCCTCTAAGTTAGAGGGGGCTAGGGGGAGTGTGCATGCTTCAGAGGAAACATTCACACGACATCTATACTACAACAAATTAGACACCCTAATTCTTGATATGATTATCAATTAACGAACAAATTGGACAGTCTATTCATGAAAAGTGAATCTCATGATTCGTTGTCGCTACTCTCAGGAAAAGGCGGCCATTGGATGTAGAGTTGGATGGGGCCGTGAGACATCGGCTCCTCCATGGGGTTGGTCACCGTGATGCCCAGCAGCCGTACTGACCGCTGCTGGAAGTCTACCTCTTGAAGCAGTTGTCTCACCAGCGGCTCCATTTGTTCTTTACGGGTGATCACCGTGTTCAGCGTGATGCTGTGTGTGGTCTGTCTGAAGTCGTTGAACTTCACTTTCAGTACCAGAGTTTTTCCCTTGAAGGGATGACGGGCGATGCGCGCTTCCAGCTCATCAGCCAGGGCATCCAGCTCCTTGAGCATATCATCAGGGCGCGTCAGGTCATTCACGTAGGTGCGCTCACATCCTATGGATTTCCTCACCCACTCCGTGACGACAGGGCGGTTGTCGATGCCGCGGGCGAAATCGTAAAACATCTTGCCCATCTTGCCGAAATGGGTGGTCAGCCGCTGGAGTGACTGCTCGCGCAACTGCTGGCCGGTGAATACACCGATGCGGTGCATGTGCTGGGCTGTCTTCTCTCCCACACCCCAAAACTGCTCCACTTTGAGACCATTGATAAACTCGATGGCGCGCTCGGGATGCACGGTGTAGAGGCCGTCGGGCTTGCGGTAGTCACTGGCCACCTTGGCCAGGAATTTGCAGTAGCTCACGCCTGCAGAAGCGGTGAGGCCGGTCTTCTGCTTGATCTTCTGCTTGATTTCGCGGGCGATGTCTACTGCCAGCTCTATGCCGGGCTTGTTGGTCGTCACGTCAAGATAGGCCTCGTCGAGGCTGAGCGGCTCGACGAGGTCGGTATATTCGTGGAAGATGTCGTGCACCTGACTTGACACCTCTTTGTAGCGGGAGAAGTGGGGCTCTACCACGACGAGGCCGGGGCACAGCCGGTGTGCCGTGACGATAGCCTGGGCAGAGTGCACTCCGTATTTCCTGGCCAGGTAGTTGGCGGTGGAGACCACGCCCCGAGGCCCGTCGTGTCCCACCACGACGGGTTTCCCCACCAGCGAGGGGTCGTCATGCTCTTCCACGGATGCGAAAAAGGCATCCATGTCTACATGAATGATTTTGCGGTATTTCCTGGTCATCGTACAGAGCTCCTGACGTCTCTGTATACGCCAATGCCGGCACATGCAGAGAAGTCAGGCAGGTCGAGGTCAGAAGAAGTGGACGATCTCATCCAGGGGTCTTCTTTCCGGTCGGTTGGGCTCGCCGTCTCTGTATCCCAGGGAGATGACGGCCATGATCGCTTCCTCTTCAGGGATGGCGAACAGCTCTCTGAGTTTGTCGGCATCGCGCATGCCCATGATGAGGGTGTCGAAACCCATCGCCCTGGCCTTCATGATGAGATAGCAGTTGCTCAGACCGTTGTCGTAGGCGCCCCATCCGTCGCCCACCTCGTTGGCGGGGTTGCCCTGGAAGAAGCCCGACTTGCCTTTCTCAAAGGTGGAGACGATGAGCACGGGAGCTCCGGCGATACGTTCCTTGTTGCCGCCTACCAGGTCTTGCACGGCTTTCAGCTTCTCTTCGCTGATGGCCACATAATATTTCGTGGGCTGTTGGTTGGCCCAGGACGGCGCTTCTTGCACGGCCTTGAGCAGTTCGCGCACTTCGGCTTCGGAGATCTTCTTCGTGGCGTCATAACTGCGGACACTTCTCCTCGTGTTGAGTACTTCGTCGAAAGATGGTGCCTTCGGGGTAGGCTCGGTGTTGCCGGAGCATCCGGCGCATAGCAGCATTGCCGCTAACGGTAAAGCTAAAAGTAATTTTTTCATTTTCTGTTTTTATGTCAATAGATGTGTATGTCTGATAGTAATCAAAGCCACACAAGGGCGGGACTACTTGATGTCGTCGAACAAGACCTTGCTGCCTTCCACGATCACGCTTACCGTGCAGGAGAGTTTTTGACCTCCGTCGGTATACTCCACTTGGTATAGCCCGTCGCCTTTCGGCGTGACGGCATCCACATGATGTGCGTCACTGTCGCCGGCTTGATGTTGTGGCCCGCGGAAGTCCCAGATGGCATAGCCTTCGCCGTCGTATTCATAGGCATCTTTCAGTTTCCGGGCGAGGCGTGGTGTGCAATATCTGACAACAGCTTCCTCGGTGGTCAGGTCATCCTTTCCATAGAAGACGTAATCTTCATAGAAACGGGCGATCTTGTCGCCGACGAGTTGATGGAAAACTTTCTCAAGGTAATCTTTCTCCGTTTCGTCGTCGGAGAGGAAGTCGTCGACATACCAGTCGCCACGCTCAAAATAGAGCGACAGGGCGATGGTGTAGTCTTCACCGAAGTTCTTCCCTTCCACGTAGGCCGTGGCTGTAGAATCGGTGATGTTTTTTATCTTCCCCACCCGGTATGTGAATTGGTTGTCGTCCTGGGAGTAGGTCCAATGGTCGTAGTCGAGTATCATTTCGCCTTCCGACATTCCATAGGCTTTCTGATACAGGGCCTTGTATCGCGAGGAGCAATAGGTGTCGTTGAGGTCGCCACGCTCTATGATTCTTATGCCATACTCATCGTATTGGGGATTCTTGTAGCAACTATAGATATCGTCTACACGCTGGCGGATATACTTGGCTGTGTGCTTCCCGTCGTGGGAATGGGCGTTGATGTTCAAGTAAGTCGGGATGCTTGCAGTGGCGGAACATGTCAGATGGCCACCTGCGACCAGCAGCAGGGCTGTTGCTATCCATGCAAAAGTTTCTTTCATATCAGGTACGTGATAAAGTGTTGTATATAATACTCATGCAAAGATATAGAAAAAAAGTCACATTATTCGATTTTCCCAGTTTTTTTCCTTTTTGTAGACGTTGCGGGCTCCAATAAAAGGGAAAAACCAAATAATCCTACGGTCATTCGCCTTTTTTAAAATGACAGAAACGTTTCTCAAAGATGTCATACCTTTGCCCATGTGAAACAATACCAAATATCACTGCAAATGGAAAAAGGATACATCATTCTGCCGCGCGAATTGTTCAACTCGGACTCCATCGCCAGTGTAGGGACGCGGCATGCCGCGTTATTACTGGATTTATTTACGAAAAAAATCGAAAAGAACTAAAGCATTACGAAAAAGAATGAATGCTGCGCATCCATGGTTTTTTGGTTTTACGTGAATTGTTCGTGAATTAATCATGAATTAGTCATGAATTAATAATTGTTCCATCACGGGGACGGGAACGAAAAACAAAAATAAAGTGACTCCATCGCCAGTGTAGGGACGCGGCGTGCCGCGTTGTGAATAGCCTTTATTACGAAAAAACCGAAAAGAACTAAAGCATTACGAAACAACATGGATGCTGAGCATCCATGTTGTTTTGGTTTTACGTGAATTGTTCGTGAATTACTCGTGAATTAATCATGAATTATTTATTATTCCAATACTATACAAGTAGGGTGTTTGTTTCTAGCACGCCTCTCTCCATTTGCAGTTGTAACCAATTCCCCCTCTAAGTTAGAGGGGGCCAGGGGGAGTGTGTATGCTTCATAGAATTATTCACCCGACATATACACTACAACAAATTGGACAGCCTATTATACAAGCAAAACATATCCATGTGATAGATGTATCATGTGGACGGGGATTTTGATTCATTGCTCAAATCATTCTTTGGCCTTGCAATCCGCAAAATAAAAGATTGAAAGTGAAAAAGAATCAAAAAATCCCCGTCCCTGCGATACATGTGATTCATTACCTCTCCAACCCTTTCGTTAAGAACCTCCTGAGATGAAGATGGGTTATGCCATTGTCATCAGACCTGGTAACCAATGGTGTCATAGAGATGACATATTTGGGATAGTTGTCCTTGATGGCACGGAGGTTGCCAAACTCGCGTTCGTAAGTATTATCGTCAGCTATAATATAAGATGCCTGTACATATATCCTTTCGCTTTTTGACTTAGTACAGACAAAATCAATCTCACCAGCCTGAAGCTGTCCGACCATCACTTCATAGCCCAGGCGCACAAGATGATTGTAGATTATATTCTCTATCACTTTCTCAATGTCTCTCTCGCGTGAACCACCTACAAGAGCATTGCGAATACCGTTGTCTTCAAAGTAGAATTTATCGTTGCTCTCAAATATCTTCCGTCCGTGAATGTCATACCTGTTCACCTTGTGGATCATGTATGATTCGCACAGATACTTAGCATAATTGATAATAACAGTGGAGGTAATGTTCTCTCCTTGCGACCGCATATACTTTGCTATGCTGTTGGCAGAAATGATTTTCCCTGCATTGTCAGCAAGGAAATGCACAAGGTTTTCCAGAAATGGCACATTGCGGATATTATTCCGCTTGATAACATCCTTCAGCAGCACGGTGCTATAGACATCCATCTGGTACTCACGTGCATCCTGTTCGTCAAGTCCTATCTTTTTCAAACTGGGCAATCCGCCAAACTGAATATACTCTGCCAACGTATCATCACTGTCGGGCAAATTGTGAAACTCCATGAATTCCTCATAGCTTAGTGCCTGAACGAAGATTTCCTTGTAGCGACCGCCTATTTTGTTAGCCAAGTCACTACTGAGTATATTGGAGTTGGAGCCTGTAACAACTATTTCTATATCTGCCTCCTCATAATAACTGCGGACACTATTCTCGAAACCTTCAATATCTTGAACTTCATCTATCAAGATGTAATTGGTCCTTGTCTTGTCTCGACGTTCATCAATATAGGCATTCAAGTCCCGGCCTGTCCGAATGTCGGCAAACTCATGTTTCTCTTTGTCAATGAAGATAATGTTTGAATGAGCATCTTCTGCCACTTGATCCCTAAAGAGGCGCAGGATGTAACTCTTTCCAACACGGCGCTGACCAACTATAATAATGATGGTGTCCTTACCAAGATGCTTCGTTATCTTGTCAAGATAACTTTGTCTTACAATTGCTTTCATATCTTTTATAGATGAAATTCGCTGCGAAGATAATAATTTTATCTTTTATAAAAGATAAAATCCTGATATTTTTGGGTTTTGTTTTGTATAATTTGCATGTATGGCCCCAAAATCTCCTATTGAGAGATTCATTCTTGCTATTGACGGCTTGTATCACGGGACGGGGATTTTGATTCATGAATCACGGGGACGGGAACGAAAAACAAAAATAAAGTGACTCCATCGCCAGTGTAGGGACGCGGCGTGCCGCGTTGTGATTAGCCATTATTACGAAAAAATCGAAAAGAACTAAAGCATTACGAAAAAGAATGGATGCTGCGCATCCATGTTGTTTTGGTTTTACGTGAATTGTTCGTGAATTAATCATGAATTAATAATTGTTCCATCAGGGGACGGGAACGAAAAACCAAAACAAAGAGACTCCATCGCCAGTGTAGGGACGCGGCGTGCCGCGTTGTGAATAGCCTTTATTACGAAAAAACCAAAACACGAAAGCATTACGAAAAAGAATGGATGCTGCGCATCCATGTTGTTTTGGTCTTACGTTAATTGTTCGTGAATTAATCATGAATTAGTCATGAATTATTAATTATTCCATCACGGGGACGGGAACGAAAAACCAAAACAAAGAGACTCCATCGCCAGTGTAGGGACGCGGCGTGCCGCGTTGTGAATAGCCTTTATTACGAAAAAACCGAAAAGAACTAAAGCATTACGAAACAACATGGATGCTGAGCATCCATGTTGTTTTGGTTTTACGTGAATTGTTCGTGAATTACTCGTGAATTAATCATGAATTATTTATTATTCCAATACTATGCAAGTAGATTTGTCAAACATATCCATGTGATCGATGTAAATTTTTGTGGCAAACAAATCAATAACAGTCGCCCATTTATAACTGTCGATAATAAACGCCCGATTTATTTAGGAGAACTGACGATGGTAAGAAGAGAATATCAAAAGCCGTTTATGGTGGTAGGGAGATTTGTGGCTAATGAGTGCGTGGCTAATTGTGGTGATTCCATGGTTGACCTTTACATCCATAATATACCTATCCATCTTGACCTAACCAATATTGGAATAGTAGATAAAGGTCCAGAGCTTTTCCAGAAGACAACGAATGGAAGTAATATTTATGCGGCTTCGGGTGCGGAAGGTGTGTATAAAAATGTGAGTGTGTATTATTTGCTAAGAAAGGGAGATAACAGGAATTTCAGCTATAACAGCACAAATATAGGAGGCAGTCCGGCAGCATACTACAGCGACTTGGAATTTGTGTATGGCAAAAAAACATATAAATTTGAGAAGGCGAACATGACCTATGATGTTAAAATCAAATACGAAGGAGGCACGTATTACGCCTATCATAATGCTTCATAGTATTTCTGATTAAAGAAATGGCCACACAAGATAGAGCTTCACACAACATTCTTGTTATATGAATCACGGGAACGAAGATTTTGATTCCGAATCAGAAACTCCGTCCCCCATGATTCAGAGGATTCAGAGTATATTGTCGTGATTCAAAAGAACCGTCGATTCATTGTGATTCTGTTACACTAAATTCGCTATGAATGAAGTTTTGAAAAAGTAAAAGAATTTCCCGAAAACCAATAAGTTTTTCCGTTAACAGCTTTTAGGGCATACAGGTATTTTCTTTCATTTTCATACTCATTTCTATTGCCTTGGTAATATGTATAATATTTATGACTTGCAGTTGGAATCAAATTAGTCAAAAAAATATTACCTGTTATTGAACTTGTATCAACATAGCCTAATTCATTATTTTCATTGTATGAGAAAATAAAAGTTTTGTCTGAGGGAGGAGCTGGGGTGTTGATTTGCTCGCCAGAATCATAACGTTTATTATCATTTTTGTCTAAATATAATTTATTATTACTGTCATATATGTATGCAGATGATGTATATTTACCCTGCCAGTTACATGGGGCACAATACTCCTGTGCCACAAATCTCTCTACCACCATAAACGGCTTCTGATACTCTTTTCTTGTCATCGTCATTGTCAGTTCTCCTAAATAAATCGGGCGTTTTTTTAAGCAATAATACTCTTTGAGGGAAGCGGAGCCATTTGTCATGATAATTCCGCATAGTCGTTACGAAATTACAAATAAAATGTTGTTTGACAAAGAGTTGAGTGTTATTTTTATATAAAGTCGATTCAAATTCCACAGGTTTTCTCCTTAAAGTTTACGTTGTTGACGTTTTTGCCCCTTTTTGCCCCTTTTTGCCCCTTTTTGTCTAACGAAGTGCTTTTTTTATTTTCATAAGCCGTCGTCATCAGAGCCGTCGCTATCAGAAGAAACAGTATCAGGGTCATGCAATGTGCTCCAAAGAAAAAGCCTTGGTGCCCTCCGTGTCCGTATACCATCAGATTACCAACAGCCCCTATCTCCATGGATGCACAGCATCCACCTGTTTCCGGATTTTTCCGCCTTTTCTGCATCATTTCTGCGATACAGAACACCGCGTGGCATACGCGGCACGCCGCGTCCCTACATCTTTTGAATCAGACAATCAAGCACGAGTCCATGTCAAAATAATGGGTAAAGCAGTCAAGGAAAATTGGGGCGAGGTAATTTTTTTGAGAATAATTTTGAAAATTAAAAAAAAAGATGTTCCTTTGCATTCTATTAGACATTTCATACATGGTCATTTATTAAAATCGTAAGAATATGAAAAAACTTTTAGTAGCATTAGTGGCATGCCTGTTTGCCGCTCCTTCTTTCGCTCAGTTCAGTAGCGGTGGTTTCTCACTCGACGAGGAGCACCTGTATTGGGGTGTACGCCTGGGTCTTAACTTCTCCGGTATCGGTGGCGACATTGAGACAGACAAGTCGCGTACAGGTATGACCCTCGGCGGTGTGGTGGGTATCCGTGTGTCAGACTCTGCACCTGTATTCCTCGAGAGCGGTCTCTACTATACCGAGCGTGGCGGTAAGAACCTGAAATACAACAACACCGACCTGGCTCCCAAAGGCCACCTCAACTATCTGGAGATCCCCGCGCTGATCAAATACGGCATCTCAACGGAGAACGATATCGCCATCCTGCCCTTCATCGGACCTACTTTCGCCATGGGTGTCTCGGGCAGTTATAAGTATCTGAAGCACCCTGAGATGGGCATCAAGATTGGCTGCGGTGTGGAGTGGAGCAACCTCTACGCTGAGGTGGGCTATCAGATTGGTGTGACCAACATCGCCGATGGTGACGATATAGCCGGAGCCAAAGATCTGTCTTCGCACGGACATGCTCTCTGCGTCAATATCGGTGTCAACTTCTGATCATCTCCGGGCTATATATAGCCCATGTCTTCATAGTCCCTCACCTGTCTCTCCAAGGAGAGGTGAGGGATTATTTTTTCAATCCCATTCATCCCATCAATCCCATTAAGCCCATTCACCCCATCTATCCCATCAATCCCATGATACAAGAACTACAACTGAGAGTGACACCCCCTGTGGCCGCACAGATGAGCGTGCTGACCGACCATGTGGCGCGTGAGAAAGGTATCGACGCACGCACCATCACCCATATCAGGGTGCTCAAGAGAAGCATCGATGCCCGCCAGCGCACGATCTATGTCAACCTGACGCTACGGATCTATATCAACGAACAGCCGGAAGACGACTGCTACCCCAAGACGGTGTATCAGGACGTGTCGGAGGCACCCCGGGTGATCGTGGTGGGTGCCGGCCCCGGCGGCCTCTTCGCCTCGCTGCGGTTGATCGAGCTCGGGCTGCGACCTGTCGTCATCGAGCGCGGAAAAGATGTGCATGAACGCAAGAAAGACCTCTCACTCATCACCAAGACACAACGGGTGGATGACGAGAGCAACTACTGTTTCGGAGAGGGTGGGGCAGGAGCTTACTCCGACGGCAAGCTCTACACAAGGTCGAAGAAACGGGGCAGCGTGGAGAAAATATTGCATGTGTTCTGCCAGCATGGCGCCTCCACCGACATCCTGGCTGATGCCCATCCGCATATCGGTACAGACCGGTTGCCACGGGTGATAGAAAACATGCGCCAGACAATCCTGCGCTGTGGCGGGGAGGTGCACTTCCAGACCAAGATGACCCAGCTCCTCGTCAGTGGCGACCAGGTGACGGGTGTGGTGGCACAGCGCCTGACCGACGGACGGACGGTGGAATACCATGGTGCCGTGATCCTGGCCACAGGACATTCCGCCCGCGACGTATACCGCTATCTCGATGCCGCCAGGATAGAGATCGAGGCCAAGGGCATTGCAGTGGGCGTAAGGCTCGAACACCCGTCGGCACTCATCGACCAGATACAGTATCACAACCGCGAGGGCAGGGGGAAGTATCTGCCCGCTGCAGAATACAGCTATGTGACGCAGGTCGACGGCCGCGGTGTCTATTCGTTCTGCATGTGTCCGGGTGGCTTTGTCATCCCCGCCGCCACGGGGCCGGAGCAGATCGTGGTCAACGGCATGAGCCCCAGCCATCGTGGCACAAAGTGGTCCAACAGTGGCATGGTGGTGGAGACACGGCCGGAAGACATTGAGGGCGACGATGCCCTGAGGGTGATGCGCTATCAGCAGCAACTCGAGCATGACTGCTGGATACAGGGACAGCGGAGGCAGACGGCACCCGCGCAGCGTATGGCCGATTTCGTCAACGGCAAGCTGAGCTATGACCTCCCGCCGTCATCCTACGCACCGGGACTGGTGCCCAGTCCGCTCCACTTCTGGATGCCGGAGCCGGTCACCAGAAGACTGAGAGAGGGATTCAGGGCATTCGGACAGAAAAGCCGCGGATTCCTCACCAACGACGCCGTGCTCATCGCCATAGAGACGCGCACATCCGCACCTGTGCGGATCGTGCGTGACAGCACTACACTGCAGCATGTGCGGATGCGTGGGTTGTTCCCCTGCGGTGAGGGGGCCGGCTATGCCGGAGGTATCGTGTCGGCAGGCGTCGACGGCGAGCGGTGTGCCGAGATGTGCGCGGAGTATTACAGGTCGCTGTAACTGCCCGAGAACGTCGTGGTGTTCATGTCGCCCGTCTGGTATCCTCTCTTCAGCCAGCGCATGCGCTGGTCGGAGGTGCCATGGGTGAACGACTCTGGCTGTGAGTAGCCCTGAGAGCGCTCCTGCAGGTAGTTGTCGCCGATATGCTGCGCACAGTTGATGGCCGACCGCAGGTCGTTGTCGTCGATGGAGCCGAAGGCTTCGTCCTCATAGTGGGCCCATACACCGGCATAGTAGTCGGCGAGCAATTCCAGGCGCACGCTGATCTGGTTGGCCTGGGTCTTGTTGGTGCGCTGCATGGCAGAGTGGGCCTTGCCCAGGATGCCGAGCAGGTTCTCCACATGGTGTCCCACCTCGTGGGCGATGACGTAGGCACGGGCGAACTCGCCGCCCGAGTTGAGCTGGGTCTCCATCTGTTTGAAGAAGGAGAGGTCGATATAGAGCTTCTGGTCGGCAGAACAATAGAACGGGCCTACTGCCGAGGTGGCACCGCCACAGTTGGTCTGCACCTGGCCGCTGAAGAACACCAGTGTGGGAGGCTGGTATTCGGCGTTGAACTTCTGCCGGAACACCGCCGACCAGATGTCTTCCGTGCTCGCAAGGATCTGCTTGCAAAACTTCACCTGAGCCTCTTCCTCGGGTGAGAACGTCTGTGTGGTCTGTTCGTTGCCACCTGTCATGCCCATGTTGCCAGCCTGCTGAAGCACGTCGGTGATGTCACCGCCGGTGAGCAGGGTGATGAGGCCAATAAGGATAATACTGCCGATACCCATGCCGGCGACGGCTCCGCCACTCATACCACGGCGGTCCTCAAAATTCTCGCTTTCTCTTCTTCCGTCAAG
>CAMIYC010000020.1 GCA_946402905.1 uncultured Prevotellaceae bacterium | reverse complement strand
CTCTATTGGACCATCGGTACCTACGAGGACGACTGGGAGGGCTTTGAGTATGGCAATGTGTGCTACACTGTGCCGATGACGGCCACCGACTATGTCGTGACCAACAACAACTACGGCGGTCTGCCCATTGCCAAGTGGACCAATCTGCGCACCGGTCTTTACGACAAGGTCGTGACAGGTCTGCACGATGGCATCAACCTGCGTATGATGCGCTATTCCGACGTGCTGTTGCGTGCAGCTGAGTGCGAGAATGAAGTCAACGGCCCCACACAGCAGGCCATCGACTGGATCAACCAGGTGCGTGCACGTGCCGAGTTGGCCCCGCTGAAACTCTCCGACTTCTCCTCCAAGGACAAACTCTTCGAGCAGATTGCCAACGTAGAGCGCCCCAAGGAGTTCGGCTGTGAGTTTGGCCGTGGATTCGACCTTATCCGCTGGGGATTCTTCTATAGCGCCGACCGTCTGGCTCAGCTCAAGGAACATGGCACCTTCCGCCGCACCACCAACAAGTCGCTGGTCAAAGATCCCGTCAGCTACTCTGATGTTGGTGTCGACGAACAGTTGAAGAGTTCTTTCGACTCCTATGAGAAGGGTCATGAGTTCCTGCCCATCTATCAGGGCACCCTCAACGACAACCCCAACCTCAAAGGCAACTCCGCCAACGAGGGTACCGACAATTCCGCTTACTTCTTCGAGAAAGGATGGACCATACATCCTGTGGTCGGTCTTTAAACTATCATGAAACCAAACCATTTAATGAAAAAGATTATGAGACATCTCAATCAAATAGCATCCGTATTTGGCGCTGCAGCCTTTGGTCTGCTGTTGCTGACTGGCTGTGAGGGAGGCGACCTGTACAGTGTCGACAATCCCGACTGGATCTCGCAGAAGATCGACTCTATAGAGAATGCGAAGGGCACTCCGGAGGAGGAAGTGCTCGAGGGCATGAACGAGGATGTATACACCGTCGGCAACACCGACTTTACGTCGGGCTGGTGGGCGAGCTTCTCCAAATACTATCAGATACCTGATGGTGAGAAGTGGAACGCCGTGTTCAACCTCAACATCAATCCCAACGATAACACTTACTACAAGAACTTCGCCCTCGTCATCACCAATGATATAGACCGCGGCGGCAATGGCTACACCGAGTATGGCGCTTTCCGCTACGACTTCACCAACGACAGCGTGAAATACAACTCGCAGTGGGGCGGCCATCTCTTCTTTAAATTCTCCGAGAGCAACCTGCCTCTCTCGCCTGTCGACAATGCCGACGCCAACATCCAGAAGATGGGTGGCAAGGTGACACTGACTGTAGACCGCACTGACCCCAGTGCCTTCTCTATCAAGATCACCAATGGTGTGGTGACCAAGACCTACAAGCAGCCTTATGCACTGCCCAACCTCAACCCGGATCCGGCCAACACCACCATCCGTTGCTTCATCGTACCAGAGGGGTCTTACATCAATTTCCTGGAGTCGAATATTGAGCCTATCGGCGGATATACTTCGGCCCTGGACAAGAACCCGCTCTCGATGGAACTGCAGAATGTGCCCGATGAGGTAGACATGGGCACCACGCTGGAGGATGCCGTGGCCAATATCTCGGCTGTCGTCACCTTCGAGGAGGGTGTGGTAAAGACCGTGCCAGCCGCTGAGTTGCTCTTCACCGCTATCCCCAACATGAATGAGGTGGGCGAGAAGACCCTTGTGGTGATCTACAACAAGACCTTCAAGGGCGAGAACGCCTCCACCCCGATCGTGGCCAGCGCCAAGTTCAGGGTGGTCAACCCCATCGCATCGATCAAGGTGACGCAGGCTCCCGCCAACAACCGTTATTATTACTACAGCAGCGTGGCCACGGAATTGGCTACAGACCGCAGCCTCGCCTTCGACCCGACTGGCTTGGAGGTGACTGCCACCTATGTAGACGGTACCACCGGCATCGTCAATAACGGCAAGCTCAACTTCAGCCGTGTACCTGCCGTGGCAGGCAATCACGAGGTGACTATCACTACAGAGAATGGCAAGACAGCGACGGTAGAGGTGTCTGTGGCCGAGTCGAAATGCACCGCCGTGACACCGTATCCCACTACCCTGGGTCCGGCCGACTGCTCGGGCGGATGGTGGTCGGAGCATACCGACAACATCAATGTGCCTGTCGGCGAGACCTACGCCGTGAGCCTGACCAACTATAGCAGCATGGCTGGCAACTGGAACAACTTCGTCGTGGTGCTCCGCAGTGCCGACAATGCCACCGAGTATGGTGTGCTGCGTGCCGACAACTACGGTTGGGGCATCGGTTATGACGCGTGCGCGCATGAGGGCACACAGGGCGACTGGGCTACCTGGCTCGCCGCCATGAACGGTGCCAAGGTGAAAGTCTACATCACCAACTGCGGTAATAGCACTGCCGACGTACAGGTGGAGATGAACGGCACCGACGGCGCCCTCTATACCCAGTACTACCTCGGTGTGAACAACGTAAATATGTACGACTTCAATTTCGCCTTCACCATCGATGGCTGTCATCTGGTGTTTGAGTAAACAGTCATTCCAAAACGATTCAATCGGGGTGTGCCACGACTGGCACACCCCGATTTTTTTGAGTAGATTGCGTCAGATTCCAGGCTTGATCACTTTTTTTGTCGCTATTACGGCTTCTCTGTCGCATCATCTTTGAGAATATATTCTGTGTTTTATGACTTGCCTGCTATTTTTCCCTTAATTTTGCACACATAGATAAAAAAACGTCGGGATCACTGGTTTTTCTGGAGATTCTGGAAAACTATGAACTAAAAGTGTAATTTTTTTTAGAAAAAAATAATGTATTTTTAAATATTTTTATTATCTTTGTCGATTAATTTATGGCAGTTTTTTTATGTATTACAGATGCCTCTCTGGAGGCTATAATCAATCATCAAAAAAAGACAATAAATAACGAAATGTTTCATTTTTACATCTAATCAACAATAAACAAATTCAATATTAATATAAGTATGAAACAGCGCGTATTATTCCTTTTTCTGGTTCTGCTCGGATTAGGGCAGGCCATGAATGTCCGTGCCGATAAGTTCATGCAGACGGCGAGCAACTACACCTGCATGCAGATGGGCATTGACAAACTGCGATTCACGCTGCCCACTCAATACGATGGTACCATCAACGAAGGCGTGCAAGAAGGCCACGTCTACGTCAAGGTGGACAATGGACCCGAGCAAGAGGTTTTTGAGTGGAAGTGTGACGATTACTCCGACCTCGATGATGGCTATTGGATCAAAGCCTATCAGCCTGGTACCTTCCAGTTGCAGGGGCAGGCAAAGTCGTGGACGATCTTCACTGCCAACGACAATTGGGTGAAGTACAACCTGAAACCTGACGACACCAACAAAGATCACTACACCACCACCGTCGACTGGGTGATACCCCGTGAGTTGCGAGGCCACAACCTGAAGCTCACCGTCTGGGTGCATGTCAACTGGTCGGGAGCCGGCGACTGGCATGTGCCTGATGCCTATTCCCATCGTCAGATGCTCGACTGGGATGCTCCTGAGGCAGCCGCGACGAATGCCGAGCTGGCCGACTTCATGCTGGCTTACGACCAGAAGCAAGTGGGCAAAATCATGTCGGTCTACAGCATCAATGCCAAGAGTGTCAACTGGGCCCGGCTTCATTATACCGATGCCGTGACGGGTGCCCAGGGTACTGTGGCCCTCGAAAAGAAACTGGTAGGCTTTGCCTATCTGCCGATGACCAGGTCGTATACCAATGTTTACCTGGAGGCCTCCGTCAAGGATTCGGAGAATTATGACGTGATTGTGACGTCAGAACCCATTACCGCGTCCATGATGCATGTTCCCACCAATCTCAGTGTCAAGCTGTCGCCAGAAGGGCATGCCCTGCTCACCTGGAAGGTGAATGCCCCACAGCAGGATGACATGGAAGAATACGACCAGTTTGAGATACAGCGCAATGTCAATGGCACTGACATCACCAGCGGGTGGCAGTCCTGTGGCTCGGTCACCTTTGAGAGCGGTGCTGACACCTATACCTTCGAAGATCCTGACTTGCTTGATCTGTACAAGGGCATTCCCGTTGCCTACCGTGTGCGGCGTACCAGCACCGGTGTATGGGCTTGGTCAGACGGCTCCGGTGGCGTACAGACCGTGCTGAGTGCAATCCCCGTGCTGCCACAGATTGAAAATGCCACCGTGCTACGCTCTTCGACCTGGGATGATGAGACCCATGTGGCCGACTTTTCTTTCAGCTATGGTCCCAGTCAGGACGACCAAGGCCATATCATCATCCGCTCGGCAGAAGATTTCAAGGCTTTCGCACAGCGTGTGAACAACGGAGATGTCGAGCTCACTGCCATTATGGCCGCCGACATCGACCTGGGAGACAGCCAGGTGATGGTGGGTACCCCTGCCCATCCCTTCAGTGGTTTGTTTGATGGCAATGGTCACACACTGACCGTCGCTTACAATAGCACATCGGGTGATGTGGCCCCGTTCAGTCAGATCAGCGGTGCTCACATCACAAACCTGACGGTCCATGGCTCTGCCACTTCCTCCACCCGGTTTGTAGGCGGACTGGTGGGTCGTGTGACGGGTACGGGTATTTCTGAGATAGAGAATTGCCGGGTATCTGTGGCCGTTGGCAGCAGTGTCAACGGCGAGGCTGTCAATGGCGGCTTTGTGGCCCGCTGCTCTACAGGTACTCTGAGGATCAAGAACTGCCGCTTCGACGGACAGCTCCTGGGCGCGACCTGCTACAACAACGGCGGTTTCGTAGGTTGGACGGATACTCGAGTCGAAATGACCAACTGCCTCTTTGCTCCATCACAGATCACCACCAAGCATGATGGCTGCAAGACATTTGCCAGAACCAGATACGCCAGTGATTTGATACTGACCAACTGCAACTATACCGTCAGCTACGAGCATGATGAGAAAGTCACCATCGACGGTAAGGAATACTATATCCTGCGCAACAACGCCGACTGGCAGAAATTCAGCACGGCGGTGCAAAACGGCAACGGCAATGCCGACGTGAACGCCATCATGGTGGCCGACATCGCTGTGACAGAATCCGTCGGCCGGACCGAATCGAGTCCTTATCGCGGTATCTTCGACGGCAATGGACATACGTTGGAAGTCAGCCTTTACGACGAGAAAACCAAATTCCTGGCTCCGTTTATGAACATTAAAGGCGCTTCTTTCAAAAACCTTCGTGTGACTGGAAGCGTGAACGGCGGCCTTCACGCCTCAGGATTGGCGGGCCAGTCAATCAATGGGTCGACCAACCGTTTCGATAACGTCCGTGTGTCGGTCACCATCACATGTAACAAAATCGATACAAATGGTCCCCACTCAGGCGGATTCATAGGACATAATAATGTTTCCACTTTCTACATCAACAACTGCTTGTTTGACGGTAGGATGATATCCACCTCTTTCAATGACTCCTATGCCGGCGCTTTCGTGGGATGGGGAGATGGCTACTGGTTCTTTGAGCACAACTATGAGAACGGCACTTATGTCAACTATCTCCATGCGGGTTTGAATTACCGTTCAACGAATGCCTGGGGCGGGTCCTGGACCAGCTACTCCGTCCACAACTGGGGTGAGATGTATTCCAGCGACAACCGTAATGCCACCGATGCCGCCCAAGTGGTATCAAAGCTGGGAAGCCAGTGGGCACTGGAAGATGATGCAGCCGTGCCTTTAATGACCACCCAGCAAGTGGGGCAGGGATATAATGTGGCCTCGAAGAGCATCAGCGAACTGGCCCAATTGATGGGAGGCCAGTGGCATGCAGACGGTGGCGAATTGGTGCCCTTGTCTGTCACCCGCGAGCAGAGCATCTACAGTCCGTCTCTTTGGGACTCGCGCGCCAAGCTGCAGCTGCGTATCAACATGCATGGCGAAAACGGTGTGGACAGCAACATCATCGACCTGAGCAGCAATGACGATGTCTTCAAGAACCATCGCTTCTCACAGGAACTGAGCCGCAAGTGTGTGGAATACTCTTTCGACCTGATCGTACGTCAGGGCACATCGCCTCTCAAAATCACGAACACCGACAACGACAGTCTGGTGGTGGCCGTGAAGAAGATGGATGTCGGCGACCTGGCCAACTATCGTTTCGTCAACGGCGACAGCATCGTCAGTCTCAATGCTGTGACCAAGCAAAGCAGCGTGGAACTGACCTGGACGACCACCGGTGGCGACCACGATTTCTACCGTGTGATGCGCAAGGACAAGATGAATCAGGAGGCGAAGTGGGATGAAATTGCCACAGACCTCATCACACAATACTATGAAGATACATCCGTGCTCTCTCAGCACGTCTATCTCTACCGTGTGGAGAGTGTGTACCAGTGTGAGGGAACCCATGTGAGCACTGTTGAGACCGAGGGCTTCTGCGAGAAGACAGGTATGATCAACGGCTATGTGCGCCTGGCCGACGGTACGGCCATGGCCGGCGTGACAGTACGTGTAGAGCCTCTCGACAGCGTGACCAAGAAAATCGCTACCCAGCCCTACTGGGAGTGCCAGACCGACTCCACTGGATACTATGAGGTGAAGGGACTTCCCTTCCGCGAAACGGGTCGCTACAGTGTCTACGTTCCTGTCGACGGCACCGGCAGCAGCTTCACCGGCGGCGGCACCGTCACCTTCACGCCCAGCAGCAACTGGACACAGAACTTCAATCTCTACCAGGATGAATATGTGGTCTATTCGGGCAATGTATACTATCGCGACACCAGCATCCCCGTCGCGGGAGTGTCGTTTTTGATGGATGGACATCCCTTGTACAATGCCAACCGTCAGTTGATAGAGACCGACACACAGGGAGCCTTCGAACTGAGCATCCCCAAGGGCTTGCACACGGTGCAGGCCGTCAAGCAGGGTCACTACTTTGCCGCTGACGGATTCCTCATCGATGAAGATGCCGTAGAAAACCCAACCCTGTATAACTTCACAGAGAATGTGCCCAGTGTCTATATCTGGGACTCCACCACCGTGGTGCTCAGAGGCCGTGTGGTAGGTGGCGACATACAGGGCAGCAAGCCGCTGGGTCAGTCGCTCTCGACCAACAACCTGGGCGACTCCATCAAGATCGTCATGCAACTCGAGGGTGACAACACTTCGTGGCTCATCCGCAAGCAGAACGACGATACCGTGAAAAGCGCCAACTACGACGTGCACTTCGGACATGAAGACAAAGACGTGGCCAACATCAACGTGACCCGTCATACCCTCACCATATATCCCGACAAGGTGACAGGCGAATATCAGCTCGACCTGCACCCCGCCAAGTATAAAATCATAGAGGTCTCAGCACAAGGCTATGCCACCCTGTTCCAGGCAGGAAAGGTGGGCGAGACCATCGACCTGACTTTCAAGGAGCGGGGCGACACCTGCGAATACAACCGCATCTACCACTCGGTGCCCGACGTGGATGTCACACAGGTCAATAGCGGCAATGATCAGTACTTCGGTTTCAAGGAGTATACCGCCTCCAACACCATCGGCGACACCGAGGTGGTGACGGTGTGGTACAAAGACTCGCTCGGCGTAGAGCATTACGCTTTCGGCTATCCTGTCTTCATGGCCAATTCGCCTTACGGATGGTTGTTGCAGGCCTGCGAGAAATACCGCTACAACAACAATCCCAACGCCGAACCCGACATCGTCAACCTGAGCGGCGGTGTGGTCAAGATACAGAATGCGCTCACTACCGACTCCAAGACCAGCGAGATGGTGGTGAAACTCGATGAGAACGGCGGCGGGCAGTATGTATTCGTACCCGACAACCCCACTTTCGTGCTGGAGGACGACATGGCACTCAAGACCGTGAGCATTACCCTGGAGTACGACGGCACCTATTATGACATCAAACCCTTCAACGGCGATTTGCTCAAAGGCTATGTCATGGCGGTGAAGGCCAACAAGGAGGGCCAGTATACCGTCGCTTGCGATGTGCCGCAGCTGGTCGACATCCTGCGCGACCCACCTGGAGGTGGCAGTTCGTCTTACATCGAGACGGGTTCGAAAATGAGCTGCTCCTATAATCTCAGCCTCGATGCTTCGATTGGTGCGAAGCTGACCAACACGACCATCAAAAACAAGAGCATCGTACTCAATGGTGCTGTCGTGGCTCCGGAAGGCACTGGTACCTTCTCCGGTACGATCACTGATACCGACAGCCGCAACGACTTTGTCTTCACGGCAGTCACCAACTATACCGGCAACTGGACTTGGTCGTACAACTACGACGTGACCACTCGTATCCAGACCTCCACCGGAAAGAAATGGGTAGGCGGCAAAGCCGACCTCTTCATCGGCCACAATGAGAACATCATCCTCTACCGGGGTATGGCCGTGCGCGCTATTCCTGAGAAGCAATATCAGCTGATGAAAACCCATGAGGGCGGTTCTTTCCAGCTCAACAACGACGACGGCACCACCACCACGGTGAAGGTGCCGGTGGGTACGATGAAGGTTTTGGCCACTGGTGTCGACAAAGACAAGAAGCCCGTCTACCTGGTGCGTGACGAGGTGATCGTTGCCGGCCCCAAGGTGAAGTCTACCTTCGTACACTCCCAGAATTACATTGAGAATGAACTGCTGCCCGCACTGATGAAGTTGCGCAACAGTATGATTTACTCGAAAGACACCCTTCTCGACTTCCAGGCTTTGGCCAATCAGTATGACAAGGTCTTTTATCAGAGCAACGTGGCTGAAGACGACCCGATATTCGGTAGTGATTCACCTTCAGCCTATACCGCCTATTTCCCGGAGTATTCCACTACGGTGCACAGCGACTCGGTCAAAGCCCTTAACCAGGAAATGTATGTGTGGCTGAACTACCTGGCTCTGAATGAGATGGAGAAGTTGAACGTCTCTCCCGACAGAAGAGTGGATAACTTCGACTTCGACGGTGCTGCCAACATCCAGTACAGCGAGAACTTCAGTGTGTCACGCACTGATGCCGGACAGGTGAAATATCCCATCATCCAGAGTTTCGACCTCATGGGCACGTTCCCGTCACTGTTCAGTACTTTTGAGAAGCTGAAAGACCTCAACAAGATTGATAAATTCACAGAAGACCCCAACCCGCAGGAAGCTTCGTATAGGACGGAGGCCAATGGTTCGAAGAGTCTGATCGTGGCTGTAGGCGGCTCAGGATTCTCCCTCAAGTGGACACCAGTCCTGGCCTATACTATCAACGGTAAGAACACACAGTCTGAGACTTTCAGCAAGAAGATCGGGTTTACCCTGAGTACCGCCAGCAAGTCGAGCCTCAATGTCGATGTCTACCGCACCAAGAAGAACTATTGGGACATTGACAAAAGTGCCCATAAGAATGAGTACAATCACATCAAGCTTGACACCATTCTCTTAGTCACCAAGGACAACCTCTTCATGCAGCATATGGGCAACACCTACCAGCCCAACTACTCCAGCTGGACAGTCTATTCCAATTTCGTCTTCCGCACCCGTGCCGGTGTGACCTGTCAGCCTTATGAGGATGCCCGCAAGACCAAGTGGTATCAGCCCGGCACCGTGGTAGACGTGGCCACTGTGCCTGCCGACAAGCCACACATCTGGATCGACCAGCCTGTCGTGAGCAATGTGCCTTTCGACGAGCCGGCGCGTTTTACGCTGCATATTGCCAATGAGACCGACTTCCCCGACCGGGCTACGATGGCATTTAATTATTACCTGCTGCCCACCAGCAACCCCAAGGGTGCCACGGTGTGTGTCGACGGCAAGCCTCTGAGCAGTGGCGGGGAGGGCATTACTCTCTTCCCCATCCTCGCCAGCGACGGCAAGCACAATGTCTTCACCAAGGAAGTGACCGTCTATCCCAGTACGGCCTACGACTACGAAGACCTGACCATCTGCCTGGTGGATCCGGAGGATGCCTCACGAGTCTTCTCTACCAAGCTCTCTGCCCACTTCATCCCCTCGGCCGGCAAGGTCAATGTCAGCACGCCAGGTGACCACTGGGTGGTCAACACCGAGAGTCCTTACGATGGCAAGCGAAAGGGATGGTACCTGCCCGTGCGCATCGACGGCTTCGATGTCAACTTCCCCGGTTTCGACCATATCGAGCTGCAGTATAAGCTTTCCACCCAGGGAGACAAAGACTGGGTGAGCACCTGCTCCTTCTATGCCGATGATGAGTTGCGGGCCAAAGCCAGCGGTGTGACCGACAGTATCCCCAGCAACGGCATCATCATCGCACCTTTCTTCGGCGAGAAAGATCCTGTGGAGCAATACTACGACATACGGGCCGTCAACTACTGCCGTTATGCCGGTGGATATCTGACGCGCTCGTCGGCGATCCTCACCGGCATCAAGGATACACGTTTGCCCGAGCTCTTCGGCACACCGCAACCTGTCAATGGCATCCTCGATATCGGCGAAGACATCATGTTGTCGTTCTCTGAGCCTATTGCCGGCAACTACCTCAGCAAGATCAACAATTTCGAGTTGCTGGGCACACCTGTGAACAACGACATCTCCACATCGACGTCACTCAGCTTCGCCGACGGAGCCATGTCATTGTCGCAAGGCACACGCAACTTTGATGGCAAGAGTATCACCGTCGACGTCATGCTCAATCCTGTCGACAACCAGAGAGACATGTTCGTCTTCACACATGGAAGCGAAGACCGGAGCTTGCACTTCGGCCTGACCGCCGACCGCCGTCTGAAAGCCACCATCAACGGACAGACTGTCGAGTCAGACAGTGTCGTGCCCTTCCACAACACCCTGCGCCAGGTAGCCTATGTCCTCGACCAGAGCGGCACCGACATGCAGGTGAATTTCTTCGACGGCAGCAAGCCGATCGGCAGCAAGAAGCTCCCCGGCAAATATAATGGCTCGTCGGTACTCTTGTTGGGTACGGATATCAAGAGTGATGATTATTACTATACCGGCGACATGCTCGAGTTCCGGCTTTGGAATCGCGCCTTGACCGGTCCGCAGATTGACATGTACAGCAGAAAACGCCTGACGGGCTATGAAAGTGGCCTGCTCGACTACTACCCCATGAATGAAGGCAAGGGAGATTACTGCTATGACAAGGCTGCGGGCAGTATGGATCTCCATAACTATAACACGACCTGGAAACGTCCGTCGGGTATCTCCATGAAATTTGACGGCACCGAGGGACTCAGGATGAATCCCAAACCCTTCGAGCGCAGTGCTGACCACGACTATACCCTGATGTTCTGGTTCCGCACAAAGGATGCCAATGCCACCTTCTTATCCAATGGCCCGGCCACCAAGGACGATGCCGACCAGATCAGTATTGGTCTGAAGGATTACGGCATCTACGTACGCTCGGCCGGGTTTGAACGCAACCTCTCCAAGTCGTACTCTGACGGTGACTGGCATCATTTCGCCATGACTGTATCACGCTCGCGCAATGCGGCCAATGTCTATGTCGACGAGAAGCTGATCGATGCTTTTGCCGCCGACAGTGTGCAAGGTATCGTTGGCGACCATGTCGCCCTTGGCGCCACCTATCCTGACAAGAATACTCCTGCCAACGTACTGACCGGAAATATCGACGAGGTGGGACTGTTTGCCAGCGTATTGCCGCTCAACCTCCTCACCGAGTACTCCACTCACACACCATTAGGTACCTCCAGTCCGCTCTTGGTGTATCTTGACTTTGGAAAGTCTGAGCACTCCGACAACAACACCATGCGGTTGCAGCCTACCGGTGTCAGTGTGAAGCGTTACACCGACAGTCAGGGCAATGTGCTCGAGCGTCGCGATACACTCATCGCCGTCATCGACGAGCGCTTCGTCGACCGTGCCAACCAGGCACCGATTGCAAACGTCGCCCAGCTCAAAAACCTCAACTTCAACTATGTGACCGACGGCCAGAACCTGCTGGTCAACATCAAGGAGCCTGAGTATTTGATTGAGAAGACCAACGTGTATCTGACGGTAAAAGAGGTGCCCGACCTACGTGGCAACCTGATGGCCAGTCCGGTGACGATGAATGTCTACGTCTACCGCAATCCATTGCGCTGGAGCGTGAAGAGCATCAACCATCATATACACTATGGAGAATCGCTCTCCTTCGATGTGACCGTGAAAAACCTCAGTGGCGTGCGTCAGGACTTCGAACTGCTCGACCTGCCTGTCTGGATCACGGCCTCTCAGACCAGTGGCGTGATTGATGCGCTCGACGAGCAGACCATCACTTTCACCGTGACGCCTTATATCAACATCGGCACCTATACCGAGCAGGTCAGCCTGATTTCCGGCAACGGCATGTGTGAGCCACTCCCCATCACGCTCAATGTACGTGGTAATGAGCCCACATGGGCTGTCAGCGACCGGTTGCTCCAGCTCAACCAGACCATGATGATGGTGAGCCGTGTGAAACTGAACGGGATGGTGGACAACTCACCCGAGGATATCGTCGGCGTATTTGACGATGACTTCCAGACCCTCGGCACAGCCCATATCGAGGTGGACAAGACCGCTAATTCCAATGAAGCACTGGCCTATGTCACCATCTATGGCTACACTAACAGCGACGGCAGTAAACCCCGTCTGAACTTCAGACTCTACCATGCGTCGACCGGAAAGGTTCACACCCTGAAGCCTGAGGATGAAACGCAGTATACCTTCGTGCGCGACACTGTCATCGGAACGGCTTCCAGCCCCATCGTCCTGGAGGACAACTACAGTGACGTGCAGACCATCCGTCTGAAGAAAGGCTGGAACTGGGTGACGTTCTGCAACGAGGTTTACGATACTACCGTCAAGCAGTTCTTAGACGGCAGCAATGTATGGGAGGTAGGCGACATCGTCATGACCGTCAATGGTACCACTACCCAGCAGTGGAGTTGCAGACAGAACAAGGAATCCAAGCGCGGCTACAAGTGGGATCATGAAAACGACATCATGACCATCGTGCCGCAGCAGATGTACTATGTCTACTCCTGCAGCGACAAGGTGGTGGTCTTTGAGGGCTTGTACACCTATCCTTCCATCACCGTGGAAAAAGGCTGGAACCGTATCGGATACACCTCGCCGATCAACCTGCCTATCGCTCAGGCCATGAACGACTATGCCGAATATGCTTCGGATGGCGATGTGGTCAAGTCGCAGGAAGGATTTGCTGTGGCCAGCCAAACTTCCAACGGAATCGTATGGAAAGGTACGCTTCAGTTCATGGAGGCCGGCAAGGGCTATATGCTGAAACGCCAGGCCGACAGCCAAGTCTCATTCCTCTATCCTTGGTATTTCACCGGGAGCCGTTACGACGGTGGGGTCAGCAATCAGTTAAAACAGCCTAATGTCAACACCATCAGCACGATGAACATCGTGGCCAGTGTGAGTGGTGTGGAGGTGGAGCCTGGCGACCAGTTGGTAGTCTACTGCGGTGCCGAACGGATGACGGAGGCTCAGGCCGACGACGAGCAGCTCTACTATCTGAACATCGGTGCCGACTCGAAACCTGACCAGACACTGACCTTCGTCATCGAGCGAGACGGCGAGGTGGTGGCTATGACTGGCAGCCGTATCCGCTATGAGTCTGATGCCTTGCTCGGTACGCCCGACGAGCCTACAGATATCAGCTTTGTGTCGCTGAGCGACATGCCGCACGATGGCAAGTGGTATACCATCTCGGGTGTCCAGCTGGCCAAGAAGCCAGGCAAGAGCGGTATCTACATCCACAACGGCAAAGCAGTCACTGTAAAGGCTGGCACTAATCATTCACACGAATAAGTAAAAGAACGATATGAAAAAGACTATTTTCACATTGGCAGCCCTCGCCCTCATGGCGTGGGGCTGCTCCTCAGACAAAGAAGACCCGGCACCGGAGCCCACTCCGAGCCTCACAGAGACTTCCCTTGCGGCCGGAACTGATGAACGTCCCTCCTGGCCTGCCGTCAACTTCGACCTGTATGAGCATAACATGTACGTGGAGATCCAATTACAGGACACGCTCACTGCCTATGCTTCAGAAAATGACCTGATCGGGGCCTCTATCGGCGATCAGATACAAGGCGTGGCCCAACCCTTGTCGGTCGACGGGAAATGGATCTTCCCCTTGTTTATCGGTTCACGTGACACGGGGGTATACATCACCCTGTTGTATTATTGCGACAAGCTGCACCGTATCTTTACAAAAACGGAGTGGTCACTTTTTGACTCAGACTTGGCTCCTACGGGCAATGATGAGTTACATATACCTCTATTCGTGAATTAAATTTGAAGATGACAATGAAAAGAGCTTATATCAGGCCGGAGACCGACATCGAACAGCTGACGCAAGCCGTAGCCGTGCTGCAGGCCAGTGGAGGTATACAATCCTCTCGACAATCGTATGAGACAGATACCCAATATGAGACAGATAATGGGGGGGATGAGCTATGGGACTAAACAGCAGTGTTAAAACAATGAAGAGAGCCATGGCGAAAGCCATGAGTTTCTCACTGGCTATCATGGCTGGTGCTTTGCTGACCGCCTGCTCGTCAGACGATGGCGAGGAGGTGACTCCCGGCTCCAAGACCTATGACACTTACTATCTGTCGGTCCAGGCCACCAAGGGAGGCAATGAGGCGGGTGCAGCCGCCAAGGGCATGCCCAGGCGTGCTCTCTCGCTGGAGGGGAACACCCTGACAGCTACCTGGGCCACCACCGAGAAGGTCTATGTGAAATACGATGGCAGTTGGGCCGGGGGCACACTGTCGCCCAATACCGCAGGCACGACGGTCTATCTGAATGGAGCCATATCGGGGGTGACTTTTAATCCGTCGGATGCAACTTCCGGTGCCCCCGCTCTCCCTAAAGCCTTTACTCTTCAGTTTCCCCGCAAGGAAATCGACTACACGGAGCAGGTGGGTACGTTGGAAGATATAGCCGCCAAATACGACTATGCCACTACCCAAGCCCATGTAGTCCATATTGAGGGCAACAACATCACTGCCGCCGCTCCGGTGACCTTCGTCAATCAGCAGGCCATTGTGAGATTTACGCTCCAGGATCAGAATGGGAAGGCGCTTCAAGCATCGAGCCTGACCATCTCTGCCACGGGGCTGAAAAAGAACGAGACCGAGGCGGGCGACATCACGATCACCCCGGCATCGCCTACCGATGTGATTTTTGCTGCCCTGAGTGGAGTCAATGGCACAATCTCCCTGACAGCCCGGGTGGGCAGCGGAACTTATGTCTATACGAAGTCGGGGGTCTACTTTGCCAATGGTGCCTATCGCCATATTACGGTGAAGATGCGCCCCATGTCGGCTCCGGATGCAACCAGTCTTAGTGATGTGACCAGTGACCACATCGGCCATGTGGTGGGAGCCAACGGCAAGGTGTATACCAATGCGGCAGCTGCCACCTCAGCCAACACTACCGCCGTGGCGATGATCGCCTATGTCAGTGAGAAAGGGCACGGTCTTGCCATCGCTCTGGCTGACGAGCCTGGGGAGTACTATTCATTTAAAGACGCCTTTACGGTTGCGAGCAGCAAGACACCTAAAGTCGAGGGTGGTACTTGGCAGCTGCCTCTCAAGGCCGACTGGGTGAATATGGCATCGGGTTGCGGCGCTTATACCACCATCAATGCCAAGTTGGAGTCGGCAGGTGGCACAAAGTTGGAGTATGATTATTGGGCACCGGCAAGTCAATATAGCTATGAGACTATATACTTTAGAGAAGACATGGGCGATGATCCTTTTGATCCAGGCAATGCATACATGTCATATAAAGTCCGTGCCTGCCTGTCGTTTTGAATAGTTAAGCGTCCATACGATGGCGGCTGAGCTTTGCCTGCCCAGTCCGTCAGACAATCCTCACGGGGACAGGAAAAGCCTGTTCCCGTGAGGATTTCTATATTATATTTTCTTTCCTTCTTCCTCTATTTCGGGGAAGGTGAAGACACCCCATCTGCGGCTGTACCATTCGATGAGGTCGTATTCGATGCGCTTGGCGATATCGCCGATGTTCACTTCTGTGATTTTATGCGAGATTTTGGGCCAGCCATTGTAGTAGTAGCAGTATTGCTCGCGGTTGGTGGTGGTGATGCCACCGTCGCTTTCTTTCATCGCCAGGGCGACGTACTTGCTGAGACTGTCACTCTTCTCGCCCGAGAAGAACATGCCAAAGGTGCCGCTGAGCAGGTCGGTCATGTCTTCGATGGGCATCTTTGTGACGGTTTTTGCCTGTATGACATAGTCGCCCTCCTCGTCGTACTCGTCTTCCTTGGGTGAGTAAAACGACATGAGGCTGATGTGCATGGGAAATCCTGAATCTGAGGTGGCGTCGCTTTCGTCGGGTTCCATGGTCACTTCAAGGCCGTGCATGCCGAAGAGCATCTCCAGTTCATCATAATAGTCTTTGATGCCATCCTCCGTGGAGCATCCTAACAAGATGAGGCTCTCCATCTGTTTCCGGGGCATGATGCTGTCTAATCCCGGCATCGACGAGTAGAGACTGTCGAAGACTGAAGTAAAACTTCTCTTCAGCACATCCCTGATCTCCCGCCAGTTTTCGATATGTTGCACCCTGCCCAGTTCGTCGGTAGTAAACCTGCAGGGGATGTTTCTCAACTCGTTGGCAAGCATCTGTGACGTCTTGATCACAAAGTCGTTGGTCTCGCCTTCGATCTCCGAAGAGAGGAGGGTGATTTCCATCTTATACCCCTCGCTGGTGGAGTCGGTGACAGCCACTCTGAACCGTTCGGTGAAACTTCCAGTGTCAATGGTATCATTGCCAGAGATTTTGTATTTGCCCTGTGTGCGTTGATACTCCATGGTGTCGTTCTTGCAGAAATAACCGATCACGGAGATGGTAGAATCCTCTTGCTCGTTGTTTTGCAAAGTCGTCCCCTGGGCTTGGAGGTTCATGGCCATCAGCGACATGCAGAGTATCGTCAAAGTCTTTTTCATTTTATTGTAGAATTGAAGTTGATATGCATGATGTTGAAACTACTCCAGACGGAATAGATGGAATCCGTCAGGCTCCTACTGCAAAGGTATGGTTTTTTCTCTGTTTTTCCATGATTATTCTTTTTTTTTTGTTATTTTTGCAATTCAAAAAGACACCTTCAGTTTCTAACCATCTATGAATACTCGAATATTCTTCCTTATATCGTCTCTCCTTTGCAGCCTGTGGATGTGTGCGCAGTACGGGCAGTATGTCGATCCGCGTATCGGCAGCGAAGGGGTGGGGCGCACCTTTCCCGGCCCGTCCATGCCCTATGGGATGGTGAAGCCCGGTCCCGACTGTGGCGTGAAACCCAATGCCGGCTGGGCACCCATGCCAGAGCCGGTGACAGGGTTCTCGCAGACCCATGTGAGCGGTACGGGCGGCGGCCAGAAATATGGCAATATCCTCATCCAGCCGTTTCTCACGGAGCCAGGAGCACAGTCGCGGGAGAGCGAGCAGGTGTCGCTGGGCTATTACGCCACGACGTATGTCAATGGTATTCGCACAGAGGTCACCACTTCTGAGCGGTGCGCCTTCTACCGCATCCATTATCCACAGCCAGGACGTCTGATGATTGACGCCAGTCATTATTTGGGCAAGAGCGATATCCCCGACTTGCGGGAGGCCCAACAGCTGGTCGGTGCGGAGCTGGAGGTGACCGCCGACACGGAAGTTTGCGGCTACTCCACCGTGCGCGGCGGTTGGAACAATGGCGATGCCTATACCGTGTATTTCTGCCTGCGCACCGACCGACCCTTCCGGGCTGAGACCGATGATGCCCGCCGAGTGGCCACGCTGCAGTTCGCCGACACCCTCGTCCACGTCCGTATTGGCATCTCTTTCGTCAGCACCATGCAGGCACGCCGTAATATACCGTCCGTCGATTTCGACCGACAGCAGCAGTTGCTCTGTGAGGCATGGGAGCGGCAGTTGGGCAAAGTAGACCTGTCGCCTGCTGCGACACCGAAGCAGAAGCGGATGTTCTATACCGCCCTGTATCATACCATGCTCATGCCCGTGGACCGCAGCGGCGAGAACCCGAAGTGGACAGATACCCCCTATTACGACGACTATTACGCCATCTGGGACACCTATCGCACCTCCTCGCCGCTCATCATCCTGCTCGATCCGGAGCGAGAGCGTGACATCGTCAACTCGTTGCTCCACATCTACCGCCGTGAGGGGTATATGCCCGATGCGCGCAGTGGCAACTGCAATGGCCGCACTCAGGGAGGCAGCAATGCAGAGGTGGTGATCGCCGATGCCTATCTGAAAGGCGTTGACGGCATCGACTATGAGTATGCACTCGAGGCGATGCTCAAGGATGGCGAGGCCGATCCCAGCGCCGACCATGAGAAGCACGGGCGCGGCGGACTGTCGGAGTATCTCGCCCTGGGCTATGTGCCCTACGGCATCGACCGGGCTGGCAACCGCACCGTCGAATACGCCTACGACGATTACTGTATCGCTCAGGTGGCCAAGGGGCTGGGCCGTGCGGACATCTATGAGCGCTATCTGAAACGTTCGGGCTACTGGAAAAACTTGTGGCGCAGCGACTATGAGTGGGACGGCATGCGTGGCTTCGTCCTGCCCAAAGACGCTGAGGGTCGCTGGCTCGACGAAGTGCCTTGGGGACGGTCTAAAGTGTTCCATCCCACCATACCCTATACCCCCGTGACCAAAGTGGCACCGTGGTATCTGCCGTGGTGGTCTACATTTTTCTATGAGGCCACCTCTGAGGAGTACTCGCTGAGCATCCCCCATGACGTGCCGGGCCTCATCGAGGCTTGTGGCGGGGCAGAGACGTTCCGGCAGCGGCTCGACCTCTTTTTTGAGAAAAAATATTATAATGTGGGCAATGAACCCTCGTTTCTCACCCCCTGTCTCTATCACTGGATAGGGCGGCCCGACCTGAGTGTAGAGCGGGTGAGGCAGATCGTGAACACCTCTTATGACGACACGCCCGACGGACTGCCCGGCAATGACGACTCGGGAGCCATGTCGTCTTGGCTGGCCTTTCATATAATGGGGCTCTATCCCAATGCCGGGCAGTCTTACTATCTGCTGCTGGCACCGATGGTGCCCGAATATACCCTGCGGCTGAGCAATGGGCGGCAACTGCATGTGACCCTTCGGGGGAAGGGCCGCTCTGTGAGACGTGTACTGTTCAATGGCAAGCCCCTTGAAGATGCCCGTATCGAGCATAGCCAGCTGATTCAGGGCGGCGAACTGGTCTTTGAGAGGACAAGAGAGCGTAAAGGTGCTATAGCTACTATAGACCCTATAGACCCTATAGACGCAAAGGCTACTATAGATGCAGGAGTTGCCAGCCCCTCTGGTGGTATCTCTCCGGTTACGGGCGAGCCTGTTTTTTCCGGGGAGATCGCTTATACCCTCAACCGGCAGTTTCGCACCTGGCCATTGACCATGAGATGGGAGGGCGACACTCTACTGGTGACATGCAAGGAGGCGACCTACCGCATAGGCCGTGCTGTAGTGGAGCAGGCACAAGGCTTCTGCTGGGACAGTCCTCAGGTGGATGGGGCTGTTTACCGGCCCTCCGGCACGATGGGTTTTATCTCTGCCAAGGCATTAAGCATGCTGAGAGAGACAGGCAGCTTCGTCTATGACCAGATCACCTGGCGACTCTTGGATGAGCAGGACGGACTGGTGCATGTGCGTGCTGATGTAGACCGCACGGAGATGTGGATATCCACCACTGCCCCATTGCCCTTCGTGATGGAAATGCGTCATAATCCCCTGGGCATAGACTGGAAGATTAAAAACCCCTCCCTAACCCTCCCCAAAGGGGAGGGGATCTGAACGAAAAGCGGAAGATGAAAAGCTTAAAGCTAATGGCGAATTAAATCGAAAGATGAAGATGAGAAGATGTAATATTATTTTCTGGATGCTGTGGATGGCATTGACCGCCGGCGCACAGAAAACACGCGAGCAGATGGGTGGTGTGTATTATGCCTATCCGCCTGTGGAACAAATAGAACAGGTAGCGGTGCCTGATGGATACCAGCCCTTCTATATCTCCCATTATGGGCGGCATGGTTCACGGTGGCTCCCCTCCGATGAGCGCTATGAGTGGGTGATGTCGCAGTTGGCTGACCGCAACAACCTCACGAAGACCGGCTTGCAGGTGCGCAGACAGATGAAAAAGATATATAAGAATGCCCGCGGCCACGGCGGACTGCTCACCCCGCTGGGTGCCCGTCAGCATCAGGAGATTGCCCGTCACATGGTGGCAGCTTATCCCGGAGTCTTCACCGACGGAGCCAGGGTGATGGCCCGCTCGAGTGTGGTGGACCGTTGCCGGAAGAGTATGCTCTCGTTTGCTGATGAGCTGAAGCGATTGCGCCCCTCCCTCGACATCACTACAGAGACCGACACCGCCTTCATGGCCTATATCGCCTATACCACCCCCGAACTGCGACAACTGGAGCACAGGACGTTTCCACGGATGAAGGGCCGTGCCGACCGTTTTGTCGGAGCCTTGTTCAAACATCCAGAGACGGTGGCAGAACCCGAGCGGCTGATGTCGGAGTTGCACACCATCGCCTCTGACATGCAAGACGTGGAATTGCCCGTCGACCTCTATACGATATTCACCGACGCGGAATTTGAAGACATCTATGAGCGCAACAACGAGCGCATGGTCTTCTGCAACGGCACAGACCTGAGCAATGAAGACATTCCCGCCCTGTCGGCCCTGACGTTGTGGCAGGAGATCGTGCGGCGTGCCGACGAAGCCATCTCATTGGGCGGTCCTTCAGCCACGCTCCGCTTCGGCCATGACACCCATCTCTACCGTCTGCTCACCCTGATGCAGGTGGAGAGCAGCCTGTCGGGTAAGATGGACGAGATACTGCCGATGGCCGCCAACCTTCAGATGGTATTCTACCGCAATGCAGGCGGCGACGTCCTCGTCAGGCTGCTGCACAATGAACGTGCCGCCAGTATCCCCGTACGGATGGCATACGATGGCGGTTTCTACCGCTGGCAAGACGTGAAGAACTTCGTCGAAGAGCGCATACATCGTATCGGCCACGTGCATCACCTCCATGCACTGAACACCATGGTGGGCACGGCCCAGGCCAATACCCGCACCGCAGGTATCTTCGGCAAAGGCAGCGAGGAGCACGGACAGACCCTCCCCGCGGTACTTACCCCCAATGGGCAGAATTTCTGGACTCCGCAGACCCAGGACACAGAGCGCAAGTGCATCGCACCTTACTATTATAAGGACTCGCTCTTCCAGGGCATGCGCAACTCCCACTGGATTGTGGGCGGATGCACCCAAGACTACGGCTCGTTCACCATCGCCGCCGTGAGCGGTATGCTTCGCACCCAGCCTGCGGCGCGCGCCACCCGGTTCAGCCATGCCGACGAGGTGTCGCATCCCGACTATTATGCTGTCAGCCTGCCCGACGAGCACCTGACGATGGAACTTACAGCCACCTCACATGGCGCGCTGCTGCGCATCACCCCCGACCGTGACCAGCCGGTGCATGTGGTGGTGCACCCCAATAGCGACGAGGGTGAGGGTGGCATCGTCGTCGACAACGATCGACGTGAGGTGTATGGCTACAACCCCGTGCACCGTATCTATCAAGGCTGGGGAGAACGAGCCGGCTTCGCAGGCCATCTGCTGCTCAGCTATGAGCAGCGGCCCGTGGCTGTGGGCACCTACGACGGTCAGCAGGTCAGAGACGACGTCTTTTCCGTCGATGGCCGACCCGCTATCGGTGCATACCTCACCTTCGACGGCAAGGCCGGCGAACCGATTTTGCTGCGCATGGCCTCGTCGTTCACCGACCGTGAGGGATGTCAGAAAAACATGGACGCAGAAATCGCCGGCAGGAGTTTCGACCAGGTGCGGCGCACTACCATCAACCGATGGGTGGACCGCTTGCACACCATCGATGTGTCGCAAGAGGACACCGCCCGTGTGAACCAGTTTTACGGTGCTCTCTACCGTGCCTCTTTCCTGCCACGCGAACTGAGTGATGTTGACGGGGCTTATCCGCGTTTTGCCGACGGCAGGAAGACCAACCGCGGCCGACGCTGTTTCACCGACTTCTCGATGTGGGACACCTACCGTGCCCTCCATCCGTTGTATCACATCATCGAGCCGGGGCTGTCGTCCGATATGATGCAGTCGTTGGTCAATATGTATGAGGAGGGCGGATGGCTGCCCATTTTCCCCTGTTGGAACTCCTATACCGCCGCGATGATCGGCGACCACTGCGCCGTGGCCCTGGCCGACGCCTATATCAAGGGCGTGCGGGGCTTCGACTACGAGAAAGCCTATGAGGCGATGCGCAAGAATGCCTTCGAGACTCCCGCTTCGTTTGAGGACTACCAGAACGGCATGGGCCGACGTGCCCTCGAATCGTATATGAAATATGGATATATCCCTCTGGAAGACAGCGTGAAAGAAGCATTCCACAACAATGAGCAGACCTCGCGCACGCTGGAGTATGCCTTCGACGACTTCGCCGTGGCGCAGATGGCCAAGGCCCTGGGGCATGAAGAAGACTACAAGGCGCTGATGCGCCGCTCTGAAAACTGGCGCAACGTGATCAATCCCCGTACCGGCTATGCCGACGGACGTCATCGCGACGGCCGGTTTGAGAACAACCGCGACGTGAGTCATCGCAAGAGCTATATCACCGAGGGTGCCACCTGCCATTACACTTGGTATGTGCCCCACAACCCCAAGGGCTTGATGGAGGTGATGGGCGGCAGGGATGTCTTCGTGAGCCGTCTTGACTCGCTGTTCAGTGAGGGACGCTACTGGCATGGCAACGAGCCTTGCCATCAGATCGCATGGATGTACGATTATGCCGGCGAGCCGGAGAAAACACAGTATTGGGTGCGCCATATCCTCGATACAGAATACAATGACACACCGGGTGGACTTTCCGGCAACGACGACGCCGGACAGATGTCGGCGTGGTATCTCTTCGCTGCCATGGGCTTCTATCCCGTCTGCCCTGCCACCGACGAGTATGTGTACACCAAACCACTCTTCGAATGGGTGAAGATTAATACCTCCCCCAACCCCTCCAAAGGAGGGGAGACCCCATAGCTCAATCTTAAGCGTTGCCCATGTTGCTATACTATAGCAACGACCTATAACCTCACAACCTTTCAACCTCACAACCTTTCAACCTCACAACCATTCAACCTCACAACCATTCAACCTCACAACCTCAAATATGAAACAATTACTGACTATCCTCATGCTGGCAACGGCCCTGGCCGTCAGTGCCAACCCTGTAGACGAACTCCTGGAACGTATCGACAAAGGTGCTTCGGCTAAGTTTAAGACCCAGTTGGTAAAGAGCGACAAAGACTTCTTCGAACTGGATCAGTCGGGGCGCAGGGTGGTGGTGCGCGGCAACACTTGGGTGAATATCGCTACCGGCGTGAACTGGTATCTGAAATATTATGCCGGCATCCATCTCACCTGGAACCAGATGCAAGCCTCGTTGCCTGCCGTGCTGCCTCCTGTGACCACCCCCGAGCGGCATGAGACCGACCTCACGCTGAGGTATGACTTCAATTATTGCACGTTCTCCTACAGCATGGCCTTCTGGGACTGGCAACGGTGGCAGCAGGAAATCGACTGGATGGCCCTCCACGGCGTCAACATGCCACTGGCCATCGTGGGGGAAGAGTGTGTATGGCGCAATATGCTCCTGCGCTTAGGTTATACGGAAGAAGAAATAGGTCGCTTTATTGCCGGACCGGCCTTCCTCGCCTGGTGGGAGATGAACAATCTGGAAGGGTGGGGTGGTCCGCTGCCCCTCTCATGGTATGCCCGTCAGGAACGTCTGCAGAAACAGATCCTGCGGCGCATGCGCCAGCTGGGCATGCACCCCGTATTGCCGGGCTATGCCGGCATGGTGCCTCACGACGCCCGTGAGCGTTTAGGGCTCGACGTGGCCGAGGCCGGACTGTGGAACGGATTCCAGCGACCCGCCAACCTGTTGCCCACCGACAGCCGTTTCATGGAGATAGCCTCGCTCTACTACCAGGAACTCACCCGCCTCTTCGGCCGTGCCGACTACTACTCTCTCGACCCCTTCCATGAGAGCAACGACGACAGCAACATCGACTATGGGGCTGCTGCCACCAAACTGCTGCAGGCCATGAAACAAGCCAACCCACATGCGGTGTGGGTGGTGCAGGGGTGGACGGAAAACCCTCGCCAGCAGATGCTCGACGTGCTGTCGCCCCGCGACCTGCTCATCCTCGACCTCTTCAGTGAGTGCCGGCCCATGTGGGGCGCACCGTCTATCTGGAAGCGAGAAGGCGGCTATGGCCGGCATCCCTGGCTCTTCTGCCTGCTGGAGAATTTCGGAGCCAATGTAGGCCTGCATGGGCGTATGGACCAGTTGCTCGACAATTTCTACTCCACCCGCGACAATCCGCTGGCCGCCCATCTCCAGGGTATCGGCTTCACGATGGAGGGTTCGGAGAACAACCCTGTGATGTTTGAGCTGATGAGTGAGCTGCCCTGGCGCGCGGAGCGTGTCAGCAAGGAGCAGTGGCTGCGCGGCTACGTCAAGGCTCGCTACGGCGTGGACGACCCTAAGATACAAGAGGCATGGCAGGTGTTGGCACGCAGTATCTACAACTGTCCGGTGGGCAACAACCAGCAGGGACCGCATGAGAGCATCTTCTGCGGCCGTCCCACGACACACAACTTCCAGGCGTCGAGTTGGTCGAAAATGAAAAACTATTACGACCCCGCCGACACCCGCCGTGCTGCCGAGCTGCTGGTGAGCGTGGCTGACCGTTACCGGGGCAACAACCATTTCGAATACGACCTGGTAGACATCACCCGTCAGGCCCTGGCCGACCAGGCCCGCCTGCAGTATCACCGCACCATAGCCGCCTATCATGCTTTCGCCCGTGAGGAGTTTGCAGCCGCCGCGCAGCGGTTCATGGACATGCTCTCGCTGCAAGACCAGCTGCTGGGCACGCGGCGGGAGTTTCGCCTGGGCCACTGGACGGAGGCTGCCCGCGCCTGCGGCAGTACCCCGGCAGAGCAAGACCTCTACGAATGGAACGCCCGTGTGCAGATCACCACCTGGGGCAACCGCTACTGTGCCGACACCGGCGGGCTGCGTGACTATGCCCACAAGGAGTGGCAGGGGTTGCTCCGCGACTTCTATGCCGTGCGGTGGAACGCTTATTTCGAGGCTCTCTCCCGTCAGATGGAGGCCCAGACACGCCCCGCTCCCGAACTCTTAGGGTCGGGTGCCAACAGCAACAAGACCTCTGACGAACTGTTCCAGATGGCGCTCCCACAAGAGGTGACACTCGACTATTATGCCATAGAGGAGCCTTGGACGCTGCGCCACAATCATTACTCGGCTGCTCCGGAAGGCGATCCTGTCGATGTGGCGAAGCGTGTGATGGACTTTCTGAGATAGTGTTCGTATGGTTATCATTTGATTATGACAAATAAAGACAGATGAATAAAAGATTATTATCGCTTGACATCTTACGAGGCATCACCGTGGCGGGCATGATACTGGTCAATAATGGCTATGGCGAGTCGTTTGAGATGCTGGGCCATTCCAAGTGGAACGGTATGACCCCTTGCGACCTGGTGTTCCCCTTCTTCCTCTTCATCATGGGTGTCTCTACCTATCTGTCGCTGAGCAAGTATCAGTTTCAGATGTCGGGGGCAGTGCTGCGAAAGATTGCCAGGCGCACGGTGCTCCTGTTCTTGATTGGCCTGACAATCAACTGGTTTGACCATGCCATAGAGGGCGACGTGATGTGCTTCAACCATCTGCGCATCTGGGCTGTGCTGCAGCGCATCGCCCTGTGCTACGGCATCGTCTCGGTGATGGCATTGCTCATCAGCCACCGATATGTGGTGCACACCATCGTAGGGTTGTTGGCGGTCTATGCCCTGATCCTAATCTTCGGCCATGGCTACGCAGAGGACTCGACCAATATCCTGGCACAGGTAGACCTGCGCCTTTTCGGCTACGACCATCTCTATCATAAAAGTCCGGTAGACCCAGAGGGGCTGCTGGGCACCATCTCGTCTGTGGCCCATACGCTGATCGGCTTCTATTGCGGGATGCGGATGAAGAAGGCCGGTTCGCTCCATGAGAAGGTCATCGCCTTCTTCGTCGCCGGCACGGTGCTGGTGATTGGCGGATACTTACTCTCCTACGGCCTGCCGCTCAACAAGCGGGTGTGGAGCCCGAGTTATGTGATGGTGACCTGCGGTCTGGCCGCCCTCCTGCTGGGACTGCTGATGTATGTGATCGACATCAAAGGTCACCGTGGCTGGTGCACCTTCTTTCAGGCCTTTGGTGTCAATCCTTTGTTCCTGTATGCCTCGAGCGAGTTCCTGGCCATTATTTTCGGGCATGTGGGCATCAGCGATGCCGTCTATCAGGGCATTCTCACCATCATCACAGCACCCCGCTGGGCCTCGTTGTGTTATGCCCTTGCATTCGTGCTGCTCAACTATCTGCTGGGCTATGTGTTGTATCGCAAGAAAATATATATCAAATTGTGACAGTATCTTATAGGTATCAACAAAAGAGCGAGGCCTCACGGTCTCGCTGCTCTTGATAACTTATATAATACACTTCGGTTGATGTCCTAAAAGAGTAGCCGACGACAATGCACAGCACGCCGTGCCGCATTGTACGTGGGTGAAACATCGTTTGTATCAGTTGCGCCTTCATCCCTTGCATCGAGAGAATCGGGCAAGCCTGAGCTTGCTTGAAAAGGCAGGTATTCTGACTACGCTCCTCTATAGGCGCCTTCCCATCAATGAGACAGTGGCATCTCAGCCTATAGAAATAAAGGAGCTCACAGCTGCGGGACAGTCGGGGATTCTCACCCCATTCCCTTGTTCATCGCGTCAAGCGAACCTTTCCGCTGCAAACTTACACATTTTTTTTGAAAGCGTGATGTTTTTTCGCGTTTTTTTTAGCAAAAGGACTATGATTTCTGATTTTCTTGTTAAAAATTTGCACAAACCGACAAAAGTATTTATATTTGCAGCCAGAATCAACAATTTTTGACATTAGCATCCAATTATTATCAACCAAATCCTGACGCCTATCGAAACATCATTACTTAAGTAAAAACATTTAAGGAATGGATACATTGAATGGAATGACCGACGAGCAGTTGGCATTGTCATACATTGATGGGAATAATAAGGCGTTTGATTTGTTGTTGACAAGAACCAAATCCAAACTCTTTACTTATATCATGTTTGTCGTTCGTGACAACACTTTCGCAGAGGATATCTTTCAGGAGACCTTTGTCAAGGTGATCATGAAGTTGCAGCAGCGTAAGTATACCAATTCGGGCAAGTTCAGTGCCTGGCTGATGCGTATAGCCCACAATGTGATCATGGACTGGTACAGGGAGCAGCGGTCGGAGCGCATCGTGGAGCCGACAGAAGACAACGACCTGTCCAATCTCGGCGGCAACGACCTGCTCGACTCCAACGTGGAGAATCAGTTTGTCAACGATCAGGTGATGAGGGATGTCAAGAAGATGATGAACATGTTGCCCCCCTCGCAGCGTGAAGTGGTGTTCATGCGTTTTTATCAGGAGATGTCTTTCAAGGAGATAGCCGAGGCCACTGGGGTGAGCATCAACACCTCTTTAGGGCGCATGCGTTATGCCATCCTCAATCTCAGGAGGATGGCACGTGAACACCAGGTGGCGCTACAGCTTGACTGAGAGAATGTCTCGACCTGCTTGAAACAGGCAGGTCGAATCACCTAAAGAGCCTTGAGGGAGCGGATGGTGGCAATGGGGTCTTCTGCCTTGAACACATAGCTGCCGCTCACCAGGATGTCTACACCGGCTTCCACCAGCCGTGGGGCTGTCTCAGCCTGCACGCCTCCGTCTACTTCTATGAGGGCATGACTGCCGCTCTCAGCTATCAGCCGGCGCAGCCGTTGCGTCTTCTGGATGGTGTTCTCGATGAACTTCTGTCCGCCGAATCCGGGGTTGACACTCATGAGCAGCACCATGTCGACATCGCCGATGATATCTTCGAGCATGCCGACGGGGGTGGAGGGATTGAGCGTCACGCCCGCTTTCATGCCCGCCTTGTGTATTTCATGGATGGTGCGGTGCAGATGAGTGCACGCCTCGTAGTGGATATTCATCATCATGGCTCCGAGGCGGGCCGTCCGGGCGATGTAGTCCTCGGGGTGTATGGTCATGAAATGCACGTCGAGCGGTTTGCGGCAGATGCCTGCCACCGCCTCCAGCACGGGGAATCCGAAAGAGATGTTGGGTACGAACACACCGTCCATGATGTCCATGTGCAGCCAGTCGGCCTCGCTGCGGTTGATCATGTCGATGTCTTTGCTCAGGTGGGCGAAGTCAGCCGCCAGGAGTGACGGCGATACCATTGTTGCCATGCGCTGTAAGATTTAGTTAAGACAATAAGCCATGCTGTGGCCGTTGAACTCTACCGTGCGGTACGTGTGTGCGAACTCAAGGATGAAGTTCAGTGTTTTTGTGGATGGTTCAAATTCTTCGTGGGTAAAAATTTTCATAGGCATATATCTTTTAATTCTATTTTTTTAACGTCGCAGATAGGTCATTTATTATATGAAAAGAGAATTATTTTTTTCAAATAATGGCGAGTTTTCATCTCTTGTCTCAAAAGGACGGAAAAAATGGGCAAGTTGACTATTTTTCCCACACAGTTATGAAAAAAATGGAAGAAAAATTTGCAGATTCAAATATAAGCATTAATTTTGCATCATCAAACAGCAATATACAAGAAAATGAATAAGAATACAGTTTTTGCATGGTGGTGGCGCTACTCAAGATCGTAAAGTCGTGAGCACCCAAGCCGTGTGGAAACTATTCCAAGAGATATGAAAAGGCCTGCCGTTCTTACGACAGGCCTTTTTTAGAAATTTCACCATTGATTAAATCAAATAAAAAGGAGACATTAGTATGGCAATGAACGAAATCTTGCACAGGATGCTCAACCATGAAGAGTTGACAAGGGAAGAGACCCACGACATCCTGGTGAATATCACAAAAGGGGAATACCCCAATGAGCAGATCACAGCCCTCATCACCGGACTGCAGATGAGGGGCATCACGGTAGACGAGCTGCTCGGATTCCGTGACGGCATCCTGGAGACAGGCGTGAAGGCCGTGCTCGACTGCGACCGGTATATCGACGTGGTGGGCACTGGCGGAGACCAGAAAAACACGTTCAACATCTCCACCTGCTCGTGTTTCGTCATTGCCGGGGCAGGGTATAAAGTGGCCAAGCATGGCAATTATGCCGCCACGTCGGTGAGTGGGGCGTCTAACATCGTGGAAACCCACGGCGTGCATTTCACTTCTGACATCGACCGGCTGAACCGCTCGATGGACGAGTGTGGCATCGTCTACCTGCATGCACAGCTCTTTGCCAAGGCCATGAAGTTTGTGGGGCCTATCCGTAAGGCACTGCCTTTCCCCACCTATTTCAATCTCTTAGGGCCAATTGTCAATCCCTCGCAGCCCAAATGCCAGCTGCTCGGAGTGGCCAATCTCGACCAGATGAGGCTCTACAACAATGTCTATCAGCGCATGGGCATAGACTACGGCATCGTCAATAGCATAGACGGCTATGACGAGATCTCGCTCACCGGCGACTTCAAGGTGACCACCAACCGCTATGAGCGTATCTTCCAGCCCTCCGACCTGGGTTTTGAGACCGCCGACCCCGCCCAGCTCTACGGCGGCTCGACACCAGCCGAGGCCAAGGCCATTTTCGACAATGTGCTGCTCGACAAGGCCCTGCCCGGACAGAAAAATGTGGTACTCGCCAACGCGGCCTTTGGCATACAGGTGCTGGAGCAAGACAAGAGTATCGAAGAGTGTATCGTCATAGCCAGGGAGTCGCTTGAGAGCGGCCGTGCCTGGGAGACACTGAAGAAATTCGTGGAGTTGAACTCATAAAAAATAAGACACAAGATATATGAAAGATGTGCTGGATGAGATCGTGGCGTGGAAGCGCATAGAGGTGGTCCAGGCCAAGGCGGTGTTGCCCTTGCGGCAACTGGAGCAGAGTGTGCGCCGCCAGATGGACGAGGATAACACGCCGCCCCCGTCGATGAGCAAAGCCTTGCTGGCATCCGATACCGGCATTATAGCCGAGATGAAGCGACGCTCGCCGTCGAAAGGATGGATCAGTGAGGGGGCAAAACCAGATGTCGTGCCCTTATACTACGAGCACAATGGGGCTACGGCGGTGAGCATCCTGACGGACAGCAAGTATTTCGGTGGCGACGACGAGTTTGTGGTCAAGGCCCGACAGTCAGGCCTGACATTGCCGGTGCTCTACAAAAATTTCGTCATCGATGCCTACCAGCTCTTCCAGGCACGCCGCTGCGGCGCCTCCGCCGTTCTGCTTATCGCGGCCTGTCTGCGGAAGGATGAGTGCAGGAGCCTGCTGCGGCTGGCACATGACCTCGGCCTGGAAGTACTTCTGGAAACCCATGACGAGAAAGAACTCGACTATGTAGACCTGGAGCCGGACATGTGTGGTGTCAACAACCGTCATCTCGGCACGTTCGTCACCGATGTGGCCCACTCTTTCCGTATGGCACGGCTCCTGCCAGAGCAACTGTGCAAGGTGAGTGAGAGTGGCATCTCCGATCCACAGACCGTGCTCCGGTTGAGAGAGGCCGGATATCGCGGCTTCTTGATCGGCGAGTCGCTGATGAAAACCGAAGACCCCGGTCAGGCACTCGCCGCATTTGTGGAATGCATAGCGCACAGCGCATAGCATACGAGGCATCAACTCGTCAACTATCAACTCGTCAACTTGTCAACTCGTCAACTTGTCAACTAAAAACTAAAAAATATGATTATCAAAGTTTGTGGCATGCGCGTGGCCCAGAATATACGCGAAGTGAGTGATCTGGATATCGACTGGCTGGGACTGATTTTCTGGCCGGAGAGTCCGAGATATGTGAGCCAGATTGCCTCAAGGGGCGGTTTCATCCCCGACTACAATCCGCTGGACGGTGAGACCCCTCGCCTGGGTGTCTCACATCTCATCTATCCCCGTGAGAACCATCCTCGGCGTGTGGGCGTTTTCGTCGACGATATGCCTCAGAACATCGTGACGAGAGTATTCAACTTCAATCTCGACATCGTACAGCTGCATGGCGAGGAGACACCTGTGATGGTAGACAACCTGCGGCATACACTCGATCCTGACATCCGGCCCGGCTTCAAGATAGCCAAGACGATCTTCTTGCAGAGTAAGGAGGACGTCAGTCAGTGCAAAGCTTATGAAGACTTGGTCGACTATTTCGTGTTTCACAACCGCTGTGCCCAGAAAGGAGGCAGTGGAGAGCAGTTCGACTGGAGCATACTCGACGCATACGACGGCAACAAACCCTTCCTGCTCAGCGGCGGCATCGGTCCCGACGACGTGGAAGCCATCAAGTCGGTGAAACACCCCATGATGGCAGGAGTAGACATCAACTCCAAGTTTGAGATTGAGCCAGGACTCAAGGATGTGGACAAGATCCGTGAGTTCGTCGCCAGGCTCCGCTCGTAATATCAGAAAATTGAAGAATTACACTCTTTATTATATGAACAAGATCAATCAGCTCTTCTCCAGTCGTGGAGATAAGAAACTCCTTTCGCTCTATTTCTGTGCCGGATGTCCGACACTGGAGGGCACTGCTGATGTCATACTGGCGATGCAGCGCCATGGTGTCAGCATGGTAGAGGTGGGCATCCCTTTCAGCGATCCGCTCGCCGACGGTCCTGTGATACAAAGTGCCGGCACGGTGGCTCTGCGCAACGGTATGACCCTGCGCCATCTTTTCGGCCAGTTGCGGGAGGTCAGAGACCAGGTGCATATCCCATTGGTGCTGATGGGCTATCTCAATGTCGTGATGCATTATGGCGTGGAGAATTTCTGCCGTGACTGCGTGGCCAGCGGCGTCTCCGGGATGATCATCCCCGACCTGCCTTTCGCCGACTACCTCGGTGTGGTCAAACCCATTGCCGACCGCTACGACTTGCGGGTGATTATGATGATCACCCCCGAGACTTCCGAGGAGCGCATCCGGCTCATCGACCAACATACCGAGGGCTTCATCTATATGGTCAGCTCGGCCAGTATCACAGGCGCACAGCAGAGCTTCGATGAGGCCAAGCAGGCCTATTTCCGCAAGATCAACGGCATGCACCTGCGCAATCCGCGGATGATCGGCTTCGGCATCTCCAACAAACAGACGCTCACCAGCGCATACGACAATGCCGCCGGCGCGATCATCGGCAGCAAGTTTGTGACCCTGCTCAATGAGGCCGGTGATGCCGACGAGGCGCTCCGTTTATTATTAAAAGTTTTAGAGGAGGAGTAGAAATGCAAGATTATTTTGTAGACGACAACGGCTTTTACGGCCATTTCGGCGGTGCTTACGTGCCGGAGATATTATACAAGTGCGTACACGACCTGCAAGACGCCTATGTGCCCATCATCGAGAGTGAGGAGTTCAAGCGTGAATACAGGGATTTGCTCCGTGACTATGTGGGGCGGCCCTCGCCGCTCTACCATGCCCGGCGGCTGAGCGAGAAGTATCACTGCCGCCTGTATCTCAAGCGTGAAGACCTCAACCACACCGGCGCACACAAGATCAACAATACCATCGGGCAGATACTCATGGCGCGCAAGATGGGCAAGACCCGTATCATCGCCGAGACAGGAGCCGGACAGCATGGCGTGGCCACCGCCACGGTGTGCGCGCTGATGAACATGAAGTGTGAGATATTCATGGGCAAGACCGATGTGGAGCGGCAGCACACCAATGTGGAGCGGATGCGTATGCTCGGCGCTGAGGTGCATCCCGTCACCACGGGCAATATGACGCTGAGTGATGCCTGTTCGGAGGCTATCCGCGACTGGTGCTGTCATCCCCGCGACACGTTCTATATCGTAGGCTCCACGATGGGTCCGCATCCTTATCCCGATATCGTGGCCAGGATGCAAAGCGTGATCTCTGAGGAACTGAAATGGCAGCTGGAGGAGAAGACCGGGCGCGACTATCCCGACTATCTCATAGCCTGTATCGGTGGCGGAAGCAATGCCGCAGGCACCATCTACCACTATATCAACGACCCCCGGGTGCGTATCGTGCTGGCTGAGGCCGGAGGACATGGTGTCGACACCGACTATACTGCCGCCACGATACATTGCGGCACCGAGGGTATCCTGCACGGAGCCCGCACGCTGGTCATGCAGACCGACGACGGGCAGATCAAGGAAGCCTTCACCATCTCCGCCGGACTGGACTATCCCGGTATAGGGCCGATGCACGCCAACATGGCCGAGAAGGGCCGCTCGCAGGTGCTGGCCGTCAACGACGACGAGGCTATCCAGGCGGGATATGAACTGACCCGCATGGAGGGCATCATCCCCGCCATCGAAAGTGCTCATGCGCTGGCCGTGCTGCGCCGCCTGACATTCTCGCCCGACGACATCGTGGTGCTCACCGTGAGCGGCAGAGGCGACAAAGACGTGGAAACCTATCTGAAAAACAAAGAAAAAGCCGGAGAATATGGTCTGTTCTGATAATCAAAAAACGTACCGCTGCCATACGGCGGTGCGCAGGGTGCTGGGCGACCTTTATACGCCAGTAGGCACCTACATGCGATTGCGCGACGTCTGTCCGCAGAGCACGCTGATGGAGAGTTCTGATTACCATGAGAAGAGCAACAGCCGCTCGTTCATAGGGCTTCATCCCCTCGCCAGCGTGGCTGTAGCCCATGGTGTGGCCACCCTCACGTTCCCCGACGGCTGCACCGTGAGCCGTGAGGTGGGCGACCAGTATCGCTGCGACCAGGCCATCAACGATTTCCTGAGCCGTTTTAAGATCACTGGCGAGGGCATGGGCTTCTGCGGGTTGTATGGTTACACTTCCTTCAATGCGGTGAGGTATTTTGAGCATATTGACGTCAAAGACACCACCATGGAACGCAACGATGCCCCCGACCTCTATTACATCCTCTTCCGCGACATCATCGTGTTTGAGCATTTCAACAACCAGGTGATCTTCGTGACGATGACAGTCGGTGAGGACGAGAAGACCCTGGACCGCCAGCTCGATGAACTTGAGAGGCTGGTCAACAAGTCAAATGTGCGTTCTTATGACTTCCATCCCGTGGGTGAGGTGTCCTCACCGATCACCGACGAGGAACACAAGGCCAATATACGGCGGGGCATCGCTCACTGTCTGAGAGGCGATGTCTTCCAGATCGTCCTGTCCAGGCGCTTCGTGCAGCGGTATGAAGGCGATGATTTCAAACTCTACCGCGCGCTGCGCAGCATCAACCCCTCGCCTTATCTGTTTTATTTCGACTTCGGAGGATTCCGTATCTTCGGATCCAGTCCGGAGACCCACTGCCGCATCGAGGGGCGCACCGCCTATATTGACCCTATCGCAGGTACCACCCGCCGCACGGGCGATGCCGAGGCCGACCGCCGGGGGGCTGAGTTTTTGCGCAACGACCCTAAGGAAAATGCTGAGCATGTGATGCTCGTCGACCTGGCCCGCAACGACCTGAGTCGCAACTGCCACCAGGTGAAGGTCGACTTCTATAAGGATTTGCAGTATTATAGCCATGTGATCCACCTGGTGAGCCGGGTGTCGGGCGTGCTCGACGACGATGCCGATCCGGTGAAGGCTTTCATCGACACCTTCCCGGCGGGCACCCTGAGCGGCGCTCCCAAGGTGAGGGCCATGCAGCTCATCAGCGAATATGAGCCCCACAACCGCGGGGCCTATGGCGGATGCATCGGCTACATCGGTTTCGACGGCTCGCTCAACCAGGCCATCACCATCCGCACCTTTGTCAGCCGCAACGGCGAGTTGTGGTTTCAGGCCGGGGGCGGCATCGTGGCCAAGAGCGACGAAGAGTATGAATTGCAAGAAGTGAACAACAAGCTCGGCGCCTTGCGCCGGGCTATCATGATGGCAGGAGACATGTGATATGAACAGCAGGAAAATAGTCATTATAGACAATTACGATTCTTTCACCTTCAATCTGGCCCACCTCGTCAGGGAGCTGGGCGCCGAGGTGACCGTCTTTCGCAATGATCAGTTTCAACTGCCGGAACTGGAGGATTTCGACAAGATTATCCTCAGTCCCGGACCAGGCATACCGTCAGAGGCGGGACTGCTCACACAGGTGATCGCCGCCTACGCCGGCAAGAAGCCCATCCTGGGCGTCTGTCTGGGTCACCAGGCCATCGGTGAGGTGTTCGGGGCGAAGCTGACCAATCTGAGCGAAGTGTATCATGGCGTGGCTACAGAAGGCACACAGTTTGGCAATGACTATGTCTTCGACGGTCTGCCCAAGCGTGTCGTCATGGGGCGCTATCACAGTTGGGTGGTCGACCGTGCAGGATTTCCCGCATGCCTGCAGGTCACTGCCGTGAGCGACGATGGCCAGATCATGGCGTTGTGTCACAAAGAATACGATATTCATGGCATACAATTTCACCCTGAGAGCGTGCTCACGCCACAGGGCCGTCAGATGATCGGCAATTGGTTGTCGCACTGACTTTTTTGCTCGGACGATTTGGAATATCTGCAGAAATGTTGTACCTTTGCATCCCCGATGGAATGCAAAGGTTTTTTACGCCTTAATTTCAAATTTGTCTCAACATGGATTCCAAGACAACAAACATAGAAGGACGGACCGCTGAAAAAACCAGACCCGACAGCGACGTGCAGCCACCCTGGTATGCCGTACGGTTGTTTTCCAATAATCAGCTCAAGGCCCGCGGATATTTTGATGAGATTGCCTTAGAATATTTCATTCCGATGCAATACTACGACTATGAAGACGAGAAGGGTCATCACAGACGTAAGTTGCGTCCGGTGGTGAGCAATCTGATTTTTGTCAAGAAAACCATGACCACACAGGCAATGATGGAGGTCGTGCGCAAGAGTGAGATCAAGATGGCAGTGATGACCAAGAGCCGCGAAAACCGTGAGTATTATGAGATACCGCCCAAGCAGATGGCGGAGTTTCAGACCATGTGCAATCCGGAGCTGGAGATGCGAAAATTCCTGAGTTCGGAGGAGGCCAAGCTGAAGGTGGGCACCCCGGTGATGGTGAGTCACGGGCCGCTCAAGGGTCTCACGGGGCGCCTGGTGCGTCAGAGCCATAAATACTACCTGCTCAAGGAGGTGCCCGGCATGGGCGTGATGCTGAAGGTGTCGCGCTGGTGCTGCAAACCGATGACGGAGAAAGAGTAGCCCGTCATACACCGTCTATGGCCGATTCAGTCTGTCAATGCCTCGATGGAGCAGAGATATGATGCGTTTTGCTTCATATTCCTATATACATGTAACATGTGGAAAAGAATTAGGAATTTCTGAATAAAAACGGTCCAAATTTCTTCTGTACCTTTACCCTTGAATTTAAACCATCGATAAAACAGTCAATATGAGAAGAATCGCATTGATGCTTATGGGGGTGTGCATGCTGTCGGCATCTCTCGAAATGAAGGCCGAAGTAGACCCCAACTTTCACGTTTACATTTGTTTCGGACAGTCCAACATGGAGGGCAACGCACAGTGGGAGTCACAAGATGTGGGAAATGTGGACAGTCGTTTCCAGATGCTGGCCACCTGCGACTTCGACAATCCTAAACGCACTCTCGGCAACTGGTATACGGCCACGTGCCCTATCGTCAGCCCTCAGGGGAAACTGGGTCCGTCGGATTATTTCGGGAGGACGATGGTGGCCCATCTGCCCGACCATAAAATCGGTGTCATCGCTGTGGCTATGGGCGGCAGTCCTATTGAGATGTTCGACAAGGACAAATATAAACAGAAAATGAAGGACAACCCCAACGAATGGTGGGCTAAACTGGCCACTTGGTATTACGGCGGCAACCCTTATGGCCGTATCATCGAGATGGGTAAGAAAGCCAAGCAGGTGGGAGTCATCAAGGGCATCCTGCTCCATCAGGGATGTTCCAACACCGGAGACCCCAACTGGCCCGACATGGTGAAGAAGATATACAATGACATACTCGCCGACCTGGATCTGCAGGCCGCCGACGTGCCCCTGTTCGCCGGCGAAGTGGAGTATCAGAACATGGGTGGAGGCTGTGCCGGCCATAACGTTCAGGTAGACCGCCTGCCCAGTGTGATTCCCACGGCTCATGTGGTGTCGGCCAAATACCTTCCCGGAAACGGTTCCGACCCCTGGCATTTCTCGGCACAAGGCTACCGGCTCTTCGGCCAGCGTTATGCCCGCAGCGTGCTGAGCGTGGTTTATGGCCTCGACGTAGACATCGACCAGCCTGCCGTGCCCGAGACACCGAAAGCCATCGACCAGCGCTTCACCTCGGTGCCGGATCTTAAGACCGCTCCTTTTGCCATTGTCAATGAGGCTGACGGGAAAGCACTCTACGGACGTTACGAGCAGCATCTGGGCTATGGCGATTTTGAGGAGGCCTTCGCGGTGCTCAATGCCGGCTATCAGTTCAACCTGAAGAAAGCTACTGGCGGCTTTAGGCTCCGTCTCGTCACACCCGAGGGTGATGACTACCAGCTCACCGGCGATTTCGGTTATCTGAACTCGCAGTCGGTCGATGGCAGCTGCTGTTTCATCGGCGGGACCAACGGCCAGAGCGGTCAGGACATTGTCAAGGGTGCTGTCTGGGACTTACAGTATGTGGAGGGCAAGGGCTTCGCCATCAAGAATGTAGGTACGGGCAAATATTTGAAAACCAATGACACGGCTAAATACGACGAGCCCACCTATTTCACCCTTTGCACGTTGAAGGATGTCACCTCGGGCATGGAAAATGAATGCATCGTAGATCATCGTGCCATGCCGGCTGCTCCGGGATGGTATACACTGCAAGGCTGCAAGCTCATGGAGAAGCCTGCCAGTCGCGGCCTGTACATTTACAATGGAAAGAAAGTCGTGATCAAGTGAATACAGACAGTCTGATGGATAAGAAACACAGCATTTACGTGGCAAGCAGTTGGCGCAATAAGTTTTACCCCGAAGTGGTGGAAAGACTGAGGGAGGAAGGACATGAAGTGTACGACTTCCGCAACCCGCCTTCGGGCGACCCGGGCTTCCGGTGGAGTTCCATCTCTGAAGAGTATATGCAGTGGAGCCCTCAGGAATATCGTGAGCAACTCGGACACCCAAAGGCTGTGAGGCAGTTCCGCAACGACATCGAAGCGATGCGGGGCTGCGACACCTGTGTGCTCGTGTTGCCTTGCGGGCGCAGTGCGCATACAGAGGCTGGCTGGTTTGCCGGAAGCGGCAAACGGGTGCTGGTGTATATCCCCGTCAGACAGGAGCCGGAACTGATGTACAAATTATTCGACGCGGTATGCTGTTCTATCAACGAACTGATAGAACAGCTTCGTGTCGGTTGATTAAAGGTCTGTTACTTGATGGAACTTCAGGACATTCATCATTCCGTGTTTGAATATTCGGCTGAGAATCAGGTATTCGAGCCGGAGTCGGCCACCTCGCTTTTTGAGGAGCTGGAAGAGGCCCTCGGCTCTCTGCCCGACTATGCCATGGCGTACAGCGGATTCAACAGGGTGTTTCACCGGAGTATCGAACAGAAAATCAGTGCCACAAAACTTCATTTCAGCGGCACTTTCGCCAAAACGGATTATCTGCTCAAGGAATATCTGGCCTCACCTGAGCTGTATCGTGACGTCAACGACACCCGAAACAGACTGAGACGTAAGCATGATCTGCCTTTGGAAGACATGAAGAACAATTGTCTTCATGATTTTGGTCATTTGTGTCGTTTCATATCGCTGATTTATGGGGTGGGCATACCCCAGACGCTGCTGTCTCGCATCCCGACCACCGTGAGAAAGCACGAAGTCCGGACGCTGTTGGGCGAGTGCTCAAGGGTGATCGTCGACCACTGGGATGAACGGTATGTGTATGTGCGGTCAGAGGAATCCGACGGCGAAACCCTGAAGGTGTGCTATGTCGACCACAATGCCAAAAACAGTTACAATCACGGTGACTGGGCGTATCTCAGAGACCTTTTTCAGAAAGACGCGCAGATGAACCTGGTAAGGCCAAGAATGGAAGCCGGTGTCGTCTATCCCGAACTGTTTATCCTTGAGCCCGATTACCTGGTGGATATCTCTGCAGTAGCACGATGCTTCACCAGCTATGCCGAGTCGCCACTGGTGCATCTCGTCAAAAGGATAGAACCGGATGAACCCTCGGAGGCCATCCTGCTGGGCAACCTGGCGGGCCAGATGCTGGATGAGTCCGTACACCAGTTGCCTCATACTTATTCTTACGCGAAGAGTGCGACCGAGTTTTTCCGGCACAATGCCTTAGACTTGCTGGAAGCCAATCCCGGCGTATCGTTTCATCAGGATGCACAGGTTCAGAAACAGAACATCCAGAACGCCGTCAATATCACTTTGCCACACGACTTGGGACGCTTTGACCCGAAAGATGGGCTGGTGGAACCGTCGTTTTTCTCCGAAATGCTCGGGCTGCAAGGACGTATGGACTACCTGCAACTCGACTATAAGGTCTTGCTTGAGCAAAAGGCCGGCAAAGGAGAATGGCCCTACGATCATTTCATATACCCCCGGCAGAAAGAAGAGCACTATGTGCAGCTCCTGCTGTATATGACCCTGATCAGGTATAACTATCGCAAAGACTATGAGAAAAACCACAGGGAACTGCATGCATTCTTGCTATACTCAAAATACAGGGAGAGCCTCTTAGGGCTCGGCTTCGCCCCTGAACTGATCTACAGGGCCCTGAAAATACGCAACGGCATCGCCCGGGCCGACCTCCTCTATGCCCAACCCTCTGGATACCGGCTGCTGGAAAGTCTCACGCCGGATGATCTGAACACCAAGGGCGTGAACGACAAACTCTGGAACGACTACTCACGGCCCCAACTGGTCCGTCTGCTGTCGCCCATCAGTTCAGCCTCCAGCCTGGAGAAAGCTTATTACTTCCGCTTTCTCACCTTCATCGCCAATGAGCATGTGATGTCCAAGCTGGGAAACAAGACCAAGGAAAACTCGGGATTTGCTTCGACATGGCATGACACGCTGGAGGACAAGCGCCTGACCGGAAATATTTACGACCGGCTCAGACTGCTCAGTCCGGGTCCGGCAACGGAAGGCGTGGTCAGCGAGGTGAGGCTGGGCTTCAGTGAGACTCCTGAGAATGACATGTCCAATTTCCGGGCCGGAGACATCGTCATCCTTTATCCCTACCCAAAAGGCTGCGAGCCCGACGCCAGAAAGACGATGGTATTCAGGTGTACGATCAGGAGTATCGACGCCGATCAGATCTGCCTGTCGCTCATGGCTGCCCAGACCGACAACAGGGTCTTCGTAAGATATGCGCAGTCGTTGTGGGCCATCGAGCATGATTTCCGCGAGTCGTCGTTTCAGTCTCTTTACAGAGGCATGCACGCTTTTCTTTCAGCTCCCAAGGAACGGAGAGACCTGATTCTCACCCAAAGAGAGCCCAAGACTTGTGAGGAGGTGTCGCTAAAAGGCGACTACGGCGATTTCAACGAACTCGCCCTGCGGGTGAAACAAGCCCGGGAACTCTTCCTGATCATCGGGCCTCCCGGAACCGGGAAGACCTCCTACGGTATGTTGTATACGGTGAAAGAGGAACTGCTGGAGCCAGATTCCTCCGTCGTCGTCATGTCTTACACCAACAGGGCCGTAGACGAGATATGCAGCAAGCTGGTGCAGGAGAACATCGGTTTCATACGAATGGGGAATGAATCGAACTGTGGCGAGGCTTACCGACCGTATCTGCTCTCCTCGAAAGTGCGCGAATGCAGGAATGTCGCTGACTTCCGCGACATGGTCATGCGTACCAGGGTGTTTGTCGGCACCACAACAGCATTCAATTCGAAGATGTCTTTCTTTCAGCTCAAGTCGTTCAGCCTGGCGGTGATTGACGAGGCCTCGCAGATACTCGAACCTCATATCATCGGCCTGCTCAGCGCGCAGAAAGATGGCGTCTCCTCCATCAGAAAGGTTGTGATGATCGGCGACCATAAGCAGTTGCCCGCCGTGGTGCAACAGGGACAGGACGTCTCCGTGGTGCGGGACACATCACTCAACGGCATCGCTTTGTATGATTGCAGGCAGTCTCTGTTTGAGCGGCTGCTCAACAGATATGGAGCGGACAATAAAAAGGTGGCTTACATGCTCACCCGTCAGGGACGCATGCATCATGACATCGCTGTGTTTCCCAACGTCGTCTTTTATGGCAACAGACTCACGGAAGTGCCGTTGCCTCATCAATGCGGGAACTTGCCTGACAGGTGCAAAGGGAAAAACGGGATTGTCGACCTGTTGACCACGCGGCGCATAGCCTTTATCTCCGTCGGGGCTCCGGATTTATCTCCCTCGGACAAGGTCAACCAGCATGAGGCCGACATCATCGCCGCCACTGTGGCCAGCATATATGAGTTGGAGCGGCAACACTTCGATGCCGATGAGACGGTCGGCGTGATCGTGCCCTACCGCAATCAGATATCCGCCGTGAGAAATACACTGGAGACCTACGGGATCAGCCAGTTGAGACGTATCACGATAGACACGGTGGAGCGTTTTCAGGGGTCCCAGCGGAAATACATCGTCTATGGCTTCACTGTGCAGAGATACTACCAGTTGCGCTTCCTCACGGGCAATGTGTTCGTCGATTCTGATGGAAGCGTCGTCGACCGTAAGCTCAACGTGGCCATGACACGTGCCAAGGAACATCTGATCATGGTGGGCAATGCTGACATCCTTGTCAACAACTTCACGTACATGAAACTGATGGAGTTTGTGAGAAGCAAACACGGCTATTTCGAAGTCACCCCGGAGGATTATGTCTCAGGCCGTTTCACCGTTCCGGACATTCCCTCGCAGGACTTTGACTGGAGCCAGGCCGTCTTAGACTGTTCATCACGGTTTGAGCGGGTCTTTGCGCAGCATGTGACACGCCCCATCGCAGAGGATGCCTCTACCACCTTGCCCTCACGCCTCTTCGGCCACGACATGACCTTTAACCTCAATGCGATAGGATATGGAAGGGTGAATTTCACCCATGCCGTACGTTTCTGCGACAATCTGTCTCCTCGGCGTCAGGCTCTGTTGTATGCCTATTATTACATGCGACACTACTATCGTGGCAGCCTCTCTGCCTATCACAGTATCGGAAAATGGATGAACGGTCTGATGGCTTCGGTCGGTGGCAGGGTGCAGGTGATTGACATCGGCTGCGGACCCGCCACCTGTGGCACCGCATTCTCCGAGGCTTTCCTCCATGTCGCTCCGGGCATGGTCTATACGGGCATAGACGTGTCGGAGACCATGAGGGAGATAGGGCAGGAGATACTCGCCGATCATTCCAGACTCATGAATGTGCAGATGAAAGCCGCCTTAGGCCAGCTCGGTGAAGAATTCTGGGAGGGATGCTCTGCATTGCCTTCGTTGGTCGTCTTCAACGCCGCCTATTTCTTCGGTAGCGTCTCGCAGAAGACCTCGGAAGAACTGGCCTCTCAGATAGTGGATGTGATGAGGCGGTATCCGCTGAACAAATATGTCTTCATCATTCTGCAGTCTGAGTGCGACTGTGGCCTTGAGTCCTTCAAAGTGTTTCGGAGGTCGCTCTCCCCCTATGTCAGCGTCTATAGTCAGGGTATGATGTCATACGACTATATGCTTGATGACAAGGTTGGAAAAGCGACGCTCAATTGCTTGGTATGGGGAGTGACAAGTTGATGGTTGACAAGTAGACGAGTAGACAAGTTGACAAGTAGACAAGTTGACGAGTAGACAAGTTGATACCATTATGGATGATGGGGCATGGTCAGAATTCGGAGGTGAAGTGGAATCTGATGTGCTTGAAATCTTCCTGTGCCATGGAGAGCACATAGCCGCTGTCGGCGAGGAAGACGTCGCGCCCGTCGCGGTCTTTGGCCATATACTGGTATTTCCTCTTCTTGAAATTCTCCAGTTCCTTCTCGTCGTCAGACTCTATCCAGCAGGCTTTGTGCAAGTGTACGGGCTCCCAGCGGCAACGCGCGTTGTATTCATTTTCCAGACGGTATTGTATGACCTCAAACTGCAGTTGTCCTACGGTGCCGATGATCTTGCGGCCGTTGAACTGATTGATGAATAGCTGGGCCACACCCTCGTCCATCAGTTGCTCGATGCCCTTGGCCAGCTGCTTCGCTTTCATGGGGTCGTCGTTCTCGATATATTTGAACATCTCAGGCGAGAAAGACGGCAGGCCGCGGAAATGCAGGTGCTCCCCTTCGGTCATGGTGTCGCCGATCTTGAAGATGCCATTGTCGGGCAGACCTACGATGTCGCCGGGATAAGCCTCGTCGATGGTCGACTTGCGCTGGGCCATGAATTGTGTGGGCGATGAGAAGCGGAGCGTCTTGTCCATCCTGACGTGATAGTAGGGCTGGTTGCGCATGAACTTGCCGCTGCACACCTTGCAGAAAGCGATGCAAGAGCGATGGTTGGGGTCGATGTTGGCAGTGATCTTGAAGATGAATCCCGTGAATTTCTGCTCTTCGGGCGACACTTCGCGCTCCTCGGCCTTCGTGGGGCGTGGGTAGGGGGCTATCTTGACAAAGCAGTTGAGCAGTTCCTGAACACCGAAGTTGTTGAGAGCACTGCCGAAAAACACGGGAGCCACTTTGGCGGCGCGATAGTCCTCTACGTCAAACTCAGGATACACACCATCGACCAGCTCGAGATCTTCGCGAAGTTGGTTGGCGTCGCGCTCGCCCACGTGCTGCTCCAGCACCTCGCTGTTGATGTCGATCTCCACCTTTTCTGTCACCCGTTGCTTGTCGGGAGTGAAAAGGTCGAGCTTGTTTTCATAGATGTTGAAGACACCTTTGAACTTGGCACCCTGGTTGATGGGCCATGACAGCGGGCGGACGCTGATCTGCAGTTCTTGCTCCAGCTCGTCCAGCAGGTCGAAGGGGTCGCGGCCCTCACGGTCCATCTTGTTGATGAAGATAATGACAGGCGTGTTGCGCATACGGCACACATTCATCAGCTTGCGGGTCTGGGTCTCCACACCCTTTGCACCGTCTACGACGATGATGGCCGAGTCGACGGCAGTGAGTGTGCGGTAGGTGTCTTCGGCGAAGTCCTGGTGGCCCGGTGTGTCGAGGATGTTGATCTTATAGCCCTCATAGTCGAATTCCATCACCGAGGTGGAGACAGAGATGCCACGTTGCTTCTCGATGTCCATCCAGTCGGAGGTGGCGGTCTTGCGTATCTTGTTGCTCTTGACCGCACCGGCCACTTGTATCTGCCCGCCGAAGAGCAGGAATTTCTCTGTCAGCGTGGTCTTACCCGCGTCGGGGTGGGAGATGATGGCGAAGGTGCGCCGTCTTTCTATTTCTTGATTCATTGTTGTTTGATAATTACTTTTTGTTCTTCTTTTGTTAAGCCATACATGCGTGCGAATATCATGTCAATGTCTCGTTCGGCTTGTTTGTCGCCTTGTAGGGCAAGGCTGGCAAGTCTTTCTATTTCAGCTGCGTCCTCTGGCGACGGATGCTCGATGACGGGTATTTGCACCACAAATTGTGGCTTGTATTCATAGTAGCCGCCGTTGCGAACTACGGCAATGCCCTTCATGAAAAAATCGGCAAGGCTGGAGTTGAGAGCTGCCAGCAGATATTTGCTGCCCGGTGTCACCATCACCGCCGGAGCGTTGATGTGCATCTCTTCTGGTATCCAGGTACAGGAAGCCCGGTTGTTCAGATTACCCCATGCAATCTTAGGACGTGAGAACTCGTGATGGAAGGCGATGTTGTCAGAGGTTTCATACCATTTGTGCGTGGTGCGTTTGCGTGACTTGATGACTTGGCCGTTGGCATCTGTCAGTCCCCGGCCGTCTATCATAACCGGCTTGCCAGACTGTTCGAGGTACAATTGTCCAAACTCGGCCATCTTCTTGTCATCTTCCGCGATGTCGGTCAGCCCTTGGGCTTTCAGCCATTCTCTTGCATAGAAGAGCAAATGTCGCTTGACCGAAGGATAGTCTTCTATATCCAGATGAAGGGTCGGGTAGAACCCTATCACCCATTTGTCGTTCCACTGATGACCATAACGGTGAATGTCGCATCCCTCTATGAATGGATGAAGCAACGCTGCTGTCCGCAGACGCTCTTCTTCGGTCTCGCAGTGGGCGAGGATCGCTTCACGCTGAGATGAGGTGATGATAAAAGCGTCGTTGCGGCCTGTCTTGACACCATATCTAACCTGTATACTGCTCCATTCTCCCAGAGGTGTTCCTTTTTCTTTCATTTTCTGCATGATGCCACGCTCTTCATCGGGGAGGATGAGCCATTGCTGGCCGATGTGGAATCGGCAGTGCAAACGATGCTCACTGACGAACTGTGCGATGTTCTTGACATCATCGACATCCATGCCCTCCGTGGTGGCGCATGTCGTGACGGTGGTGTCGTCTTTCCGTTTCTGAGCCAGGAGGATGTTGTTGACCACGGTGGCGCGTTTGAAAAGACTCTGGCCGGGGAAGTCGATAAGCATCAGTGTGCTGGCATTTTCTGTCAGATGGTCGCGCAGCCGTTTGGCTGCGTCGTTGCGAAGCCATTTATTGGAAGTGATGAAGCACAGGAGCCCGTCTGGGCGGAGCAGTTGCAGGGCACGCTCGTAAAATAGGAAATAGATGTCGCCATTGCTGTGAAAAGAGTGATAGCCGCACTTCTCATATCTTCTGCGCAGTCTGCCACCATCAGCACCCAAACTGATGTAGGGTGGGTTGCCCACCATGATGTCAAAGCCACAGAAAAGACCGTCATCATTGAGCAGCTCTGGAAACTCCAACATCCATTCCATGTAGTGCTGTTCTGTGTCTTTCCTACTGATGCGGGCTATCTCATAGTCATAAAAGTCGGACTGCACGAATGAACGCAGCTCTCGTTTCAGGGTTCCAAATTTTTCTTGTATGGCAAAGCGGTTGGCACGCCCACTTCCTTTTTTGTATTCGTCGACCAACGACTTGTATTCCTCGGTCAGTTGCCTGATGCTTCTGATGACGGAGGCTTGGCGTGGCGCTCCGTCGCCCACTTGCACGTCAAGATGTGACATCAGGGCATCGCCTTCCTTGATGTTCAGGTCGATGTTGGGTAATGTCTGGAGAACATCGTCGTCATAGAATGCATTCTTGAGCAACTCAATCCACAGGCGCAGGCGGCAGATGTCAACACTCTTGGGGTTGATGTCCACACCATAAAGACTATGGCTGATGATACGACGCTTTTCTTCAAACAGCGTGCGCTGAAGTGCGGAAGCCTCGGCATTTTTCCTGTCATAGACAAAAGACTTGCCGGTTTCTTTGTCAATCATCAAAAGTTCATCATCTTTTATATTTATCAGCCATCCTTTCACTCGTTCTCCTCCAAAAGCTTCGTCTTCTTTGGAATACTCCAAGATATGCAGTCTGCTTTTCAGGACGATCAGTTCGTTTAATGCAGACACGAGGAAATGCCCACTACCTACAGAGGGATCGCAAATCTTGATGTTATTGATCACCTGATTAGCTTTACGTCTGACTTCTGGGTTGTAGTAGTCCATTCTTTCCACGATTTCGTCAATAGTCTTGCATTGCCAGTCGAAATGCTTGTTCAGCTGGGCTATGGCGACCCGTTGGATGACCTCATGGCACATGTATTCGCATACGAATCCCGGTGTGAAATATGCTCCTTCCTTGTATCCATTGATTTTCTCGAAGATCAGGCCCAGGACCGATGCGTCAATCAATGTCTTCTGCTCTTCTTCATGCTCTTCTTTTTCTTCCAGCTCGTAGGAGCCGAAGTCGTAGGAGTCGAGGAAGCGAAGAAGATATTCCAGCGAGTCGAGATCGCCTTTCTTCACCTTGCCGTTGTCGCCTTTCAGCACAGTTGCCGCATAGATGCGCATGGGCCCATGGGGGAGGGCGTTGATGGTGAAATAGCGTTTTTCCTGTTCGGAAATCTCGAACAGTGTGCTGTTCAGATAGGGTATGTGGTCATATAGGTCACGTACCTGTGGGTCGCGCTCCTGTGGAGTTTTGTTCAGAACTTTGAAAAAGAGGTCGAAGAGTACGTGATAATCTTTGATGGAAGCGGTCGACAGGAATTTGTACCTGGGTGCTCTTTCATTGAAGTTCAGCAACTGTGTTTCAAGAAGTTTCAGAAAGAGTATGCGGTTGGTCCATGAGATGACCAGACCCAGGGCTGTGTCGTAGAGAACATCTTCATCGTCGACACCCATTTCGGAGAGGTGCCATATCGTCTGCTCAAGCAGAGAATAATGCTGACGCTGGTTTTCAGGCAGCCTGCGGATGACATCCAGCTGGCCTACACGCTTTTCCTCCACCCCCATCAGGTATAGCAGCTCGTTATAGAATTTAGGGTCCAGATGGTTGTGGTCGAAGTCGTAGGGCTGGACGCATAGATGGATGGGAGAGAAGAATTTGCAGAGGATTTCAAATTTTCTCTTGTGGATAATGGTAGGATCGTTTATTTGTTGGCTGAATGTCCGAATGTCGATATAGACGAAGTCTAAACGGTCTTGTATCTTCCTTACTTCTGGTGCAATCACCTCGTCGTAGATCTCATCCCGCTTGCGCCCCTCACGCTCATATCTTCTGATTTCCTTCCACAGCCGTTGGTGACTGCCAAAATGTAGATAGAACTGCTTCCTCTCAAATACGTACCACTCGTGGCCGTTGGTCACTACCAGATGCTTGATCTCATTGTTCTTGCGCTCTTTCTCTTCCTTGATATAATAAAGCACCAATTGGCAGAAGCTTTTTCTGTCAAAACATCCATCTTTCGGCATCTCTGCATGATTGCCAGGCGATTTCATCTCCATCAGCACCCAGGGGTGTTTGCCGTCTGGTCCATAGATGGCCTGGTCTATGTTGTTGCGGGTGTTGATTTCAAAGGGCTTTCCATAGAAACTATTGACAAGGAAATCGCGGATCCAGGTCTTGTTGTATTCCTCGCTTTCTTGAAATGATAATCTGGCAAGCAGGTCTTTCAATGCCAGCCTGAACCTTTCTTTCGTTTCCGGTGTCTCGTGGTTACGAAGAAAACTGCGGTTGAGCGCGATGCTTGGTGATAATTGCATAATGGGGTTACACTATTAGGGGCTACTCCTGCCGGCGTAGTATCTCGATGCAGTCTCTGAGCGACTCCTCCCAGTGGGGGATCTCGATGCCGAAAGTCTGCTTGATTTTGGTTTTGTCGAGCACGGAGTAATGGGGGCGCTGAGCCGGGGTGGGGTATTCCTCGGTCTTCAGGGGGCTCACCTTGCAGGTGGTGATACCTGCGATACGGTGGATGGCTTTGGTGAAGTCGTACCAGCTGGCCACGCCCTCGTTGGTGAAATGGTAGACACCGGGCTGGATGCCTTGCTCGATGATGCTCATGATGGCCAGGGCCAGGTCGCGGGCGTAGGTGGGGGTGCCGATCTGGTCGCAGACCACGCCCAGCGTATCCCTTTCCTTCCCCAGACGCAGCATGGTCTTGACAAAGTTGTTGCCAAAACTGCTGTAGAGCCAGGCGGTGCGTATGATCATCGCTCGACGGCAGAATTTCATCACGCCGAATTCTCCGGCCAGTTTGGTGCTGCCATACACACCATCGGGCGACGGCGTGTCGTCTTCGCGGTAGGGCAGATAGTTCTTGCCATTGAACACATAGTCGGTGGAGATCTGGATCATCCACCCGCCGCGGCTCTCTATGGCTGCGGCGAGGTATGCCGGCGCCACGGTGTTGAGCGTGGTGCAGGGCTCCTTGGCCTGCTCGGCCTTGTCTACGGCGGTGTAGGCGGCGCAGTTGACGATGCCATCGATGCTGTGCTCGCTGACGTAAGCCTCAATGGCTCCCTGGTCGGTGATGTCGAGCTCGCCGACATCAGTGTTGAAGAAGGTGTGTGCCGGATGTGCTTGTTCCAGCAACTGCATTTCGTTTCCTAATTGGCCGTTGCAGCCGGTGATAAGTATATTCATTCCTGTCTGGGTGTTTTTATTCGTCAAAGTCGATGCCTTCGGTCTTGTCCTTCTGATAATAGTCGGAGAGCATGCCCATCAGCGTGCTGATCTCCTGGATGGCATGCTGGGTGTCGGGCGAGATGTCTTTTTTCTGGAGGCGTAGCATCATGACACCGTAGAGTGCGTTGAGGCAGGTCTCTATCTCATTTTCCACTTGGTCGCCGCTCTTCTTTCGCAGTTCCACGATATAGGGCAGCACTTTGTAGTATTCGGCTCTGTAGAAAGGGAATTTCGGACTGTCGAGCAGGCGTAGGTGTAGCTCGCCCATGTCCTGGGCCACGATCTTGTTGATCTGGAGGTGTCCCTTCTCACGGCATCCCTCTTCGTTGATCATGCGGATGAGGTTGCCAAACCAGTCGGTCAGTTCCTCCTTTTCTTCGTCGGGATAGTCAAACCGGCTGATATACTCGCGCCTGATGAGGGGCAGGTTGCATCCGTAGGCGCGTATGAGGTCTTCCACCTGCCACATATAGAGCAGGTATTCGGCAATGCTTTTCTTTCGGAGTTCTCTTGCTATAAACATATATTAAAATGTGGCTTTCAGGCACGCCCTCTTCAGTAATGGATGGTGAAGAGATTGAATACTGTGCCTATCAGTACAATGAGGGAAAACAGGATGACGACGCTCCCTATGATCCTGTTGATGAGGATAATGCCATAATTGTCGAATTTTATCCTGATTTTGTCGATGAGCCATGTCAGCCCATACCACCACATCAAGGCGCCTGCCACGATGCTGACATATCCTATAAGCATCTCAAACGGATGCCCGGGAATGACAAAGGCCAGCTGGGCAAAACAGGCCATGAAGAGGAAAATGATCAAGGGGTTGGAAATGGTCACCAGAAACGCGGTCACCCCGTTGTGCACGAATGTACCCTTGGCGATGCCGCTATGGTGCATGTTCTTGGTGGGATTGGAACGGAAGCTGTAGATGCCGAAGAGTAGGAGCATGAGGCTTCCGGTGATCTGCAGGATAAACTTGTTGTGGGCGTTGTTGATCAGGTTCATCACGAAACTCATGCCCACACCGGTGATGATGGCGTAGAAGAGGTCGCTCACCGTGGCTCCGATGCCAGTGACGAAGCCATACCAGCGCCCTTTGTTGAGCGTGCGCTGCACACAGAGTATGCCGACAGGCCCCATAGGCGCAGAGGCAAGGATACCTATGATGATACCCTTGAAAATGGTCTCTAAAATGTCTATGTGAAACATTGTTGGCATATCGTTTGCAAAATTGCTAAAATTTTATGAGAAGTGCAAATTTTGCAGGTAAAAGTTTGCATCCAGACGGTCAATGGTGACACTGCCTTGCCTCTCATGGCGGTGAAAACGTGGGGGTGTCTACATTTTTACGCGAAAATTTGGTTGTCTCGCAGTTTTGTCTTATCTTTGCCTTATCTTTGCGCCTTACGGCCCATTGGCATCGAAAATCATTCTTTTAACAAAAATTATTTATATGGAAGCACAGACTGCAATAAAACCTTATGTGATAGGTTTGGATTTAGGAGGCACCAACTCCGTGTTCGGTATCGTAGACAGCCGTGGTGAGATCAAGGCCACGACAGCCATTAAGACCCAGGGATACGACAATGTAGAGGACTATGTCGATGCCTCTGTCGAGGCCCTGCAGGTGATCATCGACCAGGTGGGCGGTATAGAGAAAATCAAGGCCATGGGCATCGGAGCTCCTAATGGCAACTATTATAAAGGCACGATAGAATTTGCACCCAATCTCTCTTGGGGTCATGATGGCGTGGTGCCTCTGGCCGATATGTTCAAAGAGCGTCTTGGCATACCGGTGGCCCTGACCAATGACGCCAATGCGGCAGCCATCGGTGAGATGGCCTATGGCGTGGCACGTGGCATGAAAAACTTCATCATGCTCACCCTGGGCACCGGTGTCGGATCGGGCATCGTGATCAACGGACAACTGGTCTATGGCTGCGACGGATTCGCCGGAGAGCTGGGGCATGTCACCATGCGGCGTGAGAACGGACGCCCATGTGGCTGTGGCCGCACGGGATGTCTCGAAGCCTATTGCTCTGCCACCGGTGTGGCACGTTCTGCCCGTGAGCTGCTCTTCTCTACGGACCGTCCCTCGGTGCTGCGCGACATGAAGCCGGAAGATATCACCTCTCTTGATGTGTCGATCGCTGCCGGCAAGGGCGACCAGCTGGCATTGGACGTCTACAAGGCCACCGGCGAGATGCTGGGTGAGGCTTGTGCCGACTTCGCCGCCTTCTCCTCGCCAGAGGCATTCATCTTCTTTGGCGGACTGGTGAAGGCCGGTGACCTGATCATGGATCCTATCAAGAAGAGCTATGACGAGCATGTGCTGAAAATATTCAGAGGCAAGGCCAAGTTCCTCATCAGCGGCCTCGACGGAGCTTCCGCCGCAGTGCTGGGCGCTTCGGCCATCGGATGGGAACTATAATCACATCATGACAAATTACGAAAAAGACATCAAAGAGGCCGTAGAGGTCATGCGCCGTGGGGGAGTCATACTTTACCCCACGGACACTGTTTGGGGGATAGGCTGCGACGCCACCAATCCCGATGCCGTGGCCAGGGTGTATGAGATCAAGCACCGCGCCGACTCAAAGGCGCTGATTTGCCTGGTAGACAGCGACGCCCGGTTGCAGCGCTATGTCAGACAGGTGCCCAGCGTGGCATGGGATGTGATGGAGCTGTCGGTCAAACCCATCACCGTGATCCTCGACGGCGCGGTGAATCTGGCCCCCAACCTGATAGCCGAAGATGGCTCTGTGGCCATGCGCATCACCAAGGAGCCATTCTCCCAGCAACTGTGCTACCGTTTTCAGAAAGCCATCGTGTCGACCAGCGCCAATATCAGCGGTGAGCCTCCCGCAGCCAATTTCTGTGACATCTCGCCCGAGTTGGTCGCTGCCGTCGACTATGTATGTAAGTCGCGCAGACAGGAGCGTAAGCCTCACACACCATCCAGTATCATCAAAATCAGACTTAACGGAGAAGTCAGCATCATACGCAAGTAAATGACAGATGACACCACGATAAAAAATACCACGTGGCTGGGAAAAATCGACGACTGGAGAAAACAGCATGTGCCCAACAAGCAGTTTGTGCTGGCTCTCAGCCTGTTGGTGGGCTTCTTCGCAGCTGTGGCCGCCTTCTTCCTCCATTGGCTGATAGACGAGATACAGCTATTGCTGACCGCACGGTTTGACTATCATTCGTTCAACTGGCTGTATCTCGTCTTTCCTGTGGTGGGCATCCTTCTCACATCGCTTTTTGTGAGGTATGTGGTGCGCGACAACATCAGTCATGGCATCACACGCATACTATATGCCATCAGCCGAAAGCAGAGCCGGCTCAAACGACATAACTGCTGGAGCTCTGTCATCGCTTCGGCACTCACCATTGGCTTTGGAGGCAGTGTGGGTGCAGAGGCGCCCATCGTGCTCACAGGGTCGGCTATCGGCAGCAACCTGGGGCAGCGCTTCCACCTCGACAGCAAGACGATGATGGTGCTGGTGGGATGCGGTGCGTCGGCGGCTATCGCCGGCATCTTCAAAGCGCCTATTGCCGGTCTGGTCTTCACTCTCGAGGTGCTGATGATCGACCTGACAATGGCCTCGCTCCTGCCGATACTCATCGCCAGTGTCACGGCCACCTGTTTCACTTATATCTTTGTGGGCAGCGACTCGCTCTTCCATTTCACGCTCGATCAGGAGTGGCAGGTGGAGCGCGTGCCGGCATGTATCCTGCTTGGAATCTTCTGCGGGTTGGTGAGCCTCTATTTCATCCGTACGATGACGGCGTGCGAGAACCTCTTCGCAAGGTTGGGTCAGCATCCTTATGTCAAACTGGCATTGGGCGGCGTCGTCCTCAGCAGCCTCATCTTCCTCTTCCCGGCATTGTATGGCGAGGGCTATTCCAGTATCAATATCCTCCTCAACGGACGCACTGAAGCCGACTGGGGTACGATACTCAACAACTCCTTGTTCTATGGCAATGCAGACATGTTGATGCTATATATCGGACTGGTGCTGGCCACGAAGGTTTTTGCCACTTCTGCCACCAACGGTGGCGGTGGATGCGGCGGTACTTTCGCACCGTCCCTCTTTATCGGCGCCTTTTCGGGTTTCTTCTTCTCCCGGTTGTGGAACATCAATGAGGTGGGCATCTATATACCGGAAAAGAATTTCTCCCTCCTGGGCATGGCTGGTGTGATGGCAGGCGTGATGCATGCCCCGCTCACCGGCATCTTCCTCATTGCGGAGATCACGGGTGGCTACCGCTTGTTTATACCGCTGATGATTGTGAGTATCTGTGCCTACCTGACCATCATCATCTTCGAGCCTCATAGCATCTATGGCATGCGTCTGGCAAGGGAGGGAAAACTGATCACCCATCATACAGACAAGTCCATACTCACGTTGATGAGCCTCGACAGTATTATCGACCGCCATTACACCGCGATCGACAAGGATATGTCGCTGGGACATCTTGTCAACGTGATCAGCATGAGTACCACCGACTTTCTGCCTGTACTTGACAATGCAGGCACGCTCCTGGGGGAGGTCAACCTGACTAAAATACGCAATGTGATGTTTCGTACCGAACTGTATCAGCACTTCACAGTGGCGCAGCTGATGACTCCTCCTGCCAGCCAACTGGGTATGAACGACCCGATGGAAGATGTGATGCGTAAGTTTGATGAGACCGATGCCGCCGTGCTCCCTGTCACCGATACCGATGGCCATCTCGTGGGATATATCAACCGCACACGCATGTATGCCATGTACAGGAAAATGGTGGCGGATATGTCGCAAGAATAATCCTCTTGGCTCTTGAGTTTCATGTAGATGAGACTCGTCAGCTCACCAACTATCAACTCGTCAACTTGCAAACAACTTGTCAACTGAAACAACTCGTCAACTCAAACAACTTGTCAACTCGTCAACTTGTCAACTCGTCAACTAAAAAATGAAAAAAGAAGATCTGAGAATCGTTTTCATGGGAACCCCGGAATTTGCCGTGGGAACCTTAAAATCGCTCGTGGAGGGCGGTTATCAAGTCGTGGCTGTCGTGACGCAACCCGACAAACCGGTGGGGCGCCATGGTAGCGTGCTTCAGCCTTCGGAAGTGAAACAATATGCCCTGTCGCAGCACATTCCGGTGCTACAGCCAGAGAAGATGAAAGATCCTGACTTCGTGGAGGCATTGCGTGCCTTTCATGCCGATCTGCAGGTTGTGGTGGCTTTCAGAATGTTGCCCGAAGTAGTGTGGGCGATGCCGCGGTATGGCACCTTCAACGTGCATGCCGCGCTGCTGCCTCAGTACAGGGGAGCCGCCCCGATCAACTGGGCCGTGATCAATGGCGAGACGGAGACGGGGGTGACCACTTTCTTCCTCGACCATGAGATCGATACAGGACGCGTTATCATGAGGGAGCCTTTCGCAATCCCTGACGACGCCGATGTGGAGTATGTCTACGATGGACTGATGCGCCTGGGAGCCCAGCTGGCTCTTAAGACCATCGACAGGATCATAGAGGGTGACGGTGTCGTTGAGGCTATCCCTCAGGAGCAACTGACCTGTGAGGGCGTGACGTTGCGGCCGGCTCCGAAAATCTTCAAGGATACCTGCCGCATCGACTGGACGCTGCCGGCCAAGCGTATTTACGACTTCGTGCGAGGTCTGAGCCCCTATCCGGGAGCATGGACCACCCTGCAACCGGCTTCAGCTGCTCAGCCGTCGGTGGTGAAAATATACCATACGACGAAGGTTCAGGATGCGCTGCAGGGCATGTCTCCTGGTTCCATCATACGTAAGGGAAATGTGATGCTGGTGGCCACTGGTGACGGGGCTTTACAGATCGACACCCTCCAGATGGCTGGTAAGAAGCGTATGCAAGTCAGGGATTTCCTCAACGGATTTCACGACATTGAGCAGTGTGTGCTGAGCTGACGGCTCAGTGCCTTTTCCTCCAGAAATAGTGCCAGAGGCGGAACCAGGGCTCCCAGAAACATTCAGAGGGGAAGTATCTCACTAAGCGGACGTCACGCACCAATACCTGCAAGTTGTGTTTCGAATGACTGCTGGTCTTGCCGCTGAGCATTCGTTCGTCATGATGGCCGAAGTTGCCGCCTTGCATGATCTCGTTGAGCAACATCCGGCCACGGCTTTCGTCGGTGGGATAGAGCAACAATGACGGATCCATGCCGAGAATGTCTTTCAGCACCCACATCATGGCTCCTGCCACTTTGCCAAGGCCCAGACGCCTGATTTCAGACGGCGGAACCAGAGACTTGCCGTTGCATCTCTTCAGCAGGTAATAATAGTCGATGAGATGGCGCAGGCCCACACCCTCTCTGATGAGATGACAATAGAAATGGGAGAGCAGGTAGATCTGGTTGAACTCATCGGTCGGCACACAGCAGCCCAGCTGGGCGTTCTTGTGGGAGAAACACGCGTCGGAGTGACTCTCAAACCACTCCTGCAGACGGCGGTTGTAGATGGGATTGCTCATCCAGGAAGGGCGGTAGTGTACTTCTATACCCACCTTCCCGGCCTTGCGAAACTCGATGTGGTGATACACCCTCTTGAAGCCAGGCTGGATAGAGTCGACATAGGCGATGACTTTCTTGTCGCCACCCTCTACCCAGATGTCGATGTCGCCAGAGGTGCGCATGTCTGCCTCGGGATAATAGAGACCATTGCCCTGACCCTTGAGCAGGCATGACCGGAAGCCCTCTCTCTTGAAGTTGTTCCATACCCACTTGACTTTCTCGTTAACCTCTTTGTTGCGGCGGGATATCTTCTCGCGCCTGGCCATCCATGCGAGCACTTCGACATCGGTCAACTTCACGCCGTTCTCACGGTCCATGCGCTGGATGCCACGCCAAAAAGTGGCCTCGGCAGTCTGCTTGCGGGCGAAATTGAACAGATCCATCCAGTCGACAGACTGGGTGGAGTGGGGTAGGGGAACCTTGTCGTCCAGACAATAGCGTAGAAATTCAAGGTATGGGTGAATCTTTTCCATTTCAGGTGCAAAGGTAGTGAAAACCGAATGAAATGCAAAATGAATTCATTCATTTTCATTTCTGAGGTGCATCCTGCCTTATTCAAAGGTAGTGAAAACCGAATGAAATGCAAAATGAATTATTCATTTTCATTTCTGAGGTAGGGTATCCAATATCTTTTTATCAAGAATTATAGAATTAAAGAATTATAGTTACCAAAGAGGGTGATCTCATGGATAATTCTTTAATTCTATAATTCTTGATTAGGGTGTCCTTTGTTACCTTATACATCCACTCTACATTTGCAGTGGTAATCAGTTCCCCCTCTAAGTTGAGGCTGCTGAAAAAGTAGGTTAATCCAATTTTTCATATCTCGATTATTCGTACCCCTATCTTGGAGCATAGTCAAAAATTGAAATCTCAGAGGCCACTTTTGATAGAAACAGGACTTTTTCAGCAGCCCCAAGTTAGAGGGGGCTAGGGGGAGTGTGTCTCAGCCAGTGGTTCCCCTCTAAGTTAGAGGTTGCTCTCCCCCGGGAAACGGGGGAGTCGGAGGG